>JAJFHD010000141.1 GCA_021775805.1 Alphaproteobacteria bacterium | reverse complement strand
CAGGGGACGAAGAAACACATCAATCCGGAACCACCGTTTCCCGGACAAGCGTAGCGCGATCCGGGATCCACTCGCCTAGGTCACCACCCATCGCGCCGCGAGTAGACCCCGGCGCAAGGCCGGGGCACGGAAACTGCGCCTGCCCAAGAACCTGTTTCCCGGGACCGCGCCAAACGCAAAAGCCGAGGTCTGGCGCGGCCGCGGCTCACGCTGCCGCGTGCCCAGGGGACGAAAAAACACATCAATCCGGAACCACCGTTTCCCGGACAAGCGTAGCGCGATCCGGGATCTACTCGCCCATGTCATCGCCCATCGCGCCGCGAGTGGACCCCGGCGCAAGGCCGGGGCACGGAAACTGTGCCTACCCAAGAACCTGTTTCCCGGTGCTGCGCCAAACGCAAAAGCCGACGTCTGGCGCGGCCGCGGCTCACGCTGCCGCGTGCCCAGGGGACGAAGAAACACATCAATCCGGAACCACCGTTTCCCGGACAAGCGTAGCGCGATCCGGGATCCACTCGCCTAGGTCACCACCCATCGCGCCGCGAGTAGACCCCGGCGCAAGGCCGGGGCACGGAAACTGCACCTACCCCAGAACCTGTTTCCCGTGCGCGATGCAGCACGCCAGTGCTGCTTCGCAGACCGGGGACCGCGTGAAACGCAAAGGCCGGTGTCTGGTGAGATCCCGGCCCGCTCTGACGGGCGTCCGGGAAACGGGTTCTGCTATTCCCGGGCGCAGTAAGGCACACCGTGCCCCTTTAGCTCACATGGCATTCAGGTCGCAGCAAACCGGAATGACCGGAATCGACGCCGTGTTGGGCATCGACAGGACCATGCTCACGATGGCTGCCACCGATCCCGGCTGGGTGACCTCCATGCCGGCGGCGATATCGTCGGCCGACATGTCGGTGGCGACCGGGCCGGGGCAGATGGCTGTCGTGCGCACCCCGTCCTCCCAGAATTCGTGGCGGGCGGCGTGGGTCAGGGCCATGTTGGCGTGTTTGGAAATGTTGTAGTCGGCGCTGCCCGGCCGGTAGAGCAGGCCTGAGCGCGAATTGATGTTGACGATGCGCCCGGCGCCGCAGGCGCGCAGATGGGGCAGGGCGGCTATGGTCAGGCGATAGGGGCCTTTCAGGTTGACGTCGAGCACCTCGTCGAACTTCGCCTCATCATAGTCGTCGAATTGGTGCAGGCGCAGAATGCCGGCATTGTTGACGAGGGCGTCGAGCCGGCCGAAGCGTTCAATCGTCCGGTCGACCCAGGCCTTTGCCGTGTCCGGATCTTGTGCATCGTAGTGACATTGAAGCACCCGCGTGTCGTCCAGACCGTCGATGGTCCCGACCGCTTCCGCCAGCGCCCGGGCGTTGCGTGCGCCCAGGCTCAGGGTGTAGCCGTCAGCGTGCAGCCGGCGGGCAAACTCGAGGCCCATGCCGCGCGCCGCGCCGGATATCATGACAACCCGGCCTCGGGGCAGCAGTAGCGAAGGCGCTTCTTGCATCATGGTGCCGGTGCCCGCACCTTGGCCTAAAGCCTGATGAACGGCTGGTGGCAACAGCGGAACGAACCGCCCATGCAGTAGACCGCATCGTAGGGCATGCGGATTACCTCGAACCGGCGCGCCTTCAGCTGGCTGGCCACCGCATCATGGGGATAACCTTCGGGCATCACCACGGTCTGGTCGTTGATGGTCAGGTTGTTGCAACCCATATGGACCTTGGTTACCTCGAATGGCACGTCGATCAGGTCCCAGTCCTTCATGCAGTCGGGCACGCCGTCGGGCAGGCATTCAAGCGACACGACGGCCACCCCCTCGCGCGGCGTCAGCATGACGCAATCCAGATGAGAGAAGCGTTTGTCGATCGCCACCATCTCCACATCGTAGTCCGGTCCCAGCATGTGCTGCAGCCAGCGCGCGCCTTCCGGGTTGGAACAATTGCCCGAATGACCCACCAGCACTTTTTTGCCGAGCACCAGGATGTCGCCGCCTTCCAGATAGCCCCATCCCGGTTTGCCCTCGTTGTCGTCATCCGCCCCGCTGTCAGGCTGTGCGAAGTAGCGCGCGCCGCGTTCCATGGTGGCGGCCAGAATATGGCGGATGGCAAAACGCTGGCGCCGGTGGAACAGCGATCTTGGCGCCAGTTCGATGACATTGTTGCCGATGGTGACGAACGGATCGCGCAGCCAGCCGGTCAGCACCCCATGATTTTCACCGCGTGGGTACTTCATGTTCTGGTCGCTGATGCGCTCGGGCAGATGGACCTTGATGCCGCTGCCCACAAGAAAGTCGACCGCGCCTTTGATCTGTGTGCGCCAGCGCGCGTAATACTCAGAATCGGCCTGGGCGACATCTTCTTCCTGATGGTCGAACCAGAACTGGCGGAACGCGCCGGACGGGCGCACGTCCGCGTCCTGCAGGAATTTCGGGAACACGAACTGGTCGTACCCGCCGTAGACGCATTCCTTGAGTTCACCCCATTCGCTGCGGACACGAATCGGTTCTGCCGCAGAGTTTTCTATAGGGGTTTCGGGCTCTCGTTCGGGATTGTCCAGCATGACCGTTCTCCTGTTGGGAGGCTACGATAGACCCGGCACCGGTTAATCTCAACCTTCACACCGTCTGCCGGCCCGCCGCGGGGGGACTTCAGGCTGATACGGTTCGCAGGACGATATAGAAACCCAGGACGAACAGGGAGCACAAGAAAATCTTCCTGAACACGGTCTCTGAAAGCCGTTTGCGAAAGGCCTGGCCGAGCATCATTCCCGCCAGCGCCGGCACAACGGCGATAACCGAATAGGTGCCAAGTGCGGATGTCAGCAGGCCCTGCGTTCCCAGCGACACAAGAAGCATGACGGTCGCCGTGAAAAACCAAACGCCCATCGTCTGGATCAGCACGTCGCGCTCAAGACCAAGGCTCTGGAAGTAGAGGACGGAAGGCACGACAAACGTCCCGGTGAGGCCGGTCAGAACCCCGGTCATTGTGCCGACCAGCGGGGTCAGCCAGCGTTCGTTCGCGCCCGGCGGCGGCAGGGCGGAAACCATCAGGGTGACGATGGAGTAAACGCACAAGGCAAGGCCCAGAACCAGAACCGGTATCGTCGGGTCGGCAATCGTCAGAAGCCGCGCCGACAGAAAGATCAAGACGGCGCCGGGCAGGAGGAACCCGCCCAGCCGTTTGACGATGGCGCGCAGGTGCCCGCCGCCAAAGGCCTGCCAGGCATTGGTGACCAGCGACGGGGCGAGCATGATGGCGATGGCTTCGGTGTGTCCCAGCAGGGCGGTGACGACCGCGAGGGCGACGGTCGGCAGCCCGAACCCGACAATTCCCTTGACCGCACCGGCAAGCAGGAACGTGAAGCCGATGATGATGAGCGTGCTGTCCAAGGTCCGATCCCAATTCCACTATTGGGCCACAACATCGGACCCAAGGCGGCCAGCGTAACGCGATTCCCGGCCCTCCGTCAGTCCGTGCCTCGACACTGCGGGCAGGCTCTGACCGGGGACGTTGAAGGAATGGCCTGTGATACTGGTTTAAAAACATTCAATTTTTGAAGAATGGGTGTTGACGGCGGAACGGTTCGAGCTATATCGCAGATACAAATCTCCCTTAACTATGGTAAAATTCGTGTGGTGGTGGATTGAGTCACACTAAGGCAAATGGCATTTGCCGGCCTGACGAATCAGGAAAACGAAACTTTGCGGTCCCTGGCATCCCTGTGCTGGGTGGGCAGCGGTTTTCGACACTAATACAATCCTGACATTGGCACGTTTTGACGCCGGCTGCGCAGTCAGCCACGCGAATTGAATTGAGGACCCCGAAATGGACGGCAGACCGACCCAACCCCCTTTCGCCCGCATTCTGCTGGTCGAAGATGATCCCGCCGATGTGATGCTCATGAAGCACGCCTTCTCCAAACACTGGACGGAGTATGATCTTCGCATTGCCAATGATGGCGAGCAGGCGCTCGCCATGCTGCATCGTCAGGACGGCTACGAGGAAGAACAACGCCCCGATCTTATCCTGCTGGATCTCAATATGCCGAAGGTCAATGGCTACGAAGTCCTTCAGGACATCAAGGCCGACACGGATTTACGTCAGATCCCGACGGTAGTTCTGACCACGGCGGGGGATCAGGAATCGATGGTCAAGTCCTACCAGCTGCACGCCAACTCGTTCATTACAAAACCGGCCGGGCTTGGCAAGCTGAACGAGATGATTGACGCCGTCGTGCGCTACTGGTTCGGTGCGGTGGCCTTGCCGGCAAAACCGTAGCGCCAAGCAGCCGCAGCGTCATGGCCGGGCACTCAGGTCTGAACAACAGGCGCTGAGCCGTCGGCAATCTTGCCGACAACGTCAATCAGCCTGTCGACTTCCTGTTCGTCGTTGTAATAGTGCACCGATGCGCGCACCAGGGGTGTCAGCGAGCGCGCCATGCTGTCCAGGAGCGTGCTTGAGGGATCGGATATCGAAACGTTGATTTTGCGGGCGGCCAGCGCCGCCTTGACCTGTTCGGGCGAGACTCCGTCAACGGAAAACGAAACGATGCCGCACTGCACCCGGCCGATATCGTGAACCGTTACAGTCTCGATGCCGCCAAGACCCCGGCGCACGCGTGTGGCCAGGGCCTGGACCCGTTCCCAGATCGCGTCGAGCCCCCAATCGGCGGCGTAGTCGACCGCTACCCCCAAACCAAGCCGCAAGCCGTAATTGTTTTCCCAGTTCTCGAAACGCCGGGCGTCCTTGCGCAGTTCGTATCGGTCGGGCGCGGTCCAGTCGGCGGAAAAATGATCGATCATCGGCGGATGCAGGCTTTCGATCAGGCCACGCCGGACGTAGAGAAAGCCTGTTCCGCGCGGACCGCGCAAATACTTGCGCCCCGTAGCCGACAGGATATCGCAGCCCAGCTCTTTCACGTCGACCGGCATCTGGCCGACCGCCTGGCAGGCATCGAGCAGATAGGGAATGCCGTGGCGGTTGGCGACGGCACCGATTTTGGCAGCCGGATTGACCAGGCCGCCATTGGTCGGCACATGGGTGATCGATATCAGCTTGACGCGCTCGTCGATCATCTCCTCCAGGGCATCCGGGCAAGTTTCGCCATGTTCGTTATTGGGAATGACATCGATCACGACCCCGCTGCGTCCGGCCACATGCAGATAAGCCACGTAATTGGCGGCATACTCGGCTTGCGCCGTCAGGATCCTGTCGCCGGGTTCGAACTTCAGGGCATAGAATGCCATGTCCCAGGCGACGGTGGCGTTTTCAACCAGGGCGATTTCGTCCGGCGCCGCGCCGATCAGGTTTGCGATCGAGCCATAGACCTGTTGAAGGGCCCCCGCTTCCCGGGCGGCCGCTTCATAGCCGCCGATATGGGCCTCCAGATCGAGATACCGGACCTGGCTTTCGTAGACGGTGTCCGGCATCAGCGATGATCCGGCGTTGTTGAAATGAACAACATCGGCGACGCCACGGGTTTCGCGGCGTGCGCGGTCAATATCGAAGCTCAAGGTTAGTGCCCCTTCATGCGCGTGAGGTGATCTTCCGGCGGACAATTGCATATGCCGGAAACCTTTCAAAGTGAGATTTGCAGTGACGATCCTCTCCCTCACGATCACCGGGCCGTCGGCGATGGCATCACATACCCAGACGGGGCGTTCGGGACAAAGGGCCGATCCGAACCTGGCGCGTCATTCCGGCGTCGGGTCTTCGATTACCCCGTTTATGCTGAACCACCTCACCATCGACTTGCGTTTGGAGAATTTGCAGCCCTGCACGGTCATTCGGTACTCATCGCGAAATTCTTCGATCAGCGTGACAGCGCCCTCGTCCTTCATGCTTCCACCGGCTGCGTGGAGGGAGATCGTGACGTAGCTTGTGCCGGTGGCCGTGTTAACGGACGTTGGCCTGACACGGATGTTCGACGTCACATGCAGGAACCGCGTGTGGCCTCTGTTGTCGAGGTAGCGTTCCATAAATCCTTTGCGTCCGGCATAAGGCCGCTCTGCCAGGTCATCGTCGATCAGGATGACATCGGCATCTTCCTCAAACAGGTCTGCGAACTTGCCGGCGGTTTGCGACAAATCCGTGTCGGGATGGTCAAGATACCAGGCATAATCGTTCACGGTACGCGTGCACGCCTCGACGATGGATGGTTGTGCGGCAGGGGCAGCCGTTGCCGTGCCTATCAACAGTGTAACGGCCGACAGGACCACAAACATCCCGGTACTCTGAAACATAACTGGAATCCTCCCTGGTTCGGCGTCTGGACGTTTTCGTGACAATTCCAACACAGCCCGACGGGAAATCTCCACCGCCGCCGAATCGTGCCTTTCAAACTGTAACCCCGAACGGCTATGATTACAGTGCGGCTTGGAGAAAGGTGCGTGAGAAATCTCCGCAACTTGCTGGGGGCTCTCCAAGCCGGCGGGTACCGCCCGTTTGTCCCGCCCCCCCGCCCCCCCCCCCCCCCCCCCGGGGCAATTGACCTGAAATCACTGAGTTTGCGACCGCCCATGCCGACGTTTCTGTCGGTCGATTTTCGGGTCTGAGCCTGTATTGTGTCGTATTTTCAAGGCCTGCCAGTCGGCGGCAACGCACTTTTCCAAGAAACACTGCCGCGCCGCCATAAGTTTTCCACAGTTTGGTCATACTTAACTTCTCGTGGGCGAATCATTGCGCTATGATTCGCAGTGTAGGAATTCCAGCCGCTGGGGGGCGGAGGGGAAATTGGGGCATGTCCAGTAACGGTCGTTGTCTGCGTTTGGGTAAGTGTGTTTTTCGTACGGTGGTTGCGTCGTGCGGAGCCATTGTATTGAGCGTCTGTCTGACGCCCACGGCATATTCATCGGAATGGAAGGTCGATTGGTCCGACACCGGTCAGGCGGAACAGCCTGAACGGCGTTCGCTGCTCGGCGTTTTGCATTCCCGATTCGGTGCCGGACGGGACAAGGCAGCCCTTGGTCATTCCGCCGGTCAGAATCGGTTCACAAGTCCGCCGGACCAGCAGCCCAGCAGCATGTCGGTTTCGTTCGGCACGTATTTTGGCGATCCGTCGAATGATCAGAGTCACTACGAACGCCAATCGCTGACGTCTTCCGGCGAGCAGCATCAGGTGCTGGATCTCGATCGCCCCGGCGGGGCGTGGACGTTCATCGACCTGCCGATGGATAAGGTCAAGAGCGTTCATTCCATCCAGTTTGGCGGCTTCACGGTCGGTGGGCTCGGCCTTGGCAATCAATCCGCGACCAGTTCGGTTGATGTCGAGCGCGAACGGACCTTCACGGAGAAGTTCAGAAACGCCTGTGGTGTTTGGGTTACCCAATCGAAAACCGAACTCGTGACCGAACAGCAGAATATTTCCGAAGCCAGCGATTCCGGTGAAAATCTCGGCGGCCTGGAATTCAATGTTGTGTTTGACGATCCCGTGTCCCACAAGCTGATGTCGGGCCTGAAGACCTTTGCCGGCGCCCGGTTCATAAACGTCGGCAACGATTTTTCCGGGTCAGCGAGCAGCGCGTTTTCTGATTCATTCGATGGCTCTGTCGACACACTGGCGTCGTCTGTGACAAACCGGCTTGTCGGCGCACAGTTCGGTGTTTCCGGGCGAAAGCGCCTGGGCAAGAACGTCATCGTGTCCGGACGGCTGGCGCTTGGCGCCTTCGCAAACTTCATCGATAGCGACAGCAACTTCTCCACCACGGGGGCAACGGCCAGTTCCTTCAACAATAACGGCTCGGACAGCGGCTTTGCCCAGATGGTGGAGTTTTCACCCACCATGCATGTGCGCCTCCAGGAACAGATGTATCTGTCGTTCGGTGGCACGGTAATGTGGCTGAACGGCATCAGTCAGGTGACCCAGGACGCATCCTCGGCCCTGCGCAACGGCGACGCCGGAATTCAGGCCGATGACTCCTACCTCTTCTACGGCGCCAAGGCGACATTCAACTGGAAGTTCAACTGACTACCGGAATGCGTTGAAAAGACTCTCGTAATCTGTTTCGTCAACCGGGATTTGTTAGGACAGTCTTTGGGTGTTGGCGAACGCCGCAAAATGCCAGTGACGCAGACAACAATCACAACCGCACCGCTGGACGGACCGGTGTGATTGGCCGTACCATTGCCGCACCATCAATCAACACATCGGGTGCGGCACACGCCATGGCAATACTAAAGACAAATACGTTCAAACACGCCATCGGCGCCGGCCGCCAGCAGGTGGGTATCTGGAATTCCCTGTGCAGCAATATTGCCGCAGAAGCCATAGCTGCGTCCGGCTATGACTGGGCATTGCTCGACATGGAGCATTCTGCAAACGATCTGCGAACGGTGTTGGGCCAGTTGCAGGCCTACGAGGACAGCCCGACGATTCCGGTCGTCAGGCCGATCTGGAACGATCCCGTGATTGTGAAGTCGCTGCTCGACATGGGCGCCCCGGGACTGTTGTTTCCCATGATACAATCGGTCGAGGAAGCCCAGGCCGCCGTCGCCGCGACCCGCTATCCGCCGCGCGGCAAACGCGGCGTTTCCATGTCCCAGCGGGGAAATCGCTTCGGCCGGGTGACGGACTATTTCGACCGGGTCGAGGAGGAGACCTGCATCATCGTTCAGATTGAAACCAGGGAAGCCCTGTCGCGGGTCGGCGAAATCGCCCGGGTCGACGGCGTCGATGGGGTGTTCTTCGGTCCCGCCGATCTGGCCGCCGACATGGGGCTGCTCGGTCAGGTTGCAAACGAGGGACTGTGGGCTGATATCGTGGACGGCGCCCAAATTGCCCGCGCCGCAGGCAAGCCAGCCGGAACGCTGGTCGGCGATCCGGCCAAGGCACTGGAACTGTTTGATGCAGGCTTTGCCTTCGTCGCCTGCGGATCCGACGTTAACCTGATGGTCAAGAGCGCCGACGCCCAGTTGAAGACCATGAGGGATGCCTTGGGTTGAATCGCGTGGTTTCTGGGACATGACTGACCGTCGAAACTGAAAGCGGCGAAGGGCAGGGGCGGCACAAGGGAGGAAGATCGATGGGCTGTTATCGAAACGCAGGGCTTTGCATCCTGGGTCTTTTCTTTGCCAACGTCATGATCCAGTCACCGGCGCAGGCCGCCGCCAGCCGGTGCCTGGCGCTTGCCGGTCTCGATGTGCCGGTCATACGGGCATCGCTGCACAACACCGCTCTTCAGGCCAACGAAGTCGGGCTGACATTCGTCGGGCACTCCACGTTCCGGATCGAAAGTCCAAAAGGCATCGTGGTCGCGACCGATTTTGCCGGTCTCGCAGGCGACGGACCGGTGCCGGACGTGGTGACCATGAACCATGCCCATGAGACCCATTTCACCAACGTGCCCGATCCGGCGATCAAGCACGTCCTGCGCGGCTGGGGCGAGGCCGGCAAGCCCGCCGACCACAATCTGACACTCGAAGATGTCTACATCCGCAATGTGCCCACCAACATCCGTCATTGGTCGGGAGCTACCGAACGCGACGGCAATTCGGTGTTCATCATTGAAGTGTCCGGCCTGTGCATCGGCCACCTGGGCCACCTCCATCATCAGCTGACGCCGCAGCACATCGGCTGGATCGGCAGGCTCGATGTGGTGCTGGTGCCGGTGGACGGGTCTTATACGCTCGATCACACGGCCATGATCCAGGTGGTCAAGGACCTGCGCGCCAGCATCGTCATTCCCATGCACTTTTTCGGGCCGTCGACACTGGCGGCGTTCATTGCGAAACTGGGCAAGGAATTCGAGGTAGAGATTTCAGACAAACCGTCCGTGACGATCTCGGAGGCAACGCTGCCCGCCAGCCCGAAAGTGTTGGTACTGCCGGGGTTTTGAGGTATTTCACGTTTTATCGTACTCATCGACAAACTTCACGGCTGCACGACGTCCCTAAAAACTGTCATGCGCGTGCTTGACACGTGCAACTCCAAAGTTTCAACGCCGGAGGTCCTCGTGCCGGCGTGCGAGGACGACAAAGAGGGAGGTCGGTAAAGCCAATGCTCCGGCTGTGCAATGCCGATCAGCACCAGGAATGAATCCCATAAACTGCGGCACGCTTTAACGCTGCCGAATTGCGCCGCAGTCTTCAAGAATGGCATGTATGATCCGAGGGAGATTTTCCAGACTTGGATTCTCCATCGGGCAAGAACACTGATGTTTCAGGTCTGAAGTTTTCAAATTCGTGATATCGGGCGGGTCCACGGTTTGCGGACCCACTCGATGTCTTCTATTTGATCTTTTTGCCGGCGACGACGATTGGTGCCTTTCCGGCATTCGAGTCAGCGGTTGCGGAGATCTTCGGCTTAACTTTTTTTGGCTTTTTGGCTTCTTTGTTGCCGCGTTTATTGTTGCCTTTGGACATTGGTTTTCCTTTTTCGAAAGTGCAACGCGTCTCTTAAGAAGAGCATCATGTCTAGTCGTTGCGGGTTTTCCATGTGCACGCAACGTCGCGTGCCCGATGGTCTAAATATCAAACGCCGGGTGTTCCAGCGTCTGCCTTGAAAAAGAGGCGGTTTGACAACGCGTTCCTGATTGCCCTGTTTCGGTCGGTAGAGGCCTTCAGTTCCTGCATTGGCATTCGCGTTTTTTCATCGATGAGTCCGTGATGGCTATTGCCGTGCAAACATCTGGTTGGCGGCATGAAAGTCTTCGTGTGTATCAATCTCGGTCCAGTCAAGTCCGGTTATGTCAACGGTGTGAAACGGGGTCTCTTTTTCGATCAATCGCTCATAGGCCGCTTCATAGTACGCCTGATGGTTCTCGGTTTCCTGCATCATCAATTGGAGTTCCTTGAAAAGCAGCTTTGCCGCCACCGAATTGAGCTTCTCAATTCCGATAGACTCGCCGGCGGCCTTGGTTGGATCGACCGTTTTGCTGGCTTGCAGAACCCGATTGCCGTCGCCCCGCAGGACTTTGACCTCCTCAGCATCCAGTTGAATATCGCGATCAATGCAAAGACAGTTGTCAAAGGGACTCGCGATCAGCTGGCGCAGAATTTCGATATCGAAGACCACATCCGCATCGAACTTCACGAAACTCTCCCCTCCTACAGCCGCCTCAGTCAGCATGAGGGAGTAGCCGGTATTGGTTTCTCTGAATTTGCGATTGAGGATGAAATGTGAGTCGAGATCGGGAAACGTCGTTCTGACGAAATCCTCGATCTGCCGGTCCAGATATCCAAGCACGAATATTATTTCGTTAATGCCACAGGCTTGGATGTTGTCGATCATTCTCTCGAGGATAGACATGCCCGCAACCGTTAGAAGGCTTTTTGGGCAGTCGTCCGTCAACGGTCTGATTCGCGACCCCACTCCCGCTGCCAGAACGATCGCTTTTAGGGCCGGTTTTTTGGTGCTTGCCATGGGTTGGAATCAATTCTGCTATTGGTTTTCGGGTACTATTTCTGCATTGGGCTTGGAGCAGGAGAGGCGATCTGAATGCCGTGCTGAACTGAGCGATAGACGCCGTAGAACACTTGGCTCACGGCAAAGACCCAAAGCATGGGAGTCAGTTTGTCGAGGACCAGGGCAAGCGAAAGCATAAAAATGAAGACGCCCTCGTCGAAGTCGAGAATCTTGCGTTGTTCGTTTACGAACCATCGGATGTTCGCCTGCCAGCCAAAGCCGAGGCCAGCCGTTTCCGGAAAGATTTTTGTCTTGGCGAGTTGCGTCAGGTAAGCGGCGTTGCGTGACATTTCGGTTTGAATGGCCACGTATTTTGCGTAGCCGCGGAGTCCGTAGAAGGCGACGCCGATGAATGCCAGAAACACAGGAACCACGTCATGTGACTGGGCATAGGCCGCATAGCCTGCCGCCCCGAACCAGAGTGTCACCTGGACCTGATCCGTCAGTCTGTCAAAATAGCTGCCAGCGGCAGACGATGTTTGCCGATATCGAGCCATCTGACCGTCCATACAATCCAGTACGTGGCTGATATGGATCAGGACTGCGGCGAGGATAAAGCTGCCGGTGCCACCGACGACGATGAACCCGGCGGCGATGAATGCGACGAAGAAGGACAGGGCCGTGATCCGGTTAGGCGTCAGCCACTGCAGATCAACGATTAGGAAATTTGCAGCGACTGCAAGCGGCGACGTAACGAATGATGACCACCATTCGTCCTGTTTTGTCTTTGTGGCCCACAGGCGTTGCAACTTTTCGCTCATGCGACTGCCGGTGCCAAAACATCCAGCCCGTCAACCACAGGCGGCCATCCCGGAGCGGGCGGCATGATTGTTACAACGGTGCGGTTGTCTTTTGAAACAGCCGTCAAAAGGATCTCTTTCAACGTTCTCAGGAAGAACGCGATTTCAAAATTCGATAACTCGCCGATGTTGCCGACCTGGAAAACCTTGCCCTCAAAACACCCTTTTCCCTCGTAGATGATGATGGATTTTTCGCGCAATTTCTGGCGCAGAATGCCGACATCCAGGGTTGTTGGGAGACAGACCGTGGTCAACATCGAGCACATGTCTTTCTCGTCCAACAGGAAATCGAGATTCAGTTTTCGCATCCCCTGCCGCAGCAGATCCGCTTTGCGTTTGATCTTGGCAAACCGGCAGGAGACGCCTTCCAGAAGAATGTTCGACAGCGCCTGTTCCAGTGCAAAAAACAACGGGACACCCGGGGTGTTGGGTGTTTGCGACCGGTTTTTCAGGAAGTCATAAAACGTCGCGAGGTTCAAATAGGTCGTTTTTGCGCGGTGGTGTTTCAGTTTCTCGAACTGTGTCGTGCGGCCAACGACGAACGACAGACCGGCATAGGATCCAATTGCCTTGGAGCTGGAACTGGAACAAAAAGCGATGTTGTTGGCTTCCATATCAACGGTTTCAGCGCCGATGCTGCTGACGCCATCAACGATGAAGATGGCATGGTATTTTCTGGCCAACGCGCCAATCTCAGCCAAAGGATTCAGCATGCCGGAACAGGTCTCGTGATGGGCAATTGCTATGACGTCGATTGTGTGCTTCTTCAGGTAAGCTTCGATCACGGCGAGATTTATTGCCTGTCCCCAGGGAAACTCGATCAGATGGGTCAGTTTGTTGTGAACCACGGATGTTTTGTGGAGACGTTCGCCAAACTCACCGTTCGAGACAATGAGAATGCTTCCTTCGCCCACGACCGATGACAACATGGCTTCGTTCGCGGCAGTGCCTGAACCTGTAATCACAACGGCCCGGTAGTGCTCGGGTCGCCGGATCTGCAGGAGGGACAGCAGCTTTGTTTCGATGCTGGCAAGCAAACGGTCGAAATCGGTTTCGCGGTGACAGATGTCTTCGGCAGCGATCGCCATGCGCACATTTGCAGCCACATTAACGGGCCCCGGCGTAAAAAGTAGGTACTTTTCCAAGTTGATATTTCCTTCCCGCACAAAAGCGATCAAGGCTCGCATGCAGTGTTGGAGAGGGAACACGGCACGCCCAGGCACGCCCCGAAACTGGGCCGCGCGTTGAACCGATACGTTCTCTCGTCTCGAAGTCAGCCTCATTGATCAGGCTGTTGGATGTAGGGATGGCAAAATACTATTGAAGAAAACGATGCCATCAAAGGTGAACGGGCTTCAGTTCACCGGCAAAATTGAGCAATCCTTCGGAGGAATGGCTCACGAATATCGAAATCTGAAAAAATTAGAAACGCTTATTGCCGCTGGGCGGATATTCACATCAAATCAAAAACCATTGGCAAGACGGTACATACGCCTCAGGTCACTTTACTTCATCAAAAGTCATCGATGGATGCGTGTTCGTAAATTACTATTTCTGTCTGCGTCATCACAAAACTGGACGGCCAAGACATCTTAACACTTTCTTGGGGATTCCTCATAAGAACCCCGGAACGGGAGCACACTGTAGCTCGGGTTGCCTGCAGATGCAATGTTTAAAGCGCCGCGTGTCGCTGACAACGATCTGTCCGGATTCGGAGTTTCTCCGCAAAGAGCGAGTTCATGAGACTGGCGGAGCCGTTACAAGGACTGAGGCTGAAGAGGTTCGATGATGTTTACGGCAGAACGCACTGTGGTCGGATAATGCTCTAAAACCTGTGGACCTGTTGATAGCCGCTAACGCGTGTGACCACAGCACCGACAAGACAAAATCAGAAGCGGACAATTCGTATGGCCCATGTATCGGTCAATTCACAATACGGCCGACAGGTATTTCGTGACCACTGTGAGTGATGTGAAGCCGACTGTCAGTTCCATCGGAGCTGGTCGCAAATGCCGGCGAGCCTGATCCCCGAATACTGGTTCTCCACGCCCGCCGCCACTCTGGCGACGCCGTCAGAGCCACCCAGATCGCCAAGTTCGGCGGCATGGATGCCCCCGGTAATGAAATAGACGTCGAACCCGTTGAGGGCCGCGCCCTTGATGTCAGTGGGCAGTCCGTCGCCCACCGCGAGCAGACTATTCTTGGCGACATTCCGGCCGGCCAGCTCCGACACCCTTGTCATCGCGGCTTCGTAAATCGGCGCCTGCGGCTTGCCGGCGAAGGTGACTCTTCCGCCCATTTGCGAGTAACGCCTTGCGATCGAACCGGCACAGATCACGAGCCGGTCACCGCTGCGCACTACAAGATCAGGATTGGCGCACAACATTTCGACGCCTTGTTCCAGCAACACCGACAGACGGCTGTCATAGTCTTCAACAGTATCGCTGGCATCGCTCAACGGCCCGGTGAGCAGGCAGATTTCGGCTTCCGAGCTGTCGACAATCGGATTTGACAGGCCGTCCAACATCATATGATCGCGCGGTGGACCGAGATGGAAAAGCGGCGCGGTCGGCCGTTTCCTGACCAGCGCCTGCGCAACATCTCCGGAGGTAACGATGCTGTCAAAAGCTTCGCGTGGCACGCCCAGCCGTTCCAGTTGCGGATAGACCGCCCGGCTCGGTCGTGGTGCGTTGGTGATCAGAACAACATACCCGCCACCGGCCCGGTATCGGCATAGCGCCTCAACTGCGTCGTCAAACGCGGCAACGCCGTTGTGGACCACACCCCAAACATCGCAGAGCCAGCCGTCGTAATGCTCCGCAAGTTCACTGGCCGGAGTGAGCACGTCTGGCGGAACCAAAAGTGAGGAGGCGGAACTCATTGCCCCCTGCCTATCCCTCGGCAGAGCTCAGGTCAAGTGTGAATGGATTTGAGTGTCCGTTGAAAACTGTGTCAATTGGCGTGTAGCGTGGCCAAAGTCCGCCCTCTCCGCGGAGCGATGCGAGAAATCCTGAACAGGCGTTGAGACAATCGTTGCTTCTTCCCGCTATGGTAGTCCGAGATGGCCTCAACCCTAGGACCGGTTGTCTGGAAATGAAAGATTGCCCAAATGACGGACCAACACACGCAAAGCAGCGCGATAGAAACGCGGGTTCGCGTTTTGACGTGGAATATCTGGTGGCGGTTCGGACCTTGGGAGCGCCGTCAACCGGCGATCAGGGCGACCCTGAAAACCATAAACGCTGACATCATAGCGCTGCAGGAAGTCTGGTGCGACGACAACACCAGTTTTGCTGCTGAGCTTGCGGCGGATCTTGGCTACCACCATGCATACGCATCCGGTATGGAGATGAAGGGGTTCGGATTTGGAAACGCGGTGTTGTCGCGCTGGCCGATTGAGGCGTGGGAGACGGCAGTGCTGCCTGGGGAGGAGGAGACCGGTGAGGGCAGGATTGCGCTGTATGCCAACGTCAACGGCCCCCGCGGTGCGGTTCCGGTCTTCAACACGCATCTGAACTGGCGTTTTGAACATAGCCGCATTCGCCAGCAGCAAGTGGCCGATCTGGCCCGTTTCGTCGATCGCATGCGGCCGTGGACATTCCCGCCGATTGTGTGCGGCGATTTCAACGCCGAGCCGGATGCAGAAGAGATGCGCATGCTGACGGGGTTGACCACCTGTCCCGTCGAGGGTCTCGTGTTCCATGATGCGTGGCGCGTGGCGGGCGATGGCGGCTCCGGCCTGACCTGGGACAACGCCAATCCCTATGTGAATGCAACGCTGGAACCTGACCGGCGAATTGACTACATCCTGGCCGGCTTACCTCTGGCCCGTGGCGCCGGCCACATCGTCGATTGCAAAGTTACCGGCCACGAGCCGATGGATGGCATCTGGCCGAGCGATCACCACGCAGTGTTGGCCGAACTCCGCTATTGATCGGATAAGGCTCTTGAAACAACAGTAGCTGCGCGGGGTGCACGTCTATCCGCATGGGCGAACTTCGCGTTAATTGCTTTGCCGTTACAGAACGGTCCTACCGATGCATATCTACGCAGCATTCGGCGCTCGATAAGTACCGAGAATTCTATCCCAGAAAAAATGAATCACCGCGAAATTCTTGTTCGCATGCCGGTGATGAACGAAGTGCAGTTCCTGTTTGCGCCTGAACCAAACGAACTTTTGGAGCCGTGATCCCGCTACGTGATATTCCTTATCGAAAAAAACATGGGCATAGAATGATGCCGCGCATGCAACAGTCTGAACCGCAAACAAATCAATGGGCAACACGAGATACGTACACACGCCGACCAGAAACACGGGAATGAGAAAGAAAGGCGTATTGTTGCCTTCTTCACTCAGGTACACCGGAGAAACCAGATGATTTTTGGAGTAGTAGGTGTGGTGGAAATTTATATGGTTCGAGAACAGTTTACGGCCTCTCGGATGGTGGCCGAGTTTGTAATGCATCAGTGTCTGGGCAAACGACACAATTAGGTGAGTGACGATAGCAGTCATGAGGTAAAGCGGAAGCTGGTAAAGCAGCCACGATGCTGTGTGGAGCATAAGAACTTTCTGCCCCGTAAGGGGCCAATGTGACAAAATTTCCGGGCCAGATTGCTCTATGACGATGCGGGAGATGAGACGGGCTGACCAAAAAGCTTTTCCCGTCAGAAAACCGTCTACTCCACTTAAGCAGGGCGCGCTCAAACCATTCGTCTGATTGATAGGATTAGTTAAAACGTGTCGCGATTTATCGGATTCATTCAGGAAGTCGATTCGCGCGGTTCCGTTCCGACGCTGAAATCAAAACCCTCAATGTTGTCGTCCTCGTGCTCCGACACGCGGACCCCTCGGGCAGCTATTAAGTAGTTGTTCGTGTCGGTGCACGTGGACGACAGGTTCTGACGGTCACATGTACTCCAGCGAACATGTTGATGAATACGGTCAAACCCGAAATGCTGTAGTCCCCATATATCGGATGTGTCAGTCAGCAACACCGAATGTCTCCATAAAAAAGCCCTGCCGGAGCAGGGCCTTCCCTGATTGTGTGTTGCTGAGGCCGTTAGAACAGCACATCGATATCGAAGGAAGCACTGTACTTGGTATTCAGTCTGGTTACTTCATTTCTCTCAGAAGTACGGCACATGCCTTTGCAACGCCATCGCTGGCCCGATCGCTCCCGGGCAGTATCGCCCAGCCGCCCTTTTCGATGAAGCTGGCTTGTTGGTAGGAAGATTCTTTCTGCAGATTGGCCAAGTTGAGAGTTGCATCGGCAGCGTTCTGGAATTTGTCAGCGCAAATTGGCGCCAGAACCGCGACCACGGCACTCTTGGCGCCTACTGCCGATTGTTTTTCTGCAGTACTGCCCAGAACCCAGCCGCCCCATGCGAATCCGACAACCATAGTGGCGATCGCACCGAAGGCAGTGCCTTGTACAAGCCGTGTTAGAGACTCACCTTGAAATATGGCAGGTGTTTCCATGATATATCCTTTCGCCCGAAATGAATCGAGTCGGTACAACCAATCGCACTGTTGCTTTTGGTCTAATTTATTAAATTTTCCGGAGATTTTATCGCGTCATTCCGGCGCGTTTACCGGATTCATATTGCGCCTCATTGCCCAATAAGTCCAGTTTTACTTTTTCAAGCGACAGAATTATGCCATTACTATCGCCTTTTTTTTCGGGTTTTATTTCTCAGGCTGGTGCGATGGACATGATGATGCGTAAAGGCACTCACGTGGGTGCGATGCAAAGAAACCCTGGAATGTGTCGCCGGGCTTAACAAGTGCAGGCCTGACCTCGACCGGCGTTGTTCCCGCGCGATGGCGGAGCGCGCTCACGCCATCGCAACCACCACTTTCCGGTCTCCGGTGAACGGTTTCCTGCCGTGCATCGTGAGCACATTGTCGACGACCATGACGTCGCCGGCCTGCCACGGAAATTTGACTTCGCAGGCCCGGGAAACGTCCCGGATATGCATCAGGTCGGCCACGTCGATTTCCTGGCCGTCGCCGTAAGTGACGTGATTGCCGACGGTCTCGTCGCCGGCTCCGGGGTCGGACGTGTGCGTGCTTTCGCGGGCAGAAACGAGATCCTTCACGCTTGCAATATCGCGGTGCCACTGATCGGCCTGGTTGTGCCAGCACTTTTCGCCTGTGACCGCGTGCTGAAGCACGCCCGGACGGGTGGTTGCCGTCCTGATCCCGTGCCGGGTCCATGTGTAGGGCGTGCCTGAGTCCTCAAGAATTTGTTCCACGGCAGACCTGTCGGCCGTCTCAAAGGTTTCCTGCCAGGATTTTCCGGGGCCGGGCGGACCTCCCGCGTCCCACAGGTGCTGGAGATAGGTAACGCCCTTGTCCTCGACCCGGTCGCGCACGGCCGGGTCGAGCCTGCGGTACATCTCGCGGCCGTCGGCAATGTGCGTTTCGCCGCCGGTTTGTGCCGGTGTCAGGCAGCAGAAGAACACGCGGTCGGGAGACCACGCCGCGTAGGAAAGTTCGTTGTGCAGCAGAACCTCTTCTCCGGCGGGGTATTCGGTGGCGTTATAGACCTGGTCGGCCAGGCCACGACGTGGCGAGTCGCCGCCCACATAGTTGCGCAAGGCCGGCCTGACCGTGGCGCACACCTCGCGGAAGGCGTCGACCGAAGCAACAGGGAAGCCTCTGAGAACGACGGCACCGGCGCGGTGCGTCAGATCTTCGAGCAAAACAGCGTATTCCGTAACCTTGTCTATCAAGGACCGATCGCGCGTCGTCTCGCCGCCGGATGCGTGGACGACGAGGGGCAATGATTTTCCCGCAACGAGTGGGTTTGCGTCCATGACCCTAGTTCCTGTAGTCGGGCTGTTCCCGCTCGAGCTTTCTCATGATCGCCGTGAAATGACCCGACGTCTGTGCATCGACAGCCTGAAACTCGGGCGCCATGCGATCGGCGTCGGCGTCGTCGATGACCTTGAGCGGCAGGCCCGAGGCCTGGGCAAGATTCTGGTACCGGGCCGCGGTCTCCAGATAGTAGAAGTCGTCGAACGCCTGGGCGACATCGGGGCCGGTCACCGTGATGCCATGGTGGGCCATCAGCATGATCGGGTGGTTACCCAGGGCATTGGCGATCCGGCCGCCTTCGTCTTCGTCCGAGGCGACCCCGCCAAAATCGTCGTCATAGGCAATCCGGCGGTGAAACCGCAGGCAGTCCTGATGGCAGTTCTGCAGCCGCCCGCCCTGCGTGCACATGATGGCGGTGGAATAGGGCGGGTGGGCATGCATCACACAGCGCGCGCTGGGCACACGTTTATGGATCGCACTGTGGATGAAAAACGCGGTTGCCTCGACCGAGCCGTCACCGTCCAGGACCTGGCCATCGCCGTCCATCAGCAGGAGTGACGAGGCCGTGGCCTCCGACCAGTGGTCGCCCTGGCGATTGACCAGAATTCCTTCAGGTGCCGTGCCGTCTTCGTCGACGGCCAAACTGAAATGATTGCAGATCCCCGACTGCCACCCCAGATGCGCTGCCCACCTGAGAGCTGCAGCCAGTTCTTCGCGTTGTTGCCGATGATTCATGGTCTCCCCTCCAAGTCAGTCCTCAGACTTTGCGCCCACGGCGCACCGGCCGCAAAGGCCGCTGATCTCGATCGTCGTCTGTTCGACCTTGAAGTCTCTCGCATTGGTCCACGACGTCAAGCGGTTCGTTACCACATCGTCGGCGAACTCCTCAACATGGTCGCAGCAGCGGCAGATTGCGAACGAGATCAGGCCGGTCCCGTGACAGTTCGAATGCCGGCAGGCGACAAACGCGTTGACGCTTTCCAGCCGGTGGACCAGGCCATAGTCGCGGAGTTTCTCGAGCGCGCGATAGACCTGCAGGGGCGCCCGGAATCCGGCATCCCTGAGCCGGTCGAGAATCGTGTAGGCGCTGAGCGGGATCTGGGCCTCGGACAGGGTTTCGAACACGAGATTCTGGTTCTTGGTCAGGGTCGGCGCATCGGTGGTCATCGGGGCCTCCTTGTTTCAAGAGCGGACCGGCGCAAGGCGCGGGCGAGCGGCAGCAAACTCGCAACGAATAGCCCCAGGGCCGCCACGACGATGGATGGACCCGACGGCGTGTCGAGATGAAGCGACCCCGATAACCCGGCAACCACCGCCAGGGCACCCAGCCCGATGGCAATGAACGCCATCTGTTCCGGTGTGGTGGCGAAACGCCGCGCGGTGGCGGCGGGAATGATCAGCAAAGACGTGATCAGCAGGATGCCGACAATCTTCATGGCGATGGCAATGACGCCGGCCATCAGCAGCATGAACAAGACCCGCGCGCGCTCCGGCCTGAGGCCTTCGGCCTGGGCGAGATCCGCGCTCAGCGTGGCGGCAAGGAGAGGCCGCCAGAGCCAGGTGACGAGGGCGAGGATGATCGCGCCGCCTGAATAGATGACAGCAATGTCGGCCACCGAGACCGACAGTATGTCACCGAACAGGAAGGCCATGAGATCGATCCGCACCCAGGTCATGAAGGACAACAGAACCAGTCCAAGAGCCAGTGTCGAATGCGACAGGATGCCGAGCAGGGCATCCGTCGACAGGGATCCGCGCTTGTCGAGAAAGATCAGGGTGACTGAAACCACCGCCGAGACGGCAAACACGCCGGCCATGAGGTTGATGTCGAACAACACGGCAAGCGCCACACCCAGCAAGGCCGAATGCGCCATGGTGTCGCCGAAATAGGCCATGCGCCGCCAGACCACGAAACACCCCAGCGGTCCGGCAATGGCGGCAATCCCGACGCCGGCGATGAGGGCGCGGGTAAAAAAGTCATCCAGCATGGCGTTTACCGCCAGGTTCCGAAGGGCCATCGCCGGTATCTGTTTCATGGTCTTGTGCCGGTTCATGCCCATGCTCGTCTCCATGACCGTCCCCGTGGCCATGGTGATGTCCGTCGCGGGGGTGACAATGATCGGTGATCGAACCGTCCAGGTGCCGGACCGTGCCGTCGGGCAGGTGCGTGTGGTCGTGGTGATGCCGGTACACGGCCAGGGTTTCGGCGGCACGGGTTCCGAACAGCTGCACATATTCCGGGCTCGTGGCAACCGTATCGGGCGTACCCCGGCAGCACACATGGCCGTTGAGGCACACCACTGTGTCGGTCTGCGCCATGACCACGTGAAGGTCATGGGAGATCAGGAGAATGCCACACCCGGTCTCGTCGCGGATTTTCACGATCAGATCGTACAGCGCCACTTCGCCGGCAAAGTCCACGCCTTGAACCGGTTCATCAAGGACCAGCAGATCGGGTTTGCCGATAATCGCGCGTGCCAGCAACGCCCTCTGGAATTCGCCGCCTGACAGGTTCTGCACTTCCGATCCCGCAAGACCGGCGATGCCCACAGCATCGAGTGCTTTTTCGATCTGGTTGTCGCTGTACCGGCCGGTGACTGTCATCAGCCGCCGAACCGTAAGGGGCAGGGTCCAGTCTACGGCGAGTTTCTGGGGGACATAGCCGACCGAAAGGTTTTCTGCTCTGAGGACCTGGCCTTCAGTGGGCGGGACCAGACCGATGGCGGCCTTCGCGGTCGTGCTCTTGCCCGACCCGTTTGGCCCGATTAACGTGACGATCTCGCCGGACGATACGCTCAGGTCAATCCCGCGCACAAGCCACCGGCCCGCACGCTCGACCCCGACCCCGGACAGGGTTATCTGCGCGCTGGCGTCGGTTTTCGGTCGTGAAGCCATCCTGCCTCCAGGGGCAACAAGGGGCGTTGAAATCTCTTGTCTGCGCTTATTGCATACGTTATAGCATTACGCAATGTAATGAAATTACATTACACATTTTGGCATCATTGATGTTCGTGAGCGAGGCCAGCGAATGAAGTCCGGTTATACTAGTGTGGCGGTTGTTCTCCTGGTCCTCTGTTGTGGTGTGTTGTTTGCGCCAAATGATGCGGACGCGTCCGGCGATGAGGCCGTGGTGGTCTCGATCAAGCCGATTCATTCCCTGGTTGCCGCCGTCATGAAGGGGGTTGGCGAGCCTCATCTGATCGTCCGGGGCTTTGCATCGCCGCACACCTACGTCATGAAACCGTCCGATGCCTCGGCGTTGGGGAACGCCCGTGCCGTGTTCTGGATCGGTCCCGAACTCGAGCGATTCCTCGAAAAACCGATCGTAACACTGGCCCCGGACGCCAGGGTCGTTTCACTGGCGGG
>JAJFHD010000015.1 GCA_021775805.1 Alphaproteobacteria bacterium | reverse complement strand
TGTAGAGTCGTAAACTCACAAGTCTTCCCCTGCCTTGGGGCCGGCGGATCGTCCTGATTTCTGATGTGCAAAGGGGAACGGCTGCCGGCCAGCGATTTCAGCTAACTGCAGATAATAATGTCGCAAGTGATAATGCGAAGTATATGCCGGTTCGTATTCATCGGCGCGGACAATGCGCGGGAATCGCTTTGTGGTCAAGACTGCGGTTGTGAAAAGTTGGCGGTGATGCGGGTTGGGTTAACGGGTACAACCAATCAAGATTCGGTTCTTATCGTGATGAGCACTGCAATGAGGACTATCGAACCGCCAAGAAACGTCGCGGTGTTCGGAATTTCCGTAAACACCAGGAATGCGAAAACCGGAGCAAGAGGCGTCTCCAGGGCGCTTATAAGAGCGGTCTGGCCAGAGGGAACCCGTTTTGCACCTTCCGCCAAGGTGACCGATGCAATGGCAAACAACAGTCCAAATGCTGCAAGAATGTAGACTTCCGTGCGTTCGACATTAATTGGGTTACCGAAAACCGCTGCGACGGGCAGCAAAAGAACCGATTGCATTGCCGCGGGACCGGCCCCTGGCGTCTCCGGATATTTTCGGTAGATGACCATGATCGACGCCATGGCGATGGTCATCCACAAAGCCAGTAGATCGCCGTAGAAACTGACTTGACCAAGCGAACCTACTCCAATTATCGCGACACCCAACAATGCCCCAACACAACCTGCAATCATCCGTACCGATACTTTTTCTCCAATGAAGAACCACGCGAGCAGAGCGGCGATTAAGGGAGCAACGGCATAGATAAGTGACACATTGGCGATGGTCGTCAATTTGAATGCCGGGATGAACGCCGCGGTCCCCAAGGCCCCGACCACCGCAACCGCCCAGCCGCTGTACCCCATGGCAAAGAAATTCGGGCGAAATGTCCCTCTGTTTATGGTCCAGGCTGTTGTTAATGCAGCGGCAAAAAATCCCCTCCAGAAAATCACATCCCAGGCCCCGGCTTCGACACCCTTGGTGAACAAGCCTGCAGTGCTGTACGTCACGGCAGCAGCCACAACAAGAACGACGCCGATGTAATATTCAGGTTGATTCTTGCGGTTCATGCAGGTTTGCCAGCGACCTCAGCCTTCTCGACCGACGATAGGATCTGATCTCGATCCAGCCCAATATCCTTCAAGTAGTGGTCGTTCAACGCTTGGACCGCGGTGTGCCGCCGGTGCCTACGGGCTATCCAACTGACACTCTGCCGAATCAACAATAGCAGAAGATCGATCGAACGAAAGGTGCCGGGTTTTCGGGTTTCACCGGGCTGTTGGTCCGACCAATCCAGATGGTCGAGGTGGGTTGGCAGGAAGTTGCTGTGGATTGCGGGATGCTTGAAAGGGGCGTTCATGGTGTCCTCCTTTGGAGTCAGGTTTGACCATCAACCAGCAGGTTATAGTCAAGATTAATTGGTCTATAAGCCCACCGGGATTGTTGCAGATTGGCCTTGATTTGTATTAAGATATGTAAGCAAGGAGCTATCCACAAACGAATAATTCTCGACTTATACATGAGAAAAACTTAAACATAAGCAATGACCCGACCGCTCCCTCCCCTTAACGCCCTCAGGGCCTTCGAATCGGCCGGCCGGCACCTCAGCTTCACCAAGGCCGCGGCCGAACTGAATGTCACGCCGGCGGCGATCAGCCATCAGGTCAAGGCGCTTGAAGAATCGCTCGGGGTACCCCTGTTCCGCCGCCTGACCAGGGCATTGCGCCTTACAGATGCCGGCCAGGCAGCCCTGCCGGCCCTGAGCCAGGGTCTCGACAAGCTGGCCCAGGGAGTCGAGCAGATGCGCGCCCATTGCGAGAGCGGGATGCTGACCATCAGCGTCAGCCCCTCGTTCGGCGCCATGTGGCTGGTGCCCCGGCTCGAGCGATTTCGCAGCCGGCACCGGGACATCGAGATCCGCATCGACGGCACCGACCGTCTGGTCGACCTGGTGCGCGACGACGCCGACGTGGCAGTGCGCTACGGTGCCGGCGGCTATAACGGGGTGCGGGTCGACTTCCTGTTCAACCAGGTCAACACCCCGGTCTGCAGCCCGGCGCTCCTGAGCGGACAGCACCCACTGCGCCAGCCCGAAGATTTGCGCCACCACACGCTGCTGCACATCGACTGGAAGGACGCCGAAGCGAGCTGGCGCATGTGGCTGCTGGCAGCCGGCCTGCACGACGTCGATCCGACCCGCGGGCCGCACTTCACCATGGAGACCATGGCCGTGCAGGCAGCACTCGATGGCCACGGTGTTGCCCTGGTCGGTGACATGCTGGTGGCGGACGACCTCGCCGCCGGCCGTCTCGTGCGTCCGTTCGATCCAAGCCTCAGCACGCCACTGAGTTTCTCCTATTACCTGCTGAGCGCGAAAGGCAGTGCCGAGCAGCGCAAGATTTCAGCCTTCCGCGAGTGGTTGCTTGAAGAGGCGCGCGCGTCGCGTCCGGAGGTCGATGTCACGCCTTGAAATCTGGCCCCGTGTCACTTTTCGTCTCAAAGCGGTCGCGGACAGGCATACCGCGTGGAGCGCTGCACCTATCATCAAGTCATGAGCACTACTATCGATACAGTTCCCATGCCACGGTCCCTTGAGGAACACCTCGCCGAGATCGGCATGCTGGTTCGCGGCGGGTTTCGTGTGGACCGGGACACCGATCAGGACGCAGCACTTCCTGACGATGTCTCCACGGTATTGCTTGTGGGCAATGCCGGCGGCGCTTTGTGGGATGTGTTTGCGCCACATGCGGCGGACTTTCCCGACCCGCTGGACCGCTGGACCAAACACCACGTGGACGAGATTGCAGAGGCCCAAGGTGCGCAGGCCGTCTATCCTTCCGACGGGCCGCCCTATTTTCCGTTCCAGGCGTGGGCCATGCGCGGCGATACCGTGTTCACGTCACCACTGGGCATTTTGATCCACCCGGCGTTCGGGCTGTGGCATGCCTACCGCGCGGCGCTGTTGTTTACAGAGATGCTCGAATTGCCCCAGCGACCGGATGCGGAAAGTCCCTGCGAGACCTGTGAGGACAGACCCTGCCTGTCCACATGCCCGGTCGGCGCCTTCGATGGGCAAAGCTACGATGTGCCGGTGTGTGTCGCCCACATCCGAACAACTGCGGGCGGCGACTGCATGGCGCAAGGTTGCCGCGCCAGGCGCGCCTGTCCGGTCGGCACACAAGGCTATGCCCCGGGCCAGGCGGCATTTCACATGCAAGCATTTGAGCGCGCGCGGCCAAGATCGTGACCGGTTCAACAAGAGCCGGCAATACCGGTCACGCGAATTGTTCGGTCTGTTCAGGACTCTGATCCGGCGCACTCCAAAGTCTCACTGATTCTCCATAACCTTCTAGAGTCAGTAGCCATTAATCTGAAAGCAGCAATGACCGGTTGGAGCCCTTTGCAGACTCGGAGAATGCGTCGCAAATTGTATTGTTCAAGAACAAGATGATCGTCATTTTCAGCTATTCACCGACTACAAAAATATTCGGATACCACGCATCAAAGCAGACATTTCCAAGTTCAACCTCGTCTTAGTCACAGCACGATCATACGAGGTCAACTTGGAATGAGTTTAGTTAATGCGTTCTCCGTTTCGCGAGCTTGTTCAATTATTTCATGCATCAATTCTGTTGCGAGCCGGGACAGTGGCCAATGCTCCGGCGTCATGATGCATATTTCCATGGCTGTTCTTGGGAAGAAGGGTCTGAAGACCAGTGTATCGCCTAAACTATCTCTTGCTGTTAACAAATCCACCAGGGCAACTCCTGCGCCTTGTTGAACCAACTCACAGGCAACGTTTGCAGCAAATGTCTCGATGGTTCTTTTTTCTCCAGACTTGAAGTCTCTTGCCAGTGTTTCAAAGATCAGCGGTTGACCTTCAAAACTGTGCAACGAAATCAGACCATGGCCGCGTATTGAATCGAGTTGAACGGCTTTGTGCTCAGCCAACGGATGGGATTTGGGCATCACGCAGACAAAGGGAAGTTTCATCAGGGGAGTAATTTTGACCCCGAAACTGGTGTCACTGGGTTTTAGCCCAATTCCGAAATGAACTCTTCGGGCAGCGACGGCTGGCGCAATCCAATCGGTACTGCGGACCGGGAGTGAAAACGATACTTTGCGATGCATCGCTATGAACTCGGCAATGCAACGAGGCAGCCATTTTTGTGCAATGAGAGGCATAGCAGCAATCGAAAGCTCGCCATGCTGATTGTTTCGCAGGTCATCTGCAAAGCTGCTCAGGAAACTGAGCCCTGTATAAACTCGCCCTACCTGGTCGAACAGGGCATGCCCTTCAAGCGTTGCGATCAGCTTGTTGCCGCTGCGTTCAAACAAGGCAAAGCCAAGGGTGTGCTCCAACAGCTTTAGATGTTTGGAAACCGACGGTTGCGAGATTTTCAGGTTGCTCGCGGCCTGGGTAACGGTGCCGCTTTCCATAATAGCTTTGAAAATTTCGATCTGACGAATGTTCATAAGTATTCCTTTTTTTGCCTCTAGGCGAAAAAATATGTATTTTTCTCTATACCATGTTTCGATGCATAGTCTCGCGAAGACCGCACTTTCAGGTAGTGGCTTGCGCATGTTGGAACTGACAGACAGTCAATTGAAAATTCTAAGCACTGGCCGAGAAATCTGGTCCGGCGAACTGGCGTTTTCTGAAACCGTCTACTCCCGGCGACTTGACTTCATCCAAACCGAAATACAGGCGCGCGGAATTGCCGGCGCGGTGTTGTTCGACCCTGAGAATATGTTCTGGCTAACCGGTTATCAAACGATTGGGTACTTCACGTTTCAGGCGATGTATGTGCCAGCATCTGGCAAGCCCATCATTGTGACGCGGGTCGTTAACAGAGACATGGCGATGGCTTTGCCGACAATTGCCGACGTGGTTTCTGTCTTTGACACACAAGACCATATCGACGTGTTGGAGCACTTTCTTCTGGGCCTGTCATCTCAAGGACAATTTGGCATTGAAACCACCAGCCGATATTTAAATGTTCATGACTACACCAGTCTCGCTGAACGGACAGGCAGCAGGTTCACTCCGTTTGTTGGGGTGATTGAAGCCAATCGAATGGTGAAATCCAACGAAGAACTCGACAGGATGCGTGTTGCAGCGCTCGCGGTGGAAACCGGTATAGATGCGGCATTGAACACCATCGCTCCGGGCAAAACTGACAACGACCTCGCGGCCGCTCTATATCAAGGATCGATTGCCGCCGGGAGTGAATATATTGGTCATCCACCGATGGTCGTCGCCGGTCCGCGCAGTGAGCTTTGTTTCGCCTTGTGGAAACGCAACACTATCAAAAAGGGCGATGTCGTTCTTTTGGAAGGTGCGGGTTGTGTTGATCGATATCACGCCATGATGTCGAGATCAGCAGTGGTTGGAAAAGCAACTGATGAACAGAAAGCCACAGCAGACGCCCTGATTGAAATTCTGGAAACGGCAGTAGAAACCATCCGTCCCGGGGTGACGTCAGGCGAAGTGGATTTCGCCTGCCGCAGCAAGGTGGAGAAGCGTGGCCTGGGGCACTATTTCAAGAGTAGAACAGCCTATGGCATTGGCATTGGCTTTCCACCCAATTGGGCAGAAGGGCACATCTATTCGTTGCGTGCTGATGATCCAATGGTGCTGCAGCCAAATATGACGTTCCACGTTATCCCGACCATGTTCCGTAAGGGCTATGGGATGGCCATTAGCGACAGTATTCGTGTCACCGAAAATGGTTGTGAAGTGCTGACCAACTATCCTCGCCAACTCGTAGAAGTCGACGTCTGAGAAAATTTAAAACAAAGTCTGAAAAGGGAGAATATCATGAAGAAAATAACCGCCACGAGACGCCAGGTGCTGGCCACCGGAATTCTGGGAGCAACATCTGCAATGCTCCCGAATATTTCTTTCGCTGCAACTTCCTGGGACATGCCAAGCGCATATGGCGCGGGAAACTTCATTTCAAAGGCCTACGCTGCCTTCGCCGAAGATGTGAAAACCAGGACAAATGGAGAGATTGCAATTACTCTTCATCCCGGTGGTTCGCTCTATAAAGGTTCAGACATTCTTCGAGCCGTGCGTGAAGGGCAAGTGCCAATGGGCGGCCGTTTCTTGGGAGCTCATTCCAAACAAGTTCCAATGCTTGGCCTTGATACAATCCCGTTCCTTGCGACCAATCGAGAGCAATCCAGAAAACTTTACGATGTTTCCAGGGCGGCCGTTGATGCCGCGCTGTCAGAGATTGATCTTAAACTGTTGTTCGCACCGGTTTGGCCACCACAGGGGTTGTTTTCGAAGAAACCCGTCAACACGGTTGAAGACATGAAGGGGGTAAAATTTCGCGCCTATGATTCGTCAACCACAAGGCTTGCAAATCTCATGGGTGCGGTTCCAACGAAAACAGAAGCCAGCGAAATTGCCCAGGCATTCTCAACGGGTGTAGCTGAATCGATGATGGCATCTGGTGCGATTGGTCTTTGGCAGAAGATCTGGGATTATGCCGATCACTACTATGAGGTAAACGCGTGGTTGCCAAAATCGGGCGTTGTCGTAAACGCTGATGCTTGGAATGGCCTTGATGCTGCCAGCCAAAAAGCCATGGTGGGAGCGGCGGCTGCAGCCGAAGCCTCGGTTTGGGATGAAATGGAAAACCAGAATGCCGGTTATATCAAAACAATGAAAGAAAACGGTATGAAAGTTGAGGCACCGTCTGCTGAACTGCTGTCAGGGCTTACCAGAATTGGCGAGCAAATGACCGGCGAATGGGTTGATGCAGCCGGCGATGCCGGAGCCAAAGTCATAGCCGCTTATCGCGGCGCATAGGTACTCAGTTGAAACAGATCGCAATCGCAATCGATAGCGCCCTGAACAGGCTGTATGCAGTCTGTGGTGCAATCGCTGCGATTGCGATCCTTCTCATTGCTGTATGTGTTGCAACAAGTATCATCTCCCGTCTCATGGGCGTCTATATTGGTGGCCTTACAGAAGGTGCGGGTTACGCCATGGCGGCGGCTGGCAGCTTCGGATTGGCCTACACTTTTCAAGCCGGAGGCCACATTCGGGTCGATCTGGCTTTGCAAACCATGACCAAAAAAGTGCGCGGTGTTTCTGAGTTCATTGCCTTGTTGCTGACAACTGCAGCGATGCTGTATCTCGCTTGGTTCATGCTTCGCATGGTACAAATATCGTGGAGATATGGGGATTTAAGCGACGGGTCGGATGGACTTCCCATCTGGCTGCCGCAATTTCCAGCGGCTCTTGGGTTCAGCATATTTGCCTTGGCCCTCGTTCATAACTTCATCAAATATGGTCTGACCGGTGAAACTCCCTGGGCAACTTCAGATACTGCTCTTCTGTCTGACGAAGAGGATATGTAGCGATGGATCCCGCAAGTATGGCAATTCTCTTTGCCGTCATCCTATTGCTTTGCCTTGGATGCGGCGTTTACATCGGTGCGGCTTTGTTAATTGCCGGCGTATTCGCGATGGAATTGTTTACATCGCGCCCCGTCGGGCCAGCGATGGCAACGACGGTTTGGTCACACATATCTCTATGGGGTCTCGCATCACTGCCTCTTTTCGTCTGGATGGGGGAAATCTTGTGCAGAACACGGTTGTCTGAGAACCTGTTCAACGGTCTTTCACCGCTACTACGACGCCTTCCGGGCGGTCTCCTGCACGTCAATGTTGTGGGCTGCACCGCCTTTTCAGCGATCTCCGGTTCTTCGGCTGCTACGCTTTTGACGGTGGGCAAAATGACAATGCCTGAGCTCAAGCGGCGCGGATATCCAGACGGCATGGTTGCTGGCACGCTGGCTGGTGCAGGAACGCTAGGATTACTTATTCCACCGTCGATCACCATGATCATCTACGGTATCATGGTGGAGGAATCGATTGCCCGCCTATTCATGGCAGGGCTTTTGCCAGGTCTAATGCTGGCCGGACTTTTCATTCTCTACAACATTGGCTGGGGTGTCGTTACACAGGATGGTCGCGCCATACGCGAAGAGGCGTCCAGTATCTCTGAAAAGCTCAAAGGCCTATTGGAACTGTTTCCTATTGCTGCACTTATTCTGGGCGTTATCGGGTCAATCTACACTGGCATCGCCGCGCCTACTGAAGCGGCGGTTCTGGGGGTAGTGGGAGCATTGACCCTCGCAGCGTTTCAGGGCTCGCTGACCTTCGTCACGATCTCAGAGACATTGATGGGCACTGTGAAAACGACATCGATGATCATCCTGCTTTTGGCCGGTTCGGCATTCCTGACCCTCGCCATGGGCTTCACCGGATTACCTCGGGCGCTTGCCGAATGGATTGGTCATATGAACCTTTCCGCAACAACACTCATCGTCGCCCTGATGATAATGTACATGGTCCTTGGTTGTTTTCTTGATGGAATCTCAATGATTGTCCTGACGATTGCCGTCGTTGAACCACTGATTCGAGCAGCAGGTATTGACCTGATCTGGTTTGGTGTTTTTGTGGTTCTGGTTGGTGAAATGGCTTTGATTACACCGCCCATCGGCTTCAATTTATTTCTGGTTCAGGGGCTTACCGGGCGAGATATCGGATTCATTGCCCGGGCCGCGGCACCAATGTTCGCAATTATGTTGATGGCCGTTGTTTTACTGATCATTTTACCAGAGATTGCGCTATGGCTTCCTGAAATTATGACCCGCAAGAACTGAGAAATCTGGCATGAACAAAGTCGCTGTTTTGGGTCTCGGTAAGGTCGGTAGCCTGGCAGCCTTATTGCTCAATCAAGCAGGGTTTACCGTGACCGGTTTTGATCAAAAAACAGATCCGGACAAATTTCCGTTCGATGTAAAATCGTTGGATTTGAGCTCTGAGGACGGTTTAGACGCCGCTTTTGTTGAGTTCGATGCGGTTTTATCATGCTTGCCATACAATTTGAATATTCCAATCGCCCGCGCAGCCCATGCAGTGGGAATTCACTATTTCGATCTCACGGAAGATGTTTCGACAACCAAGGCGATCATCGAACTGGCCAAAACTTCCAAGGGAATTATGGCTCCACAATGCGGGCTCGCACCTGGGTTTGTTGGCATTGTTGGCGCGGACCTGATCTCGCAGTTTGATGAATGTCGGTCCTGCCGGATGCGCGTTGGTGCGCTGCCGCAAAACCCGACCGGCCTGATGGGCTATTCTTTCAACTGGTCGCCCGAGGGAGTGGTGAACGAATATCTCAATGATTGTGAGGTGTTGGAGAACGGTGAAATAAAATGGGTTTCGCCGATGGAGTGGAAGGAACGCCTTTACATTGATGGAGTTGAACTGGAGGCATTCACGACCTCTGGCGGTTTGGGGACAATGTGTGAAACCTATTTGGGAAAAGTGCCAAATATAGACTATAAAACAATGCGTTATCCCGGTCACATGGATCAAATGAATTTCTTCTTTCATGAGTTGTTGATGCGAGATCGGCGCAAGGAAGCGGGAGAAATTCTGGTGAATGCAAAACCACCCGTCGATGATGACATTGTCTATGTTCATGTATCTGCGGAGGGCGTAGTTGACACGCAGTCACGACGCAAGGAGTTTGTCAAAGGTTACAAACCCATCATGCTTGCCAATAAAATGCGGACAGCAATTGCCTGGACAACATCTTCGTCGGTGGTAGCCGTCATAGAAATGGTACGCGACGGATCGCTTTCCTCGTCAGGTTTTCTCAAGCAGGAAGACATACCGCTGACGGCATTTCTGAAGACCAAAACGGGCCGGAACTACACGATATAAGACATCGGGCCTGTCTAATCGGATCCGCAGGTTGTGGGATAATGTCACCGCCGACTGCGATATTGTGTTCGCGAATGCCCGGTTCACGGAGAATGGCAGAGAGCGAGCTAAGTTGTCGTGTGGCCAATCTCCAGCTATTTTTTTCAATCCGAACAGCGTCGCGTTATGAACATCGCTCCTTGGTATACCAGGTCGCTAAGTCCGCACTGTCGCCATTCAAGTACACAGGCGACTTGGGTCATGAAACTCCTCTTCACGGACCCTGAACGGTAGATCACCGGGCAGAAAACCGGATATTGACATCTTCTTGCGACAAATTCGTATTACGCCATCTACAGTGTCCGGCCAATCCATGAATTGGGCGCCGGTGTCGGGGCTGGTACCGCGGGCCAACCCCAGGGGTCCGGGTGTCGATGGATTTTCAGCAAGGACTTAAGGTCCGGTCAATCGTGTTCCGATAATATTGGGGCCGGTTTTTCTACTTTAAGTCAGCTCTAAACCTGGAGAACTGGAAACGTGCCGATCCATGCGGACGCCAATCGCGACAAAGCGGAAAGCGGTCGTCACCGTCAGACCATGCCGACGGTGATCGTGCTGTCGGTTCTGGCCTTTCTGTTCTGCATTCGCATTTTGAGCCAGTTTGTTCAGACAATGTTCGACGTTTCGGGACTTCCAGCCTTTGAGCGCTGGCAAAGCGGAACCGTTTCCTATGCCATTCTGCTGTCAAGCCAGGTTGTCCTGATCGTTCTGATGATCGCCGCGATTGCAGCTGTGGCCAAAGGAAGGGGCGCGGCGCGGCTTGGGGTCGCCCTCTGTGCTGTGGGGTCTGTGTACTTGGCAGTCATGGCCGGCCGGGCCATCGCCGGTTATTTCGAACTCAGCAACCTCGCATGGCTCAATCATCCGCTGCCAACCGCCTTTCATATCGTAATTGCGTCCTTCATTCTGGTTCTCGGTTGGCACTGGGCGGCCCCCTTGGCAAGCGGGCAACCATGGCACCGGATCCCGCGCAAGGTCGCGCCGGTGCTCGATTATCCGCTGATCATGTTGTGCGCGATGGGCCTGTTTGTTTGGGCAGTCCGCGAGGGTATCGGCCAGGGCTTTGCCGCCTATCTGGCCGTTGCCCTGGGCGCGTCGTTTGTCCTGGCCCATGAACTTCTGCTGCCATATCGGCGCCAATGGCTTCCCGCATCGGAAACAGTCGCCTGGGACGCCGTCTACCTTGTGGTTGTGCAGGTGCTTCTGCCGGCGGTGCTTTCCTTTGTCGTCGTCGGTGGCCTGGTCTGGGGCCTGGCTGCCATCCGGATCGACCCGGTCGGCTTCTGGCCGCACCACTGGCCGCTTCTGGCGCAGGTGGTTGCCATGATGCTGATGGCCGACCTGTTGCGTTACTGGCTGCACCGCATGGCGCACAAGGTCCGATGGTTGTGGGCACTGCATGCGGTCCATCACTCGCCAAAGGTCCTCTACTCGCTGAACGTCGGCCGGTTTCATCCAGGCGACAAGGCATTGCAGTTTCTGCTGGATGCCCTGCCGTTTGCCCTGATGGGCGTCAGCGGCAACGTTCTTGCCGCCTATTTCGTTTTCTATGCCATCAACGGGTTTTTCCAGCATTCCAATGCGAACGTGAAACTGGGCCCGTTGAACTGGATTATCGCCGGACCTGAACTCCACCGGTGGCATCATGCCAAGGCCTATGAACACGCCAACTGCAATTTCGGCAACAATCTGATCATATGGGACGCTTTGTTCGGGACACGGTTCCTGCCGCCACGAGAGCAGGTCGGTGAACTGGGGATCGGCAACAGCAACTATCCGGAAGATCTGGTCGGCCAGACGCTGGCACCCTTCGTCTCAAGCCCGGATGTTGATGCGCCACGATGATGTTGAATTGGGCAAACTGGCTCCTGCCGGCGGCAATGTCGGCCATCGCCTGGACAGACCGGCGAAAACTGATGCAGGCGGCCGGTGACGTCGAGGCAGCGCAACTGGCCTTGTTGCGCTCCATCGTCGCCGGCAACCGGGAAACCCGGTTCGGCAGGGATCACAACTTCTCATCTGTTACCGACTGGGCGACTTTCAGGCAGAGTGTTCCCATCCAGACGCACGCCTCACTCGAGCCCTACATCACCGAACAGATCGAAACGGCACAGACCGCACTGGTGGCCTCTCCGCTGGTGTCGCTTGCCCGGACCAGCGGCACCACCGGGCCGACCAAGGACATTCCGATGACGGCCGCCGGGCTCGACGCCGTCAGGGACGCGCAGCGGCAGCTGGCCCTGACACTCTACCGGGACACGGGTTTTTTTGACGGCAAGATCATGGCGCTGTTCGGTTCGCATGTGGAAGGCAGGCTGGAGAACGGCCTGGCCTATGGTTCGTCCTCGGGCCAGGCCAATCGCAACACGTCGTGGTTGCTGCAGTCAAAATATGCAGTCCCGCGCGCGGTCGCGGCAATCGGCGATTACGACCTGAAATACTATCTTTATGCCCTGTTCGGCATGCTGGAAAAGAACGTCACCGGAATTGCCACAGCCAATCCATCGTCGATCTGCAGGCTGGCGGAGATTGCCAATGAACGGCGCGAGGACCTGGTTGCCGACCTCGCCGCCGCTGACATCACCCGCCACGGGCCTCTGCCAACGACCGCTCTTGCGGAGCAGATCTCCAAGGCGTGTCTCGACCGTCCTGCGCGGGTAGCAGAGCTTGCGGCAATTCTGAAGGGCGACAGGGACGTGCGGATTGAAGACCTCTGGCCGAACCTGCGTGCCGCGGCAGTCTGGACTGGCGGCAGTTGCGCGGTGGCTCTTGAGAAACTGAGGGACAGTGCGCCTTCCGGTACCCGGTTGGTCGAACTCGGGTACCGCGCCAGTGAGTTCATCGGGTCCATCAACATCGATGCCGAGCGCAACCTCTGCATTCCGGCCCTCCACCAAACGGTGTTCGAGTTCGTCGAACGGAAAACCTGGGAAGCCGGCACCGCCGACTTCACGCCGATGTCAAAGCTCCAGTCCGGTTCCAACTATTACGTGTTCGTGACCACGACCTCCGGCCTTTATCGCTACGACATCAACGATGTGATCCAGGTCACCGGCATCCACGGTTCCTGCCCGGCAATCGGCTTCCTTCAAAAGGGCAGGGGTGTCACCAGCATCACCGGTGAGAAGCTCTACGTGCACCAGGCCGTTGAAGCCGTATCCAGTGTCCGGCAGCGCCTTGGAACAGCTCTTGAATTTTGTCTGTTGCTTGCCGACGAAGCAACCGCCAGCTATACGGCCTACATCGAGGTCGTCGATCCTGACTCTGGGTTGACCACGGCATTTGCCACAGAACTCGACAGCTCTCTGGTGAACGCCAACATCGAGTATTCCGAAAAACGGCGCAGCGGCCGGCTCCGGGCGCTGCAGGCCGTGCTTGTCAAGCCGGGCACGGGCGAGGCCATCAAGCGCCATGCCATCGCCGCCGGCCAGCGCGAATCCCAGTACAAACCGCCCTGTCTTGAATATGCCAGCAAGTTCGGATTTGATCTGGACCCCTGGCTTGTTTCAGGGCCTTCGCGATGACCGGTTTCGTGCTGGTCACCCATCAGTTCGATACGCCCCTGCGCGTCAGTTTCGGCCATGCCTCAGCGGTCCGGAACAAGACCCAGACTGTGCTGGTTCTGGCGCGTCCCGACACGCCCGCGTTCGATCCAAGCGCGGTCGGGATTGGAGAAAGTTGCCCGCGGGAATATGTCACCGGGGAGACCAGCGGCTCGGTTCTGGAATTCGTCGCAAGGCACAGGGAAGGCCTGCAATCTCAGGTCGACAGCCTGACGGACCTCCAAGACTGGATGACCGCGCACAAGGGCGAAATTGACAAAAACCCCGCAGCGTTTGCGGCAATGGAAGGCGCTCTGCTGGACTTTTTTGCCAAACGCGATGGCATCTCCCTCGAAGCGCTGCTCGATCTGCCTCCCTTGGGCGGCAGTTTTGCATACTCCGCCGTTCTGGGAGATTCCAGACCCTGGAAGTTTTGGCTTCAGGCTCTGATCTATCGGGGCTTCGGCTTTGCGGATTTCAAGGTCAAGATCAGCGGCGACATGGGCCGCGACCGTGCCAAGTTCTCCATTTTCCGGTTTTTTGGAAAGTTCGGACAGATAAATCTGCGTGCCGATGCAAACAACCTGTGGGCGGATCCACAGTCCTGCATCCGGTACATGGAAGAACTGGGAACATCGTTCTGGGCGATGGAAGAACCGGTTGCCGCCGGGCGTATTGCCGAACACAGGCAGATCGCCGAAGCCCTCGACGTCAAGGTCATCCTCGACGAAAGCCTGTTGCGGATCGAGCACCTCAACGAACTGGAGGCGTCCGAGGGTCTTTTTGTCGCCAACATCCGGGTTTCCAAGAACGGCGGACTGCTGCGTTCGCTGGCGATTGCCGCCAAAGCGACGGACCTCGGCATTCCGCTGATCTTCGGCGCCCATGTGGGCGAGACCAGCGTGCTGACCCGGGCCGGGCTGGCGCTGGCGGGCAGCTTCAGGAGCCAGACGATCGCGCAAGAGGGCGGCTTCGGCCGTCTGCTGGTCAGGCAGGACGCGGTCGTGCCGTCATTGCGGTTTGGTTACGGCGGGGTGCTCCGGCCAAAGGGATATCCTGTGCGGCCGCATTGGGGTAACGGATTGAAGGTTGCCCCGGACATCCTCAAGTCCATTCGTCAAAACCATATGACGTGATCCCGCCTGTTTGAATGCCAACTCCCGGGTCGCCGCGCGGCCGGCGCCATGATGTCTATGCCGATTGAGCCCAGGCACTCACTTCCGCGCCGACGTCTCTGGAAATCAGGTAACCGTACAAATCATGAGGATTTGAAATCAGGTCGTCGGAGCTGTCTTCGGAGTACACCCAGCAGTTATAGATTCTTTTGTCGCTTATTGACTCCACGAACTTGTTCCGTGTCATCTCCCGGAAATGAGGTTTTATGCGCGACCTGTGGGCAATGAAATCATCCACGGCCCAGATATTGCTCCAGGCACGGAACGCGTTTCGCGGGTATCTGTCGTCATGGCGGCGATGACCGTCACGCAGGTTTTTCCGCACACCGGGCTCGGCAAGCGGACAACCGATCGTCAACCATTTGCCGACGCGATTGTTTGTCGCACGGGTGCTGCTGTATTCGCTTTCGTGTGAGATTTTCCAGAAAACATCATAGGCCACCATGCAACCCATCGAGTGGGAGATCAGCATGATGTCGTCGCCGTCGGCGATGCACGGCACCAGATGATCCTGCAGCCTCATCCGCACCGCCGATCCGACATCGTGATTCATCAGGTACGCGCTCATATCCGGCTTTGCAATTTCAATGACTTTTTCATTCAGGAATCCGAATGTGGCGACCGACCCGAAGAAACTGATGACACTGGCGGCTTCGTCAAGCAAACGCATGTCGTCGGCTTCATCCAGAACCTTCCTGTAGGCGCCCTTGGTAAACTTCGCAGAACGGGCAAGGGTCAGCGACATGGCGTCTTCAAGCAATTCGTGCGGCAGGGCGGGGGCGTTTCCGTGATCCGGATCCGCCGCCGTCAGAGCCCTCCGGTCGCCTTTGTCTTCCCTTGCTTGAATCGCGTTGTTGATATCGCCGTAATAGGCACATGTCAGTTTGATTTCACCGCTCCGGATTTTTGCCGCCGTATCCGGGTCGCCGGCCCGAACGAGCCCGTGGCTGACGGCGTCGCGGACAAGTGTTTTCATTCTTGCTTCTGCCGGTTTGATCGACCGGCCGTGGATTACGATGAGGTGTTTGGCCATGAGTCCCAACTCCTTCAGACGCCGGAATTGCCGATTTCCGCCACAGGTGTGAATCAGTATTTGATATAGCGTGATGATAGCAAAGCAATTTCCTGTTGCACTAAAGGTTTTGGTGCGGACAGTAGAAAACCGCAGAAGTGACGATCGGGTAGAGACGTGGTTCTCGCGCTTGTTGTCTTTGGTCCATGCTTGAAAGTATTGCATGTGAGGTTGACGGGGGATTGCGGGAGACTTGAACCATTTAGCCGTGCGCCAACGGTCGGCGTGCGAAATCACCGGTCGCGGTTTCCCGATGTTCCGTGCACTGGAGGTTCTGAGTGTTTAGTGCCGGATATTTGGGAGTTAAGTAAACTGTCACCGTAATCCCAGTAAATTTGCGAAGCGCGTTGTCGGTGATCAGTATTTCACCCGTTTCCGCAAGGTCTTCGCCGAGCCGGCTGGCGGTGTTCACGGGGACATCCCAGAAGTCCCTGTCCTTGACCAGCAGATACTCTCCATAGTCGATGTCAAACGACGCGTGAATATCAAAATCGTCTGGCGTCGTCAGGTTCATGGCTTCAAGTGTATACGATTAGGTCCTTGCAGCCCTGACATCGTCGAGCACTTCAGGAAACCGGGCGTAACAATTGTCCGCCTCGAATTTCACGACATGGCCGCCATTGTTTTCCACTATTGGTCGCGCCGTCATTCGCATGCGCTGGACCATGGAGAGATAGTGGATCCGGCCACGCATTTTTGGCAGTCTCGAAAACTCTGCCATATCCAAGACCAGCCCCGCCTGCTCGACACCGAATTCGCTCCACAGCTTGTGGTTTATCTTCGTCCGGTCATCGTCTTCCTGTGCACGTGCGTACTGTTCCAAGTGGTTGTAAAATTCTGGTATGGACAAAATCCTATTTGAAAATCTCTTGGTTAGTCGTGAGCATGTGCTACGGGAAACTGACCCCATCTATTCTTTACGCCCAACCGTAACACCAAGCAGCTTGCGCGTCGATGCAGCCAACCCATTCGTAGCATACAATTATCGACAATATTGGCTTCCAGAGTGCAACAGAATTTCAACAGAAATTCCGAAAACTCTAACGTACTTTCTGCATCCAAAATTTTTCAATTAGCGGTATAGTGCGATGGACTCCTCATGAATAATTTTGTTTACTCACAAAAATGGATGACGGGGGGGAGGCCATGACTCCAGAAATTCGAATTTCAATTCCGCATGAACACTCTGATCGACGGGATGAAATCGTCGATCAGTTTCGTACCGACATGGAACAAGCCGGATTCGAGATCGGCTCAAGCACACAATCCAGCAAACATTCGAAGGGTTTGGTTGTCGATGCCATGTGGTTCACAGCTGCGGCGCTCGGGGAAATCAGTCTCCAGGAACTGGCAAAAACAATCTTTCAGAAAGCCGTTCCTCAGATTGAGAAACACCCAGGGATTTCAATAAGCATCCATCACGACAGCAGCTCGACCGGCATTACCATCGATGGCAAATCGATAAAAGTGAAACCGGAAGAACGCATTGTCACTGAACTGGAAGGTGAGCTTACGGACACCGCAAAGTCCTCACGGCGGGCCCTACTGATCGGTGTGGATGCGCATCCGGAAAACTCAGACTTTGACACGCTCCACTACGTAAAAAATGATATCAGGGAGTTCGCGCATGTTCTCAAGAACCCAGACATTGGCGGGTTCTCCGACATCTGGATCGCAGGGGAAGCGGTACCGGACGGCAAGGGAGGAACGGAGTATTTTCCAAAGACCCGTACCGGCTTGGAGGACCTGATTTCGCAATTCTATGTGATGTCGCGGCCGGGCGATCTTTCTCTCATATACTTTTCTGGCCATGGGGTCGCAGGTCCCGATGACAGTTATTACCTCGGTACAGAAGAGTTATCTCGCAAGGACCTTGCCCGGACAGGATTGGAGATCGCAGCCATAACACTTCGCGCAACACAAAGAGCCGGTCGCAGCACCGTCCTTATAATTGACGCTTGTTTTTCCGGGGGGGCCATAGAAAGGCTCAACACTCGGGGCAACATCGATGGTCTTACTGTGCTGACAGCCGCCTTGCCAGCAGAGGTCGCCAAAGAAGATCCAAATTTGGAAATGGGCGTGTTTACCTATCATCTCTGCAAAGGATTGGTGACGGGAGACGCAACAAACAGCAATTCCGCCAAGGAAGACATCACGATCAGGGACATTCATCGGTATCTTGAAAGAGCTCTTGAGGGAAGTAAACAGAATCCTTGCCTGTGGCCCGATACACCCAGCGAGGGTTATCCGGTCATCGGAAAGAACAGATGGCCACGACAGATCGCCGACGTCCGATCAACAATTGACGAGACTGCACGACACGAACTGCTCGACGAGGGGACCAGAGAACTCTGGGGTGGTTTCCTCAATCAATTCGAAAACAACATTTCGATTGAAAACGCCGATGACATGGCACGGTTTGACATACTGCACAGTTTCTCCGCAGGCGCATTACTTTTGTCGGAAGCCGTCTTGCAATGGCAGGAGCTGGCATTCGCTCCCGAGCGAAAAGAGCTGACGGATCTGAAGTCCTCTGTTGCCGAACTTGAGCGAAACTTTGAGGAGAAACTCAGTGCAGAGAGATCACACAAGTCGGAACTGGAAAAGGACCTGGCGCAACTCACCAAAGGTTTCGATAGTGCGGTCAAAGAGAAAGTCGATAGGTCCAAATCAGACCTTGCCGCCAAACTGAATGAGGAATTTGAAGATCGACTGAACAGAGAGATTGAAAAATCGAAGGCCGACCACGAACGCAATTTAAAGGCGAAGAATTCTCAGATCGAAGAGAAGAATTCTCAGATCGAAGAGTTGAAGAAGGAACTATCCGATTCCAAAAAGGAAAAACCACTCTCTGACTTCATTGCCTTCGTTGTACCGCGAACTGCGAGGGCCTGGATGGCAGCAGTTGTTTTCTGCATAGTAGGATTGGGCGCCACTATGGCGGCTATTCGAAACGACGTGATGCCAATCACGCCGAGGGAATTAGTGAGCAAATATGATGCCCCAGGATTCCTGTCTCAGCTGACAGAATGGTATGAGAAGGAGATAGAAGGACACAAGGAAGTGATTGACGAGTTCAAGCAGGGGAATGCTCAACTCGTTTCTCAACACAAGGCAGAAGTAGCAAGACTGAACGAACCACCAGAAACTCCTATGAGTCTGGTGGACCATTATGGCGCACCTACTGAACTTGAGCGCTTGCCGATTTGGTTGGATGAGCAACGGAAAATTTGGGACAAGGAGCTTCTTACGAAAATCGGTGTTCCATCTGTAGTCGATGACAAGGAATTGCAACTCGTCGAACAGGAGAAAATTGCCAGGGTAGGCCTTACCTTCGCGGCGGCCACGAGATGCGATGCTCTAGCTGGCGACAATGTTGATCCGAACGCAAAGCATATTGCCGTGACCAATGCCGATCTGAAATCCTTATCTGACGTTGAACGCAATATTGCCATTCGATCGTGCAGGAAGGCCTTCGCGGATACTCAGGATACCCGATACCGCTACCAAATGGCACGAGCGCATATAGGCAAGGACAATGACGTTGCCCTACATGAACTGGAACTTGCGGCAAGCGAACTTTATTCCGCAGCCTTGACACTGAAAGGGCTTGCATACCGAGATGGATCGGTCGACGGCATTCCCTTGGTTGACAGAGATCGAAAAGTTGCAGCAGCGGCATACAATCTCGCGATCAAGGAAAAGCAAAATCCTGTTGCGATGTATCAATTGGCCACGATGTACCGACTTACCAAACGAAACACCAATGAAGTAGACGACCTTGTCCGACGAGCGGCAGAAGGCGGGTTCGTTCTTGCCATGAGAAAGTTTGGTGAGAAACTTCTCGACGGAAGCGAGTGGCTGCTGGGATCCACCCAATGTCGAAACGGTATCAACTGGCTAGCCAAGGCCGCCAAGGCAGGTGACGAGACAGCTGTCGATATGCTCCAGGCACGTACGAATCAGGCCGCGGCGTGCAGATAAAGTCGAAACTAGTTCACCTAAGTAAACTGTCACCGTAACCCCGACGATGACGGCCGCCCCAAGGTGTCGTAGCTTTGCGTGACCAAATAGCCGGCCGTGCTCGATGCGGTATGCAGTTTGCCGATGTCGGTGGTGGCGGTGTCGTAGAACCACGTCGAGACCTGGGGCGTGCCGAAGGCATCGTCCGTGCGCGTCAATATGCGCCCAGCGTATTGTAGGTGATGGTGGTCAGTTGGCCCTTGGCGTCGGTCTGCTCGACCAGCAGGCTGAGCGCGTTAATAGCGTCTTGCCAGATAAGCGCGCTGGCACCGTCGTTCAATTGTTGGTCATTGGGGGGGGTAGAAAACTGTCACCGTAACGCGGGTGCCATCAGTCCAGGCCATCGTGGTCTCCTTCGAATCTTCATCAATCCGATGGAATCACAACCTGCTGATATCACTCGGCAACTTTTAAATCAGGCTCTGAGCCGCAATCAGTCCTGACTGCCCGACAGCCGCTTGTGGACCGCCTCCAGAGCCGTTGACCAGGCCTCCAGGCCGCCGCCTGCATCGACCGTGTCTGCGCAGTGCCGGGAGATGCCGCCGGGGGTCGCAACACCGTCGATGATCGCTGCCATGGGCCGGTCTGCCTGACGCACGACTTCGGCATTGCCGCGCAGGGTGTCGGCCACCAGGGCCCGGGCCACCTCGGGTTCGATGCCCTTGTCTTCGAACCACGTCATGATCCGGTTCATGAAAATGAAACTCGCGCCCGAAAACGCGCCGAAAACACAGGCCGCCTCGAAGGCTGCGGTTTCCGTGAACGCATGGACCGGCCCCAGATGTCCGAGCAGGGCCCGGCAGGCAGCGTCAGGCGGATGGAGCAAGCTTGGACCCATGCCCAGGGCATTGGCGTGGCCGGGCATCATGGTGCAGCAGGCTCTGGCGGGCGACACCGTTCGGGCGAGATCGCCGGCGCTCAACCCGGCCACGGCCGAGAGCACAGTCTGGTCTCCCCGAAACACCAGGCCGGACAGGATGCGACCGCTGCTGGCTTCCGGCAGGCATACCAGCAAAATGTCGCTGGCGTCCGCGACCGCCTGATTGTCGCGAGCAATCTCCGCCCCGTACTGCTCCGACAACAGGCGCGCGCGTTCAGCGCTGCGGGGTGACAGCACGATCCGGTATCGGCCCTCTGCGAGCGCCAGCCCCTGCACAATGAACTGTGCAAGACGGCCGACACCGATAATGCCGAGTGTCGTTGCGTTCGGATTTGCCGGGACCTTGATGCCCATCGGTCAAGGCATCTCGTCGAGAACTTCCGCAATCGCCCTGGCGGTGAACTGAATATCGTCTTGCGTGTGAACCACCGAGGACAGCGAGTGAAGCGTCGCGGACGGGTTCATGTAAACGCCCTTGTCGAACAGCCTGAGCGTAAAGTCCCGGAACTTGAGCCGGTCCACATGCCCGCAGAAATCCCGGTAGTCGCTAATCTCGTCCAGGTCGGTGAAGAATATCTGGAACATCGAATTGACGCCCTGGCAGATCACGCCGTGCTTGTTGTTGCCGCGGGCGACGTTCTGGATCTCAGCGGTCATTTTCTGGCCGAGATCCTTGATCACGGCAAAGCCGTTCTGTTCGTCGGCCAGCATCGTCGTCAGCATTGTCTTGCAGATATGAAGCGCCAGGCGCCCTGCATTGTGGGTGCCGAAGTGCAGCACCTTGCCCCATTCAAGACCCGACATGATGTCCGACGACCCGCCGATCGCCGCCATCGGAACGCCGCCGCCCAGGGCCTTGCCATAGGTCACGATATCGGGATGGAGCCCATAGAGTTCTGCACAGCCCCCCGCGGCCAGCCGGAAACCCGTGACCGTCTCGTCAAGGTAGAACAGGGCGCCGTATTCCCGACACAGCTCCTGCATGCGGTTGAGATAACCCGCCTTGGGCGGGATCACGCCCATGTTCGACATGACCCCCTCCGTCACCACGCAGGCCGCGTCCCGGCCATGGACTTCCATGGCGCGCTCGAGCGCCTCCACATCGTTCCAGGGCACGACAATCGTATCGAGCCAGCACTCCTCCAGGATGCCTGAGCTGTCAGGAATACGGATGGGGGAGTTAGGGTGTCCCAATGCCGTCACCGGCTGAGGGTTGGTGTTCAGCAAGACCGAGTCCGACCAGCCGTGATAGTGGCCTTCGAACTTGATGATCTTGCGCCGGCCGGTGTGGCCCCGGGCCAGGCGGAAGGCCGCCATGCAGGCTTCAGTCCCGGTGTTGGCAAACCTGATCTTTTCCACATGGGGCAGAAGATCGACCAGAATTTCGGCAACCTCTACCTCCACTTCCAGCGCCGTTGCGAAATGCGTGCCCCTGGCAACCTCACGGGCGACAACCTCGACGATCGCCGGATGAGCATGACCAAGGGGCAGGGCACCGAAGGCCATCATCCAGTCGAGATATTCGCGCCCGTCCACATCGTAGAGTCGTGTGCCCTGGCCATGGGACATGTACCGGGGCGTGGTCCCGAAAGCGGCCGGGCCCCGTGAGGCCGACGACACGCCCTCCACCAGGACTTTCATGCCGCGGTCAAACAGCTTTTGTGACGCTGAACCACTCATCGGGGGGAACTCCGTGTTCTGTTTGCGATTATCTCAAATTGTTATTATAAGAACATATTGAAGTCAAATGGAGACAGAAGAGCCGTGGAGAATGCATCGCGTACCATCCACAGTGACGCCCACGCCGAACTCTCTGCACGGGTGCGCCGGTGGCGTCGGGAAAAGGGTTTGAGCCAGGTTCAGCTTGCCGAAAGTGCAGGTTTTGCACGCTCGACGCTGTCGAAAATCGAGAACGGCCAGTTGTCGCCGACCTTCGAGATCCTGCTGAAACTGGCGCACGGGTTTGACGTCGATGTCGCCGATCTCCTGAACACGCACGACCGGCCAGCCCTCACAGGCCGCCTCTACGTCGACCGCGGTCCGAGCGGCAATTCCGACGAAAACGTCATCGAATATGCCAACAACCGTCTCTTCCCCCTGGCGGCGCAACTCAAGGACAAGCCATTTGAAGCCATGGTGGTGGAGTTCACCTGTTCCGACCTGGAGGTCTTCGGACCCTGGAACCGGCACGACACCGAAGACATGCTCTATGTGCTCGAAGGCGAACTCGGCTTTCATTCGGAAGGCTACGAAACGTTCACCCTGACGCCGGGACAAAGCATTCACTTCGATGGCCGCATGCCCCACGCCTGCCTTTCGGTGGGCGGCGAGGTCTGTCGCTGCCTTTATGTCTTTGCGCCGAACTGAGGCGGCTTGCGTTCCACCGCAATCATCGCGGCGTTCGCGAAGATGCACGACGCCTTCGGAATTTGTCGTGTTCGCGTTTGACACCATCACCCACTGAGGAACAAGGCACGAACATGACAGCCTGGCTCAGGACTCGCTGACTGATGCAAAATATGACACTTGCTGCGACACAGACTGCTGTATTGAATGTGTGAGAACGGTGGTCATTTCTGTTGTCAATACGCTGCCGGACTATCAATTCTTCTGCATGTTCTTATTCTTGGGCCGCTGCGTGCCCATTGAATCACAACCTACCGGGGATATGCATGCCTGGAGTTGCGAATGACCGAGTTGCGGACGAAGCTGCCATTCTCTAAGCCACAATATTGGCTGGACGCTTAGCGATGTTTTGTTAGATCCTTAGCCCATAGAGGTCTTACCTGCGGGATACAAAAAACAGATATCTAGCTATGCGCCCTGCTTCTACGTCGGGCAGATAGTCATCGCGTGATTCTCGAATGAGACCTTCTGCGATAAAGCCGTTGCCTTCCTTTTCGTAAAGAGGCAGAAGCTCTTCGGCGGTGGCGCAGTTTCTCTTCCAGAATTCGCAAATCTCCTTGGTGTAGTCAAAACTGTCGTACGGTTGGTCAATGCTGTTCAGCGCATTCGCAAGGTCTGAATGTCTGATAGCCAAGTCTTCGAGTGGGTCCGATGGGCCAATATGGTGGTTCATGAACACGCCCATGCGCCCGTTGGGTTTGAGCATGGCAATCAAATGTGCTGTGACTTCCTTTAGATCTGCGGCCCAATAGAGTGTATCTAGCGAAACAATTGCATCGAAACTTTCATCAGGGAAATCGAGGTCGTTGAAATTTCCCGTGATGTATTCAATCCGGTCGCGTTTCGCATTGGTTCGTTCTTTTGCGGCTTCGATCGCCGACTCTGAATAATCTAAACCAACGACACTGGCTCCGGTTTCGTCTGATATGAATTCAGAAATCGCACCAGCACCACACCCAAGATCAAGTACCTTGTCCTTAGGCTCAAGCTTCAGCAAGTCCAAGGCATGCATCAGCGCAGGCATGTCTGTCTGACCATCTTGACAAAGGTCCTTGCCAAAAACACGCCTGCAGAGTTCCGAGTGTGCTTGGCTTGCATATGCGGCGATGTAGAATTTCTGGTACTGATACCAGTACAGGTCAGGCCGTTCTTTGCGAAACTTCTCAGCGTAGGGGCGCCCCGTTTCCGTTAACGTTAGGCCTGCCTCATCACTCTCTATCAGTCCTTTGTTCACAAGGGTCTCGAACGTGCTCGACCAGTCCTCTTTGTAGGTCCAGTACGCTTCACCCCGTTTTTCAACGTCTTCTGGCGTTGTTGCCTTGGTCTCAGTTTCCAATACGGCAATGGAGGCCAGGACTTGGATTTCTGCCTCTGTCAGTTTCATGAAATCCTCGCGATGAGCTTGTAAGATACTAATCGAACTGTCGTAGATTGCATAATTCAAAAGCCCGTGATGTGGCGTATCGCCATCAAGTCGAAATGTCCGTTATGATCTCGAAGCCGCCTCACGCTAGGAACTCAAGGAAAGACAGAAAATGGCACTTTCCCCCCGTGCTGAAGTCGGCATTTTTCCTTCCGCAGATGATCCGACACCGGACATCTGACGACGGAAGATCCGTTCTACCCGACCTTTTCACCGTCAGTTTAGAGGGGCGAATACGGGGATAGATGACCCTCCACGGAAGTTCGGCCTCCATGCATCGATGCCTGCTATGCGGACAACATCGCCTTTAGGGTCATCCCTACTCGAGCTTCACAGGCTTGCCATGCGGCGTTCGCTTGTAGGCGGAGCGCCAAGCCTCTGAGCGCTGCTCGAGTTCTTTTGCCGATACGATGCCATTTGCCGAGGTCACTTCGCTGAGCGCCTCGATAACCGCGACCGAATATGTGTCGGCGTTGTCCGGAAGTCCTTCATCATGGAGCTTTCGGCGCAGCGCCCGGTTCATTGTAGTGGCCCATTTCTCAGCCGAAACATGGCCTGCCTCGATCAACGCTTGGCTTATCCCATAAGCTTCTGCTTGCCATGGCGCATCAAAACCCTCGGGCACATCACATTGAAGGGGCAAGGAACCGCTCCCAAATCTCGACATTGATCTGGTCTGCGGATCCCTGATGCTCTTCGAAGAGATCGCCAAGCCCAAAAGTAACCGAATAAAGCGGTTCAAAGGTTTTGACGTTCTTCACATTATCTTCCGGGACGCCATGCGACCCACGATAGGCGAGGACTTGCCCGACCCGGCCCCGCACATATTGCGGCAGACGTGTGTGCCCACTTGGAGCATCCAGGCTCACTGTTACGCTATCACCGGATGCGAACCCGGGCGTGCCATCGTAAGGGCCATCAAATCTGGCTGTCGCAGCAGTTGCAGCGTGTGCATCTTCTGCCGTCTTTTGCGGTCCGACATCGGACGGAATGGTTCCGTCGCTGAGTCCGTTGGCCAATTCCTCTGCCGTCACAAGGCCGCTGCCCACCAGCATTGCCATCGTGCAGCGCATCCACTGTTCGAAATAGGGCGCCGTCAGATATTCCAGAGGCGGCAATTGTTCGCGGGTATATCGAAACTTGTCGACACTGTAGTCCGAAGCCGCAGTCACAGACTTTGTGATACCGAATGCGCGCGCCTCCCACTCTGTCGGAAAGGGCGGGTCTGCATCTGTGATCTCAATCGGACCAAAGCCTTGGCGACCGCCGACGTCGTGAATTCCGTCCATGAATCAGCCTTCGCTCGTAACGGTCGACAGATCGCGATCTGTTCCGATCATACTGTTGCGCGTGACAATATCGGCTAAGGCAACTTCGTCCCAATCTTCGGTATTCGCGGGGCGTTGAGGCAAGACTAGGTACCGCACCTCGGCGGTGCTGTCCCAAACCTTGACCCGCACACCTTCCGGCAAGTCCACGCCAAACTCCGAGAGAACCAAACGCGGATCGCGCACCGCACGCGAACGATACGCCTCTTTCTTGTACCACGACGGCTGCAGCCCCAGCACGCCGTGCGGGTAACAAGAGCAAAGTGTACAAACGACGAGATTGTGCACCGCGTCCGTGTTTTCGACGACCTTCAAGTGCGCCAGAAACCAGCCTTCAATCTGGAGTTCTTTGATGGCCGCTGTGCCGTCCTCAAGTAAACGCGCTTTGAATTGTGGATCGCACCATGCCCGCGCAACGATACCCGCGCCCACCTTCGGGCCCACCTTTTCGCTGTAGGTTTCGACCCAGACATCCACTGCCTCAGAAGTCAGAAGCCCTTTTTCAACAAGTAGGCTTTCCATCGCTTTCACCCGCAATGCAGGATCAGACGGGATGTGCGAATGAACGTGTTCGTGAACCACGTTGGCGTTTTCCGGATCGTATGAAGCCATAACCAGTTTTCCGATTTCCATTTCAGCAAGAGAATAAACGCACGTCCTAAGATTTGTCCAGAATCCCGATTGGGAACGTCTTGCTTGAGATCGGCGCTGCCATTGTCGCAACCTCAACAAATGACGTTCCGGACACCCAATTCTCGCGCCGTGGCTCACATAGGGACGCTAGAAGTCGGGAGTTGCCCGGAGAAACCGCTGTGCGGCATCAATCGATGGCATTGGCAAGGTCGCGACCTAGTTAACGTTGTGGCAAAACCCTTCACCGGCGTATACGCATTGTGGCGTCGCGAGGCATTTGGCCGTGGACGTGATGCGGCGGCAATTGACCTTGCGCGATGACTGCTTTTACTTCTGGGCTGGTTTTCTGGCAGCGGGTTTGGAAACCTTCTGCGGAGACTTCCGTTTCACTGTTTCTTTCCGGCGCGAACGGCCAGCGTGTGCGAGCACCGCATCGCGGCTGTTTGCTCCCCACCTGCCATCGATGCTTCCCCCGTAGTGTCCAAGTGTCTGAGCTTCTGCTGCAGGCTTCTAAGGAAGGATGGATCACGCAGGGTCCCGGTCGCGCTCAACGCTGTGACGGCCGGATCGTGTTTCAGCTTGACCGCTTCCAGAATCTGGATCGCGGCTTCTGACCAACTGCGCCCGACGCCGCCTTGACGCGGGCAAGACCGCGGACATTCGAGCGCGTCGAACTCTTAAGGGGATTGTTGCGGCAGGCATCGAGGACGACGAGGTTTAAACCGTTACCCGCGATTTCCATCTGGCGCAGAACATTGGCAGCGCTGATAGCTTCCACATCGATGTCGGCTTCATCTTCAATCCGTGCGTTCAAAGGGATCAGGTGATTGTTGCCCTGCGCCTGAATTCCATGTCCGGCATAGTAGAACAGACCCACGGCCTCACGGCCGGCACTCTGGAGTTCCTTGCCGAACTTCTTGACCGCCCGCCACATCTGGCGCCGATTCACATCAGTTGCTTCCACTACTTCGAAACCGACTTTCTTGAGCGTCGACGCCATCAGTTCAGCATCGTTCCGGGGGTTGCCCAAAGGCGAGATCAGCTTGTAGTTCGCGTTTCCGATGACCAGGGCGACGCGCTTTTCCGCCTGCGCCATGCCCGCGGACACGAGAAACGCCATTGCGGCAATAAAAAGTCTCATCAATCCCCCGTCAGCCATGGGGCACATTTTCTGAACGACAGTTCGGTCGCTTCAACGTCAGTGCCATCCTGTGGCACATTCAGTGGAAAGCACTTATGCTCATGGATGAAGCTCGCGATAGACGACGAAAGTCACACTGTGTACGGTTTCAATTATAGAATCCTGTTTGCAAAAACAAAGTGTCGGAGACCGCCGGATGAAGAAGTTCACGTCAGTTGGATTAATCGCGATAGCCGCGACTATGGCCTTTACCGCGCCAGATCGGGTCATTGCCGCTGAAAAGATGGTTGAATCGATCCACTTCCTGATCCCCGGCGGTGCCGGCGGCGGCTGGGACGGCACTGCGCGCGGCACCGGCGAAGCGCTGACCAAATCTGGGCTGGTGGGTTCCGTATCCTACGAAAACATGTCCGGCGGCGGCGGCGGCAAGGCGATCGGTCACCTGATCGAGAATGCAGCCTCGAACCACGGAACGCTGATGGTCAACTCGACACCGATCGTGATCCGCTCCCTGACCAACATATTTCCGCAGAATTTCCGCGACCTGACCCTGATCGCCGGAACCATCGGTGACTACGCGGCCTTCGTGGTCGCCAAGGACAGCCCGCTGAATTCGTTTTCCGACCTGATCGCCGCCTATAAAACCGCACCCCGTGACGTGGCGGTTGGCGGCGGGTCGGTGCCGGGCGGCATGGACCATCTGGTTGCCGCCATGGCGGTTGAAGCCGCCGGCGAAGATCCGACCAAACTGAAATACATCCCCTACGACGCCGGCGGCAAAGCCATGGCGGCTCTTCTGTCCGGCGAGATCAAGGCGCTATCGACAGGGTTCTCCGAAGCGGTCGGCCTGGCCAAGGCCGGTGAGGTCAAGATCATCGGGGTGACATCGGCCGATCGCGTCGGCGCCTACCCGGATGCCCCGACGCTCAGCGAGCAAGGGGTCAAGGCCGAGTTCGTCAACTGGCGCGGATTTTTTGCAGCCCCCGGCCTGCCCGAAGACAAGGCGAAAGCCTACCGGGATGTCCTGGCGAAGATGTATGAAACGCCTGAGTGGCAGGAGGTCCGTGACCGTAACGGGTGGGCCGACATCCACAATTCCGGCGACGATTTCCGGACCTTTCTGGAGACTCAGGAAAAGGTGATCGGGGACCTCATGAAGAAACTCGGATTTCTTTAGGGGAACCGGGCAGGAAATCGCCGGCGTGTCAGCATCGGGAGCATCCGCATGGCGCTCGACAAGTGGATAGCCGCGTTCTTCCTCGTGGGCAGCATCGTTTACGGATATGCCGCCTTCACTTATCGTCTCCTGCCGTTCGAGCGCAACATGGCGTTCCTGCCGAACACGCTGCCGATCGTCCTGAGCATCTTAGCCGGTGTGCTTGCGTTTCTGATTCTGGTGTCGCCAAACCAGATTGAAAAGCCGTCATCTGACAATCTGGAAAACACAAACGACACGCAACCAAAGGACTACAAGACCGGTCAGGCGGCGATGTTGATCGGCCTGATGATCCTCTATGCGGTGGCCCTGCGCCCTGCAGGGTTTCTGATTGCCACCACGGTTTTCCTGGTTGGCACAGGCTGGTCTCTGGGGGAGCGCAAACTGCACGTCATGATCCCGATTGCCCTGGCTGGAGCCGGTACTGTGTGGTTGCTTGTACAGCAGGCGCTGGGGATATTCCTAAAACCGCTGCCCTGGTTCATGGGATGAGGGGTATGCCGGATGGTTGACGGACTTCTCCTTGGCCTGGCCACGGCATTCTCGCTGCAGAACCTGATCATGGTCGTCGCCGGCTGCCTGCTCGGCACGTTCATCGGCATGCTGCCCGGTCTGGGGCCGATGTCGATCATTGCCATCATGATCCCGGTGGCGATCAAGATCGGCGACCCCTCGGCGGCTCTGATCCTGCTGGCCGGGGTTTACTATGGTGCCATCTTCGGGGGCTCCACGTCATCGATCCTGATCAATGCGCCCGGTGTGGCCGGCACTGTCGCCACCTCCTTCGACGGCTATCCCATGGCCCAGCAGGGCAAGGCCGGCAAAGCGCTGACCATAGCAGCGATCGCATCGTTCTCAGGCGGAACTATTGGAGCGGTCCTGCTGATGGGATTCGCGCCGGCGCTGTCGTCGGTGGCGCTGCTGTTTCATTCCGCGGAATATTTTGCCATGATGGTCGTGGGACTTTCCGCAATCGCTGCGTTCGCCGGCACCGGCAAGGTGCTCAAGGCGCTGATGATGACGGCGGTGGGCCTGATCCTGGCAACGGTCGGCGAATCCGCCCTGTTCAACGCGCCGCGTTTCACCATGGGCCTGCTCGACCTGCAGTCCGGCTTCAGCTTCATCACGCTTGCCATGGCGCTGTTTGCCCTGCCAGAGGCGCTGTTTCTGGTGCTCGACCCCAAACGCAGCACCACCGACCAAGGCCGCGCGATCAAGGATTTGCGGATCACGCGTGCCGAGGCCCGTGCCATTGCGCCGGTCATCGGACGCCAGTCCGTGCAGGGTTTCCTGATCGGCGTCATGCCCGGAGCGGGCGCCACGATCGCCTCGTTCCTGGGCTATGCGGTGGAACGCAACATTGCCAAGGGCGCCGAACAGGACCAATTCGGCAAGGGCTCGATCAAGGGGCTTGCAGCGCCCGAGGCCGCCAACAACGCCGCGTGCACCGGATCGTTCGTGCCCCTGCTGACGCTCGGCATCCCGGGATCGGGCACGACGGCCATTCTGCTGGGCGCGCTTATTGCCCTCAATGTGCAGCCCGGCCCGCGTCTGATGGTCGACAACCCTTCAATCTTCTGGGCGGTCATCATCTCGATGTACCTGGGCAACGTGGTCCTGCTGATCCTGAACCTGCCGCTCATCCCCTACATTGCCAAGCTCCTGACGATTCCCCGAAACTATCTGATCCCGTTCATTCTGTTCTTCACGATGATCGGGGCCTATATCGGTCAGAACAATGCGACGGAACTTCTGATCCTGATCGGGCTGGGGGTGTTCGCCACACTCCTGAGATTCGCCGATTACCCGCTCGCGCCTATGCTGATCGGCTTCATTCTCGGCGGCATTCTGGAAGACAATTTTGCCCGCGCCGTCAACCTGACCGACGGCATCGCTTTCATGTACGAGCGACCCATGACGCTTGCCCTGCTGGTGATCGGTGGCGCTCTGATCTTCCTGCCCGCCTATCGCCGCCGGCGTGCCAAGGCGTTGCGCGACGGCGTTGCCCAGGGCGACTGAGACTGAGACATGCAAATACTCAAACACGACTGAAGGACCTTCCATGAAACTCAAGCTACATCACCTGAACCTGTGCACCACTAACGTTGCCGCCATGGATGAGTTCTACAAGCAGGTGCTCGACATGGAGACGGACCCTGCCATGGACTCACAGCGGGTAAAGGGACAAGGCTATCCGGGCGATGTGTCGTTCGTCACCGATGGCACCACGCAGGTACACCTGGCTGAAAAGGACCTGAACTGTGGATTTCGCACCAACAATATCGTCAACCCCATGGAACGCGGACACATTGCCTTCCGTACCGACGATATCGCGGCCTTCAAGAAACGCCTCGACGACAGCGGCGTCGCCTACTCCGACTATGGCGGCTGGGCGATGAGCGGCTGGGAGCAGATATTCTTCTATGACCCGGACGGCAACGTCATTGAGGTCCATCAGGCGCCGGAATAGTCCGGGTGGCGTTCAATTCCCGGAGCCTGATACTTCCAGATACGGAACAAGATCCCTGGGACCTCCTGTCGCCGGTGCGGCGGAACAAGGCACGAGCCCTGTGCACCTATCTGCTCGGCGACGGCAGACTGCACCGTGACGGGCGTGGCGTATCGGCGCAACTCTGCGACCGGTTGGTCGATGCCGGCCTGCCGCTTGACCGGTATGCATCGATCATCCGCATTCTCCACTCCACTCAGATTGCCATGGTCCAGTTCTGGGAACCCGGCGCCGGTCTTTCGGATGTGGCAATTCCCTACAAATCAGCGATGGACGATGCCTACCGGTCCTCGCCCCCCGCCTTTGCCCATGAACAAGGAACCTGGATCGACTTCGATCCCCGTGCGGTTCCCGTCGAACAGTTCGATATCGTGTCCGAACTCAGGGAGGCCGGGTTTACCCACTACATCTGTGCTCCGGTGCGGCTGGCCAATGGCATGGAGGATTCCTTTTCGTTTGCGACCAAATCGGCGGCGGGCTTCAGCGCCGAAGACATCGCCCTGTTGCGGGCAACCTTCCCGGCGATCTCGGCATATCACGAGATACTCGTTCTGGAACGTATCCTCAAGGAAGTCACGCGGATGTATGTGGGCGAGGAGCCGCACAAGCGCATACTCTCCGGCGATGTTCATCGCGGTGAAGTGACCCGCATCGAATCAGCGATCCTGTTCGCCGATATGCGTGCCTTCACGTCATTGACGGCCGATATGTCAGCGGAAGATGTGACCGCTCTCCTGAACGACTATTTCGACTGCGTCGTGCCGGCAATCGAAACCCACGGCGGCGAAGTCCTCAAGTTCATGGGCGATGGTGTCCTGGCAATTTTCCGCGAAGAACGGGGCGCGGAGGATGCCTGCGCCCGCGCCCTCCAGGCGGCGAGAAAGGGCCTGGTCTCGGTTTCCGAACGGAACGAAACCGCCAAGCCCGCTTTCGAAATCGGCATCGCCTTGCATTATGGCAACGTCGCCTACGGCAATATCGGATCGGGCAGGCGTCTCGACTACACGGTGGTCGGCCGCGACGTGAACCTGGCCAGCCGGATTGCCACACTGTGCGGCGCACTGGACGCGCACCTGCTGGTCTCGGACAACTTTCGCAAACTGCTTGATCCCCGGCAATTCCGCTCCGCGGGCCGTCATGAGATGAAGGGGTTTTCCCAACCGATGCCGATCTTCGCACCGGTTGGCGACGGCCGCTAGAGCGTGTCGCAATTTATGGGATTCATTCCTGGTGCTGATCGGCATTGCACCGCCAAAGCATTGGCTTTACCGCCCTCCCTGATTGTCGTCCTCGTGTGCAGACACGTGCATGACAGATTTTCAAGGACGTCATGCAGCCGTGAAGTCTGTTGATGAGTACAATCAAACGCGAAACGCTGGCACCTGATGCCAATCCGTGTGAGACTCTCCAACTCTCACCTGCAGACAACAATCTAAGGATACGGATCTGCCATGCCGGTCATCTGCTATGACATTGAAATTCCCCGACTAACCGAATCCGACCTGAGCGCCTGGCAGGACATTCCGGCAGCGGTGGCATCCGATTGTCTGGGCCGTTCGCAGGCCATGGCCGGTGCGATCTCTCCCCTGGCGCCGACCATGAGGATCGTGGCGCAGGCCCGTACTGTCGACTGCATGGTCTCGGACAACAGTGCGCTTCATGCAGCTATTGCGCGCTGCGAGCCGGGAGACGTGCTTGTGTGCGACGGAAAGGGTTTCGAGGACGGCGCACTGTTCGGCGGCCTCATGACCCGATCGGCGCTTGAGCACCAGATTGCCGGTCTTGTGATCGATGGCGCCGTGCGCGATTCAGCAGAAATCGTCGAGGCCGGTTTTGCCTGCTTTGCAAGATCGGTGGTGCCGGGCGGTCCGCACAAGGGTTTTGGCGGCGCGATCGACGGCGCCGTCAGCTGCGGCGGGGTTTCGGTGTCGCCGGGGGACCTGATTATCGGCGACGCCGACGGCGTTACGGTGGTGCCCTATTCGCGGATCGAGGATACGCTCGCGGCGGCCAACGGTCTCCTGGAAAAGGAGCAGAAGGCCCTGGCGGGCCTCGCCCGCGGCGGTTCGCTTGCCGACGTCTATGGTGTGCCCGAGGTCACCATGGTCAAGCCTGGTTGACCTCACAGGCCGGACAAACCGGCCCCATTTGTCGTGTTGGGGCCGGCGTCATCCGGTAGTGTCATTCCAGGATAATTTCATAGGACGACAGGTTGTTCATCCAGGCGGCACCTATCCGCTTCTGGCTTCGCCTGTAGACATGACAGGCGCCTCTCAGGTTGGGCTTGCTGCAAATTCTGACAATCGAGTTTCCGAACATGCTAATCGACTCGATGTCGTTGTCCCAACGCCGTGGCAAACGGTTTACCCGGTTGCGGGGGCGATCGCAAAATCTGCGTTCCCGGAATTTGGAGTTGGTATAAAAGCAGACGCGATGGGGATCGTGGTCGGCAGAGCCGGGTCTGGGGAACCCGCCGCGGCGGTGCCGGCGTTCAGGCCTGCTCTGCCTGCCATCATCGTAGTCTTCGTCGTATCCGTCTTCGTCCCGGTCGTCGTAACGATTGTCGTCGTTGTCCTCGTCATAGCCGCGAGACCCGGGCCTTGCCACCTGGAAGGCTGAAATCCTGTCGTTCCAGCGATTGCCCACGAATGGCGTATTGCCCCTGATTTCCCGGCAACGGCCGCCGAAGCCAAAGTGTTCGCAAACCGTGACACGGGCACGACCGCGCATCCTGACCGACGATATGACATCATTAAATTCATGCAATGCTTCCCTGGCCTCGCCAACCCGGGCACATATCCGGTCGCCCTGGTAGTTGGCATGCTCATAGAAACAAACTCTAGCTTTCTTGGCCAATGCCGGGGTCAGGCTGGCCGACACGCCAAACACAGCCACTGTCATTATCACTGTACGAAACATGTTCATCGCAGTTTTCCTTCACAACAGATCGCGCCCTCCCTCTCCGGTATCGCGTACCGAACGTGAACTGATGCTGAATGATGAACATAGACAGGAGCATTTGGCGTTTGCGGCAACATCGAACCCCGCTTCGGTCTGACAATATCCGTTATCGCACGGACAAACTGTGTTAGCGTTCCCACAGGACAATTCCACGCACACGATACTCTTCAGGCCAACAAAGAGGGGGCGACATGACTGTCGACAAGGATCAGAATGCGAGCGATCTCAAACGGGACGCCAACCACTTTCACCGCTGGCCTGTGCCCGGCAAGATCGAAGTCATACCGACCAAGCCCCTGGCCAACCAGCGCGACCTGGCCCTTGCCTACTCGCCTGGCGTGGCGGCACCGTGCGAACTGATCGTCGAGGATCCGGAAGAAGCTTTCAATGTGACGACAAGGGGCAATCTGGTCGGCGTCATCACCAATGGCACAGCCGTACTGGGCCTTGGCAACATCGGGGCGCTGGCGTCCAAGCCGGTGATGGAGGGCAAAGGCGTCCTGTTCAAGAAATTCTCGGGCGTCAATGTCTTCGACATCGAGATCGACGAGACCGACCCCGAAAAATTCATCGAGATCGTCAAGGCACTGGAACCGACATTCGGCGGCATCAATCTGGAAGACATCAAGGCGCCGGATTGCTTCCGGATCGAAAACGGCCTCAAGGACGCCATGAACATACCCGTCTTTCACGACGACCAGCACGGCACCGCGATCTGCGTCTGCGCCGCCCTGATCAACGGGCTCCGGGTGGTTCACAAGGACCTGGAGACCGTCAAGATTGTCACCTCCGGTGCCGGCGCGGCAGCGATTTCCAGCCTCAACCTTCTGGTCGGACTGGGCGTGCCGGTGGAGAACATCTACATCACCGACCGCAAGGGCGTGGTCTATGTGGGACGCGAGGGATCCATAGACGCGTCCAAGAAGGTCTATGAAAAAGACACCGGCGACCGTACGCTCGCTGACGCCCTCAATGGTGCAGACGTTTTCCTGGGCATGTCGGGACCCGGCGTCATGGACGCCGACATGGTGCGCTCGATGGCCGACAGGCCACTGGTCTTTGCACTCGCCAATCCCAATCCTGAGATCGACCCGGCTGTCGCCTTCGGCGCCCGCGACGATGTGATCATGGCGACCGGGCGTTCGGACTATCCCAACCAGGTCAACAATGTGCTGTGTTTCCCCTATCTGTTCAGAGGGGCGCTCGATTGCGGCGCAACAACCATCAACGAGGAAATGAAGCGGGCCACGGTCTACGCCATTGCCGATCTGGCCATGGCGGAAAGCTCGGAAATCGTCGCGGCCGCCTATCTCGGCGAAAAGCTTGCCTTCGGACCTGAGTATCTGATCCCCAAACCGTTCGACCCCCGGCTGATCCTGGAGATCGCGCCGGCGGTTGCCAAGGCTGCCATGGACAGCGGCGTCGCGAAACGCCCGATCGAGGATTTCGATGCCTACCGCCTGCAGCTTGAGCGGTTTGTCTACAAATCCGGCATGACCATGAAGCCGGTGTTCGAGAACGCCCGGGCCGACCCAAAGCGCGTGGTCTATGCCGAAGGCGAAGACCGGCGCGTGCTGCGGGCGATTCAGGTCCTGATCGACGACGGTGTCTGCGCACCGGTGCTGATCGGCAGGCCGTCGGCAATCGCCGACATGGTTGCTGAACTCGGCCTTCGTGCACAACCCGGCCGCGACTTCGAGGTAGTCGATCCGGAAAATTTCGCGCTGTTCGAACTGTACGTGACGCGATTTGCCGAAAAACTTGCCGTCTCGATCGATGAAGCGCGGGCCGCACTGCGCTCGACGCCGACGGTGATCGCTTGCATGATGGTCGATGGTGGCGACGCGGATGCCATGATCTGCGGCGCGCTGGAGCCCTATTACGACCACCTGCGCCACGTCCACAAGCTGGTTGGCCGCAAACCGGGCGTCGACGAACTGTCCAGCCTGAGCGTCCTGATCATGCCGCAGCAGGAAACCGTCTTCATCTGCGACACCCAGGCAACGTCGAACCCGTCGGCGCAGGCGCTGGCCGACATGACCCTGCTGGCGGCCGAACAGATCCGCCGTTTCGGACTGACGCCGCAGGTTGCGCTCTTGTCTCATTCGAACTACGGCTCGGCAGACACAGGCTCGGCCAACAAGATGCGCGATACCCTGGCGCTGATCAAAAAGGCCGACCCAGACCTGATGGTCGACGGCGAAATGCAGGGCGATGCGGCGCTGCGCGAGTCAATCCGGCGGCGCGCGGCTCCGGACACATCGTTCGAGGGCGCCGCCAATCTGCTGGTCATGCCGACCCTGGATGCGGCCAACATATCCTATAACCTGCTCAAGACATTGGGGGCTGCAACCTCGATCGGCCCGATTCTGCTGGGGGCCGCAAAGCCGGTTCACATCGTCACCACCAGCGTGACGTCGAGAGGGATTGTCAACATTTCGGCCCTGGCGGTTGTTGACGCACAGTCCTGATCATACATGACACAACACGCAAAAAAGCGGCATCCGGTTGTCGCGGCGCTGCTGTCTGCCGTTCTCATGGGATTGGGCCAACTCTACAACGGCCAACTCAAGCGGGCGGCTGTGTTTTTTGCTCTCTACGTGGCCGCCTTCGGTGTCGCAGCCACCGTTTCAATGTTCCTTTTTTCTTTTCATGGCGTCATCGGGCTCTATCTCGCTGCGGCGATCTTCGCGGGGCTTTACATCTACGCCATTGCTGATGCGTTCATCGGTGCGCGCTACGTGGGCAAACTGGAACTGACGCGTTTCAATCGCTGGTATGTTTACGTCTCCGTTTATCTTGCAATGACGCTCATTCAGGTCGTCTTCGAACCACCCGTCGCAAGTTACTCAATTCCTGCAGGGTCGATGAAACCGACCCTGCTCATCGGCGATTACGTGTTTGCCGACAAGAACGCCTATCGTGAGCGGGATCCCAACCGCGGCGACGTTGTGATCTTCAAATTACCAAGCGACAATCAGACTGACTATGTCAAACGCCTGATCGGCTTGCCGGGCGACCGGGTTCAGATGATCGATGGCGTGCTTCATATCAATGACAAGCCGATCAAGCGTGAACGCATAGATGATTTTGCCAACGAACACCCCGATGGAAGTGTTCAGCATATCAAGATGCATCGTGAGACGCTGCCCAACGGCGTCTTCTACAGGACGCTGGATCTTTTCGACCGCGGCCCTGGCGACAACACCGGCAAGTTTGTTGTTCCGGACGATCACTATTTCATGATGGGGGATCATCGGGACAATTCCACCGATAGCCGGTTCATGTCTCACGTCGGATTTGTACCGGCAGTCAATCTCGTCAGCCGAGCGGAAGTTTTGTACTTCTCTCAGAACGGAACGGCCGATTGGTGGCAGGTGATGCGGTGGCCCGGAGCCATACGCTTCGACCGAATTGGGAAAACGCTTTACTGAAAATAGTACACCCCCTCATTGATGCCGCCGGGTCGTCGCTTTCGCTCACGCCCCCAACTACGACCAGGCCGGGTGCCTATCACCGTACCAGGGCATTTCCCTTCTGAAGGGTGCCTTGTCGGGATCCGGTGTGGTGTCAAATTCACGGGCGTAGCGATGACCGCCATAGACGGCTGCAGCAATCGTGCCCGGCGCCAGGGCGTCGCCGATCAGGGTGACCGATTTGATCCCCGCGCCGGGCCAGTCGTCGTCGCGCGCCAGCAAAGCGTCGTATAGGGTTCGGTCCGGAAGCCGGGCGGTGACGGATACCAGGGCGGCGCAGTCGATGGTCTCCTGCCGTCCGGTAAAGACACAGTGCAGGTCGACGGCGCCCTGCCCGACCCGCGCAAGGCCTCGTTGCTGGAGGATCGTGACACCTTTCTCCAGAAGTACCGTCTGAATTCTGACCTGCTCGAGCGTGTTGCTGGTCCATGCGGACACTTCCGAAGCCGGCGTGACAAGCGTCACGCCCCTGCCCTGATTCACAAGGACCTCGGCGATGGCACCGCCGAGGTAATAATGGTCGTCATCAAACACGACGACATTGCCTTCAGGCATGGCATCAGGGTCGAAACCATCAGACAGTAAATCGTCAGGCGTGAAGACGGGCATCTGATCGAGGCCATCGACGGGCCGCTTGAGGTGACGGCCGACGGTATCCCTGCGCCAAGACGAACCGGTCGCCAGAGCCACATGCTCGCAACCAAACTCGAGCACGTGTTCGGCGTCCAATGCGCTTTTCAGATAGGTTTCCACATTGACCATTTCCTGCAGGCGCCCCACCCGGTAGTCGCGCACGCGTGCCCAGGTAGACAACCCCGGCAGACGCGACTCACGGGCAGACCGCCCGCCGAGTTCGCCGCTTGCCTCGGCAAGCGTGACCGAGGCGCCCCTGACACCCAGAGCCCTGGCACATTCGAGGCCGGACGGGCCGGCTCCGACGACCAGGACACGGGTATCGGCCTGAGTTGGCGGTATCACTTCAGGATGCCACTGGCGGCGCCATTCTTCACCCATTGTCGGGTTCTGGGTACAACGGATGGGCATCACCACGTTGTCGGAGGCGACACAGATGTTGCAGCCGATGCATTCTCGGATTTCATCGGCGCGGCCGTCCTCAATCTTTTTCGGCAGGAAAGGATCGGCAATCGACGGCCTGGCGGCGCCGATCATGTCGAGCACGCCGCGTTTGATCTGGCTGACCATGGCGTCCGGCGAGGTAAAGCGCCCGACGCCGACCACCGGCTTGGTGGTCAGGCTCTTGACGAACGCGGTGTAGGGTTCCTGAAAGCCTTCCTCGCTGAAACGGGCGGTCATGGAGTCGTTGCTCCAGTCGGCGATATTGACGTCCCAGATATCGGGCAGCTCCGCCAACATGGCTACGGTATCATGGCCCTCGCTGTTCGATTCCAGTCCATCGGCGCCAAGCATTTCGTCGACCGCCAGACGGACCGCCACAGCACAGCGGTCGCCGACGGCATCCTTGAGGTCCTCGATCATTTCGCGGAACAGCCGTACCCGGTTTTCCAGGCTGCCGCCATATTCGTCGATACGGGCGTTGTGACGCTTCGACAGAAAATGCATGGGCAGGCTCATGTCGTGGCCGGAATAGGCGTAGACGATGTCGAAGCCGGCATCGCGGGCACGCAGTCCGGCATCGCGGTGCCAGCGCCTGAAATTCGAAATGTCCTGCTTGTCCATGGCGCGCGCCTGGACCGGTTCATGACTATCGACCGGCACATGGGACGGCGCCATTGGCGTCTCGCGGCTGTAGCGGTTTGGCGCATGATGGCCGTTGTAGACAAGTTCAATGCCCGCAAGGCTGCCATGTTCGTGCACGGCCTCGGTCATCAGGCGCAATGCCGGCATGTCCTGGGCGTCCCAGATGCGGTGTTCGCAGGCCGGCGAGATTTCCGATGAATGATGGATCTCGGCTTCCTCGGTGCAGACCACGGCCCAGCCGCCTTCGGCCTTGATGCCGCGCAGGGCTGCCTGGGCAAAGGGATAACGATGGCCCATGCTGATACAGTGGGGCACCTGGAAAAATCTGTTGCGGGCGGTCACCGGTCCGATCTGCACCGGTTCAAACAGAATGTCGTAACGTGGATCACGAGTCATCGGGCGTATCCTTGTCGTCGATTGGTTCGTTGGAGAACGGGCGCTCAGCCGCGATCCCGATAGGCATTGGTAATAGGGTAGCGGCGGTCGCGACCGAAATTTCGATCCGAAACCTTGACACCGGGGGCCGCCTGACGGCGCTTGTACTCGGCGATGTAGAGCAAGTGCTGGATCCGCTCCACCGTCTCTTTTTCGTGGCCGCGCGCCATAATCTCCGAAACCGACAACTCGTCCTCGATCAGGCATGCCAGAATGTCATCGAGCTTGTCATAAGGCGGCAGAGAGTCCTCATCCTTCTGGCCTTCGCGAAGTTCGGCGGTGGGCGGTTTGATGATGATGTTCTCCGGAATCACCCGGCCTTCGGGACCCAAACAGCCCTTGGGCCGTTTTTGATTGCGGAAGCCCGCCAGATCGAAAACTTGTGTCTTGTAAAGGTCCTTGATCGGATTGAAGCCGCCGTTCATGTCACCATAAAGGGTGGCGTAGCCGACCGACACCTCCGACTTGTTGCCCGTGGTCACAACCATGGGACCAAACTTGTTCGAGATCGCCATCAGTATCGATCCGCGGACCCTGGACTGGATATTCTCTTCAGTGACGTCCGGCTCCCGACCTTCAAACATTTTCGACAGAGCGGTGTCGAATCCTTCGACCGGGTCGGATATGGGAACGATGTCATAGCGCACGCCGAGAGCCGCCGCACATTCCCGGGCATCAGTGAGACTGTCCTCACTGGTGTAGCGGTAGGGCAGCATGACGCAGTGAACCCGGTCGGCTCCAAGGGCATCGGTCGCCATGGCGGCACAGATTGCGGAGTCTATGCCGCCGGACATGCCAAGGACGACACTGGGAAACCGGTTCTTGTTGACATAGTCGCGCAGGCCCAGCACGCAGGCCGAGTAGATCGACTCAAGCCCCTCTTCTACAGGGACAACTTCGCCTGGTTCGCAGACCCAACCGTTGCCGTCTTCCTCCCAGGACGTCAGGGTGATCGATTCCTGCCAGGCCGGCATTTGGAGAGCAAGGGTGCAGTCCGCATTCAGAACAAACGAGGCGCCGTCGAAGACCAACTCATCCTGCCCGCCCAGCTGGTTCAGATAAGCAAGCGGCAAACCGGTTTCGGTCACCCGGCCGACCACAATATTGAGGCGCACATCCTGCTTGTCGAAATCGTAGGGGGATCCGTTGGGGACAATCAGTATTTCGGCGCCGGTCTCTTCAAGGCACTCACAGACTTCCTCATTCCAGATATCCTCGCAGATCGGCACGCCCAGGCGCACGCCCCGGAATTCGACAGGACCGGGCATGGGACCGGGTTCGAACAGACGCTTTTCGTCGAATACGCCGTAATTTGGCAGGTCGACCTTGAAACGGACAGTCCTGACCTGGCCCTGATCAAGCAGGGCGATGGCATTGTAAAGCTTCCCGTCATCGACCCATGGTGTTCCCAACAGCACCGCCGGGCCACCGTCGGATGTCTCTGCCGCGAGGGTCTCGACTGCCGCGCGGGCGGCGCGCTGGAAGGCTGGTTTAAGTACCAGATCCTCGGTCGGGTAACCGGTGATGAACAATTCGCTGAACAACACAAGGTCGGCGTTCATCGCAGCGGCCTTTGCCCGTGTACTGCGCACCAGTTCTGCATTGCCCGCGATATCGCCCAGCACCGGATTGAGTTGCGCCATTGCGATTTTCAGCGTCCGCGTCATGTCTGCCTGAGTTTTTCTCTGCAAGGAATTGATACCAAAGGATTTGACGTAGGTTCTTATATCCCGGCTCAAAAGCCGGCAACAGCGCAAACAGAAAAAAGAATGGTGTAAATGTGGCCCGGATAGATTGACGCCGGGGGAACTGGCTGTAGATTAGGTACATGTGGGTTGGGTACGCCAATTATCTGCAGAAATCAGGGGTGTCGTTGTGTGCTGTGTTCGCGGCGGCAATGCTGACTGCCGCGTGCGGCGGGAGCCCGGCTCAACCGCCGGTTTCCGACACGGTATATACCGCTCCCGGAGATCCGCGCCGGCTTGCGGCCAACGTTGGAGAACTGGCCCGCACCTGCTGGCCTACGAAATCGGAAGAGTTGGCCGCACTGACTGTGCTGGCCGTGCCCGATGAAGCAAAAGGACACCCCACTGTACGGCTTGTGCTGAGACCGGCAGGAGCCCAAGCCGGTGCGCCGCCCACCACCGTGTTTTCGGTCGGCTTCCGTGATACCGGGACGAGCCTGACGGAACTGAATTTTTCACAGGTGCCAGAAGATCAGGTGCTTGCACAGCGTCTCAAGGACGACGTGCTGTTGTGGGCCAACGGGTCAAAGGCCTGCATCTGACAAACGGTCCGCGGACAGTCGAGGACAAAAACAAAAACACTTACCGTAGAACGAAAAAAGGTGCAAAAAACTGCACCTTCTCGTTAATCCGGCAATCGTGCCAGGCAGTGTTGTCAGCGCACGCGAACGTGGCTCCAGTGACGCCGCACGCGTTTGCGATGCTTGTGACAACTTACTCTCCGGTGGCGATGAACGCCGGGAAGCTTGCGCTTGTGGTAATGGCAACGCCGGCTGTATCGCGGCGGCGGGGCATAATATGACGGCTCGTTGTAGTAGTGGTCGTCGCGGTATCCGCCGTGGCTCGGGCCGACGAAAATATCGAGATTGATGCCGCCGGCCTGGACCGGTTCGACTTCCGCCGCAGTAAACATAAAACTGGCCGCAATCAGAGCAACAAAGCTCATCCACCGGATTTTGGAAACAATCCTCGCCATACGTCTCTCCTTAATCCTTGCAGACCTCGATACTGCGTATCAAATGACTGCACTTTTGCTAAACCCCTCACGAGAAACCTACCACAGAATTTGGATTCGGCACAAACACGATGTCGATATCGCGGCTGAATTGTGTCAACGGCGTTAAAATCCTGCTACCGCGGTCTGGACGTCCGGTGCGCTGTCTGCGCGTTCTCTCTTCAAACCATCGGCTATGAGAAACGCCAGTTCAAGCGCTTGTCCGGCGTTGAGTCGAGGATCGCAATGGGTGTGGTAACGATCAAACAGATCAGCTTCGGTCACCGGACGCGCGCCGCCCGTGCATTCCGTGACATTCTGACCGGTCATCTCGAAATGAACGCCGCCGGCATGGGTACCTTCAGCACGGTGGACCGACATGAACCGGCGAACTTCCGAGAGGATCAGGTCAAACGGTCGTGTCTTGAAGCCATTGGATGCCTTGACCGTGTTGCCGTGCATGGGGTCGCACGACCAGACGACGGTGCGGCCTTCACGCTTCACGGCACGAACCAGTTGAGGCAGGTGTCCCTCGACTTTGTCTGCACCATAACGCGCGATCAGTGTAATCCGGCCAGCCTCGTTTTCAGGGTTCAGAATATCGATCAGCTTGAGCAGCCCCTCCGAATCGAGCGACGGCCCGCATTTGATGCCAATCGGGTTCTTGACGCCCCTGCAGAATTCCACATGTGCGCCGTCGGGCTGGCGGGTGCGGTCTCCGATCCAGAGCAAATGTCCGGATGTGGCGTACCAGTCGCCCGATGTGGAGTCGACACGGGTCAGGGCCTGCTCAAAGCCCAGCAACAAGGCTTCATGGCTGGTGAAAAAATCTGTCGTCCGCAGTTGTGGCACAGAGTCGGAATTGAGCCCGCAGGCCCTCATGAACCCGAGCGTTTCGGAGATTCTGTCGGCCAGTTCCTTGTATTGTTCAAAGGCTGGCCCTTCGCCCAGAAATCCCAATGTCCATTGATGGACATGCTCGAGATTCGCGTATCCGCCCTGGGCGAATGCGCGGAGCAGATTGAGGGTGGCGGCCGACTGCCGGTATGCTGCGATCTGCCGTTCAGGATCGGGATTTCGCGCCGCTTCGTTGAATTCGGTCGCGTTGATGATGTCACCGCGGTAGCTGGGCAGTTCGACATCGCCCTGGACTTCCGTATCGGACGATCTGGGCTTGGCAAATTGTCCGGCAATCCGGCCTACCTTGACCACCGGCGATGCGGCGGCATAGGTCAGGACGACCGCCATCTGCAACATGACGCGGAAAAAATCACGAATATTGTCCGGGGAATGTTCCAGGAAGCTCTCGGCGCAATCGCCCCCCTGAAGCAGGAATGCCCTTCCGTCGGCCACGTCAGCGAGTTGCGATTTCAGCAGCCTGGCCTCACCGGCAAACACCAGCGGGGGATATCCGGAGAGGCGGTTTTCCACATCGGCAAGGGCCGCCTTATCGGTAAACTCAGGGACCTGCATGATTGGCTTTGACCGCCAGGTTTCAGGTGTCCACTGCTCCGCCATCTTCTCATTCCCTTCGACTACTTCCACCGGCACTCTGACCGACGGTTACTGACAATTGTTTGCTGTTTAAAACCCTGTGCCTCATCGACGTCAAGCTGATTGGTGTCGGGAACCCGATCGATTCTTGCGTCATCTTGGTTGGGTTCAACAGGCGCCAAAACGGACATATATACCCCCCAGCCGCCGATTTCCAGCCCGACAAGGCCAAGGAACACTGTCACGTGCCAATTCCAGACATCGCTTCACGTCGTTTGAATATTGCAACCGCTCGGGATCTTACAGCGGTATCATGCCGGCAACCCGCTGGTCGACAATGCTGAGAACGTGATTTTCGGGAACCGGACGCCATTCGTACTCAGGCAGGTCTATGGGCTCAGACACGACGATCAACTGGGACGTATCCTGACTGTGATAGAGACTGGGCGGGCGGTCGTCGGACGAATACCGAACGGCAAACAGTCGATCGCCATCGGAAACTGCCGCCGTGAAACGGAAGGGGCTTTCGACGCCTCGCTCACGCATCTTGTCCTCGATGCATGTGATCGTGGCCTTGATTGCGGCTTCAGGATCCTGCTCGAGACCATGGGCAAAAAGCAGGTAAAAGATCACTTCACTGTCGGTTGTCCCGCGGCGATGGCGGTAAAGCTCGTCGGGAATAAGGCTTTCCAGATCGCGGCGCAGACCGGCATAACCGCCGATCTGACCGTTATGCATGAACAGCCACTGGTTGTGGGTGAACGGATGACAGTTCGGACGAATGGTTTCAGTGCCGGTAGAGGCACGGACATGGGCAAAGAACAGACCTGCCTTGATCTGCTGGGCCAGGCTGCGAAGATTGGGATCATTCCAGGCAGGCAGCACCTCACGGTAGGTTCCCGGCACTTCACGCTCGCCATACCATCCGATGCCGAAGCCATCGCCGTTGGTCGGAACTTTGGCCTCTTCGGCCTTCAGGCTTTGCTCGATGAGCGAATGTCCGGGTTTGTAAATCAGATCCTCGAGATAAACCGGGTCTCCGGAATAAGTCATCCAACGGCACATGAAAATTCCCTCCGGTGTGTGGGTTGCCCGAAACGCGCCTTGCCGGCAAACCAAAATTGTCGCGGTGAAATGGATCAACATTAGGCACCGTGGGTATAACTACCAGAATTTGTCACACATCTGTGCGCTGTTGTGTACCAGCGGCCGTTAATGACAGACTATGGATCGAACGCACTTCAAGGAGACACCGACCATGACCGAACTGCCCACGGATCCCAGGTGGTCGATACATGGGCCTTCGCGTTACCCGGCCTCGACGAATTCATGTTCATGGAGCACAGCCGGGGGACACTTCGGACGATGATGCCGGTTCTTGGCAAACCGCTGCACACCAACCGCCGCCGGCCTATTCTCACCCTTGAGGAAGACACATCGCCAGGCGTACATGACACCCTGATTGCGGCCTGCGATGTGCACCGCTACAAGCAACTGGGCTGCACGGAACATCACGACAACTGTACCGACAATCTGGCCGCCGCCATGGCGGAACTTGACATGACGGCGCCGGAAACACCCTGCCCGCTCAACCTTTTCATGAACAACCCCTGGTCCGCCGAGGGAATGCTCGCCTTCGATCCGCCAATGACCAAGCCCGGCGACAACGTCACCCTGCGGACGCACATGAGGTGTGTGGTTGCCCTCTCCGCCTGCCCGATGGATATGTCTCCGATAAACGGCATCGGGCAGAAGCCCACGGAAGTTCACTACAAAATTCTCCCGGCACTGTGAGGCCATGGCCGGCACATCCGAACGGGTTACAAACCCTCCTGTCGGGACTGTCGCCACCGGTTGATCGCAAGGAGCAGGATAACGGCCGCGAGGAGCACTATGCGCTCATGATATCTTGGGAAGCCGCCTGACGTGAAAGCGAAACCAAAGTCGTTTGCAAACATCGCCCCTGACAGAAGTATTGTTTGCCGACGAATTGCGCCCTGACCGCGGACGAACAGATACAACGCCGCGAACAAACCAGCCGCAAAGACAATTATTTTGGCCCACGAAACCACAGAGCAGAAAGGTGTATTTCCCAGCAAACCCCGGCGTGCCAGCGAATCCGTGCCCCTGTGGGTCAGGTATCCGACAAAACTGTCAGTTCCGGGATCGGCTTCGAGATATGCCAGCCCGTTGCCCAGGCATCCTTTCACCGAGAACATGCGCCAGTAGTCCAGCAACGATTCCTTCACATAGGTGAACGGATATGATTTCAGAGCATGCCACCCCAACTTGAGTCCGGCGGCATTGAATTCAGGCCACGAAAGGGTTTCATCCACCGGGCCGCTCCACCACGTCAGGCCGGCATGCCAGAGATACTGGCTGTCCTCGTCTAAGCCCAACGCTCTGCGTTTATCGATCTTGTCTTTGAGTCGGCAGATCTTTTCACTCGGCGCCGAGACACAAAACCCGTCATACGCTTCAGGAACGTCATTGATCACTTTTGACACGATCACAGCAGTACCCAGTCTGGGCGCCGGGAAACTGCCCCGGACAAGCGTGTTTGCAATACCGGCAAGCAGAACCACGCAGACGACGATTGAGGCGATCAGCCTGGCGGCACGCCAGCGATCCTCCCCAGGGCAAATGACAGACAGGACAAGCAGAGAGAGCGCAACATAGATGTCGAGGCCGTGACCCGCCAACGCGACCGAACAGATCGCAAAGTCGATCCATGAAAACCGTGCGAGGAGCGTGAGCAGAGATACCGTGGCGATTGCCAACCAGATATCCGGCAAGATCGCCGAAACAAGAAACGGCGTGCCGCTCAAAACGACAGCTATGACCATCACAGCATTCGGCACCCGCGTCAGGACGGTTTGTGAGAACCTCACCAACACAATTGCAAGAAACACTGCATTGACTACGGGAAGCGCATAGGCTCCAAACAACGGAAAAACCAGCTTGGCCAACATCGACGGCATCAACGACCTGATGCTTTGAGCCGCAGGGTAGGCACCGCTGTAAAGTCCGGAATCGTGGAAATACAGAGGAAACCCGTTCACGAGTGCCGGGCTGAGGCCGACCAGAAGCAATACAGCAAACCAAGCCACCGACCGCGATCGTGCCTCCAGTTGATTGCTGCTCGGACCTGAACCGCTCAAGACCAACGCCCCTTACCTGCGACTGGACTTCCCCACCCGGACCGGCATACCTCAATTGCTGTCTGTGCCAAACAGTTAATCCACCCGACGCCGGCGAAAGGCCGGGTTCAATCTCGGCCGACATCGAACCGGACCTGTCTGCCCCGTGCCTGGCAAAGCCTCAACGCAAGCCTAATTCGGTGTTTAAACTTTTAGTCAAATTGTCACTTCATCAAAGCCAATAGCCTAAATCCCCGGTGGCATAGTGCACGGATCAATCCGATTGGAGTTCGGAGGGATTTCCTACGATTGAAACGATACAAGAATTCCTGTTTACCCTCGACAGCGGTATCGTCGTGAACCTGCTGATCGTCAATCTGCTGTTCCTGAACTGGCATCTGTTCTTTGGAGGCCCGCGAAACAGCGATTGGGATAATAATGTCCTGGTTTGTAGATCAGATCCTCGAGATAAACCGGGTCTCCCGAGTAAGTCATCCAACGGCACATTAACGTTCCCTCCGGAATGCAGGTCGACCGAGATACCAACCTCCGGCAGGAGGTGCGGATCCACGATTCCAGTCGATGACAATGACCGGTCATGTTGAAAAGCATGACGGCACCGCGCTAACTACCAGAATTTGTCACAAAAGTGTGCGCTGTTGTGCGATCACTGCAAAAAGTGGAAAACTATCGGGCAAATGAATCTTTCGGGGAGGTCCACAATGACAGAGCAATTCACGGTGCCGGCGCGACGGGGAAAAGCCGCAAAACTCGAGGCTGGAGAGGCAATCAAGATCATCAACACCCATGGATCCCAAGTGGTCGACACCTGGGCGTTCGCCATTCCGGGGCTCGACGAGTTCATGTCAATGGAACACACGCGCGCCAGTCTCAAGACAATGATGCCGGTGCACGGCAAGCCGCTCTACACCAACAATCGACAAGCCATCCTGACCCTTGAGCAAGACACCTCACCCGGCATTCATGATACCTTGATTGCTGCCTGCGACGTGCATCGCTACGAGCAACTGGGCTGTACGGATTATCACGACAACTGCACGGACAACCTGGCTTCCGCCTTGTCCGAACTCGCCTTGACGGCCCCCGAAACGCCCTGCCCGCTCAACCTGTTCATGAACATTCCCTGGGCACCCGACGGCGCTCTTGCCTTCGACCCGCCAAAGACGAAGCCTGGCGATTACGTGGTCCTGCGCGCGCATATGAATTGCGTGGTTGCCCTGTCCACATGTCCGATGGATCTGTCGCCGATCAACGGCGTCGGACAGATGCCCACGGAAGTTCATTACGAGATACTTGGAGCTGCGTGATGCCCGACAAATCCCTCAGGAATGGAGCTCGAAGCGACAATCCTCCAAGGTCAGTTGAGTATCAGGCCGCTGAACGCCACACCCAGAAATCGAGAATCGGAGCGCCTCGTGGAGAATAAGCAACAAGACGAAGACCGTTGGGGCTTTGTCGACAAAGGCCAGGGCGATCCGGTTGTTCTGGTCCACAGCAGTGCAAGTTCAAAAGGTCAGTGGCGTGGCCTGGTTGAGCGTCTGTCTCCACACTTCCGCGTTATTGCACCAAACCTGTGCGGTTATGGTGCCCCGACCGCCGAGACCGAGCGCTTTTCATTCCAGGATGACCTCACCCGTGTCCGGCGTTTTGTCGAGCTGGCCGGAGGACCGGTTCATCTGGTCGGTCACTCCTACGGTGGCCTCCTGGCCATCCTCACCGCACGCGACAATCCAGATCATGTGCGGTCGCTCACGATCATAGAACCGGTCTGTTTTCATCTCCTGGAGGAAGCCGGAGAGCAGGCAGCCTTCGAGGAAATTCGACAGGCAAGGGACCGGCAGACCGCCGCGGTGGCAGACGACCGAACGCTCGACGCCGCAGAGGGTTTCATTACCTACTGGATGGGACCGGAGGCCTGGGCCGCCATGCCCGACGATCGCCGGTTGGGCGTTTCACGCATGATGCCGAAGGTCGTCGCGGAATGGCCGGGAGCGTTCAATGCCACAACCCAACTTGCCCAGTACGGATCGTTTCCCTGGTCCACCTTGCTTGTGTGTGCCGCCGACACGACACTGGCCGCAGGCGGGGTGGCGAACCTGATCAGGCAGCGCCTCAACGATCATGAGTTCGTGACCATCGCCAAAGGCGGACACATGTCACCTGTGACAAATCCGGAACCGGTGAACGAGGCGATCGAGTCGTTCCTGAATCGACGATAGGGCGTCACGGCCAATTGCCAACCCGTCCAGAAACCTCAAAGTCAATGATCAGTTAAGCCATTGCCTAAAAGTTTCCTCAAGTCTTCAAGATACTGAAGCCAAAACCTTAAATTCAATAAGGCATAGTGAGCAGATCAATCCGATTGGAGCTCGGAGGGATTTCCTATGATTGAAACGATACAAGAATTCCTGTTTACCCTCGACAGCGGTATCGTCGTGAACCTGCTGATCGTCAATCTGCTGTTCCTGATCTGGCATCTGTTCTTTGGCGGCCCGCAAAACAGCGACTGGGACAACAAGGCGTTCAAGCACATTCATGTGTGGCTGGTGGCGGCAAATCTGGGATTGGTGGTTTTTCTACAAACCTATGCCTGAAGTCGGCACAGCCAGTTTTTCAGCACAACATGTCCACAGGCAACCGCGGTTTGCCTCGTGACACATGCCGGAAAAATTTGTCCGGATCCAGCCAGCGTACTCACACCCTTCGTCCGATCAGCACCCAAACCCGATGCGGAATTTCAAGCGGGTCCTTGGGAAAGCGGACTTTCAACAAACCTGCAAGACCGCGGTCAAATTTCTCGACACTCTCGCTGGGCAGAGACGCGGCAACTCCGGCACTTGCCCTGATGCGTCCGCGCCAGGCTTCGTGCGTGTACGGCACAAACATGTCGAAAGAGAAACTCTCCAGTTGCCAGAACCCGCCGACCGAAAGGTCGGCAAACCACCGCGGGTAAAGACCGGCGCCGCCGCCCATCTTCCACTGCGGGTTGGCTTTTACGATCAGCGATTCGGTCGATTCCACGACATTGCCGGGAAGCGGCAGCCAATCGAAATGAGCGATCACCAATGCGCCGTCCGGTTTAAGCAATCGGCGCGCTTCGCCAGTGACCTGCGGACGGTCGAACCAATGCCAGCATTGCCCGGCAAAGACCGCATCAAAGGCACCGGACTCCAGACCGGTCTGTTCGGCGGAGGCTTCAATGAAGGTCGCCGACAAACCCTGCTTCACACTTAAGTCGCGGGCCTGCGACAGCTGATTGCCGGCGATGTCTACGCCGATGACATTCGCACCTGCGGCGGCCAGTTGGAGCGCAATCGTGCCCGTACCGGTTCCCAGGTCGACAATCCGATGGCCCTCGAGGCCTATTCCAAACTCCACCAGCCTCTCGAACATCTCGGCGGGAAATCCCTGGCGGAAAGTTGCATAGTCTTCGGAGGTACGGCCAAAATCCACTGATGGTTTCCGCATGGTTCCTATCATAATCGGGCGGTGATGCCGATGCCAGCAAGAAGATGGCAATCTAGCCAATTTGGATCGTGATGCAGCGGCAACAATGTGGCAAACTGGTGTCATGATTATCGAAGAACCGACATTCACTTTGGGAATCGAGGAGGAATATCTCCTCGTCGACAAATCAACCCGGGACTTGGTGCGCGAGGCGCCGCCGGATTTCATGAGCGAATGCGAAGCCGCTCTCGAGGGCCAGGTAAGCCCGGAATTTCTTCAGTGCCAGGTCGAGATCGGAACCTGCGTCTGCGACTCGATCGGACAGGCCCGCGACGAGATTGCCAGGTTGCGGCGCACGGTCGCCCAAATTGCGGGCAAGCACAATCTGGCACCGATCGCCGCCTCCACACACCCGTTTGCCGACTGGCACCAGCAACATCACACCGACAAGGAGCGCTATCATACCCTGGCAAAAGACATGCAGGTGGTGGTTCAGCGCATGTTGATCTGCGGCATGCATGTGCATGTGGCCGTCGAGCACGAAGACCTGCGGATCGACCTTTTTAACCAGCTGCCCTATTTTCTCCCCCACCTTCTGGCGCTTTCCACATCGTCGCCATTCTGGCAGGGGCGTCAGACCGGCCTGAAGTCCTATCGGCTTGCTGTATTTGACGAGATGCCGCGCACCGGGCTGCCGGAAGCCTTTGGCAGCTTCGGCGAGTACCAGCGCACCGTCGACATGCTTGTCAATGCCGGACTCCTGGAGGATTCAACCAAGATCTGGTGGGACCTGAGGCCAAGCGCTCGTTTTCCCACACTTGAAATGCGCGTTGCAGACGTCTGCACGTATCTCGACGATGCGATCTGTATTGCGGCGCTTTACGTATGCATTTCGCGCATGCTCTACCGGCTGCGCCGCGACAACCAGCGCTGGCGCTCCTATTCGCGTTTCATGATCAACGAAAACCGCTGGCGGGCACAACGTTACGGATTTGAACAGGGGCTGGTGGACTTCGGTCAGGGCAAGGTTGTGCCGTACGAAGATCTGGTTGAGGAACTCCTTGCACTCACCCGCGAAGACGCCGAACACTTCGACTGCGTCAAGGAGATCGAGCATGTACGCACAATCCTCAAGCGCGGCACCAGCGCCGACCGCCAACTTGGCCGCTACAATGCCGCCCTCGAAGCCGGCAAGAGTGTGGACGAGGCCTTGCGCGATGTGGTCGACGGCCTGATCGAGGAAACGCTGGCGAACACGGCTGAAGGTCCGGCGGGCTGACTAAAAAGGCTCCGGCTTTCGCCTGGGAACGGCGTCCTTCGTCGAACATACGGGAATGTGTCCGGTCACGTTATCGGAACACACCGCACTAAAAGTCAGTCGTCTTTGTCCGGCGAAATCCCCCGTGTCTCCGGTTTGTGTTTGCCAACCGCTCGGCACGGTCGGATTTGGCCGGATCGAAATCAGGACGCCGGCCCATAGATCTGCGGATAAAGGTGCCGCTTGGCGGCGTCATCGAAGTCGGTCTTCCAGGTATGCTTATCCTTGAGAGCCATGGCGCGCTGCGCTGCCGGCCGGGCTTCAATTTCCTGCATCAACCGATTGAGGCAGGGATAATCCGACATTGCATCGTCGCCGAGCATGAACGGAATGCGGGTGCCCCACCCCCAAACGGCCATATCGACGATGGTGTAGGTGTCGCCAAGCATGTAGGGATGGGCGGCAAGCCGTTCATCGACGATTTTCCAGTGCCGCCGCGCCTCGAACGAATAGCGCTGCTGGCCGTATGAAACCGGCTCCGGCGTGAAATGACGGAAGTGCACGGCCTGGCCTGAAAACGGGCCGACACCTGTGGCAACGAACATCAGCCAGGAAAGCAGTTGGCCACGCGCCTGGCCTGTGTCTTCCGGCAGAAACTGCCCGGTCTTTTCAGCCAAGTAGAGCAGGATCGCGTTGCTGTCGAACACGGTGACGTCGCCGTCGACGAGAGTCGGCGCCTTGCCATTGGGGTTCAGGGCCAGGTAGGCCGGCTGGTGCTGGTCGCCCCGGCGCGTGTCGATCGCAATCGGTTCATAGTCCAGACCTGTCTCTTCGAGGAACAGGGCCACTTTCAGCGGATTGGGTGCGGCGTTGTAGTAGAATTTCAGCATTGCGGTCTTCCTGTTGGAGGCATGCGAAGGTCTGCACAAAACGAAGGATCTTTCGGATCCGGCAGTATCGCAGAATCATAATTGAGCCAGGCTTACGCGTCACGCATTCGATTAGCGCTTGCCATGCGCCAACCATTGCTGAAAATTCGACCCTCTGTGGGTCACAGCAGAGAGAAGTTTCCGACATGAACACCGACAATGCTCGGTATGAGATCGGCAAATCCATAGTGTCCGATGGCGGCCTCCGGGTGGAATGGGTGGACGGCCACCAGAGCCGCTTTCATGCCATCTGGCTCCGGCACCAGTGCACTTGCACATTCTGCGGCACGCCGCACAACGCCGTGCGCGGGATTCGGCTGCACCATATTTCGCACGACATTTCCATCGCATCTGCAGAGGTTTCCGGACATTCGGTCAAGATTGCCTGGTCAGATGATGGCCATCGATCGGTTTATGATGCCCGGTGGCTGCGCGACCATTGTTACTCGAAACAGGAAAGACAAGTGCGCAAGCACCGTCCGGTTCTTTGGGACAGCAGCATTGGGGCAGATCCGCCGGTAGTCAGTTTCAAGCTTGCCAGTGCCGATCCGCATGCCCGCCTTGCAGCGTTGAATGCAGTTCGAGACTACGGCTTCTGCAAGATCGTCGATGCGCCCACCGAGGCGGGCGATGCCAGCAAGCTGATTGAACTCGTCGGTCCGCAGCGCCAGACACATTATGGCACATACGTTCTCTCGGGGAAAAAGGCGGTCGACAATGTGGGCGACACCACGGCTGCCCTGGATCCCCATAGTGACGAGACGTACCGCCTTTCAACCATTGGCATTACGGTTTTTCAGGTGCTGCAGCCGAGTGCGACCGGTGGAGAGTCAACACTGGTCGACGGGTTTGAAGCCGTTCGGCGATTGCGGGAAGGATGGCCGGAGGACTTTGATCTCCTGACCAGGGTACCGATCACCGCCCATCGCATCGATACCGCGCACAACAGCGATGGCCAGGAGCGATGGTACACATCGCGGATGCCCGTGATAAAGCTTGATTGCGACGGGGACGTATCAGGGGTCCGCCTGAACGAGCGCCAGATTGCGCCGCTTGAAATTGACGAAGACCTTGTGGAACCGTGCTACAGCGCGCTTCGCCGGGTCTTAGATATCCTCTACGATCCCGACTTGCGCATTACCTTTTCGCTGGGTCGGGGCGAAGGTCTTCTGTTCGACAATCAACGGCTTCTGCATGGAAGGACGGCATTCACACAAGGAAGCCCTGCAAGGTCTGTCCTGACCAGTTCCGTAAACCTCGAAGATTTCCACTCGTCGCTGCGGTTGCTGCAGCGCCAGGTTGGTGTCGACACCATTTCAACTGTCTTGTGCCAGGGAATTTCGGTTTGACAGAGTCATCGCAAACCAGAGAAACGTTTCGCGTTCTGGCTCTCGGTGGCGATCACATCGGTCCCGAAGTTGTCGCGGCCGGCCTCGACGTCCTGCGCCACATTGCCAATCTGTCCGGCATAGACGTCGAGATTGACGAGGATCTGCTGGGTGGCGCCTCCTTTGACGTGCACGGGACGTTCTGTACCGATGCGGTTCTCGAAAAGGCGCGCGCAGCTGACGCAACATTGGTTGGCGCTGTTGGAGGTCCTGAGTGGGACGGACTTCGCCTTGACGGCCCGGTCACCCAGTCGGACGGACTGACCCGCCTGCGGGTGGAACTCGACGTCTACAATGCACTGCGTCCGGCCCGTGCCTGGTCCAAAATTCCGGATCGCACACCGTTTCGCCCTGAAATTATCGACGGGGCCGATCTGCTGGTTGTGCGCGAGAATTCGGGCGGCATCTACTATGGCGAACCGCGGGGCCGGGAGTTGCTAGCCGATGGCCAGGAACGCGCCTTTGAAATCAGTGAATACCGGACCGGCGAGATCGAACGAATCGCGCGCTGCGCCTTTGAGGCAGCCCGGACACGGCGCGGGAAACTGGCGTCGCTTGACAAGTCCAACGTGATGGAAAGCGGAAAACTCTGGCGGGAAACCGTGGAGCGTATCGGCCAACAGGACTATCCGGACATCGAGCTCACCCATCTGCTCATGGACCATGCCCTTTACGCCGTCACCATGGCCCCGCGAAATTATGATGTCCTGCTCGCCGACAATCTTTTTGGCGATCTGATATCTGACATGACCGGCGCGATCGCCGGTTCACTGGGCATGCTGCCCTCGGCGACCCTGCCGGCTGCCACAATCAAGGGTCAGAGAATTCGTGGTGGAATCTACGAACCAACCCACGGCAGCGCACCCGACATCGCGGGAAAAGGCATCGCCAATCCTGTCGGGACAATCCTGTCCGTCGGCATGATGCTTCAGTATGGATTGGGGCGTCCGGATCTGGCGGATGCCATAGAGGCCGCCGTCGAGACAGTTGTCGACGACGGCGTTCTGACGCCGGACCTTGGGGGCATCGCGACAACAGCCGAGGTCACCGCTGCTGTCATGGATGCCCTATCCAACAGCGAAACGTGACGAACACCGCATGCCGGAGGCCAACAGGCTAACGTGCCACGGATCATACGGATGACGTGTTTGCGCACCGTCGTCAACCGGGGACGATTCCATCTGGAATGTATCTCGGTGCGTTGGACGTCTGTGTCTGTACCTTCACGATCAAACATTGTCGATCAGACGCGTCTCGCCGAGCCAGGCTGCGGCCAGAACCCGGACCGGACGATCCCGGTCGACGTACGGATCCAGAGTATGAGCGTCACACACCGTAACGTAATCGACTGGATCAAATCCGGTTGCTTTCAACAGTTCAATGGCCCTCATTTCCTGGGTCCCGGGTTCTGCGCCTGAAGCAACCTCTTCCGCCACCGAACGGATGGTCTCGTGGAGAACCGGGGCAATGGCGCGTTCGGCGTCCGAAAGATAACGATTGCGCGAAGACATGGCGAGGCCGTCGGCCTCTCGTATGGTCGGTGCGCCCAGCACGCGCACGCCCAGGTGCAGATCCTGTGCCATGCGCCGGATGACCTGCAGCTGCTGATAGTCCTTCTCGCCGAAAACGGCACAATCGGGCCGCCCGATGGTAAAGAGCCTGGCAACCACTGTCGCCACGCCGGTAAAGAATCCCGGCCTGTGCGTGCCGTCCAGACTGTCGCCGATACCCTGCACGTGAACCAGTGTGGCGTCGCCCGGGGGATAGATCTCGTCAGGCGGCGGCGCAAACACCACGTCGACCCCGTTTGCCCGGAATTGTGCCATGTCAGCATCTTCGTCACGCGGGTATCGGTCGAAATCCTCATTGGGTCCGAACTGCGTGGGATTGACGAACAGGGTCGCCACGACCCGGTCGGCCTGCAACGCGGCCATGTGAATCAGCGACAAATGACCATCGTGAAGCGCGCCCATCGTCGGCACCATGCCGACCTGCATGTCGACCCGGTGCCAAAGATCGACAACACTTCGCAATTCAGAGGCGGTACGGACAATTTTCATGCCGGGAACCCTCCGCTCAGGACTCGGGCTTTTCGACGCCGAAACAATGCTCCAGGCCCGGAAAACGACGGGACCGGACGTCGTCGGCATACTCCTTCGCCGCTTCGCTCAGTGCAGATCCAAGATCGGCATACTTCTTGACGAACTTCGGTGTGAAGTCGGAAAAAAGACCGACCATGTCCTGGGTGACGAGGATCTGGCCATCACAGGCCGGCGAGGCCCCGATACCGATGGTCGGAATGCTGCACTGCTCGGTGATCGAACGGGCCACCGGTTCGACAGTCCCCTCGATGACAAGCGCAAAGGCGCCCGCTTCAGTAATGGCGGCGGCATCGGCGATAACCTGCTTTGCGCCTTCGTCATCCTTGCCCTGGATCTTGAAAGCCCCGCGATGTTCCGCCTTCTGGGGCAGCAGGCCAACATGCCCGAGCACCGGGACGCCGGCGTCGACGATGGCGCGAACGGTGTCGGCCATCTCGACGCCGCCCTCGAGCTTTACGGCCTGGCAACCGGTCTCCGCCAGCACGTGGGCGGCCGAGGCAATCGCCTGATGCTTGGATGTCTCGTAAGAACCGTGAGGCAGGTCGACCACAACACACGCCCGATTGGCGCCCCTCATCACGGCCTGGCCATGGGCGATCATAATCTCGAGCGTAACACCTCGTGTGGTCTCAAGCCCATAGACGACCATGGCGAGAGAATCCCCAACCAGCATAAGATCGCAATAAGGGTCCAGAGACTTTGCCATCGGCGTGGTGTAGGCGGTCAGACAGACGATCGGGTCCTTTCCCTTGCGGGCACAAATTTCGTCAACGCCGATGCGTTCCGGTGTGTCGTTCATGGCGGACCCCGTCGTTTGGTCAAGACTATCGACTTGTAAAACGCAGTCTATCTCATATCACGTAAGTTTTGCAGTGCAACAAAGCGCCCCACTGCAGTGTCATCCGTCTGCTTCAGGCGCTTGAATGCCCAGGCCGGCTGCAGTGTCCACGATCGCGTCCCAGGCATCGTCGGGCAAGGGCACACCGGCTTCGAGGCGCTCGGCACGGTTGTTTCGTTCTGGCTCGCCGGGCACCAGCACATTCTGCCCAGCCGTCGCCGGACGGGCACTCTTGAAATAGGAGATATAGCGCGACAGTTCCGACGATATGGCGTCGTCGGACCCGAAACGGTCAGCGGCCATGTAAATCGACAGCATGCCGTTATAGATCCTGGAATAGCCGGGGCCGGTGCACCCGGATCCGGTCAGGGCACCGGCGAGCAGTTCGCACATCAGGGCCAGGCCCGAACCCTTGTGGTCGCCGACCGCCCGCAGGGCCCCCTCGCCATCCTTTCGATCCGGTGTCACCGCCGGGTCGTTGTCGCCATAAAGCAGTCGCGGGTCGCCGCTCGGGCGGCCGTCCGGACCGATCAGAGCATCATCCGGCAGCGGCTTGCCGCCTTTTGCGGCAACCAGCACTTTGCCCTCGGCGACGACCGACGTGGCAAAATCGAGGATCACCGGATTGCCATCAGGCGACGGCATGCCGATAGCCACCGGGTTGGTTGACATGCGTCGCTCGACACCGCCGAAGGGTGCAACCAGCACACTGCCGGCAACGTTGACAAAATGAAGCGAGACTTGACCTGCGCCGGCGGCCATCTCGGCCCAGGCGCCGATCCGCCCCAGGTGACCGGCATGCCGAAGACCGGTGACACAGACACCGGTTTCCGCTGCGCGGTCGATGCCGAACTGCACGGCCTGAGGACCAACGGTCTGGCCAAAACCGAAATTTCCGTCAAGGACGACGATGGAGCCGGTGTCATTGACGACGGATATCTCCTGGTCGGCCAACAGCTTGGCGTCGCGCAACCAGGAAATGTAGCGCGGCACACGGATGATCCCGTGGCTGTCATGTCCGCGAAGACTGGCGTCTACGAGATTCTCGGCAATACGTCTGCTCTCGGCCGCCGAACTGCCGGCGGCGACAAACATCTGCTCGACGAAATCCGTTAATTCCGGTGCGTTGATCCGCATGAAATCAGACCTGTTCCTCGAGGTGGCCCGCGACATCCGGGTTGACAGCCAGTGCATGGAATGCCGCGAGGCTGAAGCACGGTTGACCGTCAGCCGTGCGCAGGCCGTTGGTGACGGCGACCGTAAAACCGCTCATGAGTCTGCAACCGCCTGTATCACCGCCGTCACTGCGTTCATGAAGAGACCGTGATCGGTCCCGACGCCAAGCATGTTGAACCCCAGATCCTTGTAGCGGCGGGCATCCTCAGCCCCACCCGGCATGAAGGCCAGGCCCTTGCCGTGCCTGCGCCCGGCGGCCACCACCGTCTGCAGGGCATCGATAAACAGCGGGTTCTCGAAGTCACCGGGGATGCCGAGAAAATTTGTCATGTCAAAATGCCCGACCCAGAGCACATCGATGCCCTCTGTCGCAGCGATCGAATCGACATTGGCCAGCCCGTGTTCGGTCTCGATCTGGGCGATGACCATGACGTCGGCATTCGCCCGGGCAACCTTGTCCGACGGCGGGCCTGGCAGAAACCCGTCATGGACAAATCCGAAGGCCGCTCCCCTGCGGCCCATGGGCGGATAGCGTGTGGCGTTGACGATGTTGGCGGCCTCATCGGCGCTCTCCACCATCGGGATCATGACCCCGCGCATGCCGATATCGAGGGCCCGGGCCAGGAAATGATATTCGCCGCGCGGCACCCGTGCCAGCGGCACTATGTCGAGCCCCTGGCAGGCGGCCGTCTGCTGACGCAGGGTCTCGAAACCGACGCCGGTATGTTCCATGTCGTAGAGCACGTACTCACAGCCTGCCAGGTGAAGGATCTGGGCAATGCCGGGGGTGAAAAACTCAAAGACCAAAGCGCCGAGAACAGGCTCTCCCGCCATCACCCGGTCACGAAAACTGCCTTGCGTCATAGCCCCTCTTGTATGGTTCTCAGTGTGGTGGCGTTAGCCTAACGCACTTTTTCGATCGTCTGTGCACAATTGTTTTAAGGCGAAAGTCGGGATGCGAAAAGGGCAGACTGTGTTGAGAGTGCCGCCGTCGGCACCCGGAAGAACGAGGTCCTCGCGTCAAGCACGAGGACGACAGGTGATGGTAAATAACGGATTTCACTTTCAATCGTTCGAAACCGACCGAACCATTGCGGCCTGGCTCACTGTCACCGTCGCGCTTGACGCGAGGGCCTCATGCCGAAGACTGAAAGCAAAGCGGGCGTCGGGTGGACTCCTTTACTTCTCACTCCGCCGCTTGCGCGGTCACGGTCTCGGTAATCTCGCGCATGGTGACCAGCTCCTCCGCGGCCGTCGGGTGCACCGCGATGGTGGCGTCGAAATCGGCCTTGGTGGCGCCCATCTTGACGGCGATGCCCAGGAGCTGCGCCATCTCGCCCGAATCCGGTCCCATGACGTGACAGCCGACCACGCGCTGGCTGGCTTTGTCCACGATCAGCTTCATGAGCATCTTCTCGTCGGATCCAGACAGAGTGTTTTTCATCGGACGGAAGGCCGAGCGGTAGATGTCGATCGTGCCGTGGGTTTCGAGCGCCTGCGCCTCGGTCAGACCGACGGTGCCGATCTGGGGCTGGCTGAAAACGGCTGTCGGGATGATGGCATGGTCCACGGCAATGGGGTTGTTGTTGTAGACGGTTTCGGCAAAGGCAGCGCCCTCGCGGATGGCCACAGGCGTCAGGGCGGCCCGGTCGGTGACGTCGCCGACCGCATAGATATTGGCAACACTCGACTGCGAATAGGCATCGACCACCACGTGGCCGTTGCGGCCCAGTTTAACGCCCGCGGCTTCCAGCCCCAGACCTTGCACATTGGGGCGCCTGCCGGTGGCGTACATGACCAGGCCGGTCTGCATCGATGTGCCGTCCTTCAAAGTCACATCGAAACCGACGCTGGTTTTTTCAATAGCCGCGATATCGCTTTCGACGCGCACGTCGACACCCTTCTTGACCATCTCCTCGTGCAGCATGTCGCGGACGTCATCGTCGAAACCGCGCAGAATCTGCTCGCCGCGGTAAAGCTGTGTCGTCTTGACGCCCAGGCCGTTGAAGATCCCGGCAAACTCGACCGCGATGTAGCCACCGCCGACGACAGTGATGTGATCCGGCAGGCTGTCGAGATGAAACGTCTCGTTTGACGAAATCGCGTGTTCGATGCCCGGAACATCAGACGGCAGATGCGGCCAGCCGCCGGTTGCGATCAGAATACGTTCCGCCGTCACGTCCCGGTCTTCAGCCACCAGATGCACTGTATGCGCATCTTTCAGCACAGCCCTCGACTGGATGATCTCGACATTCGAGGCCTCAAGGTTGCGGATGTAGATGCTGTTGAGCCGGTCGATTTCCCGGTCCTTGTTGGCGATCAGGGTCGACCAGTCGAAAGACGTGTCCCCGACCGTCCAGCCGAACCCTTTGGCGGCTTCGAACTCTTCATGAAAATGGCTGGCGTAGACAAAAAGCTTCTTGGGCACACAGCCGCGAATAACGCAGGTGCCACCGACCCGGTGTTCTTCTGCGACGGCGACCTTCGCGCCATACTGGGAAGCCATGCGTGAAGCCCGGACGCCGCCGGAGCCCGCACCGATTGTGAAGAGATCATAGTCGTAAGTTGTCATTCTTTTTGTTCCTTTGGGAAATGCCGCTCAGACCAGTCAGAGGTCGTGACCTTCCTTCTTGAGTTGCCTTACCGCCTCTTGCACGGCGCTCTTGGATATCTGCGTTGCCATTGCAATGTTGATCTTGGTCAGTTCGCCCATCATCGCCGGTTGGGCATCGAGAAAATTGCGACCGGTTTCGGTGTTGTAGAAAGCGATCGCATTCTTCATGTCGGCTTCGCTCAAGTGACGCGCGTAGGTCTTGGCGGCGGCGGCGATGAATTCGCCCTTGTGTCGGGAGAAAGCTGCACTAAAAAGCTCGGCAAACCGGTCGAGCGCCTTCTTCGGGATGTCAGGCCGGAGCATCTTTATCGCGGCAACCTGCTGCGGCAGGATCAAAGTGATCATCTGATCCATGGTCTGGTCGGCACGCATGGTCTGCAACAGTTCCTTGGCCACCGCCAAGTGGGACGGTTTGACCTCGGCGTCCTGGGCGATGGCAGACAGCCCGAAGAACACCGTGAAAAACACTGCCGTTAAACTTCGCCTTACCGCGTACCACATCGTCATTTCAACGACCTCCTGTCACTGCCGATTCAGCCGATTCAGCTAATTTTCCGAGTCCCCGTTTCCGTCCCCAATATGGCGATTGAGGCAAGGCCGATAAAGAGGCCATGCTCGACCACACCAGGAAGTGATGACAGCGTGTGCGCCAGGGCTTCGGGGTTCGGAATCGAACCAAACGCACAATCATAAATAACATGGCCTCCGTCGGTCAGAAATGCCGCCCCGGACCGGTCTGTACGCATAACAATGTCGCCGTCACAGCCCACAGAGGCCGCCGCCCGGCCAATGGCCGCCGCGGTTGCCGTGGCCCCAAACGGCATGACTTCCACGGGCAAGGGGAACTTTCCGAGCATGGCCACCTGTTTGCTGTCGTCGGCGATGACGATCATGCGCCGGGCGCAGGACGCGACGATCTTCTCGCGCAGAAGCGCGCCGCCGCCGCCCTTTATAAGACGGAGTTCCGCATCCAACTCGTCGGCGCCATCGACAACCAGATCGAGTTCCGGGGTCTCGTCAAGCGTGGTCAGCGGGATGCCAAGAGAGCGGGCGAGGGCCGCCGTGGCTTCGGACGTGGGCACACCGACTACGCTGAGTCCGCCGGCGACCCGCTGCGCCAGTGACCGCGTAAAATGATCTGCTGTCGAGCCCGTTCCCAGACCGAGTCTCATGCCGTCTTCGACATGACCAACGGCAGCCTCGCCTGCCCGCTTCTTTTGCTCGTCGGCCGACATCCCGGAGTTAGAGCCCGGCCATCAGCATGTACTTCATTTCAACGAATTCCTCGATGCCGTGACTCGAACCTTCACGGCCAAGACCGGACTCCTTGACACCGCCAAAGGGTGCGACCTCGGTCGAGATAATGCCCTCGTTGATCCCGACCATGCCATATTCGAGCGCCTCGCCGACCCGCCAGCAGCGACCGATGTCCCGGCTGTAGAAATAGGCAGCAAGACCGAACGGGGTGTCATTCGCCATCTGTATGGCCTGTTCTTCCGAGTCGAACCGGAAAAGCGGCGCCACCGGTCCGAAGGTTTCCTCCTGGGTGACTTTCATGTCGGTGGTAACACCGGTCAGAACGGTCGGCTCGAAGAACGAACCGCCCAGTTCGGAACGCTTGCCACCGACCATAACGCTGGCGCCGTTTGCAACAGCGTCTTGCACATGTTCCTCGACCTTTTCTACGCCTTCGGCGTTGATCAGCGGTCCCTGGGTGACACCGTCATCGAGGCCATTGCCGACCTTCAGCTTACGGACTTCGGTGGCGAGTTTTTCAGCGAATTCGTCATAGACGCTGTCCTGGACCAGGATGCGGTTGGCACAGACGCACGTCTGTCCGGCATTGCGGAATTTCGACCCCATGGCGCCCTGGACGGCGGCATCGATGTCGGCATCGTCAAAAACAATGAACGGCGCGTTGCCGCCCAATTCGAGATCAACCTTCTTGATCGTGGATGCGGACTGGGCCATCAGGATCTTGCCGATTTCGGTGGAGCCCGTGAACGTGATGAGACGGACCAGCGGATTGGAGGTCAGTTCGCCGCCGATTGCAGACGACCGCTTGCCGGTAATGATGTTGAGCACGCCGGCGGGAATGCCCGCCCGTTCGCCCAGGGCCACCAGCGCCAGGGCCGTCAACGGCGTTGCGCCAGCCGGCTTGCATACGGCGGTGCAGCCGGCAGCAAGGGCTGGACCGACTTTGCGGGTGATCATGGCTGCCGGAAAATTCCACGGCGTGATCGCGCCGATGACGCCGATCGGCTGTTTGATGACAACAATTCTGCGGTCAGGCATATGAGACGGGATGGTTTCGCCATAGACGCGCTTGGCTTCTTCGGCATAGAACTCAATGAAGGAGGCAGCATACTCGACCTCGCCGCGGGCTTCGGCGAGCGGTTTGCCCATTTCCGTGGTCATGATGACGGCAAGGTCTTCCTTGTTGGCAATCTGCAGATCGAACCAGGTGCGCAGAATCTTCCCCCGCGCCTTCGCCGGTGTTGCCGCCCATTCCTTGAAGGCGCCATTGGCCGCCTCAATCGCCTGGCGGGTCTCTTCGACACCGAGATCAGGGACGGCCCCGACTACATCTCCGGTTGCAGGGTTTGTCACGTCGAATGTCTGATTGCCGCCGACCCATTGGCCGTTGATGTAGCATTTGTCGCAAAGCAGCGAAGGATCGTTGAGGTTCATAGTGCCGTCTCCCGTTTCCACGGGGCCCGCAGGCCCGCTAAGTTCTTGGTCGTTGGGCTTTGTTACCATGGCTCGCGCCGCATTTGGACTCTATTCGCGGCGATAACAGGAGTTGACTTGAGGGCACGGTTGGGCGAATCCCACGACAAGATGTTCGGGAATCACTTTGCCACCTGGAATGAGCCGCAATGAGCAATGCGTTTTCGGCAACCTACAATGAGGCACGCGCGAAGTTCCTGTCCGCGGCCGAAAATGCGAGTGCGTCGATAACTAGCTTCGATCGTCCTTCAAGCACACCATCTGAAGGTCCGGCGCCGGCCGTCGATGTGGCAAGGGTCGGGCCGCCAGACGCCACGCGTCTGCTGATATCGTTTTCCGGCACGCACGGTGCTGAAGGCTTTGTCGGCTCTGCCGCACAGACCGCCTGGCTGACCGACCAGGGCCCCGGCGCCCTGCCCTCCGACACGGCGATGATCCTGGTCCACGCGGTGAACCCGTTCGGATTTGCCAACATGCTGCGCTGTACCCAATCCAATGTGGATGTGAACCGGAACTGGGTGGATTTTTCCGCCCCGTTGCCCCGCAACCTTCTATACGAGGACATGCACAGCCTGCTTTGTCCCAATTCGATAGACGACGACGCCCTCGCTCAAGCCGCCGATGCGGTCTCTCGATTGGGCAGACGGCACGGACAGTGGACAGTCGATGACGCGCTGAGCCGAGGGCAATATGTTCGCCCCGACGGGTACTACTTTGGCGGGCATTCGGAGTCCTGGTCGCGGAAAATCATCGCCAGGATCATTCTCGACCTTCCGGCCTGTGTACGTGCGGTTGCTCTCATCGACTGGCATTCGGGGCCGGTGGGCGATGGCGAGCTTATCTATCTGTGTTATTCGGACAAATCCTCCGATGCCTTCAAGGTAGCGGAATCATGGTGGGGGCGCAGCAATCTCGACGAGCACGAGGTCGACCGCCTGTGGGGCGGACGCAGACCGAGCCGTCGAGGCGTCATGGTGGAAGGCATAGCTGCTCTGCTGACGGGCCGGACCCGCGTGGCCGGCGGTGTTATTGAAGTATGCTCCGCCTCGCCTCCGAGCGGCCCAACGGGTACATTCCGCATACCGATGCTCGAGCGCTGGATGCGCTTCGAGGGCGGGCTTGATGCGCCTCAGGCGGCAGACTTGCGAGAGGAAATCCGCGACAATTACGCGCCTCGGCGGCGGGACTGGGAAGAACGTGCGGTGGACAACACTCTGAATGTCTATGTGTCGACCCTCGATGGTCTGGCTGACTGGTAACAATTTCAGAGGTCAGTCCAGGGGACGGAATTCACCGCTGTCGGGATCGAGGGCTGCGAGTTTGCCGTCGCTGATGTCGAAATAGGCACCGCGCAGCCGCAGAAGCCCTTGCTTGATACGGTCGCTGATGAAGGGAAAGGTCTGCAGGTTTTCCAGGGAATGACGCACGGACGCCCATTCGAGCGCGCGTTGCTGAACGTCGATCGACGAAGCTGAAGTGGCCCGCAGCGCTTCAACGCGGGCCGGATTCAACAATGTCATCCAGCGATCGATGAAGCCGCGTTTGACGGACGGCCCATAAAGTCCGTCCAGATAGGCGCGGACACCACCGCAGCGGGCATGGCCCATGACCAGTATTGTTTCGATTTCCAGGCCGTTGACGGCAAACTCGAGGGCGGCACTGGTGCCATGGTAATCGCCGATCGGTTCGAACGGCGGCACCAGGTTTGCCACATTGCGAACGACGAATAGCTGCCCGGGCGCTGCGTTGAATATGGTCGCCGGATCTGCCCGGCTGTCACAACATGCGATGACCATGGTCTTGGGTTTCTGACCGGATTCCGCCAGTGCCCTGTATTTTGCCGCGTCCTGCTGGTAACGGCCGTTGAGAAACTGGCGGTATCCTTCGACTAGTTCCGGTACGTCACGCATAATTCTGGTCTTCCGTTATCAAGCTGCGACCAACGTCTGGCGCCGACCGACGGCTTCGGGAAGGCGGTAACACCTATCCACCGTGCGGCGAGGCCGGCACAGGCAACCTGCGGGATACATCAAAGGACTCAGACGATCAAGGGTGGCCGCGATGAAACGCATACCGGATCAGCGCCCCGTCAGGGTCACGCTGCGCTGTCAGCAGTTTCGGTTCCTGAACCACGTAGAACTCGTTGATCGGGGTGACGTCAGTCACGAAATATGTGAATGACGCCATTTCACCGGGATCGACATGACCCTGTTCGAACCTGACGCGGTCATAGGGTTCGGTAAGATCTGTAAACAGATTGAAGCGGTCGGAGACAAATTTCCTCTTGCCGAAACTCCGAACCTGATCGAATGACAAGCCATCCCGGTACACGCTTGGCTGGCCGAGGATTTCCTGCAGTTCGAAATCGAAACCCGCCCAGGCTCTGCGGCTCTCATTGACGATCTCCGCGACTATGGAAATCTTGAGATAGTTCCGCTCGGTAAATGCCCGCCCGATCTGGTCGCCATCAGGGTCGAGACGGACGACCAGGACGGTCGGTTCGGTTCCCGCGACACGCTGACGGATGACAACCGGATCTTCAAGTGTGCCGGCACCAGAAACGGAGTCTATCCTGAAGCCTCCCAACTCGTCGCTGAACACCAGACCCGCCGCCTTCCATGTTCCGGCCTGAACCGGCAGGCCGAGGCAGGACAGACAAATCAACACAGCGGAGAGTCGAATGACGTTCATCCTGTCACTGTAAAGGAATATCCGGATTTTCTGTATCAAAAGGATGGGAGCGCCAGAAGTGTGCGTCATTCACGGCGAGAGAGTCCTGGCAACCCGGAACCCGTTGGCAATCGCCCGGGCCTGGTTTGCCAGCTTGCTACGGTTGGCGGATCGGAATTCAGCAATGCTCATGTTCCAGGATGCACCGCGCAAAACCTTGTAGCCGCACTGCTTGCCGCGGGTCCAGGCGCTGCCGTCGGCGGGAGCATTGCGATAGGAATCGTGCCAGCAATCCGCGACCCACTCCCAGACATTGCCGATCATGTCGTGCAGGCCGAACCTGTTGGGCGGAAACGAGCCGACGGGCGCCGTAAAGGCGATATCGTCCGAACATTGGCGATTGGCCCAGGCAAACGTGGTTTTGACGGTCCGGTCCGCGCCATTGGCGAAGCGGCAAACCTGTGCCCCTGCCGCCGGGAAGCCATAGGGTTCGGTTGAACCACCGCGGGCGGCATATTCCCACTCGGCCTCGGACAGCAGCCGGTAGGGTGTGCCCGAAACCTTGCCGTTCAGCCAATCGACGTAGGCCGCCGCATCGTTCCAGCTGACGCACACAACCGGATGCGACCTGCCTTGAGGGAAGCCCGGTTTTTGCCAGTATCGACCCTGCCTCTTTTTCCACTTGGCTTTCTTGTCATAGACCCAGCATTCCTTCTCCTTGTTGTAAATGCTGAGTGTCAGAAGCCCCGCCTCCTTTGCGAAGGTGGTAAACTCTTCAACGGTGACTTCAAATTTGCCAACCGCAAATGCCTCAGGAATCGAAACCCGGTGCGCCGGGCCTTCATCCTTTGCGCGCCCCTTCTCGCCCGCCGGAGACCCCATGACGAAGGAACCGGGCGGAATCACGACCATCTCCGGACATCCCGTGCAATCGCGGAATGTACTGCCCACCCGAATCGCGCCTGCATCCGCTCTGGGCGCGGGCTTGACGAGCGGCGCGGCTCCGACCAGCGCTTGCTTTTGCAGCTCCACAAGCCTCACACGCGCAATCCCGGCAAACGTTCCGTTCGGAAACTGTTTCAGGTACTCGTTGAACATGCTGGGGTTCTTGCTGTTCTTGATGGTGCTCCAGAAAACGGTTTCCTTGTCAGCTGCCAAGGCCGGTGACGCCGCCGGCGCCTTGACCTGCGGTTTTTCCGGCGTTGTGAGGTAAATGTTTCTGCCCGGAAGCGAACTGTAGGTGAACGGCTGCTGCGCCCTGCCGGTGAGTTTCATGACCGTGTCGCGGACCTTAGCGAATGTCAGCCGCAGATCGACACCCGGTTCGGGCAGATGCGAAAGCAGGGCCTTTGTGTAGGGACTGTTGCGGCCCTTGCCGTCATCGGCGATCGTGCCGGCCTGGGCGGCAAAACCAATCAGGGATCCCGCCTGCGGTTCGACCCGCGCCAGTCCCCTGCCGACGCTGCGCGACGCGGACGTCTTTTTCATGGACCTTATGAACGGATTGTTGCGGCAGGCATCGAGCAGGACGATCGACAAGCCCTTCACGCCTTCCATGGCGCCGGTTACGTCATCGAGATGAATGGCTTCGAACCGGACGCGCCGGTCGGTGGCCAGTCTGGCATCCACCGGGATCAGATAGTTCTGCTTGTCGACCTCCATGCCGTGCCCGGCATAGAACACCACGGCAACATCGGCGCCTACGGTATCGTCGCTGAACTGAGCCAGGGTCGCACGCATGGCGTTGACCCCCAGATCGCGCGCCTCGCGCACCTTGAAGCCCATGCGCTTGAGCATGGCCGTCATGTCGGCGGCATCGTTGGCCGGGTTGGGCAGGCTCGAGACGTTCTGGTAGTTCGAATTGCCGATGACCAGGGCGACCCGGGTTTCCGCCTGAGCCAGGCCATGCCCGAGCAGAAGCAACCCGATGGTCAATATGCCAACAGCGAACCTCACGAATGCCGATCCTGTCGTTGAAAGTTCCACATGGTTGCAGCGATCATGCCTCAAATGATGCCGAACGGAAAGCGCCTCATGCGCTTCAAGGTCATGCAGCCAAAACCAGAAGGAGAATTGCACCGGCAATGAGGATGATACCGATGACCTCGGCGCGCTCGACCTTTTCCCGGAAAATGAGGGTCGCTGCCAGGAAGGTGAAAACAAGCTCGATCTGGCCCAAGGCCCGGACGTAGGCTGCATTCTGCAGCGTGAAAGCGGTGAACCAGGCCACCGACGCCATCATGCCGGCGACGCCGACGGCACCGGCCCAGCGCCAGTTCCGGATCACCCGGGTGAACTCACCCGGCTCACGCCAAACGATATATGTGCCCATGATAACGGTCTGGATGATCAGGCTGATGCTCAACGCGTAAGCCGCCGCCATCACAAAATTGTCGTCGCCCAAAGCCAGCAACGCGCCTCTGTAAAGAACCGACGACGCGCCGAGGAACGCGGCCGACGCCAGGCCGATCAATGTGGTCTTTTCCGCCAGACCAGACATCAGGGAAGCCCAGGTGAGCTTCGATTGCCCGATCGAAAGGGCAACCACGCCGAAGGCGCTGATGACGATCGCGAGCATCGCCGGATAGGACAGCCCGTCGCCCAAAAGCACGGCTCCCAGGAGTGCCACCATAATGACTTCGAGCTTGGAAAATGTTGTGCCGACGGCAAAGCTCTTGAAGGAAAACATCCATAACAAGAGCACGGTGAACAGGATCTGGGTCATGCCTCCCAAAGTGCAATAGGCGAGGAAAGTCAGGTTTGGCGACGGCAGGGGATACCCGCCCAAGAGGTTGAGCCCGGCGGCATAGGCGACTGCTAGGGGCCAGGCATAGAAAAAACGGGCGTAGGCCGCGCCCACAGTCGATAATCTGCCCTTGATGTGCTTTTGCAGGGCCGAACGCAGGTTCTGAAAGAAGGCCGCTGCGATGGTTATTGGAATCCAGAGCTCGAGCATTAGGTCTCAGCACGTTGGGCACGGACGACTTCCGCCAGGTCGTTCCAGACCATCTGGGTTGTGATCTTGCCCCCAGATACCGTGAAACGGTCGATGAACCGAATTCCTGAAAAGGCGGTACCGTCCGGCCACTGGCCACAGAGCGTGCCACGGCAATAGACAATCGCTTGATCGTCGCTTTCAGAGCCGGTTGGAAGGGACTCAAAAGCGTCATACGTCTTGGCAACGCTTCTGTACCGCGATGTCGACCAGGCAACCAGCTCCTCGGGCGCCCGGAACTCGTGACCTCCGGGAAACACCATGGTGAATCCCGGTGCGAGCATGGATTTTGCCTTATCCAGATCGCGTGCTTCCATCGCTGCCAGGTAGCCTTGAACAGTTCTTTCGGCGTTAGTGTCATGCATATCGCGCTCCTTCCGCTCCCGCGCTATGTCAATGCGGCGCCAGGGCTGCGAGGACGACCACGGCCAGCATGGAGAGCGCCATGACGATGTTGATGGCAAACTGTACGCGCGCGCCCAGTTCCAGCCGCCGCACGGTGACGCCAGCCCACAGCCACAACAGATGGATCGGGATCCAGATCGCATTGATGATCAGGAATTTGACGGCGGTTTCGACAGCCAATGCCGAGGGCATGAAGGCAAACCCGGTGAAAAGGGCCGTGTTGACGGCGTAGGCCTTCGGGTTGATCGCCTGAAGCGCCACACCTCCCCAGAAACCCGGTTCGCTCTGCTTCCGGATGAAGGCGATCCTGGAGCCGGAGAACGCGATCCTGAAGGCCAGGTAGAGCAGATAGGCTCCGGAGGCCACGAGCAGCACGGTGCGCACCTGCGGCAGCGAAAAGACGATTGCGGCGAGGCCGGAGACAACCGCCAGGGCGACCAGGTTGGTCCCGAAAAACAAGCCGATCAGATAGCGGATTCCGGCCGCATAGCCAAAGCCCGAGCCGACGCCGGCTATCGAGAGGACGCCGGGACCGGGGGTGATCAGGAGAAAGAAGACCGCAAGGGCAAAGGAAAGCATTCGTCTGTCTATTGTCTCACGCTGCACCCGTCAACGGCGATTGAAACCCGCATTGGTTTCACGGCTTTGTCCTATGGTTTGGGGAACGTGAAGATTTCCTTTGCTGTCCCCGGCCATGACGACACCGGATAGAAGACCTCGAGGCCGGGCACTGTGGCAGGCCCATCCCTTTCGCGTATCGGAATCAGGCAACTTAATCTTGGATAATTGTCTAAATCCACCGTCCAGAGGCAGGTCGACACGATCTTCGATTTCACGTTGCGGAAACGCAGAACGGTGCCCTCTCCCGGCGGCATGGGCACTTCAAAGCGGCCCGGCCAGGTTGTGACCAGGCCGCCAAACCGCTTGTAAAGCCGAAACTCCTCGCCGACGACGTCAATAGTCGCTGTGCCGTCATAAACCCCGCCATTATCCGCCGCCTTGCCGACAACAATGTAACTTCCTGCAAAGAAGCCGGCCGGTGGATGCGTACGGCCGGCACCGGCAAGGGCCTGCGCATAGGTGACAACAAGGGCCGCAATCAATGGAATTGTCCAACGCAACGAACACGCCTCCGGGAATATAGCGCAGTTTATCTCATGGTCGTAAGGTTTTGAAATTGAATCACAATCGGGCTGCTCTTAAAGTATCGATTCTGGTCTTCGGCAATCGGTGGCCGGTTTTTCCTCTCACCTTTCACTTAAAGTAAAATCTCAATGCCCCTGACACCAGCGATCCTGTTCGACCTCGACGGCACCCTGGTCGACACCGCGCCCGATCTTGCCGCTTCCATGAACGTTCTGCTGGTCCGGCGCGGGCGTTCGCGGCTTGATCTTGAGGATGTACGCCACATGGTCGGCCAGGGCGCGAAGGCGCTCATGACAAAGGCGATGACGGCAACCGGTACGCCTGCGACGACAGACGAAATCGAAGAGATGTATCCGGAGTTCCTGGAGTATTACGGCGCTAACATTGCCGTTACCAGCCGGCCCTTCCCCGGTGTCATGACAGCGCTGAAAACCTTGCGGGCATCCGGCTGCGCCATGGGAGTGTGCACCAACAAGCCTGAATCCATGTCGCGGTTGCTTCTCGATACCCTCGACATGGGCGCCTACTTTTCTTCGATCGTCGGCGGCGACACCCTTGCCGTGCGCAAGCCCGATCCCGAACATGTACTCGAGACCATGCGCCGTATCGGTGGCGAACCGGCGGCCACGGTAATGGTTGGCGACAGCCAGGCAGATATCGTGGCGGCACAGGCGGCGAACGTGCCGGTGATCGCGGTGACCTTCGGGTATACCGAGGAACCGGTCGCAACCTACCGGCCCGACCGGCAGATCGATCATTTCGACGACCTTGTGGACAACATCGGAGACTTCGTGCAGCTCGGCTGAAAACCGGTCTGTCTAACGCGACAGTCGTTCCAGCCTCCCGAGCATCACGGCAAACAGGATCGTCAGAACGGCTGCAGGCAACGTAAACAGCGGCGCGGCCTGCCAGGTACCGGCTGCTGTCACAATGAATCCCACGGCGGGGGGCCCGACCAACAGACCGAGGGCTGCCCCTTGCAAAAGCATGCCATTGACGCTGGAGACCTGACGTTCGCTCGGGGCGTGTACCGGCGTGCCGGCAAACAGGGTTCCGGGAATGAGGCCACCGGCCGCCGACAGCAGCAGGGCGCTGGCATAACGTACGGGAAATGCGAACACATCCAGAAATGTAACAACGCCGCACACCGCCATGACAAGGCTCGTGGCGACGATCACCTGCGAACGCGTAAGCCCCCTGTCGAGCAGGAATCCCGACAGGAAACAGCCGATGGCATTGGCGGCCACGGCGACGGCGCCGAGCATGGCGGCATCGGCTGTGTCAATGCCTGCGCGTTCCACCAGAAGCAGGGGCAGAAACGACATGACGGCCAGGAACTGGGCAGCATAGGACGAGAACGTGACGGCCAGAAGCACCGGTCCAGGCGTTGTTAAAAGCCGGCGCATGTCGTCCATCGACAAGCGCTGGTCCGGGTTCTTGGCGACCGAACCGCGCGGCACGATCACGCCCAGAAACAGGGCAATTGCTGCAATCAGCACGGACGTCAACAGCCACAGGCCGCGCCAATCCATGATCTCAAGCAAAGGACCCGATGCAAACAGCAGAGTCGCCATGCCAACGGGCATGTAGGCGCCCCACAGTCCCATCACCTTGGCGCGGTCGCGCACGGCGGTCTGTGCCAGGATCAGCGGTGGGATGGAAACCACGGTCAGCAGAAACCCGACGCCTTCCAGGGCGCGGCTCACCAGCAGCCACTCCGCCGACGGGGCATATGCACCGAACACACCGGATGCTGCGCACAGTGTCATGCCTGAAAGCGCCACACGTCGGTGTCCAAAACGGTCGGCCGTCGCCCCGAAAAGCGCACCGCCGCCTGCCGAGATGGCATTAAACACCGACACCACCCAGCCTGCCAGGAACAGGCTCAACCCGAACTCCACCGACAGCATCGGCAAGGCACCCGGCACCTTGCCGATCTGAAATGCGACCGCGACGCCGGCAGAAAACAGCACGATAAGGCGTGGCCAGGCGGTTTTGGCGGGAAGCGGGGACGGGGCGATCATGGGACGACGCTTGTGCCCAATTAGATGTCAACCGGCAAGAAGAAACAGCGGCCTTCCTGCCACAGTGCTTGACTTCACCGGATTTGGCCCATTATATCGGCGCCGTCCGCACCGCACCCGCATTGTTGGCGCGGCAATACCCTTGGTCAGGGCGATTAGCTCAGCGGGAGAGCGTTCCGTTCACACCGGAGAGGTCACTGGTTCAATCCCAGTATCGCCCACCATTTCCTTACCGAAAGACATTCTTGGCATGTGGCGCGGTTCCGGGTCTGCGACGCAGCGCTGGCATGCTGCATCGTGCACGGGAATCGTGCAGTGTAATGTGCACAATTCCTGATCCAGCTAAACGGATGGACACCATGCGCGACGCCCTTGATCTCGCCCAACACTACTTCGACCTCTCCAACCAGGGACGCCTCGACGAGATCGAACGGCTGTTCACACCGTCGAGCACCTACAGCTCCCTCAACACCGGTCTTCATCTGGGGGCCGAAAACATCATTGCCATGCAGCGGACGTTCCATGCCGGTTTCAGGTCTCTCCACTGGCACATCAACTCAGCCGAGGAGGTCCGGCCGGGTATCGTGTTGTTCGACTTTGTCATGACGGGCACCACCGCCGACGGGGACGACGTCGACTTTTCCGGGCTGGAATATGTCATTGTCCACCAGGGCCGGCTGCAGCACGTCGAGGTGAGAAACAAGCCGTAAACCCACGGTGCCCGGAGGGGCCGTCGGCGGTCCCGCCAAAGTTTGCCCACATAACTGCCGCGAACCAGCCCAAAATACGCCACATCAGTTTGATCTCAAATAGCGGTGGGAATTCCGGCGGGCTGCACGCACACAAACATCCGGAGTCTCCGCACGCATTCAAGCGATCGGTTTGCATGCGCGTTGGTTGAAGCCGTCAACGTTCATCCCGATCAGTGTCGTAGAGGGAAACATGTCATGAAGTATCTTGCTGTGGCGGCAGTTTTGCTTGCCTGTCTGATCACACCAATTCATCAAGCCACAGCGCAATCGACTGGCGGGCAATCGTCGACCTGGAAACTGAGAAAGCAGGCCAATGCAGGCGTTGTCAGAATTGTCTCCGGAGGCATGCACTCGACATCGTTTCAGATGGCGTCGGAACTGTCGTCGCTGGTGGACGGTACGGAGGGCTTGCGCCTGCTCTCGCTGATGGGCGAAGGCTCGCTGCAGAATGTGGCCGACATGCTCTATCTCAAGGGCGTCGATCTCGCCATCGTCCAGACCGATGTTCTGGACTACATGAAAAAGCAACGCGTGCACGGCGGCATTGAGCGGCGCGTGCGCTACATTGCGAAACTGTTCAACGAGGAGGTCCACATCCTCGCCCGGGCGCCGTTCAAGTCGCTGAAACAGCTGGCAGGCCGAAAAGTCAGCATCGGGCCGCAGACCGATGGCAGTTATGTGACCTCGTCCCTGCTTCTCAACAGCCTGAACATACCGATCAAGCCTATCTTCCAGGAGCCAGACACTGCACTGGAAATGCTCAAGGCAGGCCAGATCGACGCCATGATCTATGTGGAAGGCAAACCGCTCAACCTGTTCAAGCGGATCAGGCCTGCGGACAAGTTGCGCTTTATCCCGGTGCCGCTGAGCGACGCGGTCCAGAACACCTATCTGCCGTCGACCTTGACCAGCGAGGACTACCCCAACCTGATTCCCAAAGGCAAGAGCGTCTCCACCCTTGCCGTCGGCAATGCGCTGATGGCCTTCAACTGGAAGACCGACACCAGCCGCTATCAGAATGTGGCCAAGTTCATCGATGCCTTTTTCAAGAAATTTCCGAAACTTCAGGAAAAGCCGTACCACTCCAAATGGTCGGAAGTGAACCTTGCGGCTCACATTCCCGGATGGAACCGGGTTCAGGCCGTTGACGCCGTCCTCGCCTCAACCGCAATCGGAAGCGGTCATGATTGTCCGGAACCGGCCCTTCGTGTTGCGTTTCAACGGTTCTTCACGGAAGTCAACGTTGTCCCGGCCGCCGGCACCATTACCCCGCAACAGGCGGAGAACCTGTTTCAGGACTTCCAGCGCTGGCTGAAAAAAAATCCGCAATAACAATGCCACCCAAGCCTCGAACCCCGGCCGCCCGCCGGGGTTCGCCGCCCCGATATCGAAGGAAGATGTTATGTCGAGTTTCATTCGCCGCTGTGTGATCAGGCCGGTGCTTCTATCCGGGCTGGCTGTTGTTTCAGCCTTCGCCGACACAAAGGCTTTCGCGGAATGGTATCCGCAACAGCCGGTCGAGCTTGTGGTCATGGCTGGCAAGGGCGGCGGCGCGGACAAGATGGCACGCCTGTTCTCGCGCATCATAGAGTCCGAGGAACTCTCGCCCGTGCCCTTCAACCCGGTGAACAAGCCCGGCAACTCGGGCGCGGATGCTTTATCATACCTGAAGAAGAACCGCGGCAACCCGCATGTGATCATGGTCACGCTCAACAGCTTCTACACCACACCGCTCAGACGCCCCGACCTCAAGATCGACATCGCAAAGTACACCCCGGTGGCGCGCATGGCCGAAGACACCTTTCTGCTCTGGGTGCACAAGAAATCCGGCATCAAGTCGCTTGAGGGTTTTGTCCAGGCGGCAGCCAAGATGGGCTCGCGTTGGACCATGGCCGGCACAGGAACGGCATCGGAAGACAATCTGCTGACGGATTTCCTGAACGACGCCTACGGTCTGAAGATGAAGTACAAGCCGTTCAAGGGCGGCGGCCGGGTGGCCAAGGAACTGGCGCAGGAAAAAGCCCAGTCGACGGTCAACAATCCGGCGGAACAGGAAAAGTACTATCTCGAGGGCATTACCGAGCCCCTGGCCGCCTTCACGCCGGAGCGCCTCGACATGTTCAAGGATGTGCCGACCTTTACCGAAAAAGGCCAGAACATGACCTACTTCATGCAGCGGAGCATTGTCGCACCGCCCGGCATCGGCCCGGATGCCGCGGAATTCTACCGCGAACTGTTTCGCGAGGTCTACGAGTCCAAGGAATGGCAGGACTACATGAACCAGAAGAGCCTTCGGGGCCGTTTTATCACCGATGCCGAACTCCAGAAGTACTGGGCTGATGAAAAAGAAGTTCACCGCAAGATCCTGATCCGTATGGGGAAGATCAACTGACGCGAATTCTGGCGGGGCCGAGTGCTCCTGAATGACTGCCATCGGCGACCCCCACCCTCACGCGCGGCGGACGGCGGCCTCACCCTCGAGAAGGTGTTGAGGACGCCTGATCTATTTTGGTATAGGTTGGGCATCATTGTTCCAACCACGCAGCATGTACCCCATGACCGGCATAACCGTCCTTGAACGCCTGATTGCCGAAATGGAACCCCTGCTTCATGACGCGACTTTCGTGTTCGCCTGCCTGCCACCGGATACCGAGCCGCCCTACGGCCTCAAACCACGGATGATCTTTACCGAGGCCGAGGGAACAACGCTGATCCTCGAGCGCGCCGTGGCCGTCCGGAACAACATCGCCCACGCTTTTCCCTGCCGCATGATCACGCTCCAGGTGCATTCGGCCCTGGAAGCCGTCGGCTTCCTGGCGGCCGTGGCAGCACGCCTGTCAGAACTGGGGATGGGGGTCAATCCGGTTGCCGGGTTCCATCATGACCATTTGTTCGTGCCCGAAGACCGGGCGGAGGCGGCGCTGGCCAGCCTCAAGGACATGTCCCGGGAGGCAAAATCGGCACGGTCCGCCTGAGGCTTTCCAATTTGATTAAAATCTTAACGACCGCCTTAGAGTAGGTTTCACGGCGACCTGCTATTGTTCACGCTCGGATAAACCGAACTATCATTGCCGCGGCACCCGACATGCAAAAGTGCGAATTAGAACACCTGCGAATTCTCCTGGTCGACGACAGCCGGCATTTCCTGGAGATTGCCGGACAGGTTCTCAAAGGCTTCGGCATACGCACCGTCGTCAAGACGACCGACGCCGCAGAAGCGATGGAGCGCCTCAAGGTACAGCTGTTCGATGCGGTTATCGCGGACCTCCACATGCCGCTGCTCGACGGGTTCGAATTCACACGGTTGGTGCGAAGGGACGGCGATCTGCCGGACTCACGGGTTCCGATCATTCTTCTGACCGCGCACGCCAGTCTGCCTGTTGTGAAAAAGGCGATAGACATCGGGGTCGACGGCTTTGTCGTAAAACCCGTGCGGCCGATAGATCTGATGCAGCGGCTACGCGATGTGATCGACAGGCCGCGCCCATACATCTCCGTTCCCGGTGAATTTTTCGGTCCGTGCCGCCGACGGCGCGAGGACCAAGGTTATTGCGGACCGGAGCGCCGCATCCGGTCGCTTCACATGGAAACCGAAACAGAGGAATTGGAAGACACCGTGTCCCTTGAAAGGGCAGCCATCTACTTGTGACGTGCAAAATATTTTCCAATGCGATCCGGATCTAGGTTATCACGAACCTGACTCCATCCCCGCATTCGGAAACGCCCGTGTCTCCTGACCTGATCATCCTCAATGTTGTCGTGTTTGCCGCTGCGCTAATCCAGGCGGCGATCGGAATCGGTTTCGGTCTCCTGGCCGGTCCGGTATTTCTGCTGGTGATCGGCAGTACCGCCGCTATTCAGATGTCCGCCCTGCTCTCCCTGGCAATCGCGATAATGCTGGTGCCGTCGCTGCGACACCAGGTCGACATGAGTTTTCTGAAGCGTGTCTGCCTGGGTACCTGCCTGGGAATTCCCGCCGGGCTGTACGTTTACCTGACGTTCGACATTGCCGCGATCAAGCTGCTCGCGGGCATCGTGGTTCTGGCGATGCTGATCCCCCTCGCCGGATTCCTGCCGCGGAATGTCAAGGACGGCCCTCCCGATACCGGCCGGACACAAGGTATCGCCGCCGGCGTTCTTTCCGGCATCATGAGTGCGTGCCTGGCGATGCCCGGGCCGGTTCCCGCGGCTTGGCTGTCCTATGCGAACTATTCAAAGGATGTGGTGCGCGCAACGATTCTGGCGCTGTTCCTGTTTTCATACCCGGCCGTGCTCGCGGTACAATCGTTTTTGGAGGGGGGCAACGTCGAGGCATGGTGGAATTCGCTGCTACTGTTGCCGGCCACAGCCGTTGGCATATTATCGGGCAGAATGCTCGCCAACCATATCAATGAAACCCTGTTTCGTCGTATCGTCATGGCAATCCTCGCCGGAACCGGTATAGGCCTGCTCATAGATGCTGGAGTTTGGAAATGAACATCCCCGTCACCTCCCCCATGGCTGCATCCGTCAGCGATGCGCTGGACCGAATGCCACGGGCAAGACTTGGCCATGCGCCGACGCCGATCGACTCGATGCCACGCATGGCGGAAGAATTGGGCCTTGCCGGACTGACCGTCAAACGTGACGACTGTACCGGTCTTGCCTTCGGCGGCAACAAGGTGCGGCAGCTGGAATTCTATCTGGGCAATGCCGTCGCGCAAAACGCCGACACGGTCCTGATCACCGGTGCTGTGCAGTCCAATTTCGTCCGGCTGGCCGCCGCAGGCGCCAGATCCCTGGGCATGGACATCCACATCCAGCTCGAAGAACGCGTGCCCAATCAGACCGCGCTTTATCACGAATCTGGAAACGTTCTGCTGGACAAGATCCTGGGGGCGACACTTCATTCCTATCCCGATGGCGAAGACGAATCTGGCGCTGACCGCAGGCTGGGCGAGATCGCGGATTCCCTGCGTCAGGAAGGCAAGTCCCCTTACATCATTCCACTGGCGCCGGGGCATGCCCCATTGGGCGCACTGGGTTATGTGGTCGCTGCCCGGGAACTGATGGAACAGTTCGACAGCCAGGGCTTCACGCCCGATGAAATCGTGCTGGCATCGGGGAGCGGACACACTCATGGCGGCCTCCTGTTCGGTCTCAAGGCCTATGGCTGCACGGCGACGGTATCGGGCATTTGCGTGCGCCGACCCCGCGACGCCCAGGTTCCCCGGATCACATCGCGCTGCCAGGAGATCGCCGATCTGCTGGGCGTCGCCAATCCGGTGTCTGATACCGACATCAACATCTATGACGATGTTCTGGCTCCCGGTTACGGCCAGATGAACGACGCCACCCGGGCTGCCATCAAAATGTCGGCGCAATCCGAGGCGCTGATACTCGATCCGGTCTATACGGCCAAGGCCATGGCCGGTCTCATCGTGCGTGCCCGCGAGGCCGCGCCGGGCACGTCCATGATGTTCATTCACACCGGTGGCACGCCCGCGCTGTTCGGTTATGCGCCGGAATATTTCGGGCTTTAACGCTACACCGGCTGTTGCCGCCGGAATCCGCCCATGATGGGTCGCAGAATTGCCACGACTTTGTTCATGGTACTATACTGAAAGGTCGCTTCCCTTGAGTGAGGCCGACGTTTTCCAGGAGTGCGGACAATGATCATCTACCCTGATATCGAATTGCAGAACGGTAAGTGCGTCAATCTCGTTCGTGGCCAGATGGATCAGCCGGTCGTCTACGACGTAGACCCTCTGGAGGCCGCCAAACAGTTCGCCGCGCAAGGCGCGGAATGGCTGCACGTGATCGATCTCGACGCGGTTGACGAAGGCGGGGGGAACGGCAATTGCGACCTGGTCTGCGCGCTCATCAAGGCGGTCCCCGTCCCGATTCAGGTGGCCGGCGGTATCCGCAGCATGAATGCCGTCGACTGGTGGATGGAACAGGGTGCAGGCCGGGTTGTTGTCGGTACGGCGGCAGTCAAAGACCCGTCATTCGTTCGCGAGGCCTGCACCAAATATCCCGGCAAGATTACTGTCAGCGTCGACTCGCGTGATGGCAAGGTTGTGGTAGAGGGCTGGCGCGAAACCACCATGTTCTCGCCGTTGGAATTTGCCCGCCAGTTCGAGACGATGGATGTTGCCGGATTGATCTTTACCGACATCGACCGTGACGACGACCTGCCTGACAGCAGTCTCGCGGCGACGACGGAAATCGCGACTGAAATCATCCTGCCGGTCATTGCCAGCGGTACGGTGAAGACGCTCGACGACGTTTCGACCTTGCGGTATCTGCCCAACATTGCAGGCGCGATTACGGGCCGGGCCCTGTTCGGCGGAACGTTCACGCTTGCCGAGGCCATTGAAGTTGCCCGTGCCTGAAGACGGGCGTCAGGATGCGCCTCAGGCTTGTAGCGCGATCCGGCGACCTTCAGCGCTGGATGTGTAAACGGTCTCTTCGAGGCGGAGGTTGGCAAGATAGTCACGGGCGCTGTTGCTGACCGGCGTCTGGTTGAGCAGATGATCGATCACATGGCGCTGCAGGCTGTAAACACAATCGCCGGCAAACCCGCGGTCGGTCCAGTCATAGGCAACCGGCGTTTCATCGGCCGCGCCGTGACCCCTTAGCCAAAGCCTGCCCCAGCCATCCAGCCGCGCGACGGCGTCGGCGCCCTCCACCAGCATCTCGCCCATCGTCAGACGATGATTGCCGGCGGCGTGATCGACCAGGCGGTTGCCGTCAAACAGGGTTCGGACACCACTATCATGATCCATCACGATGACGCCTGCATCTTCACCGGCGATGGCCGGATTCAACCGTGAGAGGCTTGCGTAAAGCTGTTTGACATCGCCAAACAGAAAACGGAACACATCGATGAAGTGGATGGCGGTTTCATGAACCAGAAACCGCTCCATGGTCTGGAAATAGGGCTGGCGGTCGAGGTAGGCCGAAGGGCCCTGACCATCGCCAGGGCGCAAGCGGAACGTTGCCTGATAGATGTCGCCGAGAACCCGGCCATCCAGAAGCCTTCGGATCTGGCGATACCAGGGTTGAAAGCGAAAATTCTCATGCACAACGACAAACCCGCCGTCACGCTCAATCCCATCAACCACGGCCTGCGCTTCCTCGAGGCTGGTGCAGAACGGCTTCTGACAGATAACCGCGACGCCACGGGACACAGCACACTCGATAAATCTTCTGTGCGTCGGTGGCGGTGTCACGATGTCGAGCAGGTCGGGGGTCTCAACCGTGAGCATACGATCAAGGTCGCTATAATACCGTTCGACCCCGAGGCGTTCGGAGGCCTCCCGGGCCTGCTCCGGTGTCTCGGCGCACAGGGCGACCACTTCGACCCCGGCGATACGCGACCAGGCGTCATAGTGAAACCGGCTGAAAAAGCCGGTTCCGACTACGCAAACGCGGACTGGCTCCTTCATGCGGATGACCGACCGGACCGAAAACGCATCAGTCTGTCTCAAAGAAAGATGTGGCCACCAGAATCTTGTTTTCCTGCTTCACCAGATATCCGGCCTCGGCTGATTTAACCGTGTAGGCCAGCCATTCAGGATCCGCCCACATTGCCGCACGTTTCTCGGCTCTCTCGGTAGCGTCCGCATAGGCCCAAACATGAACATAGCTGTTCACATCGCCAACATCGGTCGACGCATAGAGCACAGGGCGCCCGAGAATCCGCCATTGCGGTGACCGGCCAAGTTCATCGTAAAGTTTGAGATGCCGGGCAATGGTTCCTGCACGGCATGTGTAAGTCCGGTGGTCATATATCATTATGTCTGTTCCTCTTTATTCAGGCACTGAAAGTAAGAGCAACAACGTGCGCAGGGCAACCGACTCTCCTTTTCGACCCGGCCAGCATATTCAGCGTTGGGCAAGCCTGGTTGCCATGACAGAGATTGTCTGGACATAGACCTTGGCCTTGTTCCAGCCGCGCAGAACCTGGTAGTTGTGCGATCCGGGCGCCCAACCCTTGCCTCGTTTCCAACCGTAGGCCCGGAGGTAGTTGGCGGTCGAGGCCAGAACGTCGGGAATGCTGCGGATCAAATCGCGTCTGCGGTCGCCGTTAAAGTCCACCGCATACTTGACGTAGGACGAAGCCAGGAACTGCGTCTGCCCGATCTCTCCTGCCCATGCACCGCGCATCCGTTCCGGCACCATATCACCGCGCCCGACGATCGTCAGGGCACTCATCAACTCATTGGTGAAGAATGCCGACCTGCGGCAATCGAAACTCAGGGTGGCCAGCGAACGCATGACAGACATCTTGCCCGAGTTGCCGCCATATCCCGTTTCCAACCCCCAGATGGCGATGATCACTTCAGCGGGAACACCGTATCTCTTCTCGATTCGGGCAAAAGTCCGGGCATGTTTTTTCATGAGGCGCCGGCCCTTCTTGATCAGGGCGCCGGAAACCCGGCGGGCATAGAACTGGCGGAAACTCAGCTTGAAGGATTTCTGCGACCGGTCGAGGCGCACGACGCGGCGGTCATAGGTCACGCCTTTAAGAGCCCGTTCAACGACGCGGCGGGAATGCCCCTGAGCCACGGCCTTTTTCTTGAACCCGGCAAGCCAGGACCCGAACCCGGCGGCTGTGTTGCCACAGGATTTGGCCAACGACGGCGTCGTGTCTGAGAGGACCGCAATTGTCAAAACCAGCGCGCCAAACACCAACCCGTATTTTCTCATGACATCTCCTCTCATGCTGGGATCCGGGGCGAAATTACACCCCTCTCATCAATCCCGGCGTTAACCTTCTGTAAACTTTGAATATTGACGAATTGTTAACTGCCAAACTAGGCTCCGGATGTCAGGCAGTGCACGGTTCCTGATTGCAGTGACGGCAATCAAGGTTGAGCGGGCTGGGGAATACGGGTGAAGGGCTGGGGCCGGGAGAAGTCCGGCCGCCTTTGGGGGCACCACGATTGCCGTTCAGAGCCGCCTTGCCGTGTGCCGGACCAAAGAATCAAGAAGCACTGGACGTAACTGGTGTCAACCTGGGCTGGATTTGCCGGCCCGACCTGGCCGGGCATTCCAGGCGTTGCGTTGTGGAGTGTCCGGCCTTTTACATGCGAATTTGGTATGATCCGCCTGTTCGAGATCTGGCGGGCTCGCTGCCGATCGGCATCGGCGCCAGCCTCTCCTTCGTGCGCAGGGTTGCACCATGAGGCGGCGGATCGTGGAATACACCACCACAAAACTCGACAAACGTTGCAGCTCGTTTAGGGTGTGCCCGCTTGAATCATGCAAAGGGAAATGTCATGCGCCACGGCGGCCAGATTCTGATCGATCAGCTCGCTCTCAACGGCTGCGACACGGTGTTTTGTGTTCCCGGCGAAAGCTACCTTGCAGCGCTTGACGGGCTTCACGGCTCCAACGACATCCGCACCGTGGTCTGCCGTCAGGAAGGCGGCGCTGCCATGATGGCGGATGCCTATGGCAAGCTCACAGGCAGACCCGGCGTTTGCTTTGTGACCCGGGGGCCTGGCGCGACAAACGCCTCATCGGGGGTTCACGTGGCCTATCAGGACTCCACGCCGATGATCCTTTTCGTTGGACAGATCGGTCGCGGCATGGTCGACCGCGAAGCCTTCCAGGAGGTCGATTACCGTCAGATGTTCGGCCCGCTTGCCAAGTGGGCGGCCCAAATAGACGACACCGACCGGATCCCGGAATATGTGAGTCACGCCTGGCACCTGGCAACATCGGGACGCCCTGGCCCGGTCGTGCTTGCCCTTCCCGAGGACATGCTGTCGGCCACATCGGAGGTCGCCGATGCAAAACCGGCCGTCTATGTCAGACCGAAAGCATCGATCGAAGACCTCGAGCGCGTTGGCGACCTGTTGAGGAACGCACAGCGTCCGGTTCTGGTCGTCGGCGGGCCGCAGTGGTCGAATGAATCCAGGCACCGCATTCAGACTTTCGCGCACCGCAGCAACATGCCGGTCGTTGCGGCGTTCAGATACCAGGACTATTTCGACAACCGTCACCCGAACTATGTCGGGGAAATGGGACTTGCACCCAATCCCGACCTTTTGAAGTTGGTATCCGAGAGCGATGTGCTTGTGGCGTTGGGGCCACGCCTGGGCGAACTCACGACCGGCGGATACTCGCTCATCAAGGTTCCCAACCCGGACCAGACGTTTGTCCACATCTCTCCCGGCTCCGAAGAACTTGGCCGGGTCTATCGCCCGGATCTCGCGATCAACGCCTCTCTGGGCTCGGTCGCCGCAGGATTTGCCGATCTCGAGCTGGGCGACACTTCGCGATGGCGCGCGCGTACCATGGCCGCACGGCAGAGTTACGATGCCTGGAGCGTTCCTTCCGAGACGCCGGGTGCGGTCAAGATGGAACAGGTTGTCGCCCATGTCTCCGACCGGTTGCCGGAGGATGCGATCATTTCCAATGGCGCCGGCAACTACACAGCGTTTGTCGGGCGTTATTTCAAGTTCAAGAATTTCCGGACGCAACTGGCACCAACATCGGGATCGATGGGATACGGGCTTCCGGCGGCGGTGGCAGCCAAGCTGGTCTGCCCGGAGGCACCGGTGGTGTGCTTCGCCGGCGACGGCTGCCTGATGATGACGGTTCAGGAGTTCGCTACCGCCGTCCAGCACGACCTGCCGATCGTGGTGGTGGTTTCCAACAATGGTGTGTACGGCACGATCCGCATGCACCAGGAACGTGAATACCCCGGCCGGGTCAGCGGGACCACATTGTCAAACCCGGACTTTGCCGCCATGGCACGCAGCTTTGGCGGACACGGAGAGAAAGTGACATCGACCGACGACTTCCCTGCGGCCTTCGAACGGGCCCTGTCAGCCGGTAAACCGGCATTGATCGAACTGATGACCGATCCGGAAGCGATCAACCCGCGCACGACACTGAGCGCCATCCGCGCCAACGCCTTGAATCGATGACACTCGAATTTCCGGCATCCCCGTCTCGTGCAGCGGCCTTCCAGACCCGATAGGCCGCGTACGGTCCAAATCTGACGAAAAGATAGCGGTCCCAAGATTTCGACCCGAGATCACACTTAAGTGATGTTAATTGAAACTCGTTGAACGGCCGTCGCTGATAGAGTTTTCTCGATATTGCATTTCGTCGAAGGGAGTTCCGCAGCCGTCCTATTTTGCGGCGGCGGTACTGAAATACGTAGAAAGAGGGAAAATTTAATGCGCGATTTCAGAAATCGTCTTTTATCAACAGCAGCCATGGTTCCGATTGCCGTGGGCGTGACGGTAGCCGGTGGCATCATGGCGGGTGGAGTGGTTGTCAATTCCAACCCAGCTGCGGCGGCGTGTACTGCCTGTAACCCCTGTGCGGCGGCAAAGGCGTGCAATCCGTGCAATCCTTGTGCGGCGGCGAAGGCCTGCAATCCGTGCAACCCCTGTGCGGCGGCGAAGGCCTGCAATCCGTGCAATCCCTGTGCGGCGGCCAAAGCCTGCAACCCATGCAACCCTTGTGCGGCAGCAAAAGCCTGCAACCCGTGCAATCCTTGCGCTGCAGCTAAAGCCTGCAACCCGTGCAATCCTTGCGCTGCAGCTAAAGCCTGCAATCCGTGCAACCCTTGTGCAGCGGCCAAGGCCTGTAATCCGTGCAACCCCTGTGCTGCAGCCAAAGCCTGCAACCCGTGCAATCCATGCGCGGCGGCTAAGGCCTGTAATCCGTGCAATCCATGTGCGGCAAATGCTTGCAATCCGTGTAACCCCTGCAACCCATGTGCAGCAGGTGGCGGGAGTGCCAGCAAGAAGTGTTTTGTACCACGCATCAGGCAAGCCGCGGCATGCAACCCTTGTGCGGCGGCCAAGGCCTGCAACCCGTGCAACCCCTGTGCGGCGGCCAAGGCCTGCAATCCATGCAACCCCTGTGCAGCGGCCAAGGCCTGCAATCCATGCAACCCCTGTGCAGCGGCCAAGGCCTGCAATCCGTGCAACCCTTGTGCAGCGGCCAAGGCCTGCAATCCGTGCAACCCCTGTGCAGCGGCCAAGGCCTGCAATCCGTGCAACCCTTGTGCAGCGGCCAAGGCCTGCAATCCGTGCAACCCCTGTGCTGCGGCCAAAGCCTGCAACCCGTGCAACCCCTGCGCAGCAGCCAATCCTTGCAATCCGTGCAACCCCTGTGCGGCAGGCGCAGCCGTCGAGTTGACCGCGAAGGAAGCGGCCGACCTGTACAATTGTCTGGGCAAGGAAATGAAAGCTGCTTACGCCAAATCAAGCGACCGCTGGGCAAAGCGTTATGGCAAGTGGCGGCTGTTCAGTTCCGGTCCTTACCAGTCCGACACCCATGGCGGGCGTCAGGTCAACAACTACGGCAACAAACTGTCAGCCAAGACCTATGTCCAATATGAGAAGATCAAGCGGATGCCGATCGGATCGATCCTGGCCAAGGATAGTTTTTCAGTCACCAAGGCCGGTGCCGGTTCCGCCGGGCCGCTGTTCATCATGGAGAAGATGGTCAGAGGCTGGAACAAGGCAACTGCCGACTGGCGTTACACGATGGTGATGCCAAACGGAACCACGTTCGGGAGGACCAAGGGCAAGAACTCGGCCGGTCTGAAGTTCTGTCATGATTGTCACTCTTCGGCTGAAGAGAACGACCACATGATGTTGATGCCTGAAGAAAACCGCAAGAAATAACACTGTGCGATCCCAAGCCCGTGCCTGCCTCACAATCGATGGCAGGCACGGGTTTATTGTATCTGGAGTTCGACTTAAATGATCTTGACAAAAGGCTCGGGAAACAGCCTCCGCTTTTTTGCCAGCGCAGTGATTGGCTTGGCGTTTTCACCGTTCGTGTTTACAGGATCGACGCATGCGGCAGAGGCGTCCACGGTGGTCACGTCGGGCAGTGTCATCATCGTCGATGGAAAATCACACAGGCTCTATGGCATCCGGGCTCCGAAACCAGGCGACACCTGCCAACTTCGCGGCAAGCAACGCGACTGCGGTATTCTTTCACGCGCCGGTCTCATGGATCTGACGGCGGGCGCCCGTGTTGTCTGTAACGCTGCACCAGGCGGTCTTGCCGGATCCAGGTGCCTGTCGGATGGCTATGATCTTACCGAAGGCATGATCCACACCGGATGGGCGCAAGTGCTCAGTGACGCGCCACCACGTCTGCACACACTCATGAAAACCGCCAAGGCCAAAAAACGCGGCCTCTGGCACGACTGAACCGTCGGTCGGTCACATGCCTTGTGTCAGTTTGACGGCATCGGTATGTCGAAGTGTTTCGGTACGACGTAACCACGCTGAACCGCCGGGCGGTTTGCAATTTCCACGTACCAGCGTTTCACATTGGCAAACGCGTTGATATCTATCCTCTGCCATTCAAAACGGGAAATCCACGGCCACGTGGCCATGTCGGCCACCGAGTATTCGCCGGCGATGAAGTCCTGTTCCTCCAGCTGTTTGTCGAGCACCCCATAGAGCCGTTTGGCCTCATTGCCGTAGCGTTCCTCGGCATAGGGCGCCTTGCCCGGATTGAACTGCAGGAAGTGATGCGCCTGACCAAGCATGGGCCCGGCGCCGCCCATCTGCCACATCAGCCACTCAATCGCTTTCCACTTTTCGTCTCCGGCCGGCATGAAGCGCCCGGTCTTCTCAGCGAGATAGAGCATGATGGCACCGGACTCCATGATTGAAAGCCCGTTGTCGGTATCGACAATTGCCGGAATCTTGTTGTTCGGGCTGATCTTGAGAAAGTCGGGCGCGAACTGGTCGTCCTCCATGATATTGATCGGGAAGACCTTGTACTCAAGGCCCAGTTCCTCGAGCATGATGGACACCTTACGTCCGTTCGGCGTGGACCATGTGTAGAGTTCGATCATGATTACCCTCTTTTTGCTTGTTCCCGGTGCGGGTTTGCGACGGCGCCAATTAGCGCGATCAACCCGGCTCGTGTCAACGAAAAGCAGACCTGAATTTCGCGCACCGGAAAAAGGCAGATCTACCAATTCCGTCATTTCTGCGAATGGCAGCGAAACGTGTTGTGCGCAAATTCCGATTGAAGCATTGTCGCGGACAAAGATGATCCATTGTTTCAGGGGTTGATGATGACTGTCGTCGAAACGTTTCCACATGCGATCCGCGAAATCGAGAACACTTACATAACTTTGGCGGACGGCTGCAGGCTTGCAGTTCGGATGTGGCTTCCGGTTGATGCCGAGGACCATCCCGTGCCGGCCATATTGGAGTATCTCCCCTATCGCAAACGCGACGGCACAACTGTTCGCGATCAACTCACACACCCCTATTTTGCCGGGCACGGCTATGCCTGCCTGCGCGTCGACATGCGCGGCAACGGCGAGTCGGACGGTCTGATGTGGGACGAGTACGCGCCTCTGGAGCAGGCGGATGCCCTGGAAATCATCGACTGGATTGTTGCACAGAAATGGTGCAGCGGCACTGTCGGCATGATCGGCATCTCGTGGGGCGGCTTCAATGGCCTGCAGGTAGCCGCTCTCAATCCCGAACCGCTCAAGGCCGTTGTCACTTTGTGTTCCACCGACGACCGCTATGGCGACGATATCCATTACAAGGGCGGCTGCCTGCTTAACGAGAACCTCGGCTGGGCCGGCACCATGCTGTCCTATTCATCGCGCCCGCCGGACCCTGCCCTGGTCAGCAATGCCTGGCGCGACCTGTGGCTGGAGCGGCTCGAAAACCAGCCTTTGCTGATCAAAACGTGGCTCGAGCATCCGTTCCGCGACGACTACTGGAAACATGGTTCCGTCTGTGAAGACTTCGCCTCGATCAAGGCGGCGGTCCTTGCGGTTGGCGGCTGGGGCGATGCCTATTCGAACGCCATTCCACGGCTGCTGAACGGCCTGTCGTCGCCGGCCAAGGGCATCATCGGCCCGTGGGCGCACAAGTATCCGCATTTTGCGCCACCGTCCCCGCGGATCGGATTTCTGCAAGAGGCCCTGCGCTGGTGGGACCGCTGGCTCAAAGGCATTGAGACCGGTGTCGGGGATGACCCGTTTTGCCGGACATACGTGATGAATTCCGTGCGGCCCCGGACTTCTTATGACCACCGGGACGGCTGCTGGGTTGCCGAGGATGCGTGGCCCGGATCTTCTGTCGGCTCAAGGAAATTCTGTCTCAGTCCAGACGGTCTGCAGGACGAACCGGCCGCCCCTTGCACGCTTGACGTCTGTTCGCCGCAGACGACAGGCGCAGACAGCGGCGAGTATTGCATAATCTGGCTTGGGCCGGAGTTTCCCGGCGATCAGCGCCGGGACGACTCCGGTTCCCTCACTTTCGACAGTGAGCCGCTCACGCAGGATATGGCGGTCGTCGGCGCGCCGGTCGCGACACTCGACATATCGTGCGACAAACCGGTTGCAAACCTGATCGTCCGTTTAAACGATGTCTGGCCGGATGGCGCCTCCACCCGCATCACCTACCATGCCTTCAACCTGTGTCATCGCGACAGCCATGAACACCCGGCCCCTCTGGAACCCGGCAAGGCGTACCGCGTGACGGTAAAGCTTGACGATATCGGCTATGTGGTCCCGGCTGGCCACCGGCTGCGTCTTTCGGTCTCCACTGCCTACTGGCCTTTGATCTGGCCGGCCCCCGAGGTCGCCACGGTGTCTGTCCATACAGAAAGTTCTTCCCTGGACATCCCGGTTCGCAACTCCCCTGAAGATAGCCTGACAATGCTGCCTGCGGAGTCCGCACCGCCGCTTTCAGAAACGGAAATCAGGGCACCCGCAGATGGCCGGACGATCGAGTACAACCAGGTGGACGGCTCTACCCGCATGACACTGCTGAGCGATTTTGGTGAATTCCGGGACGACGGTCATGGTCTCACGACCGGATCGGTTGCACGCGAAACCTACACGATTCATCCTGAGGATCCGCTTTGCGCGAGGGCCGAAACACACTGGACGCAGACGCTATCGCGCGATGACGGCTGGGCCGTTCGTACCGAGGCCTATCAGGAGATGTGGGCTGACCGGACACACTTTCACATCAAGGCGCGGGTCGAAGCCTGGGAAGGCAACGAGAAGGTTTTCGAAAAAGTGTGGGACGAAAAAGTAGAACGGCGCCTGATATGAGGCGCCGTTCGGGAAGTTTGTAGGAGCGAAATCGCTGTTCAGTTGCCGGCAAGTTCGATGGTCGGTGCCTTGTCCTTGCGCTCTTCAAGCACATTGTCGAGCCAGTCGGGATCCATTTCCGGGACTGACGACAGCAGGATTTCGGTATATTCGTGGTGCGGTGGCTGGAACATCTCGTCGCGAGGTGCAGCCTCCACTATTTCACCTTGCAGCATCACCACAACTTCATCGGCAATCGCGCGCACAGTGGCGATGTCGTGCGTGATGAACATGTACGCCAGTTCAAGCTTCTTCTGCAGATCGTCCAGAAGACGCAGGATGCCCTCAGCAACAATCTGGTCGAGCGCCGAGGTCACTTCATCGCAGATGATGAATTCGGGTTCGGCAGAAAGGGCTCGCGCTATGCAGATACGTTGCTTCTGGCCGCCAGACAATTCGCCCGGGAACCGATCAATGAATTCGTCAGGCTCCAGTTCGATAAGTTTCAGGAGATCGCGAATGCGTTCTTCTTTCTTGGCACCGGTAACGCCCAAATAGAATTCCAACGGTCTGCCGATGATGTCGCGGATACGCTGGCGCGGATTGATAGCGGTGTCCGGCATCTGATAGATCATCTGGGCGTGGCGAAGTTGATCACGCGACCGTTTACGGTAGTCTGCCGGTAGCGCTTCCCCGTTGTACAAGATCTCGCCTTTGCCGGGGCGTGGCGGCAAAAGGCCGGTGATGACCCGTGCTGTCGTACTCTTGCCGGATCCCGATTCACCAACGATGGCAACCGTGCGTTTCTTGTAGATGTCCAGCGAGACGTTCTTGAGCACGTCCACCGGCCCATAACCGGCGGTAACGTTCTTGACCTGGAACAGCGGTTTCTCGCCAGCCCCGATTCCAACCACGTCGGTCGTGAAACTGCGGACCGCCCACAAGGATTTGGTGTATTTCTTCTTGGGGTCGGACAGCATCGTCCGGGTGTCGGCCTCCTCGACAAGATTGCCGTATCGTAAAACCATGATCTTATCAGCCATCTGCGCCACGACCGCCAGGTCATGGGTGATGTAGATGGCCGCAGTGTTGAACTGCTCGACGATGCCACGGATCGCCGCCAACACCTCGATCTGAGTTGTCACGTCAAGGGCTGTCGTTGGCTCGTCAAAGATGATGAGATCAGGGCGGCAGGCCATGGCCATGGCTGTCATTGCCCGCTGGAGCTGACCGCCGGACACCTGATGCGGGTAGCGGAATCCGATCGTTTCAGGGTCAGGCAGTTGAAGCCTTTCGAACAGCTCGATGCCGTCGGCTTCAGCCTCCGACTGCGAGCGAACGTTGTGCTGAACCGGCCCTTCGGTGAATTGCTGGATCAGCTTGTGAGCGGGGTTGAACGACGCCGCGGCACTCTGGGCCACATAGGCAATACGCACGCCGCGCATGGGCCGCTTTTCAGCTTCAGTGGCTTTTGCAAGATCGCGGCCATCAAATATGATCTCGCCGGCCGTAATCCGGCAACCCGGCCGGGCAAAGCCCATGGCCGCCAGCCCGATTGTCGATTTGCCGGCCCCGGACTCGCCGATCAGGCCAAGGACTTCGCCCCGATTGAGGGAGAGATCAATTCCATGCACGATTTCATGCCATTGATCGTCACTTTGACCTTCAATCTTAAGGCCCTTGATCTCAAGAAGGGTATCCCCCTTCTCACCACGATCCTTGGTGTCGTCACTAGTGCTCATCGCGCAGCCCACTTGTCTTATGAAGGAACCAATCAACAACGAAGTTCACAGCAACTGTCAGCAGCGCAATTGCGGCTGCCGGCAACAAAGGTGTGATATCGCCGTAGGTGATCAATGTCGCATTGTCGCGCACCATGGAGCCCCAGTCCGCCGTTGGCGGCTGAATGCCAAGGCCGAGGAAACTCAGCGCGGCAATGGTGAGGAACACGAAACAGAATCGAAGGCCGAATTCCGCCACGAGCGGCGGCATGATATTGGGCAAGACCTCACGGCTCATGAGCCAGAAGATACCCTCACCGCGCAGCTTGGCCGCCTCGACAAAATCCAGCACTACTACGTTCATCGAGACCGCCCGAGCCAACCGGAAAACACGGGTGGAGTCGAGCACGGCAATGATAATGATGAGCACCGGGATAGAGGTACCGAAAATCGTCAGAAGCAGCAGTGCAAAGATGAGCTGTGGGATCGCCATCAAAACATCAACGATGCGGCTGCAGATCTGATCGACCCAGCCGCCGAGTGTCGAGGCAATGACACCGCCAACACCGCCGATCGCGAAGGCCAGGAGTGTCGTTACAAAGGCGATACCGACCGTGTTTCGTGCACCGTATATCAAGCGGGTCAACATGTCCCTGCCAAGGTTGTCGGTGCCCAATATGAAGTTGGCACCCCATTCTTCAAACTGGGACCCGACAATTTCAGACTCGCTGTATGGCGTCAGAAATGGCGCGAAAATCGCGGTAAAGACATAAAGAAAGATGATCGTAAGGCCGAACTTTGCCGTCAAAGGCGCCTTGCGCAGTTCGCGCATGCTGTCTCTGAACATGTTGCGTTCGCGTCGCGGCGCCGCAACTTTGGCATCGATCTCGAGTTCGTCAGTTTCCGTGTTATCTGTCACAGCAACCTCATCTGGGATGGAGCAGACGCGGATTTGTCAGGATCGACAAAATGTCTGCTGTAAGATTCAAAAGAATGTAGGTGGCAGCAAAGATCATGCTGCAGGCCTGCACCACGGGGATGTCGCGTTTCTGCACCGAATCGACGATCAGCTGTCCAAGACCAGGATAGACGAACACCACTTCAACCACGACCACACCCACGATCAGGTACGCCAGGTTGATCACGATGACGTTGACGATCGGCGCCCAGGCATTGGGCAAAGCATGGTGCAGAATGACGCGTGCCTTCGGTATGCCCTTCAGATTGGCCATTTCAATGTAGGAACTGGCGAGAAGGTTGATAATCGCGGCACGGGTCATGCGCATCATGTGCGCGACAACCACAAGTGTTAGAGTCATTGCGGGGAGGAAGGTTCGATACAGTCGCTCCGGCAATGACATATCAATGTCCACATTCGACAGGGACGGAAACCAGCCCAGATTGACCGACAGAAACAGGATCAGGATGTAGGCGACGAAGAATTCCGGGAAGGAAATCGAGCTTAGGGTCGCAACGTTGACGGCACGGTCAAAGAACGAGTTGCGATAGAGCGCTGCCATCAGGCCCAATCCCACCGCAATCGGTACGGATATGATTGCAGCAACCAGAGCCAGGAACAACGTGTTCTGGAATCGAACCGTTATGAGCTCCGATATTTCCCGCTGATTTGCCAGAGATTTGCCGAAATCGCCCTGCATAATGTTCATGAGCCAGTTGAAGTATCGCTCGTGAGGCGGCAGATTGAGGCCAAGCTCCTTGCGGAATGCGGCTACTGTCTCCGGGGTTGCGGCCTGTCCCAGTATTTCCTGGGCAATGTCGCCCGGTAGCAGTTCGACGCCCAAAAATATGATCAGAGAGACCACAAAAAGAACGAGAAAACCCAGCCCGAGTCGCTGGGCAATCATTTTCAAAATTTTATCCATGGTAGGTCTTCATCCGTTTGGTCCGTTCCTCGTATCCGTTACGCGGAGTCATTACGATGTGCAGGAGAGTGTCGCGTTGCATGATCGGCATGCGCAGTGGACTGCCACATGAGGGTAAACACGCGCCAACGCACACAGAATCGGTTTTACCCACTGCGCCTGATCTCGGCTTTCTCGAATGCAATCGATCCGTCCCCTCGACACATCGGTTCCTTATTGTTCTTGTGTTCCGATGTTCAAAACTGTTTCCCGCCTACAGCCGCATTTCCATCTTTTATAGTTTGCGTCTGCTCCCACAATATGTCGCATGCTGTCACAGAACATCGGAGGAGTCCAACATTTGAATGCGTCCACTGCGAATTCGGCCGCGGAGGTGTACAAAACCGACCTTGCGAACACCGTGACCCGCTGTCGAACGACAAGGCACAAATCAGACCCACCGGACGGCCATTGCAGGAGCTCATGAGATTGATTTCAACAGGTTGTGGCGGAATTTCGGCATGATGCGACCGTTGTTGCGCGTATGAACTGCAGCGTTCCTTGATACGAATTTCGCAATGCCCACAAAAAAATCAGAAGCCGCCAAACACCGGTTTGCGTTTGGCGATGAATGCGGCGAGACCCTCGCGGGCATCGGGCGTCTTCAATTGTGCCGCGATCGTCCGGCTTTCAAGTTCCATCTGCCCTTCAAGACTCTCGGCAAAAGTGCCGTGCAACAGCCGCTTGACGCAGCCATAGGCACCGGTCGGACCCTCGGCAAATCTTCTGGCCTGCGCCTCGGCCTCGTCCATCAAGTCTTCGTCGGCAACGACCCGATCGATCATGCCATAGGCTTCCGCCTCTGCCGCCGTCAGCACGCGATTCGTCAACATCAGTTCGCGGGCACGCCTGAGGCCGATCAGGCGCGGCAAAAACCACGTCGAGCTGCCATCCGGTGACAAGGCGGCGGCAGTGTACGCTACGGCGAATTTGGCCGATTCCGCAGACATTACGATGTCTCCCGAAACCGCGATGCTGAGCCCGCCGCCAGCCGCTGTTCCGTTGACCGCCACCACCACCGGGGCGTCCATGCGGCTGAACAGGGCGATGGCTGCGTGCAGTTTATGGGTCATTTTCGTTGCGGTCGCGCCAATGTTTTCACCGGCCTGTTCAAAGAACTTCAGGTCACCCCCGGCACAGAACATCCTGCCGTTGCCGGTGAGCAGCACGCAGCGGATGGCGGGGTCCTGGTCGCAGATGACCGCCGCCTCGTAGATTTCCTCACACATGGTCAATGTGAGCCCGTTCGCCGCGTCCGGCCGGTTCAACGTGATTCGGGCGATCCCGCCGGCGACATCGAACTTGATTGCTTCAAAATTCATCCCGGTATTTTCCCTCAAGCTTGCGGAGGCCTTGGCGGCAGAGCATATGTGCCGACCACATGGGCACAATCCTTACCGGTGTCCGCGGTCGTCAACATGGCGTTACAGAAACACATTGTCTTGCCCAGGCGCATGACCTTCGCGTTGATCAGCAAATCGGTCGAGGACGCCGGCCTCATGTAGTTGACCGTCATGTCCACCGTCCCGATCGGCAGGAAACCGCCGAGAGCCGACGAAATGGCGATCACCATCGCCGTATCCGCCGCCGATACCATGGCCTGTCCGCAGACCATGCCGCCAACCCGGCAGATGCGGTCGGAGAACGGCAGCCGCAGCACGGCCCCTTCGGCGCCAACAGCATCGACGCTCAGCCCCAGGTCCAGGACCCAGGGGGCGAACATTTGTGACAGGACATCTTCGGCATCGCCGATCGAGAATTCGCTCATTTTCCGAGACTCCCCGGTCCTCTTCTAGCGCAGGGCGTCGAGCACACGGGCCCAGCTTCGAATCCCGTGGTGAAAACTCGACAGATTGTATTTTTCGTTAGGACTGTGGACGCGGTCATCGTTGAGACCGAACCCGATCAGCAGGCTGTCGATTCCCAGAATCCGGCGAAAACTCTCCACTACCGGGATCGATCCGCCGCAACCCATCAGAACCGCGTCACGGTCGAACTCCTGTTTCAGGGCAGCCGCCGCCTTCGACAGGTAAGGAGTCGTGACGTCGATCTGAATCGCGGCCCCTGCCCCGTGATCAATGAACTCAACCTTGCAGTCGGCCGGCAACCGGTCCCGAATGAACTGCTTGAAGGCGTCACGGATCGCGATGGGATCCTGCTTGCCCACCAGCCTGCACGATATCTTGGCTGTCGCCCGCGACGGAATGACGGTCTTGGTGCCGTCGCCGGTATATCCGCCAATGATGCCGTTGACCTCGCATGTGGGTCGCGACCAGACCTGCTCCAGCACGCTGCGCCCGGCTTCTCCAGCGGGCACGCCGAGGCCGACATCGCCGAGGAACGCCGATTCCGTGAAATCGAGATTGTCCCATTGTTCGCGCACGGCGGCAGGCAGCTCCTCGACACCGTCGTAGAAGCCGGGAATCTGAACCCGCCCGTCATCGTCATGAAGGTCGGACAGCATGCGGTTGAGAACTCGGATCGGATTGCGGGCCGCACCGCCGAAAATACCTGAATGCAGGTCAAGACTGGGACCGGTGACAATGACCTCAATCCCCAGCAGGCCGCGCAGCATGGTTGTAATGGCCGGCGTCTTTGCATCCCACATGCCGGTGTCGCAGATCAGGGCCACATCTGCCGACAATTCGTCCCGGTTGGCTTCCAGAAACGGGTCCAGATTTATGCTGCCGCACTCTTCCTCACCTTCCAGAACCATGGTCACGCGGACCGGCAACGATTCGTGAATGTCGAGATGAGCGCGGCAGGCTTCGACAAAAGTCATCAACTGACCCTTGTCGTCGCAGGCACCGCGGGCGACGATGTGTTTTGTGCCGCCGACATCAACAAGGCGTGGCTCGAAAGGCGGTGAATCCCACAGTTCCAGCGGGTCCACAGGCTGGACATCGTAGTGCCCGTAAAACAGAACATGGAGTGCGTTGTCCCGGTTTGGCGGGTTGTAGTGTGCCACTACCACTGGATGTCCAGGAGTATCGCGGACGGAGGATTCAAAACCAAGGCCATCGAGGGTCTTTTTTATCCACTCGGCGGCTTGGCGACAACCGGCCGCGTAATCGGGATCGGTGGAAATGCTCTCGATCCGCACCAGTTCGAAAAGGCGCTCCAGGCTGGTATCGAGACCTGTGTCGATGTGGTCGAGAACCGGGGCAATATCGTCGCTCATGTTCGCTAATTTCCGCTTTTGTCTGGTGTTTGGATTGGCCGGCGCAGGAAGCGTCGTGACCATAATCTTGTGAGTCTTGTTAGGCTAGGGTCCGTTTAAGTTCAGGCGTCGAACTGATTCAGGAGTTGCCTGATTTCGCGGTCTCTCGGCGCAAACTCAGTCAATGCCTTGTTGAAGCGCATTACCATTTGTGGAATGTCGGGATCGCCATTTTTAGCAATATTGTCCCGCAAAGCGCCGACAATATCGGCATAAAACTCATGACTAGCTTTCAGGAGACCGAGGGAGCGGACCATTTCCGGCACCAGCGGCGGCAGTTCGTTGTTGTCCGGCATGAAACTCATCACGTTACAGTTTGCAATAGAGAAGAATTCTTAGCACGCGACGACGTTGACCGCCAATCCGCCCTGGCTGGTTTCCTTGTACTTGCTGGCCATGTCGCAACCGGTCTGGCGCATGGTCTCGATCACCGCATCGAGCGTCACATGGTGTTCGCCGTCGCCCTTGAGGGCAAGAGATGCCGCATTGATGGCCTTGACCGCCCCCATGGCATTGCGCTCGATGCACGGGATCTGGACCAGCCCGCCAACCGGGTCGCAGGTCATGCCAAGGTGATGTTCCAGGCCGATCTCGGCGGCATTTTCGACCTGCTCGTTGGATCCGCCCAGAGCCGCCGCCAGACCTGCAGCCGCCATGGCACTGGCTGACCCGACTTCGCCCTGACACCCCATCTCGGCACCGGAGATGGAAGCGTTCTGCTTGATCAGGCTGCCGACAGCGGTTGCGGCCAGAAAGAAGTCGATGATGCCGTCGTCCGAACTCGCCGGAAAGAACTCGCGATAGTATCGGATGGTCGCCGGGATCACACCTGCGGCACCATTGGTCGGCGCCGTGACGACACGGCCGCCGGACGCGTTTTCCTCGTTGACGGCTATCGCATAAAGGCTGGTCCAGTCGATGCAATCGTGGGGCAGTTTGGCGTTGCGGCCGGCGTCGGTTATCAGTTCGCGATGGATACCTGCCGCACGCCGGCGCACCGACAGTCCGCCGGGCAGCTTGCCCTCGCCCGTCAGGCCCCGATCGATGCATCCGGTCATGACATTCCAGATTGCCATGATGCCGTCGCGAACTTGGGTTTCACTGCGACGGGCACATTCGTTGGCCATGATCATCGTCGTGATGGTCTTGCCGGACACCTGTCCCATTTCCAGCATTTCAGCGGAACTCTTGAACGGAAACGGCAGGCGGACATCGTCCTGGATCATTGGTGCAACCGACGTAAGCTCCGCCTCGGTTGCGATAAACCCACCGCCGATCGAGTAAAAAACTTCAGAAGCCAGTTCGGTGCCCATTGCATCAAACGCCTTGAACCGCATACCGTTGGAGTGGGCAGGCAGAAAATTCTTGAAATCCAGCACAAGATCTTCGCGTTCATTGAAGCCGATCTTGCGGCCGCCCAGCAGCCGCAGGCTCTGCGACGACCGGATCTGTTCCTGGATCACCTCTACGTCATCCGGATCGACCTCGTCGGGCCGTTCACCGGACAGGCCTAGCAATATGGCCCGGTCCGTCCCGTGACCCTTGCAGGTAAAGGCCAGCGAGCCGTGCAGAGAAACGACAACACGCTCGACCCGTTCCAACGTATTTGCAGCCTGAAGATCACGCAGGAAGGTCCCGGCGGCAACCATGGGGCCGACCGTATGGGAACTCGACGGACCGATACCGATTTTGAACAGATCGAAAACACTGGCGGTCATGACGGACCTCACAAATGGGTTTATCCGGCAATCAGGGGAGGCTTCCCGGACTTTACCGCGATATCGCGCCATTTTTGAGGTGGGATCTCAACCCATGCCGACAGGAATGAAACCGTGAACGACAGGATTTGGTGTACGGACTATGGAAACACCGTGACCGGGCCGGCAGATCTCGACATTACGTCGTCGGCATGCAGCGAAAGCTTATCTCTCTCCGTCACCCTTGGCCGTGCGTCAGCAGAGTCGAGGGTCCAATCGCAGATGTCACAAGACTTGGTTTTGCCAATGGTTCTTCGGCCTCTGTCGAGGCCAAGGATGACGATATCTGGAGGTCAGCCATCGCTCGGCAACCAACGGCCTACCGCGCTGCGACCACATCAAACACGTTGACGGTGACCGTCAACGTGCCGTTGCCCACAAGCTCCAAAAACCGCCGGCTGGACTCCGACTCTCCCCAACGCGGATCCTGCATGCAGGCCTCGTGGTGCGCCTGTGTCTGCCATTGCAGGTACTGAACGATCCGGGTTCCGTCCGTGCTGAAATGCGTTGCCCCGGATACGAATCCATCAAATTGAGCAAACTCCTCCAGTCCCGCAGCAGCGTGGGTCTGGGCTTCCATCATGGCATCGCCTTCGCCATCGACGGTAACGATGACGGTACAGACTTGCTGGCCGCTACTGATTTTCATTGTTGTCGCCTTTCGGTCAGAGACCGCAGAAAGGCCGATCCCGCCAAGGCGGCACTCTAACCACCCAGGAACAGGCGGCCAACGTCCGGATCATCGAGCAATTCGCTGCCCGGCCCCGCCTTGGCCAATTGCCCGGAAACCAGCACATAGCCGATATCGGCGAAGTCGAGGCCCTTCTTGGCATTCTGTTCGACCATGACGATGGTCTTGCCTTCCGCGTTCTGCAGATCGTCGAGGATCTCGAAGACCATGTCAATGTAACGCGGCTCGAGACCGATCGAGGGCTCGTCAACCAGCAGGATTTCCGGGTTCATTACCAGGGCGCGGGAGATTTCCAGCAGCCGTCGTTCGCCGCCCGACAGGACTTTCGCCGGCTGATTTCGACGGTTGGCAAGACGGTCGTATTTCTGGAACACCTTTTCGGCTGCTTCCTTGGCCTCATCGGGCCGGTCCTTGAGGAAGCCGCCCATCCACAGGTTTTCCTCGACCGTCATATTGGGAAAGACCGAGTTGTCCTGAAGGATGTAGGCGATGCCGGCATCGCGCAACTTTTCGTTGGGCTTCTTGCTGGTTACTTTTTGCCCCTGTACGCTAATCTCGCCACCGAAGATGTTGGTGAATCCGAAGATCGAGTGCAGCACTGTCGACTTGCCGGCACCGTTCGGGCCGATCAGGCAGAGCGACTGTCCTGCACCGACCCGCAGGCTGAAATCGTGCAGGATTTCCATGGCACCGTAGCCGGCACGCAGATTGTCGATCGACAGGAACGTATCGCCCTTGACGTACCCGTCGAGCACGGCCGGCGTGGGTGCATCGCCGGCAATCTTCTGGGCTTCACGGGCAACGTCGTCAACCGACAGGACGGTGGATACGTCGCCGCTGCCATAGCCCTTCGTGCGTTTGCCCTTTTCGGCTTGTGCGCCAGTTTCGCCGTTTTCGTTTTCCGCAGCCATCAATGCGCTCCCAGATAGGCGTCAATGACGCGTTGATCGTTCTGGATCTCATCGGGCGACCCGTTCGCCAGCATCTCACCGTGGGCCAGGCAATATATGTGCTCCGCCAGGTTCATGATGACGCGCATGTTGTGCTCGATCACGAACAGGGTGATACCAAACTCCTCGTTTGCCCGCTTCAGGCGATCGATCAGACCGTTGATCAGGGTCGGGTTGATGCCCGCCGTCGGCTCATCGAGCATGAGCACCGTCGGTTCGTTCATCAGCGCCATGGCAAATTCCAGCAATTTCTGCTGGCCGAAGGACAATGAGCCGGAACGCAGCAAACGCTTCTCGTAAAGGCCGACGAATTCCAGAAGCCGGTCCGCCCGTTCATAATCTTCCTTGGTGTTTCGGCTGAACATATCCGAATAACCCATCTTGCGATGGGGCATGGAGATCAGCATGTTCTCGACACCGTTCATGGCGCTGTAGATGCGGGTCTGCTGGAACGTACGCAGCAACCCCAAACGGGCAATTTCCTGAACCTGGAGTTTCGAAATCTCCTTGTCGCGAAACTTGATCGATCCGGCATCGATCGGGTGATAGCCGACAATCGAATTGAACAAGGTTGTCTTACCCGACCCATTCGGACCGATCAGTCCGGTGATGCCGCCCTCCTTGACGTTGAGGGAGATATCCTTGTTTGCGATCACGCCGCCATAGGCCTTGCTGGTGTTCTTGACTTCGATGATGGCGGTCATTCCGCGGCCTCCGCTCTCATGTCCTTTTGCTCGACGCGGACGCCGAACCACTCAGGTTTCTTGAGTTTCAGCCATCCCAGAACGCCATCCTGGAAATAGACAACCGTGACGACGATAAGCGCACCCAGCGCCACCCATTGCCACCCCAGTAAATAGTTCCAGGTAACTTCCTTGAAGACATGGAACATGATGGCGCCGATCACCGGTCCCCACAGGGTGCCCTTGCCCCCGAGCAGAACGCAAACAACCATGAAAATCCCTAAGTTGATGGTCTGGTAGGCGGTCTCAAGCGGCTCGAAATGAATCAACTGGAAGGCGGAAATCGATCCGGCAACACCGACGAAAAACGCCGCGATCGCCCAGGCGATGAGCTTGTAGGTCAGGGTGTGGATCCCCATGCCTTCGGCTTTTTCCTCGTCGTCGCGAATAGCATTCAAGGCTGCCCCGAAACGGGTCTGATAGAGCCATCTGACAAAGGCGAAGAGCAGGACACCGAGGATGGCAAAGGCGAAGTAGAAGAATATCTTGCCATCATCTAGGTCGCCGGGAAAAACCGGAAGGGCTATGCCCTGACCGCCGCCAACCCAGTCCCAGTTCGACACGAGTTCGCCCGCGGCAATCGCCACGCCGAGGGTACCGATGGCGAAATAGGGACCGCGCAATCCGAATGTGATGTAACCGATGATTACCGCACACACGGCGCAGAATATCCCTGCGGCGATCGACCCGAGGAACATGCCCAGGAAGTACTGCGTTTCCGTGAACTTGAAGATGCCGCCGCCGGCCGCGTTTGTGTAATCGGCGACGTTGTAGACCATGCCAATGGCGACGACGGCGGTCACGTACATGCCCGTGCCGTAGAAGAAGATGTTGCCGAGCGAGTTGTAGCCCATCTGGCCGCCGGTGATGTCCCAGGTGAGCGCCACAATAATCATCAGCCACAATGTCGCCAGCTGTGTTCCGTAGTCGGGGAAGACAAAGGGCGCGGCGAACGTGATCACCAGAAGCCCCGTGTAAAGAATGGATATGTTCACTTTCATCGCATCATCCCCCTACTGCAGAACCTGGCGGGCACGGCGTTGCTGTGCCAACCGGATCATCAATACGAGGAGAAGAAGAAGCACCGCGATGGCCTGTTGGTATCCGATGCCGAATATGTGTGCTCCGTACTGCTCAAGTGCGCCAATGCCGAGGCCGGCCGCAATGACCCCGGGCAGATTGCCCAATCCCGCCGCCGTCACGATCACGAAGGAGCGGATGGAATAGGTGATCCCGTAGAACGGCTGGATCAGCCAGACCATGACGATGATAGCACCGGCCGCACCACAGATTGCGGCATTGAGAGAGAAGGTAAAGGAATAGACTTTTTCCGTATCAATTCCCATGACCCTTGCGGCGCGGGCATTCTGGGCGGTCGCGCGGATTGCCTGCCCCATGCGGCTGCGTTTCATGAAAATGACGACTCCGATGGCCAGAGCGGAGGCCATGATAACACCGACCAGCTTGGCGATGGGGACATCGACAAAATCGTCGAAGAAATACAGTGTCGGATAGTCGAGCTTGATGCTTTGCGTGTCTGAACCGAACATCAGATTCAGAATCTGGGCAATCATGATGGCCAGCCCAAATGTCGCCAATAGCGAGGTGAACAGATCGCGGCCGATGACACGGGCAATCACTGTCTTGTAGATGACCCATCCGATGCCCCACAGAACAATGAAAGCGATCGGAACACCAAGCAGTGGCGGCAGTCCTTGCTGTGCCAGCCACCAGGCCACATAACCACCGGCGATTACGAAATCGCCTTGGGCGAGGTTCTTAACATTCATAACGCCCCAGACGAGCGCCAGGCCGTAAGCTGCCACCGCGAAAAGGGCGCCGATCATGATGCCATCGAGAATGATTTTCAGGTTGACGACCGGAAATTCAAAAAGAAGGGAAATGTTTCCGTAAATCTGATCCATTCGATCCGGCCCTCCCTTGACCGGGTGCGTTCACTGCGGCTGCATTGCCGGCAATGGTGCCGATGGTGAGTACCCGGACATTGCAGGAATGTCCGGGTACTGATTTGTCGCGAAAGAAGTTTACTGAGCCTTGCGTGGCCAGTTCAACGGATGTGACGCGAAGGCAGACGGCGCGACCACGTTGTACTTGCCGTCCTGTATCTGGCGCAGCACCATAGGCTTGGCGATGTTGTTGCCAGCTTCAGAGAACTTGATGCCACCGTAGAAGGTCTTCAGGTCGGTCGCAGCAAGGGCATCACGCACTTTTTCCTTGTCGAGCGATCCGGCGCGTTCAAAAGCGTCCTTGAAGACGTAAACCGCAGCAGAAGCCTGGGCCGTCTGATAAGGGACCTTCTTGTCGGCATATTCAGTGAAAGCAGCCTTGAACTCTTTTTCATAATTCGAAGCCGTGCCGAAGATCGGGTCTTCATATTTAAGTGTTTCCGCCCATTGGGTGGAGCACAGGATGTCGTTGGCGGAAGCACCGAAATTGCCAGTCACGTCAGCCGCCTCACAATGGGTGATTGCGACCATCGGCACGTTGATCTTCTTCTCGCCGATTTGACGCACGGCTGTCGCCGCACCCTTCGAGTGCCCGGAGACAATCAACACGTCAGGCTTCAACAGTTGCACCTTGGTCAGGATCGCACTCATGTCGGAAAGATCACGGGGAAGCTTTTCGTCGAGCACAACCTGCATGCCGTATTTCTTGGCATCGTCCAGAACACCGGCCCGGATGTCGAGAGAGAAAGGGTCGTTCTCGACGGCAACCGCGACTTTGACCGACGACGGCTTCTTGCCTTCCTTTTCAGCCATTTCGGCAGCAAGCGCCACTGCAGATGCCAGATACTGCTCCGATGTGGAGAGCACGGCAAACAGGTACTTGTAGCCCTTGTTGAACAGCGAACGCGATGCGCCTTCGGCTTCAACCATCGGGATCTTGTACTTTTCGGTTACCGGCGCGATTGCCTTGGTCAGACCTGATGAGTATGGGCCGAGGAGATATTGAATCTTGTCCTGACTGATCAGACGTTCCGCCAGGGTGGCGCCACGGTCGCCCTTGGACTCATCGTCATAATAGGTGACTTTGAAGTTGTAGCATTTGTCGCCGATTTTGACGCCGCCGTTTTCGTCGATCTTCTTAATCGCGAACTCGTAGCCGTTCTTGGCGTGGATACCGTTGGTGGCATACTTGCCGGTCAGTGAGATTGCAGAACCGATCTTCAGTTCCTCGCAATCCATGGCCGACGCTGTGCCCGGCACGGCAAATGCCAGTGCCAAACCTGCGCCGAACAGGACCTTGCTCACGACAGTTCGTTTCGTTGTGAAATACTTCATGATTCCTCCCATGGTTTTCACGGTCGTTGATCGGCAGCAATGCCTGCGCTTGAGCACAGACCTTGCCGCCATTGCTGATACTGCGCCACGACGAATGAATCGCTTCACTCTTCGCTTGCAGATGGAGACGAGGTCGGCCGCCATTCCTTTTTTGAGAACTATAACGGCAATTGCCGCTTTCACTCCCTCCGAATTGATACGATTGCCCGTATGTATCTGACGTACAGTTGGCGGTCCACATCGCTTGAGGCGGATATTCTATAAGGACTCCATCAGGGTCAAGACTTTCTTGGCATGCCGCAACTACCTGAAAAAAAAGAATAATATTGGGGTTCGCAATCGACCCAACCGAGCCGTGGATGGAAATCCGCCCATTGCGGGCCCAAAGAGGCGAACTTCAGGTCAGCCTTGTGCCGAATATTCGGTTCTCTTGAGGCCGTATTTCTTCATCTTGTCCTGCAATGTCTTGCGGGGAATGCCCAAAGCCATGTAAGTGGCCTTGATCGAGCCGTCATTGCGGCGAAGCTCCTGGTCAATCAGGATCCGTTCGAATGCTGAAACACGATCGGGTAGAGCTTCACCGGTTGGCTGAGGTGCCTTACTGCGTGAAATCGTGAGGCCCATGCCAAGTGCGAAACGTTCTGCCTGGGCCTTTATTTCCGGCAGGTTTCCCGGCCAGTCGCAAAGCAGGATCTCTCTGGTTTCCGCTTCAGAAAGATGCGGCGGGTCGACGGCGAACCGAATGACGGCATTGTCGAGAAAATGTTGAAACAGATGTATGCGATCCTGGCCGCGCAACCGCACGGGAGGGACCTCTACGACCGCCCAGGATATCGTCCCGCCGATCCCGGCGAGCGATTCAACGGGATCGTCGCTTTGACCGGAGTGCCGGCCGATCTGTGACATGACGAGGCGGGCCTTCAGGCTGCCGTCCCGGCTTGCGCCTTCGACGCGATGGCGCACGGGATCAGGCAACTGGTCGACATCTTCCAGATAGAGGACACCGCCCGCAGATTGGGCGACACGCCCGGCGCTTGCGGACCGGCCGGAACGAACGCTGCCGAACAGCTCCAGACTGGCCTGACCTTCTGTCAGCCCCGCACAAAGGACGCCGACAAAGGGCCCGTCACGGCTCGGCGACGCGGCGTGGATCGCGCGGGCCACTTGCTCGGCTTCAATCCCGGGCTCGCCGCGCACCAGAATATCCACGGGAACGGCTGCGATTTCCTGGATGAAGTTGCGCAAGCGCTCAATCTGAGGAGATATACCGACCAGAAAGGACGTGCTCGACTTAGCCACTTTCAGCGCCTGGTGCAGGTGACGGTTCTCAATCACCAGGGCACGCTTTTCCCAGGCACGGGTCACGATTTCCACGAGGCGGTCGGGCCGAAACGGTTTTTCCAGAAAATCGTAGGCGCCCTTGCGCATGGCATCGACGGCCTGGGGAATGTCGCCATATCCGGTCATCAGAATGACAGGCAGGTCGGGATCCTTGGCCCGGACCTCGGCCAGGACTTCCATGCCGCCCAGACCGGGCATTCGCATGTCGGTAATGACCACTCCGGAGAAGTCTCGCTCAATTCTTTGAACTGCCAGTTGCGGGTCGGCAAAGGCTTCCACCTCAAAACCCGCGAGCTCAAGTGTCTGGGCTGCCGAGATTCGCTGCAGGTGATCGTCATCGACGAGGACCACCGGCTGAGAATACTCCGGCGGTCCCTCGGGCCCAACATCCGCGATGACGTCATCTGCCGGCTGAACCGTCATAGCGGGCGCCGCTCAATGCCCTTGAACGTCAACCGTACGCAACCGCCACCGGACGCCGAATTGCTGATATGGATGGTTCCATCGAGGGTTTCCATGATGTTTTCGCAAATGGCAAGCCCCAGACCGAGTCCCTCAGCCTGGGCACGGGTGGTGAAAAACGGTTCCTTGCCGCGGAGCAGCGCCTCATCGGAGAAGCCCGGTCCAGTGTCCGTAACGAACACATCGACCTCCCCTTCCCTGACCTGTGACGAAAGTGTCAACGCCCGGGGCTGCGACTCGATCATGGCCAGGACGGCATTGGTTATCAGGTTGCCGAAAACCTGGCCAATACGGGCCGGACCGCCGCGCACCGGCAATGGGTCAGGGGAAACCTGGCACTCGACATCGACATTGTGGCTCTTGAACAGCGGTTCGGCTTCGGTCAGAGCCTTGTACAAGGCCTCGGCCAAGTCCACCTCCACCGGTGCCTTTCGCTCACGGCGGACGTAAGCACGCAGATTCTCGACAATTCTTGCGGCACGACCGGCGGCATCGCTGATGTGTTGCAGGGTCTTCTGGGCTTCATCGGGCCGCTCGCGTTTCAACAGCAACCGGGCGTTCGCAGCGAAGGAGTTTATGGCGCCCAATGGCTGGTTCAGTTCATGGGAAATACTGGCGGACATGGTTCCAAGGGCCGCCAGTTTGCCGGTCTGAACAAGTTCGTCCTGAGCCTTGTGGAGGTCGGCTTCGGCGGCCTGGCGGTCGACAATCTCGCGCTGGAGACTGACATTGGTCTGCCGCAGTTCGCGGGTGCGCTCGTCGACCCTGACTTCAAGCTCGCTGTTCAACTGGGTCTGATAGTTCAATTCCCGGAGATGGTGGCGGTGCCACAGATAAAGGGCGTAGGACACGACTGCCAGCAGGAGCAGGGTCAGGCAGACGGTCAGTACGACATTCCAGACCTGGCGGGCGATGCGCGACTTCGACGTCAGCAAATACAAACTGAAACGGTGGTCCGGCAACGTCGTCTGGACAGAGACGTGATCGTTCATGCGGACCGGCAGCGGGGTCAGTTCCTTGTCGGCATATTTTCGCTCCCTGTCGATGCGTTTGACCTCTGCCGGAGTCAGGTCCCGGATCTTGCGGTAGAGCCAGTCGGAATTGTCAGCCAGGATGACGACGCCATGTTCGTCGGTGACAAAGACGGCCTGGTCTTCTGTGGGCGCCCACCTGCTTTCGAATTGGCTGAGATCGACCTTGACAACCACCACCCCTTCAATCCGGCCATCCAGACGGACGGCGGAAGACATGAAGTAGCCCCTCTTTCCGGTGGTCGTTCCAACAGCAAAATAACGTCCCTGGCTTCCTTCTATCGCCTGGCGGAAATAGGGCCTGAACGAATAATTGTTGCCGACGAACGTCTTGGGCAAACCATAATTCGAGGCAGCAATCGTCAGGCCCGTGCGATCGATGACGTAAACGTCCAGGGCACCGATCTTTTTCTGCAGTATCTTCAACACGGTGTTGGCGCGCATCAGAGTCGGCTGGTCACCGGGATCAACCAGTGCAGAGCGCACGGCCGGGTCACGGGAAATGATCTCCGGCAGGATGCCATACTTGTCCAGCACGCCATTGAGGCTGGATACATAGAGTTCAAGCTTGGGTCCGGAGTCCTCGCGAAGCTGACGCTCGTAGTATGTGCCGGCGAGGTCGTAGGATTTCCACAGCGTTGCGGCAAAAACCAGACAGGCACCGGCCACGAGAGCCGCGAGGCCACTGCGCGAAATCGTCCTGGTCTGAATGACTCCGGTTTCTGCCATGATGTTTTCCGACTGACGCAAACGGCGCATACTGCCACCTTGCCGGGCCGGCGACAATCTTTCCCACGGTAATTTGGCGAGCGTGAAACGCGCAATCTATTTTACATATAAAATAAATTGCCTATACTTGAGCCATGTGGAAACCATCCGAACGCATCATTTACAAACCCCGCCCCGGCTCGGTCCCTGACAGGGAAACGGCTCGACGCGCTATGCTGTTCTCGCCGGTGACAATAGGCCCGGTCACGCTTAGACAGAGGACCTGGGTGCCGGCCATGGTGCCCTGGCGGGCCTCCGACGACGGCTGGGTGACTGAAGACGTGCTGGACTGGTACGGGCGATTTGCCAAAGGCCGGCCCGGCGGGCTGGTGGTTGAAGCAACCGGAATCCGTGACGTGCCCAGCGGACCCCTGCTGCGGATCGGAGACGACCGATTCCTGGACGGTCTGTGCCGGTTGACCGACCGGGTCCGGAAGGAAAGCGACGGCCAGACAAAACTGTTCATTCAGCTGATCGATTTCCTCGCCATAAAACGGCGGCCGGTGCGGGAGAAATTCTTCAGCCGGTTCCTCGAAATCACCGACCAACACCGCAAAGCCCTCGGCAGCCTCGGCGTCCTTGATCTCAATGACATTCAGATCAGGCAGCACCTGTTGTCTCTGGACGACCAGGAACTCGACGGCATACTGAACGAACGCGAACTCGAATCCCTGCGCATGGGCTACCGTGAACGGGTAACCGACACCCATCTTGAACACATTGCCAATCTGCCCCAAACGTTACCTGAATTGTTCTCGTCGGCCGCGGGCCGGGCCCGAGCGGCAGGTTTTGACGGTGTCGAACTGCACTACGCCCATGCCTACACGATGGCATCCTTTCTCTCGGCGCGAAACACCCGCAATGACGGTTACGGCGGTTCCCGGGAAAACCGGGCAAGGTTGCCCCTGGAGGTCTATGAAGCCGTGCGCTCGACGGTCGGGACGGATTACGTGGTGGGCTGCCGGTTTCTCAGTGAAGACTGCATCGGCGGCGGCAACAGCGTCGAAGACTCCGCTTATTTCGGCACGGCCTTCGCACAAGCCGGCATGGATTTCCTGTCGCTGTCGCGGGGCGGGCGTTTCGAGGACGCCAAACAACCGGGCGTTGGACAGGCAGCCTACCCTTACACCGGTCCAAGCGGATACGAGTGCATGCCCGGTCATATCTCGGACTCATTCGGGCCATTCGGCCGCAACATCGAACCGACGGCCCGCATCCGGGCGGCAATCCGCGCTGCCGGTTACCAGACACCCGTGGTCGTCGCCGGCGGTATTCACGGCTTTGACCAGGCCGAGGGCATTCTGCGCAACGGCGAGGCCGACATCATCGGCTCGGCCCGTCAGAGCCTGGCCGACCCGGATTGGTTCCTGAAACTGAGCCGGGGCTGCGGCGCACAGGTGCGTTCGTGTGAATACACCAATTATTGCGAAGGGCTTGACCAGAAACACAAACAGGTCACCTGCAAGCTGTGGGACCGCCAGGATCTGGATGAAGCCGGTGTTCCAAAATCAAAAGACGGCAAGAGAAGGCTGGTCGCACCGCGTTGGCCGGATACGGACACGAGCCCGGACGAATGAGCGAACGAGGCAATCTTCTGCCGTCACGCTATGACGACCCTTTTGTCCGGCAAAACCTGCCTCCGGCCAGTTGCAGCCCTGATTGCAGATTTGACTTGCCGCACCTTCAGTTCCCGCCGGATGTTAACGCCGCCCAGCACATCCTGCAGTCGGGTATCAGCGCAGGCGGGCCAGACCGGACAGCGATCATCGATGGCCATGACCGGTGGTCATTCCGGGAACTGGACGAACGGTCAAATCAGATCGCCCAAGTGCTGATCGACGACCTGGGATTGAAATCAGGCAACCGAGTGCTGCTGCGCGCACCCAACGCCGCGATGTCCGCGGCCATCTGGTTTGCGATTCTCAAGGCCGGCGGCGTTGCGGTTGTCACAGTGCCCCTGTTGCGGGCAGGCGAGGTGGCCGCGGTGGTGTCCAAGGCAAAGGTGTCCCACGCCTTCTGCGATGTTGCCCTGGCTGACGACATGAAACGGTGCGCCAGAGAAGATGCATCCCTTCAACATGTGGTCTATTTCGGCGGATCGGGTGAGGATCCCGCAGATCTGGAGAACCGTTCCAGGCTCAAACCTCTCGGCTTCAACGTGTTTCAGCCGTCGCGCGACGATGCTGCCCTGATCGGCTTTACCTCCGGCACGACGGGGGCGGCCAAGGGAACAATTCACTTTCACAGAGATGTCCTGGCGGTCTGCGAATGCATGCCCCGACACATTCTGAAACCGACTCCTGCGGATGTTTTTGCCGGCACGCCTCCTTTCGCCTTCACGTTCGGTCTCGGGGGCCTACTGTTGTTCCCTGTCCGTTACGGGGCAACCGCGGTCCTGACACGCGACCGGGAGCCGGCGAACCTGCTCGCCCTGATTGAGCGGCACCGGGTGACGATCCTGTTCACAGCGGCAACAGGGTATCGCAGCCTTCTCGCTCATCTCGAGGACCAGGACATCTCGTGCCTGCGGGTTTGCGTGTCTTCCGGCGAACACCTGCCGGCGGCGGTTTCACGGGACTGGCAAGTGCGCACCGGACATCTGCTCACGGAAGTCCTGGGGTCTACGGAAATGCTGCACGCTTTTATCGGTGCTGCCGGCGATCAAATAGTTCCCGGATCTCCCGGCAAGATCATTCCCGGCTACGAAGCGCGCGTGGTCGACGAGGATTTCATTGACGTGGCTGACGATGTGCCCGGCATGCTGCTTGTCCGTGGCCCCACCGGGTGCCGGTATCTGGACGACCCGCGGCAGGTTGATCAGGTTCACGACGGCTGGACGATTACCGGCGATCTTGTGTCCCGCGACAGGAACGGATATTTCCGGTTTGCCGGCAGGCGCGACGATATGATCGTGTCCGCTGGATACAATATTTCCCCCATGGAGGTCGAAGACGCCCTGCTGTGCCACGACGCCGTCAGCGAATGCGTCGTTGCAGGCACACCGGATCCGGATCGGGGCCACATTGTCACCGCTGTCGTCGTAGCGGCGCATGAAGCGCCGGGAGACGAACTTACCGCTGACCTGCAACGCCATGTCAAAGCCCACATCGCGCCCTACAAATACCCGCGCAAAATCATCTTCGTGGAGTCGCTTCCCAGAACGGCAACCGGAAAAATCTTGCGACGGGACATTTTGCATCACATTGGCAAAAAGTGCCTGCCAGACGTCCAGGCATGATGTATAATGGTGTTGAATTTCCCGGACTCCAGCCCGGCTCCAATCAGGAAGGTTGATCGAACCATGCAGATGTCCAATATTGTCCTTACCGCATTGGCCTTGACGCTTCTCGGCGCGGGGCCGGTATTTGCCGAGGCAAAGGAGCTTCCCAGAACCGCGCCGCCGCTTCTCAAGGTTGAGACCTTTGACACACAGTACGGCCAGGGAACCCGCAGTTTCGTTTGGGGTTATCCCGTCCGTGGCGACATCATCTTCACCACCGATGGCGACCGGGATACCAGCAAGGAAGGCTTCGAACGCGACCGGAACAAGAGTAACTGATCACGCGCGATTCCTGCCTGACACTGAGACTTTCCGGAACTCCAATCCAGACAAGCGGAAACCACATTCATGGACGCATGTGTTAACGCTTCCGCTGCAGCCGAAGCTGTAGACGAGGCGATTACGTCGCGGCGTTCGCGGCGCGCCTTCAAGGCCGATCCGGTCCCGCGCGAGACAATCGAGCACATTCTGCGCGTAGCGAGCCGTGCGCCCAGTGGCACGAACATGCAGCCGTGGAAGGTCACGGTGGTCACGGGTGACACCAAGCAACGGCTATCCGCCGCCATTCTGGAGGCGTTCGACGCCGGTGGCGACGATCACAGACAGGAATACAAATACTACCCCGACAGGTTTCCCGAACCCTATCAGAGCCGCCGCAGAAAAGTCGGCTGGGACCTGTACGGTCTGCTCGGCATCGTCAAAGGCGACGCCGAGCGCATGCATGTCCAGCACGCACGGAATCATGTGTTTTTCGATGCCCCTGTCGGCATGATATTTACGATCGACAGGGCTCTTGAGATCGGCAGCTGGCTCGACTACGGCATGTTTATGCAAAATATCATGATTGCCGCCCGCGGCCTTGGCCTCGACACCTGTCCGCAAGCCGCCTTCGCGCCCTATCACAAGATCATCCGGCAGGAACTGGGCATCAGCGAGGACGAGATTGTCATCTGCGGCATGTCGCTTGGCTATGCCGACACCACGGCTGTCGAGAACACGCTGGAAACCGACCGGGCGCCGGTAGAAGAGTTTGCCCGGTTTCTCGACCGCTGAGCGCACTGGCCGAAGACATCGTTTCCAACTTCGCCAATCGGTGGTGTCACTCTTTCATCACTTGCGCGCGAGCGGCCTTTCGATTTCCGGTTGAATGCTTATCTGAGGTCTCAGACAAGCCAACCAAAGGAGATCGGCAATGAATTCCTACCTCAAGGCAGGCCTTACCGCTATTGCCCTGTTCACCGCGTCGTCTGTCGTCACGGTTCAGGCAGACAGCTATGTCAATTCACAGAACACCTACAAGAAACAGTCGACGCAGAAAGTACACGTCACAAAGCGCAAACCAAACCGCGTCGTCGTCAGCCCCGCACGAGCCGGCAAAAGGCAGAATTTCGGGATCTACGTCCGCGACACCTCCAGAGAAGGATACGGCCCCGCCGGCCGCTGAACTTTGCAACAGGGTCCTCCCCGATCTTGATGGCCGGTCCAACGACCCCCGTTTTGACCAGCCGTCGAGCACAAGGAGCAGGCAGTGCCCCCGGCTGCCTGCTCCTTTTCTGTTGGTTGAACAGTGCCGGAGCCGCAAAAATCGGCGTCCCACCACGGATTGCAACAGCCGTTCCCTCCAATCCCGACCCGGCCGAAGCCACATTATGAAAATCGCCGCCATAGTGGAGTGACTGTCACAGGGCTTGGAGAAACCAGGCGTTTGTGCCAGATTTTCGAACCATACCGGCCCTATCCGGTGAAAACGGTCAAACCCTTCGAAGGCCCCAAGGACCAACCAGCCATGGCAATTCCGCTTTCCAGACGAATGGATTTTTCCGAAATCCCGCAGATCGACGGTGCCGGCCTCCGGTCGGGCGATGACAGCCGCGGGATCATCGATGAACTTGCAACCGCGTGCACGGATGTCGGGTTTTTCTACGTCCGCAATCATGGCGTCCCGGCAACGTTGATTTCCGATCTTAGGGTCCAGGCATCGCAGTTCTTCAATCGGCCGATGGCTGAAAAACTCAAATGGAAGATCAATGCGAGGATGCGCGGCTATCTTCCTCTGGATTACAGCAGCTACGAAGGGGAAGAACGGGCCGCCAAGAGCCATCAGGAGGGCTTTTGGGTAGGCTACGAAAGACACGTCTCAGACCGCACGCCGTTGCAGGGCCCCAACCTGTGGCCGGAAGACCAGCCAGGCCTCAAGAACGCCATGGCCGCCTATTTCGAGGCCGTGGAAGGCCTGGCCAAGGCGTTGCAACGCGGCTTCTCCGCCGCACTCGGCATGCAGCCCCACGGGCTCGATCGATGCTTTTCAGAGCCGATGTCCTTGCTTAAGCTGAACCACTATCCGCCCCAGGAGGCGCCGGAAAGCGTGAAACACATTGGCGTGGTGCCTCATTCCGATTCCGGCGCTTTCACGATTCTCTGGCAGGACGAGGGGGACGGGCTGGAGATCCAGAACAAGAGTGGCGAGTGGATTGGTGCCCCGTCGATCCCGGATACCTTCGTGATCAACATCGGCAATGTCCTGCAGACCTGGAGCGGTGGCCGGTTTTCCTCGACACCGCACCGGGTCATCAACCGCGGTGGCCGCGACCGTTACTCCATCCCGTTCTTTGTCAATCCCGGTGCAGACGCACCGGTTGGACCGTTGAAGGGTTCTGGCCGAGGACAACCGGTCCGATTTGCCGACTACATGCGAGAAACCCTGCGGCGCACGTTCCCGGTCGCGAACATCCCTTGAGCCAGGGACCGATCGAATTTTCTTTGCCAAAGCCTTGCCGTATCTTCAAAAACAGCAATATGACGGGTTGGAACCTGGTGAAGGGACACCGTTATCGGTATCACTGAAGAATATCATGCACTGGCAGGACGCAACATCCGGATCTTCCTGGGGGCCCGTCCAGGCAAGAAATCCATGGATGCGCTGAAAGCACTGGAACTGGCCGACGCGGTCGTGACGGCACTGATGCCGGTACCAGACGAATGAGACATCCGCCATGATCAGCAGTCCTCTGGAGCCGCCACCGAATTGGACTTCCAGGCAGCAAACGAAGGTTTCATGAAACGGCATCGCACCATCATCATGGAGTCCCGGTTCGATCGGCCGCCGGAAGAAATCTGGTCGATCTTCGGCGACACCGAGCGATTGAACCAGGCTGTCGGCACCCCGTTCGCGCCCTACACCGCGGAGGATGTGCTGCAGGCCGACGGATCTGTGATCCGGCACGCGCATAGCCGTGTTGGGCCCTTCACGTTTCGCTGGCGGGAGGGTTTTGGCGAATGGGTGGAGTACCGGCATGTGCGACAGGAACGGCTCTTCGACAGCGGTCCTATTCGTGAGTTGAATTTCGATGTGCGCCTGTCGCCGGACGGTATCGGCACCCATGTCCGTTATGAATTCTTCGTGCGTTGGTCTTCCGTCGTCGGCGATATTCTCGTGTTAGCAGGGTTTGCCGAAAAGGCCACAAAACCGGTCGTGGAGACGCTCGAACGCCTGGTTGCGGAGTCTGTTGAAAATAAGGAGTCAGATGGGAAGAAGACCTTACCTATGGCACCGGAGGCCCAGTCCGGGGACATCATCGTCCGCATCGCAGATGCCGTCGCAAAGATAGACAAAAGCGATTACGGACACGGCCTTGCGTCCCGACTGGCGACCTATCTCGCCACCGCCAACCCGCTCGACCTCCGGCGCGTTCGCCCACTCGAACTGGCAGCGGACTGGGGAGAGCCGCCGGAACAGTTGATCGAAGTTTGCGTTGCCGCACATGCCGCAGGGCTGTTGTCAATGCGATGGGAGATCATGTGTCCGCGGTGCCGGGGCGGAAAGTCCAGTACTGACGTGCTCTCCGACCTGGAACGCGAGGTGCATTGCGATGCCTGCAACATCGACTATGAACGGGACTTCACCAACAACGTGGAGTTGGTTTTCAGCCCGGAACCCTGGTTGCGGAAACTCCCGAGCGGCGATTTCTGCATGATGGGCGCCGCCACGACGCCTCATGTGAAAGTCCAGTGCGACGTCGAACCGGGCGGGATTCGCAACGAAGAGGCCCTGCTGCCGCCGGGTCGATACCGCATTCGTACTCTCGATGCGGGGGGCTCAAGTGAAATCGACTTTGATGGGGACGCCTTCCCCGAGGTCGTCGTTCAGGACACGACCGTGGAACCCGGACCACCGTCGGCCGCCGGTCAAATCGTCATGCGCAACCAAGACGACAAGCGGCGCACGGTGGTCGTAGAATCGACAATCTGGAGTGACATCGCCCTGACCGGTCCCAAGGTGATCGCTGCCCAGGCCTTCCGCGATCTATGCCCGGAACAGTTGCTGCGTCCTGGCGATGATGTGGCGATCGGCCGGGTCGCCATACTCTTTTCCGACCTGAAGGGGTCGACAGCGCTATATGAGGAAATTGGCGACAGCCGCGCCTATGTTCTGGTGCGGGAACATTTCGAGTTCATCAACGCCCGGGTCCGCAGATGGCACGGCGCCGTCGTCAAGACAATCGGCGATGCGGTCATGGCATCGTTTCCGGAAAGTGTGGATGGTCTTTCCGCAGCGCTGGAGATCCAGGCCGATGTGGCGGCATTCAATGCCGGCCGCGAGGACGCCGGCATCGAACTGAAGATCGGGCTCCACGAAGGCCATTGCATCGCCGTCACGACCGACGGTGTGCTCGACTATTTCGGAACATCGATCAACCTTGCGGCAAGGTTGCAGGGACAAAGCCGGGGTGGGGAAATCGTCTTGTCGGAAACGATGATCAAGGATCCGTCGGTCGTCCGTCTGCTCGGCGATCGCATGCCGGATCGTGAGTCCGTGATGCTGTCTGGTTTTGCGGTACCGATGAATTGCTACCGCATCACCGAGCAGACCCGTCCGGAAGTGTACGCCGGCCGATCTTGTCATTCTTGACCGCAAACCGAATAGTTGCGATACAGGTTTCATGATCCTTGCGTGCTTCATATCCATGAAGTTGAAACGGCTCCCAATCGTGGGGACCGAGGATCGCTGCGCGCTCTAAAAAGAAGCCGCAAGAGACCGAATTAAACCCCGCCGGTTCGGACGGGGTTTTTTGTGGTCTCCGTCTCCGGCCAAAAGGAGACAAAAGCCAATGGACAACACTCAAGCACGATTACAGGGCCTGTGGTTGCCGCTGATCACGCCGTTTCTCGACGGCGCCCTTGACGAGACATCGCTTCGGCGCCTTTTGAAGCACTTCGTGTCAGGACCGATTGACGGATTGATCCTCTGCGCCACCACTGGCGAAGGCCTGACAATGGACGAAGAAGAAGTCGAACGGCTGGTTTCCATCTCAGCCCATGAGGTCGCTGACAGCGGTGGCGGTTTGCCGATCTATCTCGGAATTTCAGGCAGCGACACCCGTAAGCTCGTTAGCCAGTTGCAGCGTACGGCCAACTGGCCCATCGATGGATACCTGATCGCCTGTCCGTACTACACCCGCCCCACGCAGGAGGGCCTGATCAGGCATTTCTCAGCCGTGGCGGACGCGACGGGACGGCCCATCCTGATCTACAACATCCCCTACCGCACCGGGGTAAACCTTGAAAACGAGGCGATGTTGGAGTTGGCGGAGCGCCAGAACATCGTCGGGGTCAAGGATTGCTGTGCCAATGCAAGCCAGTCGTTTGATCTCCTTCAGCGCCGGCCGGCCGATTTCTCTGTCCTGACCGGCGAGGATGCCCTGTTCTTCAGCGCGCTGACACAAGGGGCCGACGGCGGGATCACGGCCTCCGCACATGTCCTGACCGATGACTTCGCCGATATTCGCGACAGCTTGAGCGACGGCGGCCTTGGAGACACGCTGGCAAAGTGGAAGCGGCTTGCCAGGGTGCCGGAACTGCTGTTTGCCGAACCCAGCCCAGCGCCAGTCAAGCACTGGTTGTGGCGCACAGGGTTGATCGACAGCCCGGAAGTTCGTCTTCCCATGATCCCCGTAACAAAGGGGCTGGCTCGGACAATCGACCGGGAACTGGAGACCAGGGCTACGCTCGTTGCCACATAGAGCGGGATGAGGAAAAGTGTGTGCGGTTTTCCGCCCGCATCCCGCTCCAAGATATTGAGAGCGATCAGGTTTCATGAGTTATGGTCGATTCAACCATAACTCATCCTGATCTAGACGACCAAAGTCCGAAGCCGGCGCGTGCCGGGTTGCGCGCAGTTTCAACATCGTCGCAGCCCCACGCCGGCGATGGGCTGATTTGGTCCACCGAGAGCCGAAACTTCTCAACCGGCAGTCAACGCCCGGATCACGCCGTGAGGCAGGGCGGGTACGAAATTTCCGTCGCGCCCTTCCATGTCTTCGTTGGCCACGATGGCGTTGAGAATTGCCTCCTCGGTCGCTTGAACGACAGCCTCAAAAAGCCTGTCGAGGTGCTGGTCGGGAATGAAGCTTAGATCCTGGAGTGCGGCATGCTGTGACGCCAGGGCGGCGGCGTTGGCCGTGGAGAAGGCCAGAAAGATGTCGCCCGAACCATGGCTGCCGGTTCCCCCGGTGCGTCCCATACCGAGCGCTGCCCGCCGTGCCAGCCGTTTGAGCTGATGGGGCAGCAATGGCGCATCGGTAGCGATGACGCCGATGATCGAACCCAGTTCGGTGTCCGGTGTGTTGCGGCGCAGTGCTGGCTCAACCAGGGTGAGCCCCAGCCGGTTACCCTGTACAGTCAGGTCGGAGCGCGCTCCGAAATTGGCTTGCACGAACGCACCCACCGTAAACGCTTCTGCGCCATGGGCGACCGAGCGCGATGCCGTGCCGGATCCCGCCTTGAAGCCGAAACATTTCATGCCGGTGCCACCGCCGACACTACCCTCCTCGACCGGCCCGGACGATGCGGCCTCGATGGCCGAGCACACGTGTTCGACTGTGACATGGAAGCCATTGATGTCGTTGAGAAAGCCGTCATAGGTCTCCGCCGCCACCGGCAGTCCGAAGCTCTCCCGGAACGCGTCGGGCTGAGCGCGGTTTATCCATTGAAGCGTGGCATCGCGCGCCAATCCGCAGGAATGCGTGTTGGTGATGGTTAAAGGCAGGGCGAACTGGCCGACCTCTTCAAGATAATGCGAACCTGAGAGTTCGCCATTGCCGTTAAAGCTGAAGCATCCGGCGAAAACCGGAATGCAGATATCCGCCTTGGGACGCGGCAGGATGGCGGTAACACCGGTTCTGACCGGGCCTTGCCCGACGACCAGGGCGCCGCTTCCTTCAATCAGCGTCGTGTAGCCGACGCCGACGCCGTCAACGTCCGTGATCGTGTTGTTTTTTCCGGTTGTGCCCTCGAACGTCAATCCAAGCGCTCTCGCCCGCAGGCGGCCGGAAGGTGTGTGCAGATGATGGTCATTCATGGAACAGAGCGCCTTTGGCAAATTCGAAGCGGGCTATGGCCGGGGCAGATGATAACGCCAGCGGCTTCACGTCTCCTAGCGGTACTTTGGACTCCAGGTGTGACAACCTCCGGACCCCACGCACCAAACAGGAAATGTTTCTGCACCGGTTGAAACGACCATTTTCCAGTCGCCGGCAAGCCGCCTCAGTTCAGACAGTTCCTCTCCATGATTGCCGAACGGACCGCGATCGGTGCCCGGCCTGAAGATGACGGTTATTCGAGCGAAATCGCAACCTTGCCGAAATGCCCGCCGCTTTCCTGAAAACGCAAGGCATCGGCGGCGTCGTCAAAACCGAAGACCCGGTCGACAACCGGTTGCATGCGGTTGACATCGATTGCCCTGACCATCTCGCGCATTACCGCGACAGATCCCACATAAGTACCCTGCACCTTGATGTTCTTGCGCAGAATGGAGAGGGTATCGACCTTGTCTTCAAAGCCTGTCAGCACACCCATCAGTGAAATCGAACCGCTGAAACGCACCGCCTGAAGCGTCTTGTTGAGTGTTCCCGGTCCACCGACCTCGACGGCGATGTCCGCACCCTGCCCGCCCGTGAGTGCCAGCACCGCGTCGTGCCAGTCGGGCGTGTTGCGGTAGTTGATGGTGTCGTCCGCTCCAAGTTGCCGGGCACGTTCCAGTTTGGCATCGTCTGAACTGGTAATGATGACACGCGCGCCCGACAGTTTTGCAAACTGCAGGGCGAAGATCGAGACACCGCCGGTTCCCAGCAGCAAGACGGTCTGTCCGGGTTTCAGAGCGCCCCCGACAAACAGCGCGTACCAGGCGGTTACCGCGGCACATGGCAGGGTTGCGGCCTGGGCAAAGGACAGGTGATCGGGAATCTTCACGATACCGCTTGCCGGCAATGCCACCTGTTCGGCAAGCATGCCATCGACCTGTGCGCCAAGCGAGCCCGCCTGTTTTTCCGCCGTCAAGGGACCGTCCAGATGGCCCGGCATGAAGGCAGGCGAGACCCGGTCGCCGACAGAGACATCCGTGACACCGTCGCCAATTTGCGCAACGATGCCGGCGCCATCGGATAGCGGAATCGAACCGAAGGGCTTGTCGGTACCGCCATAACCACCGCGTATCACGTTCAGATCCCTGAAATTCAGGGAACACGCCTTGACGTCGATAACCACTTGTCCCTGTCTCGCAACTGGTGCCGGCCGGTCGCGCAGGGCAATCGAGTCGACGCCCTCGCCTTCGATAATCTCGTATGCACGCATGATTTTGATCCCTGTGAAATTGTACTGTCGGTTTGTATGGTTCAGGCGATATTGAAGTTTCTATCAAAATATGCAAGTACCTACATTTTTGTAAGTATGGAAAAAGATCACGATGACCAGAAGCTACGACTGGAAGACTGGGTGCTCCGTGGAAGCCACGCTTGCTGTCATCGGCGGGCGCTGGAAGCCGGTGCTGCTGTTTCACCTGCTCGACGGTCCCAAGCGCTTCGGCGTGCTGCGCCGCATGACGCCCAATGCGACAGAGCGCATGATCACGCTGCAATTGCGCGAACTGGAAGCCGATGGCGTCATTTCGCGCCATGTTTTCCCGGAAGTGCCGCCGCGGGTCGAGTACCGGCTCACCGAGTTCGGGCATTCGCTCGAGGGCCTGCTGCTGCAGATGCGCCAATGGGGCGACGCCTTCAAGCGCCGCCGTGAGGCCGAGGAAACGGACGGGGCGGCGGCGCTTGACGCGTGAAACCCCATCTCTTACCCGCCTGGTTGAAACGGTTTGGGTTCGGGCGGGGCTCTGACCGACCCGGGACCTAAAGTCTTTCGCGCGCAACGATCGGCCTACCTTCCTCCGGGCCCCGGCACCGTTCCAAACACTGACCTTTGAGATTGGTGCGGTCCCGGTTCTGCGAAGCAGCACTGGCGTGCTGCATCGCGCCGGGGAAACGAGTGACCCGATCGACGTTCACCATCTTCATTCCCTTGTGTGTTCTTGATGTGCGTGCCAGGCACGTATTAGACGGTTTTTGAGGACATCGTGCATCCTTGGAAAATCGTTGCCGAGTTCGATCAAACGCGAGATCCCATAAGATACGTTTTTTGCCTTCCATGCCGCAAACGGTTGGGGACGCAGTTGGGTTCGGCCTGTTTCACAACTGATCGTTTGGCGGCACGTCCAGGGCCGGGTTCTCGTCAAAAAAGCCGTCCGGCATCCAGTGGAAGTCGGCATAGACCACCGGTTGCACCGGCCAGTCTTCCGGCCGGGGAAGGTGATGGAAATTGAGCGTGTACCAGGCGACCACATCAGTGTCCGACAAAGGCCGGTCGGCCGCCGACCATTCCGGCAATCCGCCGCCGCCAGTACTCTGGTTGGGGAACCAACCTGCCGGATAGAGTTCGTCGGGAGCGTATCGGGTTGCCCAGAAATGCCTGAACATGAAGCCTGCCCGCTTTGCGACCGGTGATTGAGGATCGAGCAACGGCAGGGCATTGGCGCCGGGGGCGAGTTTATAGGCGGTCGGTTTGCCGAACCGGTTTTTGCGGCCTGGGTTGGTGATTTTCCAGTAGCGCGCCCGCGACGTGTCGATCTCGCGCTGGGCCTGCCGTTCGCTTGTCAACTGCCGCTCCAGAATTCGAATGGCATTGCCGTGAGGATTGTCCGGACCGACCGGTGCCGCTTCGAATTCAACCTCCTCGACGGAATTGCGGTCGCCGTCGACACACATGTCAAAACGGAAGCTGAAAACGTGCTGATGAACGTGTGACTCAATTCCGGGCGCAATGATCGCGCCAAATGCGGATTCCTCGCCAGGCGCTATGGCAGAGGGAAACGGTATGCCGGTTGCCTTGACTTCAACGCCGATCTTGCCATCCTGATAGAAGTACCAGAAGAAGCCGTAGACATAATTTCCGATGGTGGCGATGGTCGAGATAACCAGCCGGCGCGACCTCACCGCACGCATCTTTCCGGTCTGGGCGTCGGTATGTTTCCACAGCAGACCGAAATCTTCTTCGTGCATGCACACGGCATTCTCGATCTCGTGCGGCGTGCCGTGCCAGTCATGGGAACAGACGTCGAAATAATGGATGTGACCCAGACAGTCACATCCAAGTTTCAGGGAGTCGAGCGCCGGGCCAATGCCGTACTCGCCTGTGTCAAAGGCATTGCGTCGAAAATTTCCAGGCGAAGGATCGCCGTATGGCACCACCATCTCCGCCATCGACGCCCGGTGCATGATCGGCCGGACCCGGCCGCCATCCCGATATCCTATATCGTGCAGCACCAGACCTTCACGCAGATTGTAGCCGACCCTAACCTGCCAGCGCTGCCATTTGACGTGATAGCCATCCACTTCGAAGCTCGGGCCGTCGGGCTGGGTAATGTCGATCCTCTTGAGATCCTCACGCAGGTTCTGAACCGGCCTTATGGACGCGGTGTCCGGAGGCAAGGGTACGACACCGAAATCGTCGATCCTGACAACCTTACCGCTTTGCAGGTCAACGACCGGGTGCAGCTTGCCGATCGGTCGGCCATAACGGTTGTCGCCGGCATCGTTGATGACCCAGCAATGACAATAGGCGATGCGCCTGCCCTCTTCGTCCCCGTCTCCGAAATTGCCGGCGGCCCAGGTTTCCACAAGCACAGTGTCGAGATCTGTGATCCCGCGCCGGACACAGGCTTCGCGAAAGCGCGGATCGGCCTTGACGATCCGGTCGCCCGCATCGAATTCATCGGAAACGATACGCGCCTGAGCTCCTTCAACATGTTCCCACTGAAGCAACTTTCCATGATCGAGACAGACGGTGCCGCGCAGGGTCCGGTTGCTTGAGGGTTCATAACAACAGACATAGGCGCGGCGCGCGACCGTCTCGCTGTTGCGTTGGGCCTGTCGCTCGGTCCTGTCCGGTTCATCCAGCGTGACAGTCTCGAACCAGCCTGTATGATCCAGACCGGACTTGTCTCGAACAACCCGGACGGCCAACTGAATCTCGCTGGCGGTCAAGGGGTCTAGCGGGTGCTTGGTCATGGATCAGATTTCTGGATTGGTGCTGGAGTCGAGTCAATCAAATTCGGTTTGAATAACCACCCAGGAAAGGCAGGTGTCAATGAGCCGGGACATCAAGAAGACAGCTCTCGCCAGCACCGAGGCGCTACGGTTCGTCGACGCCAATCCCGTGGACCCCGCGGGCCCCGGCCCAACGCACGATACCGTTGCCCAATGGCGCGCCGATGCCACGGCACTGTTTACGCCCCGCGCTCAACGAACGCTTGAGCGTTTTTCCCTGTCTCCTATTTCACTGATCATTGGGGGGGTGCCGTGTCTTGAGATCGTACCGGAAGGATGTGATCCGGACCACGTCGTGCTCTATTTCTACGGCGGCGGCTACGTCACCGGCAGCGCCTTTGAGGACCTTATCGTCAGTGCCGCTCTTGCGGCCTATGCAAACGCCCGGTTCATTTTGCCTGAATACCGGCTGGCACCGGAACATCCGTGGCCGGCAGCGACGGATGACGGTTTTGCGGTTTTCGAGAGCCTGTCCGCCGGTCTGGACGGCCGAACTCTTGCCGTTGCGGGTGAATCCGCAGGCGGCAATCTGGCCCTTGCGGTCATGCTCCGGGCGCGTGCGGCAGGTTTAGCGATGCCTCACGCCGCCGCCCTTCTGTCTCCCTGGTGCGATCTGTCAAACCGCGGCGACTCGGTCCGGGGCAATGACGGCCGGGACCCGACACTGACGGAGCGGTTTCTGCACGCCTATACCAAGCTCTATGCCGGCGACTACGCATTGGAGACGCCCGACATTTCCCCGCTGTACGGTGATTTTGATCCAAGCTTTCCACCAACATTGATCACCACCGGCAGCCGCGATCTTCTGATGAGCCAATGCGCGCGTCTGGCGCAGGTGCTGAGAACAGCGGGTGTCGACACAGACCTGCGCATCTGGGACGGGCTTTGGCACGTTTTCGAGTTTTACGATGAGATTCCCGAAGCGGACCAATCCTTGCGCGAGATTGCCGGATTTCTGACACGGCAGTTTGAGACCGCACGGTCCTGATCAAGCCGCGCCAAAGCCCTCATCGGATCTCAGGGCGCAGCGATTGCCGTCAGGATCGCTGAATTCAGCGACAGTGCCCCACGGGTGTTGCCGGATTTCAAGCTCCACCCCTTTGGTTTCCAAATCGGCACAAACTGCTTCAACATCCGCTACATTGAACCGAAACTTTGTCGGACATTGGCTCGTCGTTTTCACGATAGGACTCGAGATACCGCCGGGTTCGACCATCAGATAGACACCACCCAGATCGAAGCAGGTCAGTTTTTCCCCGGGTCTGTCGATCTCATAAAGTGTCTCCAATCCTACGACTTCGCCGTAAAACTTCACGCATTCGGGGTATTTCCCGGTGTTGAGAATTATGCCTGCCTTGGAGTAGTCCATTGCCCTCTCCCGCCGGTTCTGAGACTTTCAGACGATCCGGAAACCGGTCAGCTATGCCGTTGGATCTTCGGACACCCTGATCACAAGCTTGCCGAAATTGCGCCCTTCCATCAGGCCCTGGAAGGCTTCGACCGCATTGTCCAGGCCATTGACGATATCCTCACGGTATTTCAGTTTGCCGTCGCGGATCCAACCGCCGACATCACGGATGAAGTCCCGATGACGGTCGTAATGATCGAAAATGATGAAACCGGATATGGTGAGCCGTTTAGTCAGAACCTGACGCATCAACCCCGGCACCATGTCGGGCCCATCGGGCAGTACCGTCAGATTGTACCAGGAAATGAGTCCGCAAACCGGAACCCGGGCGTGTACGTTGAGCAAGGGCAACACGGCCTGTTGAACCGCACCGCCAACACTTTCGAAATAGATATCGATGCCGTCGGGGCAGACCGCCTTGAGATCTTCGCGCAGGGTATCCGAGCGGTGGCTGACGCAGGCGTCGAAGCCAAGTTCGTTGACCGCATAATCGCACTTTTCCCTTGTGCTTGCGATGCCCACGACACGCAAGCCCTTGAGCTTGCCGATCTGGCCGACATTGGCGCCCACGGCACCGGTCGCAGCCGAGACCACGAGCGTCTCGCCTTCCTTTGGCTGGCCTTTGTCCAGGAGTCCGACATAGGCGGTCAGCCCCGGCATTCCCAGAACACCGAGCGCGGTCGAAATCGGTGCCGCGGCGGGATCGACCCTTCGGACATCCCCGGCATCCAGCACCGCGTGTGACTGCCAGCCGTTCATGCCGGCGACAATGTCACCCGGCGCGAACTTGTCCGACGTGCTTTCCAGAACCTCTGAAACCGCCTCGCCGGTCACAACATCGCCCAGTTGCACCGACTCGGCATAGGACTTTGCATCCGACATCCGGCCGCGCATATAGGGGTCGAGTGACAGGTAGATGGTGCGGCACAGCACCTGATCCGGCCCCAGGTCGGGCACCGGCTTTTCACAGATATCGAAATCGGACGGCATGGGCAAACCGACCGGCCGCTTGATGAGTTCAACGCGCCGTCTTTGAATAGTCATGGAACTTCCTTCAACATTGGAACATGCATCGTGCACTCATACGCCAAGTCCGCGCTTCCACCAACACACGAGCGTATCAGCCGTCTTGGCAGCGCGGTGCTTCTGCGGCTAAACTTTCGATGCCTGCCGGATACACAAGGGGAGTGAATTCAAATGCGGTCATGGGCTACAGCAATCGCCGGTTTGCTTGCAGGTCTGTGTGCTGCCGGGCCGGTGGCGGCTGCGGGAGACGCGGCGAAGGGCGGGGAAATCGCAAAACTTCATTGCACAAGATGCCATGTGGTCGGTGATTTCAACCGGATGGGCGGAATTGAAAGCACACCCTCGTTTCAGCTTCTGGTCAACGCATTCGAAGACTACCAGGACCGATTCGCGTCATTCTACCTCCGCCGCCCTCATGGCCTGGTCATCGAAATCAAGGACACGCCACGGCTGACAGACCTGCCGGACAATGCCCACCGCATCACTTTGACACTGGACGATGTGGAAAACATTGCTGCCTTTGCCGCAACCCTGAAAAAGTAATCCGATTTCCCAATCAGCTTTCGAGGGTCTTATGGGAACCATCGCACAGTGGGCTCTTGCCGGTTGCCTTGCATCCGCAGAACCAGACATCGCCGGTTTTGTCCGCCACATAGGCCATAGGCTCCAGGCCGGTTCCCTTGTGGGAACCATCACATAACGGTTGCTTCTGCGAACGCCCGCAGGCGCACCAGAAATAGCGCCTGCCCTCCTCCACGGCAGTTTTATAGGGCGCCAGTTGCGCTGGAATGCTTTTTTCTTCAGACATGGTCTCTCCGCATTAAACCTGCCATCCGGCCTGCCGGACGATCCAGAATCGAGCGCCAGTCTAACGACAATGCCGGCGGTTTGTACATTCGGAATCGTACGGGTCACAGGCGCCTTCTTGAATTGCTATCTGTTAGGAGGTACCACATTCCGACCCATCCACTTTGCGCCTGCGCACGTGAACCATGAACAGACTCTGTATCTATCTTTGCCTTGTTTGTGCGGCTTCAGGGCTGCTCGTGGCCGCGTCGCCTGCCGGTGACGCCAAACGCATAAAACTGGCTGTCACGACGACCGTCGAGAATTCCGGCCTTGCCGAGGTCTTGCTGCCGGCATTCACCGGCAAGACGGGGATACATGTCGATCTGGTGGTTGCAGGCACAGGGGCGGCGCTGAAATTTGCGCAGCGCGGCGATGTCGACGCCGTACTGGTTCATGCACGGACGCAGGAACTGGCGTTTCTGGCAGACGGACACGCTTCGGAACGCCGCGACGTGATGTACAATCACTTCATCATTGCCGGTCCCGGCGACGATCCCGCCGGTATACGCGGCATGAAAGACGCCGCATCCGCTTTTTTGCATATTCGCGAAACCCGGACCCAATTCGTCAGCCGCGGCGACGATAGCGGCACACACGCAAAGGAAAAATCGTTGTGGATGGCCGCAGGCGTCATTCCTGGTGATCTTGAAACATCGTGGTACCGGCAAACCGGCGCCGGCATGGGGGCAACCCTGAACGTGGCGTCCGGCCTCGGGGCCTACGTGCTGGTCGATGAAGCGACCTGGTCGGCCTTTGCCAACAAACAAGCGCTTGAAGCCCTGGTGTCAGGCGACAAGCGCCTCGTGAACCAGTACGGTATTCTCCTCGTCAACCCGGAACGACATCCCCATGTCCAGATTGCCAGTGCGCAGAGTTTCATGGACTGGATCACGTCCACCGAAGGCCAGTCGGTTATCAGGCGCTACAGGGTCAACGGTCAGCAGTTGTTCTTCCCGAACTACGTGCCGGGGCCTTGAAACTCTGGTTTGCATCTGCCTGCTGATCGGTTTCCCCGCAACCAGCTACGGACAAGGCGATCCCGAACATGTAGCCCGGTTCGCGCGCGGCCTGTGTCGCAGTATGGTATCGGCAATCAACGAAATTGCCGATCTGGCCCGAAAACACAGCCTCATTGAACAGGGCGAAAGTCTTAAGGTCATTGAAGACACATCACGCCGCAAAGTTTATGCCGCAACCTCAGGCCGGCACGTGACGATCGCCGGGGGGCGGACCGGCGTATCGGGGCAGCGCCTGCGCGTGCTCGTCGAGGACGCTCCGCGCGGCAGGGCCGGAGGCGTGTTCGTTCAGACGACACCGGCCTGCACCACAGACCTGGCCCGGGTGGCGGCACATGACCGCGACGGGCGGGCAATCTTCCTGACACACTATTCCGGCGATCCTCTGTCTCGCGGCACAGAGGAAGATCTAAACCCGCCAATGCCCCGGTCAGCCGGTGCGCAAGCAGACGACCTCCGTGTCGCCGTGGCACTGATCGACACCGGCATCAACTACCTGCTGCCGTTGTTCGGCAACAGGCTGGCCCGGGATGCAAATGGTCATCCGATTGCCTTCGACTTTGCGGACAACGATACCAGACCCTTCGATCTTGACCCGACAGCATCCGTCTATTTTCCACGGCGCCACGGCACGGCCGTGGCCAGCATCGTTCTTGAGGAGGCGCCGGACGCAATCATCGTTCCCCTGCGCTACCCCGGCAGAGCCTTTGGCCGCTTCGGCGATCTGGTCAGATTTGCAGCTCAGGGTCCAGCACGCATTGCCGCGATGCCGCTGGGCAGCGCAAAGAAAAGTCACTGGACATCATTCGAGACCGCCGCCCGGGACAATCCGCAAATTCTCTTCGTTGTGTCTGCCGGCAACGACGGCCGCGACATCGATACAAGCCCTGTCTTTCCCGCAAGCCTGGACCTTGACAACATTCTGACAGTGACGTCGAGCGACGCGTTCGGGCGCATCGCCGCCGGCTCCAACTGGGGGACTGTTCACGTGGACGTTGCGGTTCCGGGCGAACGCATACCCGTGACCGATCACCTCGGCGCCCGCCGCAGGGCCTCCGGCTCAAGCTATGCCGTGCCCAGGGTGGCAGCGCTTGCCGCCCGGCTCAGTGCCGACAATCCGGAATGGGATGCGCGCAGGCTCAAGTCGGAAATTGTGGACCTCGCGACACCGCTTTCGTCTTCGCAAAAACCGGTGAAGCATGGCTGGATACCGAACCCGGCCATAGAGTGATTGCATTACGGCGCCGGCCTCAGTGGGCGGGGCTTCGGGACCGGAAGATCGGCCTTGAGAAACCGTTCGGCCGCCTCCAGTTGTGCCGGATTGTGCTTGCGGATCAGTTCCAGCCCGCGCTCAGCAAGATCTGCGGCGCCGGCCCATTTGCCCGCCTGAACCGCAAAGCGCGCCACGGACGGTTCGTCCGGCACATGGTCCGCCAGAAACTTCAGGTGCTCGACTTCGTCGGCATAAAGCCCGGCGAAATGCAGGCTGGTGACCAGCGTAATCCGGCTGTTGATGGCGTTTGGATCGCGGGCGACAGCCTCTTTCGACAAATCGATCGCCAGGTCGAGGTGGCGGCGGCCGCCCAATATCTGTGCGGCGTTGTCGAAATGCTGGCGGTTGTTGCTGGCAAGACAGGCTGTGGCGATGGTTTCTGCATCCGTCCTTGGCAGCGGCCTGTTGCCCACCGAACCCATGGCCTCCATGCAAAGCCTGCTGGCCTCGCCGAGTTTTCCGTTCGCGGCTTCGAACCCCGGCCCGCTCTTTGCACGGAGACGGCTGATCATTGATACAGGCATCGCTTCGAAACGCCCCTCCCCGCCCGACGCGACGATACCGACAAGCGCACCCGCCTCGTTCACAAGCGCACCGCCACTGTTGCCGCGTTGACTGTAGGCATCGTGGTGGAGCCGGGCAAACGGTGTGCCGGCGACAGGCAACAAAATCTTGCCGGCGGGATACGCCCGCGGCCGCTCGCGCCGCAAGTCGATCCCGACAACATACAAACGCCCGTTTGTATCCGCTTTGCCGACGGGGAGAATCTTGCCCGATCCCAAATCGTCAGACTGGATCAACACCAGATCGGCCTGAAAACCGCTGGGAACGACGCGTCCCTGGACCTTGCGCCCGTCGCCGGTGGTGATCGCGACGGAGGTGGCGTCGGCGATCGCATGACGGTTGGTCACAAGCGTGTTCTCGCCGATCCGCACCGCACTTGCCAGGGGGTCGAAGGCGGTAATCATGAACACCGCTTCACGCACATCACAGACCGCTTCAGGCCGTTTGCACCGGTCCGACGCACTATGCACCGGTGTTGATGCCAGTAACGAAGCCGCGACGGTAACGCGTAACGCAGCAATGAACATCCTCGATACTGCCCCGGCGGGCTGATTTGGCGGTGTCCATGTCTGCATTGTTGAACGGCCCTTGCTCACATCGTCGAAACCGATACCGGCAATGTTGGCATTCGGCATTTTCCGACTGGTCAATCTCGGATATCCTGGCGCCAGTTTAACCGGTTTTCAGGGGAGCCGCTCGTGTACATTCTATATGGTGGGCAATTCACACGTGCCCTGATCGTGGAGATGGTTCTCGCAGAAGGCAGGCTTGACTACGAGTTGCGCGAGATCGACATCGTCAATCAGGAGCACAGAGCGCCGGAGTATCTCGCTGTTAATCCCGCAGGTTGGGTGCCGGCGCTGATTACGCCGGGTGGCGAGACCTTGTATGAGACGCCGGCCATCAGTCTCTACCTCGCGGAGCACCACGGGCTGGCTCATCTGGCCCCCAAGATTGACGAGGCGGAACGGGGACAGTTTCTCAGCGGTCTGTTCTACCTGACCGATGAGTTGGAGCCGGTGATGAAGCGCTATTTTTATCCGCACCGATATGTCATGCGTGAAGAAGACGCGCCGGCCAGAAAACAGCAATCGATCCGCGACGCCATGGTTTGTCTTTCAGTAATCGATCAACGCCTGGCGACCGGTGGACCGTTTCATCTGGGAGAGCGCTTCAGCCTGGTCGACCTCATGACGGCCTACTGGGCGGCCTATCTTGATACCGGCAAGGCCCTCGATCCCTACCCGGCGCTGAGGCGATGCATCGAGCTTGTCAGGCAGCGGCCGGTGCTGCGCGACAAGTTTGAAACCTGGGAGACCATGCGCGCCGAGTATGCGGCTTTACAGGCGAAGGGCGGTGGCGTCAGATAGAGGTCGGCTGAAACTTCTATGCTCCGGCAACTTCTTCCACGGCAGCTTTCGCGACGGAAACAACCATGTCGACTTCCTCGCGGGTTATGCACAAGGGTGGGGCAAAGCCGATGATGTCGCCTTGCGGCATGGCGCGTGCGATGACACCGCGGTTCAGCATGGCTGCGGCAATTGAAGGTCCGATCTTGAGCGAGGGGTCAAAGAACGACCGGGTTTCCTTGTTGGCGACCAGTTCGACGGCGCAGAGCAGACCTTCGCCCCGCACATCGCCGACGTGAGGATGATCGGCAAGTGCCTTCTTCATCTTCTGATTGAGGTAGGTTCCAGTGTCAGCCGCATTGTCCACGAGGCCCAGCTCATCGATCAACGCGAGGTTGGCGACACCCGCTGCTGCTCCAATTGGATGCGCGGAGTAGGTCCAACCGTGGCCGATCGGTCCAAAATCGTCGGTTCCTTGCTCGAGAACATGCCAAACAGCTTCGGATATGATCGAACCCGATAGCGGTGCATAGGCCGATGTCAGCCCCTTGGCGATGGTGATGATGTCGGGCTCGATGCCATAGTGGGTGGAGCCGAACATGGTTCCCAGACGACCAAATCCGGTGACCACTTCATCGGCAATCAGCAGGATGTCGTACTTCTTCAAGACAGCCTGGATGGCTTTCCAGTAACCGGCCGGCGGGGGCACAATGCCGCCTGTTCCCAGAACAGGCTCGCCGATGAACGCCGCAACCGTGTCGGGTCCTTCAGCCTCGATCAGCTTTTCCAGTTCAACCGCACAATGAGCCGAAAACTCCTCCTCGCTCATGGCAGGGTCCTCGCGGCGGAAGTAGTACGGTGCCTCGGTGTGGACCACCTGGGAGAACGGCAAATCGAACTTCTTATGGAACAGATCGAGGCCGGTCAGCGAACCGGTCATCAGCCCGGACCCGTGATAACCACGCCAGCGGGAAATGATCTTTTTCTTCTCCGGGCGGCCAAGCACGTTGTTGTAGTACCAAACCAGCTTGACGTTGGTTTCATTGGCATCCGAACCCGAAAGGCCAAAATAAACCCGGCTCATGTTCGCCGGCGACCGCTCGACGATCATCTTCGCCAGCGTGATCGAGGCTTCGGTGCCATGGCCCACGTAGGAATGATAATAGGCCAGTTCCTTGGCCTGTTTTGCGATCGCGTCGGCGACCTCCGCCCGGCCATAGCCGATATTGACGCAGTAAAGTCCGGCAAACGCGTCCAGCAACCTGTTGCCGTCGCGGTCATTGATGTAAACGCCGTCTCCGCCGGTGATCACGCGGTTGGGCAAGTCGCCCCTGGCAAACTGCGCCAGGTGAGTCGAGGCGTGAAAGAAATGGTCCCGATCCCATTGATCGAGCTGGTCGTTCTTGAGCATGTGAGTGTCCTTTCACGCGTCCCGAAGCAAATCATGCCAGACATATGTCAGTTATCCGCAATCGTCCATGGTCAATCTGTAACCTTCACAGACTCCCGCATTTCTGAGACCTTATGGCAGGTTGTCGAGGAAGAATTTCGCCCGCGATCGCACGGATGAGGACTTGTCCTGAAGAAGGTTGTGCGCCACGTCAGTCATGGCTGGTGCCAGATCGTGCCGTAATCTGATCATCGCACTGACGGCAGCTCTTCGAACCACAGCAGCCCGGTCCTGGACGCCCTGATGTAACAGTTCTTCGAGGTCGAGTTGGTGCTCGACCGCGCGATGCTCGAAAAGGCGAACCCGCCTTCGGATACCAAGGGACTTGTCGACCCATTCATGACCGTACCCCACCGGCCAGCGGGCGCTCCGGCTCAGGAGCGTTTCCAGCGAGACGGCGCGAACCATCGGCTGGGCGGCGTCGCGGGCCATGCGCGGCAGCAGAGAGTCTAGACCCGGTCGGCTCAAGGCAAAAAGCAAAGCTTGCGCCGTTTTGCCCGTCCGCACGGAAATCAGCCGTTCGGCGACGGCCTGCATGACATCGGTCCGGTAGAGCGTGTCCTCAAGCAATGCGCGTTCTTTTGGGCCCCACCTTTGCAACAACGGCAGTTGTGCAAACAGAAACAGGGACGCTTCGGCGATCACCGCCGCAGAGGTTTTGGGAAACAGTCTTTCTGCACACTCGAAGGCGGCGGCGCGCACCTCTTCGACCCAGTCGTTGAGCCGGTAGACGATGGAGGCAAAAGTAAAAGGGCTGTCCGGCACATCGTCGAGACGCCTCAGTACGGCCTCCCTGAGCCGACCGTCGCGGTGGAACATGTAGAGGTGGCCGAGCCGTGGGTGCCTATCCAGGGCATGCAGATCGGTTTGCAGTGACGGATAGGACAGCAGCGAAGCAATCACCCGAGATGCACCCACTCTTTCCGCGCGGCGATAAAGCTTGCCAACATCGGCGATCTCGTCTGCAGCACGGGCGATCGATGAGGCCGGCAGAGTCTCGATTGCCCCAATGTAGTCAGACAGGCGGGCTAGCACGCCAGAACCCGCATTCAACTCCCGCGTAAGCTCGACAATCGTTCCCTGCAGGTCTGGAGGCAACACCGACCGTCGTCTGTGGGTTGTCAGATCAGCGTAATCCTGAGTCTTCTGCACGGTGCCCGCCCTGTTATGGGCGCTCACTCTAACAAACGCGCGTTGTGGGCACGACTGTTATTGTCGATGAGACTTTTCGTTGAGAAGCTCGCGGCGGTAGCGGTCGACGGTAACGCCTCCGATGCCCCAGTCTTCCAGATCGACCTCGTCGATTACGACGAAAGTGGTCGATGGGTTCTTGTCGAGGACGCGGACAAGCAGGTCCGTCACCCCTTCAATGAGATCCGCTTTCTGTTCAGGGGTCGCTCCCTCACGGGTAATCTTGATGTTCACATAGGGCATCGGCGTACCTTGGCTTTCAATGTTGTGTTGCTGATGAGTGTTCGTGGTCAACAGCTTGTTCGACGACGTCGTAGTGAAACACTTTCGAGATGACCTGCCATCTCCCATCGACAAGGACGAGCGTCAGGAAGTCAGTAAAATGCCGCTCGCCGACCACGCATCGCAGGGTGGCGGCGGCTGTCTTCGGACCGGCAAACTCGATCGAGACGATCTCGTCGGCACGCCGCTGGTTGTTACCCGCAGGAGATGGGCGTTCATCGACAATGGGAAAGTATTCTTCCATCGAAAGATCGATTAGCGTATCGGCCGTGGCACAAACGTATCGCGCGCCGGGATGCAAGGCATTGCGCAACAGTTGCGTATCGCTGTGATAGAGGCCGTCCAGGTAGATCTGGAGCACGTCAACCACCGCATCGAATTGAGTTGTCATGTCTATCCTCGCAAGTGACGTAGGGCGGCAGCCGCAACATTCCGCACGAACACCGTTCGATGCCGCCGCCGCCCTCGGGTGTGGTGAAAACGATCAAGCGAGAAGGCCTTCGGACCTCATAGCCTTGATCACCGCCGGTCGCAGGGCGATGCGCTGAAGGTAGGCTGTAACATTTGGCCACCGGTCCAGCGCTATGCCCACATGCCCCGACCACGAGGCAACAACGAATGCATAGGCGTCGGCGATAGAGAAGTTTTCACCCAGCAGAAAGGACCGACGGTCGCTCAGCGAATTTTCTATGAAATCCATCCGCCGGGCAACGCCGGCTACGGCTGCCTCGCGGGCCTCTCCCTCGGGCGGAACCGGGGAAAAGAACGGGCCAAACGATTTGTGAAATTCCGACGAGACGAAATTCAGAAGCGCCTGCAATCTCGTGTTCTCGATGGTACCGGCTTCTGGCGCCAGACCGGCCTCCGGCTTCTGCTGGGCAACATATTGCAGCACGGCAGCGCCCTCGCTCAGCACTTCGCCACTGTCGATGGCCAGCGCCGGGACATAGCCATTGGGGTTGATCTTCGAGAAATCGGCGCCAACCTCTGTTTTCTGGGCACTGGTGTCGACTTTTTCCAACTCAAAGTCTGCATCGATTTCGTTGAGAGCGATGTGTACGGCGAGCGAACAGGCGCCGGGCTTGTAATAGAGTTTCATGATTCTTCCTTTGTTCAGTTCAGGTTCCATGACCTGATCGAACAAATATGAACAGAAGTTTCCTTTGTAAACTTAATATCGATTTGTTATTAAAGAATTGAGTTTCCAGATGGTAACCAAAGGTAACTGACGATGGCCCTGAAAATCCGCAAGAACAACAGCCCGGAGCCGCCCTATTCCTGCCCTTTGACCGAATGCATGTCGGTCATCGGCGGTGCGTGGACACCGAATGTCATCTGGAGCTTGAGCGGCGGACCGCGGCGGTTCAGCGAACTGCGGATCGATATCCCGGCGGTTTCTCCCAAGGTTCTGACGACGCGTTTGCGGGAACTCGAGGATCGCGGTGTCGTCAACCGTAAAGTCAAGCCAACCTCGCCGCCTTCGGTGGAATATTCCCTGACTGTACATGGCCACCAGATCGTGCCGGCCATTGAGGCCCTCGTTGCCGTCGGTCATGCACTCAAGGAGCGCAAGTCGGCTGGCAAAGGCAAATCGAAAAACGTTTCCTGACAGGAGAATAGCTGTGCATATCGGTTTAATCGGCGGCATTGGGCCTGCCGCAACAGAATTCTATTACCGGGGTCTCGTGCGGGCACATGCAAGCGCGGTCAGGCCATTGGAGCTCACAATCGTTCACGCGGACACCCGCGAGTTGCTGCGAAATTTTGCCGACGGGGCGGCGCAGAAACAGGCTCAGAGCTTCCTGAAATTCGTGGAACGTCTGCAGGCGGCGGGGGCGGACACGGCCGTAGTCACCTCAATGGCGGGCCATTTCTGTATCAAGGAACTGGACGCCATATCGCCGTTGCCGCTCGTCAACGCCATTCCCGAACTGAATGCCTTCCTGGCGCGACAGGGGTTCGCCCGAATCGGCCTTCTGGGCACGCGCACCGTCATGGAGACAGGTCTCTATGGCGGGATTACCGCGACCGAGTTCGTTCACCCTGAAGGCGATGACCTCGACACCACCCACGCCAACTATGTCGCCATGGCGACCGCAGGCATGGTTACGGAGGAACAGCGTGCGATATTCTTTTCGATGGGCCGGAAACTCTGCACTGAGCAGGGAGCGGACGCTGTCGTTCTGGTGGGAACCGATCTTTTCCTCGCCTTCGATGGGCACGACTGCGGGTATCGGGCAATCGACAGCGCGCAGGTTCACATAGACGCTCTTGTCCGCACGTCGCTTGGCGAGAGTTGACCGGTTGAACTGAGGACTCTAGCCCTTGCCCTCCAGATCGGAGTCCGCGAGATGCTGACGCAGCATGTTGACGTACTCGCCGGCCATTCGGTCGACAAATTTTTCATGGTCGTCAACTTCCATGATGTGATTGGCGACGTAGGCGCTGTACCGGGCTGAGGCAAACAGGAAGGCCATATGTAGCTGGGTCGCGTTGGCCCGCTTGTTCTCCCGGTTCGCCACGTCGATGAATTTGTCGGCGACCTTGAGGAAGCCCGCGGTATCGAGATTCCCCTCACTGCGCTCCGCCCGCCGTTCCTGTCTGTTCATGAAATAGACCTTTGCAATGTTGACTGGTGTGAAATCGTTCTGTTCATTCTAGGCCGTGAACTCATAAACCGGAACCGCAAAGGCACTTCAGAGATTGTCCGGTTGGCGCCTGACTTCAGACCCATTTCAAGGAGACCGCGATATTGGGGAAATGGTGCCAGAACAGTTGTGCAAACCTCCATGCGACGTCCTGTCGCCATGGTGCCTCATTGACCCTAGGGCTAATTTTCAACTTCGGCGCTTGTCCAGATTGACGACAATGTACAGCATACTGGTGCTCCGTTCGATCCACGACACCAATCTGTCAAACGAGAGGATATGGAGATGACGTCCCGGAACACTTCGGTAGGGCAGCCATGGAATGAAGAGGCGTTACCTGCACCAACCCAGGACCTCAAAACCCTGAAAACGAACCTGGACCGTTTCGGCTATTGCATTGTTGATCGTGCCGTTGAGGATGAAAGACTGAAAAACCTTCAAAACCGATTGTTTGAACAAGCAGCGGTGGAGCGTACGCAACACAACATGAAAAATCCCGCCAATACTGACCCGGTTAACCAGTGGGTCGGCATGTTACTCAATAAGGGCGATGTGTTTTTTGAGCTTGTAGAACACGAACTCTACACCGCCCTCGTGGAGCATCTTATTGGTCCAGGTTTTTTGACCTCATGTGTTGACGCGCAAATACAGCACCCCGGTGCTGGCACGATGCCTCTGCACACCGACCAGTGGTGGATGCCACAGCCAGTGCTCCCGACTGAGCCAAATCCGAAGTCGTCAGGCTTCGCGCGCGCGCAAGGAAGTTGCCTCGATCCTTCACCGGCTAACCGTCCAATCGCACCTGCTGCGGCCGTCAACGCCATGTGGATGATCACGGAATTCACGGAGGACAACGGCGCCACGCGGGTTGTACCGGGCAGCCATCTGAGCGGTCGAGAGCCAGATGCATCTGTGCCCCATAAAATTCTATCAGTGCCTGCGACCGGCCCTGCAGGTACGGCATTTGTGTTTGATGCGCGGCTTTGGCACGGCGCAGCTCCCAACACAACCAATGAGTCCCGTTTTGGCGTGACCACAGTAAGCTGTGGCCCGCAATTCCGGACGCTGGAAAATTATTCGCGCGGTTTACGTCCGGAAGTTTTTGAACGCTGTTCGATTGAAAGGCTGAAGAAGCTCGGCCTTTCGGCATGGTCAAGTTATGGTCACACGGGTGATCCGGATGCTGAGATCACGGCAGACGGCACAAAAGCTTGTGGTGAATTGTATACGTCCTAGCTCGGGAAAGTTTGGCGCCTTCAGTACCTGAGGAAAGGTGTCAGAGTTGCCGGATTGTTTCGATGGCTTTCTTTCACTACGCTGATTGCTGAAGGTGCTGCAGGACAATCACAGGAAATATTCAATGAAAGTTCGAGGTAGCGGACGCAGCCCGAAGCTTATTCTTGGCGCAATCGTCGCTTTGATTGCTTCTGTCACGGCCGAGGGCGTTCGGGCCGCCGATGGACCGCATGTAAACGCCGGTGATGTAAAGTGGACTGCACCTCCGGAGAGTTATTCCGGTGCAGCGTTCGCCGAGGCGTTTAGATACAAGACACTTGTTGGCGGTGAAAACTCTCCTGTTCAAGGCAAGAATGTCTATTTCGGTGAGGCAGAGTTCGCTCCTGGCGCGGTATATGTTGGGCACAACCACCCATCACCGGAAGTATACTACGTGATCAGTGGTGAAGCGAAATGGACTGTCGATGGCAAGACTTTCAAAGCGACGCCCGGAACGGCAATCTACGCCAAGCCCTATGCTGTCCATCGCATGATAAATGTGGGTGGCGGCGTGCTGAAAACTGTTTGGATGTGGTGGGGAGACCCTGAGGTTACCAGTCAGTTTCCAAAATTGGTGGAGCCTGTCGAAGACCAGCCAGCCGGCGCAAAATTTGCGGAATAATTCATCGATGGCAGAGTGCTATAGCTCAGGTTGTGAAAACTCTGCGCTCTGACCTCCATTTGAGAATGCAAAAAACGGCAAAATCGCTAAAGTTACGTGCTGCGGGAAACTCCGGGTGCCAAATTTGCCATGTCAGATACGACTTCAGAAAACCTCACTGTTGCCGAGCACATTGTTGAAACACTCGTGCGGCGCGGTGTGAAACGTATCTTCGGCATTCCAGGCGGCGGTTCTAGCCTGGCTCTGATTGAGGCGGCTGACAGGGCCGGCCTACAATTTGTTCTTACGCGAACCGAAACCGCAGGCGCCATCATGGCCGCGGTCACCGGTGAGATAACCGAGGCGCCCGGTGTCATGCTGGCCGGTGTCGGGCCGGGGGCCGCGAGTGCTGTCAACGGTGTCGCCTACGCCCATCTTGAGAGAGCCCCGATGATCCTGTTCACCGACGGGCCGGCATCGTCTCTCCATCAGTCGTTTGACCAGAATGCGCTTTATGCGCCGGTAAGCAAATCGCAATCGCGGCTTACGCCCGAGAATGCCGCAACCAAGTTTGACGAACTTATCGACGAGGCACTGACACATCCGCGTGGTCCCGTCCAGATCGACCTCACTGCAGCGGATGCGGACCGGTCGGTACGCTTAGCAGATCCTATTCTACCGTCAGATCCATCGATTCAGAACACGATCGGCGGCAATGCAGTTGATCGGGCACGCGCGTTGATTGCGCAGTCGAAACGGCCCGTCGTCATTGCCGGACTGGAAGCCCGCTGGGGGAACGGCCCTCAGGCGCTTGCCGGGCTGGCCACGGCGCTTTCCTGCCCGGTTCTGTGTACCTACAAGGCCAAGGGAGTCCTGCCGGACGGCCATGCCCTGGCGGTCGGATTGTTCACCGGTGCACGGGCGGAAGCGCCGCTTCTGGAAAGTGCCGACCTGGTGATCCCTGTTGGCTTTGATCCGGTCGAGATGATACCCGCCCCCTGGACCAGTGAGGCGCCCATCATAGACCTGCGCGCCGGTGACGGGCCGGATCTGGATTTTGGAGATGTTCTGCGGATAAACGGTGCGCTCGCGGACACCGTTGCAGCAATCGCCCCCGCATCGAGCCAGTCCGTGTGGTCCAATCGCGAAATTGCCGCCTTGCGAGATGACATGACGGCACGGTTGCGCCTTGCCGGTTCGGGGCACACAGCACAAAGCGTTGTCGAAGAACTGGAAACCCATGCACCGGCGAACTGCCGGCTGACGGTGGACGCCGGCGCGCACATGTTCAGTGCAATGGCCTGCTGGATGGCATCGAGTCCATTCGGCGTGCTCAAGTCGAACGGCCTTTCAACCATGGGCTATGCGTTGCCGGCGGCAATTGCCTCGGCCCTTCAGGAGCCCGATGTTCCGGTGGTGGCTGTCACCGGCGACGGCGGTATGGGCATGTGTCTGGGTGAACTGGCGACCGCGGCGGAACACGGCTGCCGTCTTGTGGTTGTCGTGCTCAACGATTCAAGCCTGTCGCTGATCGACATCAAGCAGTCCAGAACACAGAGACAATGCCGGGGCGTGCGCACAAGCGAGATCGATTTCGCCCGGGCGGCCGACGCATTCGGATGCGCTGCCTGGCGGGTTGGCCGTCACGATGAACTGGGCCCGGTTCTCTGCGAGGCGTTTGCCGCTGACGGCCCGGTTCTGATCGATGTGCGGGTGGATGCATCGGGATATGGCGATCAGCTTGCGGCACTGAGAGGCTGACGCCTCGACCGGACGGTCTCTGGTCAAATCTGTTCGCGCAACAGTTTCACGATATCGTCGTGCCCTGCCATTTCCGCTGCCTGCACGGCAGTCCATCCGTCGTCGGCCACCAGATCCACATCCGCTCCCGACCGAAGCAGGCGTTGGACAACATCGACATGCCCTGCATTTGCCGCCCACATCAACGCGGTCGTGCCATCCTTGGGGTTGATGGCGTTGGCCTTGGCGCCGCGTTCGAGAAGCATTTCCACGAGTTCCAGAAAATTTCCGCCGGCGGCCATGATCAGCGCGGTTTTACCGGCACGGCCCGGCGCGTCGGGCGCAGCGCCGGCGTCGAGGAGCGCCGCGACGCATCGTGCGCATCCGGACGCTGCAGCCATGGCAACCGGAGCGGCATCACCCGGCACATTGGCCTCGGCGCCCCTTTGCAGCAAGCTTTCAATCACGTCGAGACGCCCGGCGCCTGCCACGATTCCGAGGAGTGTACGGCCATTATTGGCTTTCAGGTTTACCGCGGCACCGGCGTCCAGCAGCACCTGGAGCCTGCGGGCGTCGGCGAACTCTGCAACCAGCATTGCAGCGGTCAAGCCGTTCTTGTCTGCCAGATTGATGTCCGCGCCCTGCACGATCAATTCCGCCATGATTTCGACGGCCCTCTTTTTGCGGCTGGCGACAGCGATCATGAGAGGTGTCCGGCTGTCCGGACCCGTGCGGGCATTGATGTCGGCGCCGGACTTGAGCAGATGGCTGACGACGGCCGGTTCGCGGCCACGGGCGGCAACATGAAGCGCTGTCACGCCCTTGCGCGTGTCGACGGCAGCGACACCGGCACCGGCGTCAAGCAACCGCACGACAACGGCTGCCTGATCCCGGTAGGCCGCTTCCATGAGCGGTGTCCAGCCTTCCGCATTGGCCAGGTTCGGGTTGGCGCCACGGTCAAGCAGAAAGCCCACGGCACTCCCGGCGCCACGACCAGCGGCCACGATCAGTGCCGTGTGACCGCCCTTGCCGGCCACGTCCGGCGAGAGGCCCTTTTCCAGGAAGTGCAGCAACACGTCGATACGGTCTTCTGCGGCGCCGGCGATGAAAACCTCCGCATCGCTGGCCCCAGGGGCTGCGTCAGTCTGGGCGGCGACGGCCCCCGACAGGACAGCCAGCGCCAGCACCACCGTCACACAGTGTGCCAGGGCCTTCAACATGGCTTAACCCGTCTGAGTATCGTCGATATCGTGTTCGCCATCCATACCGGCATGGGCCTTGTCGGCTGGCCCTGAGTCACCGGGCGTATCTTCGGCGACAGCACTCTCGGTTGCCGGGTCATCGCCTTCGGACTGTGCATCGTCCTCACCGTCTCGATCGCCGTCCTGGGACGTATCCGCCTCGGACACGAGTTCTTCGGCATCTTCCTCAACGCCGTCTTCAAGGTCCTCTTCAAGGTCTTCGTCGGTGAGGTATCCCTTGCCGATCTTGTAGGCGCTCTGCATTCCCTTGACCACGAGGGCGGCGTCGGTGAAGTCGTCGTCATAGTCGTTCAGGCCATCGACATTGGCCAACACCGGATTGGAGCGCCACAACTGCCGCAAGGCGCGGCGTTTGAGGGCTTCGGGAACATTTTCCTTCATGAACATGGTGTAGTCTGAATCGTAGTCGAGGGAATCAATATCGATGTCCGCCAGCGCCGGCGGGACTTCCTGTTCGTCGTCGGTTTCTTCATCATGCTCCGGGAGCGCAGGCGCGTCAGAGGGTTGGATATCTTCTCCGAGTGCCGCCGATTTCGATGCCGCCAAACCGGTGTCACCATCGGTGTCGGCGTCCATCTCCTTATCGGAGAGCTTTTTCTTCGACCACCGCGACAGAAATTCGCTTTCGTCAGACATTGCCGTTGTCACCTTTGTCCAGTTGCTGGCGCACTCTGATTTCGGCCAGGGGTTCCTGGCCGAATTTCGTTTCCTCGATCTTAAGTTTATCCCTCTTGCGCTTGATGAATCTCTCTTCGACGTGATGTTTGTCGGCAAAGGCCTGAACCCAGGCGATGAGATCGGGCGGCATGGGAACGGCCTCGACGATTTCTTCGCCAGAATCCATATAGTCCTGGGCGTCGAACGCCGACGCACTCACCAGATGCACTGTCATCGGTGTGTCTTCGCCGCCTTCTTCATCTTCGTCGTCATCGTCATTGTCACGCAGGACAACGTAAACCGAGGGCACCCGGTCGGCCAGGTTGACCAGATATCCTTCGGTCTCCTTGCGGTGAAGCTCAAGCGGCAATGTGGCCGCGTGATACTGGATACAGTCGGGATCCGTCGTCATCACCGTCCAGCCCTCGACTTTCGGGGCACCGGGAATGACGGCAACCGGCAACCAGCTCCATTCCTGCCAGGGATGGTCAATACGGCGCTTTTCCACCACCACGCCAAGGTCAATTGTCTGCGTTTTTTCCATGAAATTCCCGGTATCCGCATTACCTTGAACGATTACACAGTGCATGGAGCATCCAGTCAAACCACCATGCGAAATAACGCATTGCCTGACAGAGACAACAACATACAATCGCGCCGGGAAATCAGACTATGTTAGACAATACCGCCGGACAACGTTGCGGCTTCGCGGAACGGTATTTTCCAAGCGAATCCTGGGAGAAGATGCATGGAGCTTGATGGACGCACAGTGCTCGTGTGCAATTGCGAACACACCATGGAGATCGACGGTGAAAAGCTGTGTGCCGCCCTGAATTCAGATGCGCCGCTCAGGGTCCACAGCCATCTTTGCCGTACCGAAATCGGTGTGTTCGAAAAGGCCCTCGATGAAAACAAGCCTCTGCTTGTCGCCTGTACTCAGGAAGCGCCATTGTTTCGTGAACTCGCCGAAGAACGCGGCAAGTCCGAACTGCCCGCCTTCACGAACATTCGCGAACGGGCCGGCTGGTCGGATGCCAAAGGCCGGTCGCTGCCCAAGATCGCCGCTCTTCTGGCCGAGGCAACCGCGCAGGTCGCGCCGGCGGGCATGACCACACTCAAGTCGGACGGTGTCTGCCTGGTTTACGGATCCGGTCAGGCAGCGCTGGATGTGGCCCATAAACTTTCGGCCCGGCTTAACGTGACGCTGCTGCTCAGTTCGCCCGACGACCTCCTGCCGCCGTCGGAGATCGAGGTTCCGATCTATCGTGGAGAGATAACGGCTGCCAGCGGACATTTCGGGGCCTTTGAAATTACCGTCAACGGATATGCGCCGATGGTCACGTCGTCGCGATCATCTGTGGAATTCCTGATGCCACGCGACGGTGCGGTATCGTCGTGCGACCTGATTTTCGATATGTCGGGGGCAGCGCCCCTGTTTTCATCGCCACGTCACAGGGACGGTTATTTCCATATCGACCCCGGTCAGCCGGCCGCCGTCGCCAATGGCATGTTCGAGATCGTCGACCTTGTCGGCGAATTCGAAAAACCGCTCTATGTGATCTATGACGGCGAAATCTGCGCGCACAGCCGAAGCCAGAAAACCGGCTGCACGCGCTGCCTCGACGTCTGCCCGGCATCGGCCATCACGTCTGCCGGCGACCTGGTTTCGATCAACCCCGCGGTCTGCGGCGGCTGCGGGTCGTGTGCCGCCGTATGCCCTTCCGGTGCGGTGTCCTACACCTATCCCGGACGCGTCGACGTCATCGCCCGTGCGCAGTTGCTCGCCCGCGCGTTCAAGTCAGCCGGCGGCACGAACCCCCACTTTCTGGTTCATGACGACAAACACGGTACCGCCCTGATCGCCGCGTCCGCCCGCTACGGACGCGGGCTTCCGGCGAATGTCCTGCCGTTCGCCGTCAATGAGGTAACAAGCCTCGGGCATGATGTCATGGCCTCGGTTCTCGCCGCCGGCGTAGAAGCCATTACTGTTCTCGCATCCCCCGAACGGCGTGACGAGTTGAGCGGCCTTGAGGGCCAGATCGATCTGGTCAACACCGTCATGTCGGCGATGGGTTACGGCGACGCACCACGGGTGAACCTGCTGGTCGAACAGGATCCGGATGCCCTGGAGACCATGCTCTACCAGACGCCAGTACATCGGGAACTCAAACCTGCGGAATTCCTGGCGGTGGGCGGTAAACGCGACATCGCGCGCACCGCCTTCGGACGGTTGAACGAACAGGCGCCGTTACCGCAAACGCGTATTCCTTTGCCCGACGATGCCCCTTATGGACGCATTCAGGTCAACGCCGCCGGATGTACTTTGTGTCTGGCGTGTGTCAGTGCCTGTCCGGCGAATGCCATTCACGACAACCCGGACAAGCCGCAAATCCGTTTTCTGGAACAGGCCTGCGTCCAGTGCGGTCTCTGCCGGACCACTTGCCCGGAAAACGTTATCTCGCTCGAGCCAAGCCTTGACCTGACGCCCGAGGCCCTGGTTGCCACGGTGCTCAATGAGGAAGAACCGTTCGAGTGCGTCAGCTGCGGCAAACCGTTCGGCACAAAAAGTTCGGTTGAACATGTGCTCGCCAAGCTGGGCGGGCAGCATTCCATGTTCCAGAACGAAGACACCATCCAGCTCATCAAGATGTGCGACGACTGCCGGATAGAGACCCAGGCTATGGGCGCCAACGACCCGTTTGCCCAAGGCACCCCGCCGCGCATTCGCACGACCGAGGA
>JAJFHD010000140.1 GCA_021775805.1 Alphaproteobacteria bacterium | reverse complement strand
ACCCGCAAGTGGCTGCTGCGTCTGGCAGCCGGGCCCAACGGGGAACCCGGGCCGGAAGTTGAAACCGTTTATATCCCCGAAAAGACTCGTGGAACCCTGTGCATCTCAAGCCAGGTCGGTTGCACCCTGACGTGCACGTTCTGCCACACCGGCACCCAGACTTTGGTGCGCAACCTGACACCGGCGGAAATCGTTGGACAGATCCTGGCGGCCAGGGACCAGCTTGGCGAGTGGCCGGGCTCGGAAGCCGTGGATGACCCCAACCTGCCGCGCGAAGGCCGGATGATTTCAAACGTCGTGCTGATGGGCATGGGCGAGCCGCTGTACAATTTTGACAACGTCAAGGCGGCCCTCGCCATCCTGTCAGACAATGAAGGGCTGTCGCTTTCCAAACGCCGGATCACCCTGTCGACTTCAGGCGTCGTGCCCATGATCGAGCGCTGCGGCGACGAAATCGGCGTCATGCTGGCGATCTCCCTGCACGCGGTGACCGACGAAGTGCGTAATCAACTGATTCCCCTGAACAAGAAATACCCGCTGTCGCAGCTGCTTGATGCCTGCCGCAATTATCCCGGCGTCTCCAATGCCCGGCGTATCACGTTTGAATATGTCATGCTCAAGGACGTCAACGACAGCCTGGCCGACGCCCGCAAGCTGGTCCAGCTCCTGAAGGGCATCCCCGCCAAGATCAACCTGATCCCGTTCAATCCCTGGCCGGGCACGCCCTATGAATGTTCTGACTGGGGACAGATCGAACGCTTTGCCGACGTCGTCAACCGTGCCGGCTATGCCAGTCCGGTGCGCACCCCGCGCGGCCGCGATATCATGGCGGCCTGCGGCCAGCTCAAATCGGACACGGTACGCAAGCGGGCCAGCCAGCGACGGGCGGAAGAACGAGCCACCGCCGGCGTTTGATACAGATCATCTTGCCCCGCCGGTTTTCTTGCCTATAGTGCGCCCCGAATTCTTTCCTCACCGACATTCCGGATGAACCCATGACAGATCACGCGAACGTAAAGAAGGTCGTGCTTGCCTATTCCGGCGGCCTCGACACCTCGATCATTCTCAAATGGCTGCAGATCACCTATGACTGCGAAGTGGTGACCTTCACCGCCGACCTCGGCCAGGGCGAAGAACTTGAGCCCGCGCGCAAGAAAGCCGAGATGCTCGGGATCAAGGACATCTACATCGAGGATCTGCGCGAGGAGTTTGTCCGCGATTTTGTCTTTCCCATGTTCCGGGCCAATGCGGTCTATGAAGGCGTCTACCTGCTCGGCACCTCGATCGCCCGGCCGCTGATCGCAAAGCGCCAGATCGAGATTGCAGCCGAAACCGGTGCCGACGCCGTCTGTCACGGCGCCACCGGCAAGGGCAACGATCAGGTCCGCTTCGAACTGGGATACTATGCTCTCAACCCGGACATCACCGTGATTGCGCCATGGCGTGAATGGGACCTGACCAGCCGTACCCGGTTGATCGATTTTGCCGAAAAACACCAGATCCCGATTGCCAAGGACAAACGCGGCGAAGCCCCGTTCTCTGTCGACGCCAATCTTCTGCACACATCGTCGGAAGGCAAGGCGCTGGAAGACCCGGGCGAGGAATGCCCCGACTATGTCTACCAGCGCTCGGTCTCCCCGGAAGACGCACCCGACAAGGCAACCTATGTCGAGATCGGGTTCGAACGAGGCGACGCGGTCTCGATCGACGGTGTCGCCATGAGCCCGGCAACACTGCTCACGCGTCTCAACGAGCTTGGCGGTGCCAACGGTATCGGCCGGCTAGATCTGGTCGAGAACCGCTATGTCGGCATGAAGTCGCGCGGCATCTATGAAACCCCCGGCGGCACCATCCTGCTGGTCGCCCACCGCGGCATCGAGTCGATCACCCTCGACGGCGGCACGCTTCACCTCAAGGACGAACTGATGCCGCGTTATGCCGAACTGCTGTACAACGGCTTCTGGTTCGCGCCTGAGCGCGAAATGATCCAGGCCGCGATCGACAAGGCCTCGGAAGTCGTGAGCGGCACCGTGCGCCTGAAACTCTACAAGGGCAGCGCCACGGTGGTTGGCCGCACGTCGCCGAATTCGCTGTACTCGATGGAGCACGTCACCTTTGAAGAAGACTCGGTCTACGATCAGCGCGACGCCGAGGGCTTCATCAAACTGAACGCCCTGCGCCTGCGCCTGCTCAACCGCCGCAACGCCCGGCTGTGACATAGACGTCACCCGTTGCCCGGCCTTGAGCCGGGCCCTACTCGCCTGTCCAAAGCTGCAGCAACCGCAAATAGACCCCGGCGCGGCGGCCGGGGAGCGAAAATCGAAAACCAGTCAAATCTCAGGCCGGCCGATCTCAGCCCGGGCGCAAGCAAGCGCCCGCCTGTGAAGCTTTGCTGACCGTTGCCCAGCCTTGAGCCGGGCCCTACTCGCCTATCCAAGGCTGCAGCAACCGCAATTAGACCCCGGCGCGGCGGCCGGGGAGCGAAAATCGAAAACCAGTCAGATCTCAGACCGGCCTATCTCAGCCCGGGCGCAAGCAGGCGCCCGCCTGTGAAGCTTTGGTGACCGCTGCCCGGCCTTGAGCCGGGCCCTACTCGCCTGTCCAAGGCTGCAGCAACCGCAAATAGACCCCGGCGCGGCGGCCGGGGAGCGAAAATCGAAAACCAGTCAAATCTCAGGCCGGCCGGTCTCAGCCCGGGTGCAAGCAGGCGCCCGCCTGTGAAGGTTTGCTGACCGCTGCCCGGCCTTGAGCCGGGCTCTACTCGCCTATCCAAAGCTGCAGCAATCGCAATTAGACTCCGGCTCGGCGGCCGGGGAGCAAAAATCGAAAACCAGTCAGATCTCGGGCCGGTCTATCCCCGCCTGGGCACAGGCGGCCCCAACGGTGTTGTAGAGCAGGCAGGCAATCGTCATGGGCCCCACACCACCGGGCACCGGAGTAACGCCACCGGCAACTTCAAGCACCTCGCCATAGGCCACATCGCCGACCAGCCGCGTGCCGCCGCCTTCCTTGTCGATCCGGTTGATCCCCACATCGATGACGCAGGCGCCAGGCTTGATCCAGTCGCCGCGCACCATCTCCGGGCGGCCGACGGCCGCGATCACCAGATCGGCCCTGCGGCAGACTTCCGGTAGGTCTTTTGTCCGCGAATGGGCGATGGTCACCGTGCAGTTTTCCTGAAGCAAGAGCTGGGCGACCGGCTTGCCGACGATGTTGGACCGTCCAACGACAACTGCCTCAAGGCCCGACAGACTGCCCAGCCGGTCCTTGGCCAGCATGACGCAGCCGACCGGCGTGCACGGCACCATGCTATCCTGGCCCGTGGCCAGCCTGCCGGCATTGATCACATGGAATCCGTCAACGTCCTTCACCGGATCGATCGTATTGATGACCTTTTCCGTATCGATCTGGTCGGGCAACGGCAGCTGCACCAGGATGCCGTGAACCGACGGATCGTTGTTCAGCTGGCTGACGATCGCCAGCACTTCCTCTTCGGAGGCGGTTGCGTCCAGCTTGTGCTCCCACGAGTTCATACCCGCCTCGAGCGTCTGTTTGCCCTTGTTGCGCACATAGACCTGGCTTGCCGGATCCTCGCCCACCAGCACCACCGCCAGTCCCGGGGTCAGGCCGTGGTCTGCCTTCAGACCGGCGACAGCGGTCCCGATCCGGCCGCGAAGCCCTGCGGCAAAGGCCTTGCCGTCGATTACCCTGTCTGGATGCGCTTGGTCGGTCATGTGTTTCCTCTTGAGCGGTTTTTTTGCGGTTTGTGTTTCTTGATTTTCCAGAATGCCTGCCGGT
>JAJFHD010000139.1 GCA_021775805.1 Alphaproteobacteria bacterium | reverse complement strand
GTGATGCCATCAACCCGATCCTCGCCGCCGCCGGATACAACTTCCGCCTCATCCTCAAATGGATCAGGCTTTTGGTTGCCCAAATCTGGATATCGGCAATGATCTCCAAAACCCAACAAAACGCGTAGATCACGGTCGACTAACTGGGGCCGTTGTCAGACAACAGTCTGGGTTTGTGGACAACAGTGGCCTGGTCACAACCGGAGGCTTGCAACGCCATTTCCAGGGTATCGGTGACATCCCCGACCTTCATTGTGGGGCACAGCTTCCAGGCGATGATGTATAGGGAGAAGTCATCGAGGATCGTCGATAGATAATACTGGCCCCAGTTAATGACCTTCAGATATGTGAAGTCGGTTTGCCACAGCTGGTTCGGCCGCGTTGTCTTATCCTTGAACTCTTTGGCGGCTTTGATAACCACGAAGGCGGAGCTGGTGATCAGGTCATGGGCTTTGAGCAGCCGATAGACGGAAGCTTCTGAAACGTAATACTTCTGCGTATCGGTGAACCGTACCGCGAGCTCCCGCGGCGACAGCTCCGGTTCCTCCAGCGCCAGATCGACAACAGCCTCACGGACTTCGTCGGGGATGCGGTTCCAGACGCGAGACGGCCTGGGCGACCGGTCTTCCAGAGCCTCCGGGCCGCCGGTCTGATACCGGGCATACCACCGATAGAAACTGGTTCTGGAAATACCCAGCATCACCAGGGTTCGTATGACCGGCAGATGAGACCGCTCAACCAGATTGATGATCTCGAGCTTCTCGGACGCAGGATATCTCATTGCTCGTCTCCCCCATCTGCGATCGTACTTTTTTTGAGAAGCCGTAACTCAAGCGCCTGCTCCGCGACAACCTCCTTCAGCTCGTGGGCTTCATGGCGCAGATCCTTGACCTCATCTGTCGTGGCCGCGCGAGCCGTATCGCCGGCAAGCCGTTTCTTGCCCGCTTCCAGGAACTCTTTCGACCAATTGTAATACAGGCTTTGAGCGATACCTTCACGTCGGCAAAGCTCGGCGATGGTCTCTTCGCCGCGCAATCCATCCAGAACAATGCAGATCTTGTCTTCAGCCGAAAAGTGCCTGCGCGTCGCACGGCGGATATCTTTGATGGCCTTCTCTGAGCTCGTGCCCCGTGGCCCGGATTTATGTCTCATCTTCACTCCATGGTGGTTACGATGAGCCAGAAATCCTCCTTAGTGCAATCCCGCAACCTGTCCCACAAGCGTTGATGTCAGACACGCCATTGCGCGTTCTCGTCCCTGGAATGGCTGGCGTGAGTTTTCAGACCGATTGTTCAGCCAGTGGCCGGTTCCCTAGCAGGTCTCGTTGCTAATCGCTCGAGAGGCTAAGTGTTAAACACGTTGTATTTTTCAAACACCGGTAGCGCATCTGTCCCGAATTTCGAAGAGACGATGTCCAAATGCCGGTCCGTGCTGCTGCGGTTGAATGGGACCAGGAGGTTCCGCATCGTGTCTTTTGCATCGGGAGATGAAGGAGACAAGATTTATGTCCTCGAATCATATTGTTGCCACCTATGTTCCGATCGAGCAGCTGAAGCCCTTCCATAACTCAGTCCGCACTCACAGCGCGCGCACTTTGAAGAAGCTCAGGAGCAATGTCGAACGGCTCGGCCTTCAGCAGCCGCTGCTCGTCGACGAACGTTGCGTCATCATCGACGGTCATGCACGGCTCGAAGCCGCACGGTCGCTCGGGTTCTCTGAATTGCCCGTGATCGTCGTGCAAGGCCTCACGCCCGATGAGATTCGGGCGCTTCGGCTTGCCGTCAATCGTCTGCCGCAAGACGCACGTCTCGATGCGGACAAATTACGCGATGAAATTGAGGCTCTGATTGCCATCGACTTCGACATCGATTTGACAGGATATGACGCCGTTGAGATTGACAACGTGCTCGAGATCGACAGCCAGAGCGAAGCGGTCGTTGACGGAGAAAACATGCAGCCCGATCGCGAAGTCCCGCCGGCATCGTCGCCTGACGATATTTGGATTTGCGATCGTCATCGCGTGATGTGCGCTGACTGCCGCGATATCGACGCCAATCGCCGATTGATGTCAGGCCAGGTCGCAAAGATGATGTTTGCAGACCCGCCCTACAACGTGAAAATCGACGGTCACGTGACCAGTGGAGGCCGGCATCGGGAATTTGCGGTCGCGTCCGGAGAATTGAGCGAGGCCGAATTTATCTCGTTCCTTACTGCATATCTCACTGCTGCTACATCTGTGCTCGAGGACGGAGCGGTTGCTTTTTCGTGCATTGACTGGAGGCACATTTGTGAACACCTGATTGCTGCCCGGCGAGCTGAACTTTCCCTTCTGAATGTGGCCGTCTGGGTAAAGACCAACCTCGGCCTTGGCAGCTTCTACCGATCTCAGCACGAGCTCGTTCTTGTCCTCAAGAACGGCAAGGCACCGCACCGCAACAACATCGAACACGGCAAAAATGGTCGAACGCGCTCGAACGTCTGGAACCATCGCGGAATGAACTCGTTTAGCGCCGATCGTGACGAGCTGCTTGCGGCGCATCCGACGGTGAAGCCAGTTCCGCTCGTTGCCGACGCGATCCGTGATGTCAGCCGCCGCGGTGACATTGTGCTCGATCCGTTCCTCGGGTCCGGTACGACCCTCATTGCCGCGGAGGAAACGGGCCGCAAATGCTTTGGGATGGAGATCGATCCAGCCTATGTCGATCTCGCCGTCACGCGATGGCAGGGGCTCACAGGCAAGGACGCTAGATGCGAGGCAACAGGCCAGGTGTTCGACGAACGCCAAGAGAAGTCCATGTCGGCACCATCCGCCGCGCCTCAGTCGTCTGCGGGATACTCTCGAGACGTAGCAGCCTCTGAAGTGGTTTGTGAGGAGGGTCGCAATGAGTGACGAGAAAAAGGCTTTTGATGTCGGCTACGGCAAACCACCTCGGCACACGCGCTTCAAGGCGGGTAGGTCGGGCAACCCCAAAGGTCGCCCCAAGGGCACGCGGAACTTCATGACGGATCTGACGGATGAATTGTCCGAGCAGATCCAGATACGAGAGCGAGACCACGCGCTCAAAGTCACCAAGCAGCGTGCCCTGATCAAGGCTCTGGTTGCTCGGGCTCTCCAAGGAGATGCGCGAGCTGCAACTCAGGTCTTGACGCAGCTTGCCCGAACTCTGGATGTCCACGCCGACACAGACGAAACCGAAAGCTTAATCGCGAAAGACCGCGAGATCCTGAACCGCTTCCTTGAGCGTCAAATGCGTGCGAACGATGAAGTCGTAGAAAGGGAAAAAGACAAATGAAGAACGACACTCAGAAGCAAGTACTAGAAGCCGCGACACGAACCGATCTACTCACTTTCACCGAACGTGCGTTTCCTATCCTCGAGCCCGGGCAATGCTTGCAGATCGCGCCCTACATCGAACTCCTCGCATATCGTCTCCAGATGCTTCCGACGGAGCCGGCTCCGCGCCTCATCATCAATTTGCCGCCGCGGCACCTGAAGTCGATGTTGGCATCTGTGATTTTCCCCGCGTGGCTGCTCGGCAACGATCCGACGACGAATGTGCTCGTTGTCTCGCATACGCATGGCCTCGCAGACGAGCTCGCAGGAATGTGCCGTCGGTTGATTGCGTCTGACTGGTATCGCAAGCTTTTTCCGGGAACCCGGTTGCGGGAGGATTTTAACAAACGTTCCGATTTTGAAACAACCAAAGCCGGGGGCCGTCTGTCGATGTCGATGGAAAGTGCTATCACAGGTCGAGGAGCGGACGTCCTCATTGTTGATGATCCAATTTCTCCGATCGACGTCGTCTCCGCGACGGAGCGCAGACGTGTGCACGATGCGTTCGACGGACAGTTAAGTACCCGTCTAAACGATCCGGCCACAGCCGCCATCATCATCGTCGGCCACCGTGTGCACGAGGATGATCTCTTCGGACACCTTCTGCGAACTGAGACGTACGAGCATATAGCCTTGCCGTTCATAGCAGAAGAGCCGCTTCTGCATAAATTCGCCGAGCGTACGCTCAGGCGTGGTGTCGGGGATGTCCTCAACGCGGAGCGGTTTCCGCCTGACGTTCTAGAAAATGTTCGTCGGGATAAGCCGCCGCATGTGTTTGAAACACAATACCAACAAAAGCCAACGGCAGCCGGACGCAGTTTGATTGTCGCCGATGATTTTGAGACTTACCATTCAAAACCGGAGCAGTTCGACCGGGTTTGTGTTAGTTTCGACGTTGCAGAAACGATGTCGGAATCGAGTTCGTATTCGGTCGGTCAAGCTTGGGGAGAACTTGCTGGGAAGCATTACCTGCTCGATGTGTGGAGGGATCGGGTCGAGTATCGAGCTCTGAAGGAGTCTGCTCTTCGAATTTGTAAGCTTTTCGATCCCGACGTCATCATCATCGAATCAGCGTCAACTGGAAGAGCGCTGATCTCCGACATGCAGCAGTACCGTTGGGTTGTCCAAGAAGCGCGCCCAGCGGGACAGAGTAAGGTGGAACGCCTGGAGGCACACTTGGACTTGATCAAGCATCACCGCATATTTCTCCCAGAGCCGTGCAAGTGGATGCGCCGCTTTGTCGATGAGGTCACGAAGTTTCCCCATGGCCGCTTCGATGATCAGGTCGACGCGATGACGCAGTACCTCGCGATGGCCAAGGAACAGCCGCTGCAGCCTCCAAAGCTGATTATCACGACCGGGGTTTCAACCAACCCTTTCAGGGGTTCTGAGACCGCTCGCCTGAGGCAAGCTCAGCTTCACGATCGGTCAAGAAGGTCACCTTTCACGCGGTCCCGATGGTGACTGTTTGGACACCTTCTGTAATTAGTCAGTGGTTCTCTCGTTGTTTCCGGTCATAACTCCTTGGGGGTTTCATTTTTCTGTTCGTGGTTGCCACGCTCGGTTGAGAGGGCGTCAGAACTTTATCTCCGAGTTACCGTGACAGAGCCGTGCCGAGATGTTCGTGCCGTTGTCGCATCCGCCGGGCCACGCTCAAGCAGACTTTGGCGAAGCGCTTGGTGTGATCGGGGTGTTGAACGCAAGATCCACTTTCTGGCGATGGACCTGCCCCAGTCGGATGGCTGTTTTGTGAAGGCCTATCCGGGTGTGACGACGGAGGCCTTCTGTGATGGTCATGTCTCGTCGTTCTCGTTCTTTGGCGGTGTTCCCCGGTCGATACTGTACGACAATACCAGGATCGCGGTTGTCCGTATTCTGGGCGATGGCCGGCGCAAACGGACAAGAGTGTTCGGCGAGCTTGTATCTCACTATCTGTTCGAGGATCGGTTCGGCCGACCCGGCAAGGGTAACGACAAAGGCAAGGTTGAGGGGCTGGTCGGCTATGCACGGCGCAACTTCATGGTGCCGCTGCCCCGGTTCGCCGACTTTGACGCTCTCAATGCCTGGCTGGAGGGTCGATGCCGGCAGCGGATGGGCGACAGGCTTCGCCGCCACACAGAGACAATCGGCGAACGGCTGAGGTGGGATATCGCCGCCTTCCAGGAGTTACCATCTGTCGCCTATGATGCTTGCGACAAGCGCTGTGCCCGGGTGAGTTCGCTGTCGCTTGTGCGCTACCGCGGCAATGACTACTCCGTGCCGACCGCCTATGGCCACCGTGAGGTGGTGCTGCGTGCTTACGTCCATGACGTCGTCATCTCGTGCGGGGGCGAGATCATTGCCCGGCACCGGCGCTCATGGGAGAAGGAAGACTTCGTCTTCGATCCGCTGCATTATCTG
>JAJFHD010000138.1 GCA_021775805.1 Alphaproteobacteria bacterium | reverse complement strand
CTGCCGGCCATGTTGCGCAACAACTATTCTCACTCGCTGGCGACGGGAACAATCGCCGCGTCGGGGACCCTGGGACAGATCATCCCGCCGTCGATCGTCCTGATCATTCTGGCCGACCAGCTGGCCAGTGCGGTCGACCAGGCAGGTACCGCCAGAAAGGCGCTCTACAAGGCGACCACCGGCGAATTCAACATGCCGTCGGAATTCAGCGTGGTTTCGACCAGCGCCGGAGACATGTTTCTGGGCGCATTCGTGCCGGGCCTCGTCCTGGTTGGACTGTACATGGTGTTCATTCTGATCTTTGCTTTCTTCAGGCCAAAAATGGCGCCTGCCGTTCCGTTCGACGGCAGTTACGACCGTAGGTTCGCCGTCCGGGTTTTCCTGTCGCTGGTGCCGCCGCTGACTTTGATTTTCGTCGTTCTGGGCTCGATTATCATGGGCATTGCAACAGTCAACCAGGCCGGCGCGATTGGTGCCGTCGGTGCTATGATCATGGCCGGGTACCGGCTCAAGGAAGGGCAAAAAGGCGCCTACACACCAGCTCTTATGGCCATCGCGTCGATGATCGCAATCATCCTGGTGACAAGCTACTACCCGACGAACATCAAGAACATCAAGACCACCGACGATGCGATTGGTATTGCGCTCGCGGTTGTCGCCGTAGCCTTTTTCCTGATTGCAATTATCTGGAGCGGCTGGCGGGCGCACAAGATTGAGGACACTCTGCGCGGCGTGATGATCGAGACCGCGAAGACCACATCGCTGGTCTTCATTATTCTCTTAGGCGCCGCCATGTTGACCGCGGCCTTCCGTGCGTTCGGCGGAGAGGAGCTCGTGCGGGAGTTCCTGACGACGCTTCCGGGTGGTTTTTGGGTCCAGTTCGTGATTGTCATGGCGGTGATCTTCCTGCTCGGGTTCTTTCTCGATTTCATCGAGATCGCGGTGGTGGTGGTGCCTATTGTGGCCCCGATTCTCCTGATGGATCCGTCGGCAAACGTGACCGCCGTCTGGCTGGGCGTCATGATCGGGCTGAACATCCAGACGTCTTTCCTGACGCCACCTTTCGGGTTTGCCCTGTTCTACCTGCGTGGCGTGGCACCGGCGATCGTCAAGACGATCTCCATGTACAAGGGCGTGATCGCCTTCATCGGGCTGCAACTGGTCGCCCTTGTGATCGTGGGTGTGTTCCCGGCGCTGGTGAACTATCTGCCTAACCGGATATCCCTAACATCGAACACGGCACCGCCACCCTTAAATCCAAGCCTGCAGTATTGTCTTGAGAACTACGTTGCGGAGCAATTTGTCTCGAATGGCGATGGCATTCGGCAGGCTATTGCCGGCGCGCAGGCCTTCGATATCAGTTATCTGCCCAAGAAGCTTCAGTCATCGGTCGCGGGTAGTTTCGCGAAAGCTGACGCGACGTTTGGGCTGATGGACAACATTCAGAGTACCGAAGCGGCCAAACTGCAGGCAAAACAGGTCTACGGGCCGCTGCACCAAGAGGTTCGCGCCATCCAGAAAAAGATCCGCAAAATTGATGCGGAGTTGTTGAAACTTGGCGACCGGATAGATCGGCTGAAAAGAGACCAATCCACCAAAGAAAGCAGACTTAAGGCCCTGGATGACGACTATACGCTACTGAGCGATGAAAAAGTCGCCCTTTTGAAGGAAATCCCTCAGAATTGGGAAGCCGATCACACGGCATTCGTTTCTGTGCGAAATGAAGAAGAAAAGGCACGAACTAACTATCGGCGGAGCGCTGATGGCGGCTATGAACCGATTAAGCAGGCACTCGATGTGATTGCTGACGCAGATGCCCTGAAGGCGCTCGAGCCCGACGTCATCGCATTGAGCGCCACATTGGAAGCCTCCGATCCAAAGGCGGCTTCCAAGACAGTGAAAGAAGTCTCACGTCGTGTAAGCGCCCTTAAGGGCACGTCCGCCCTCAAGTCGGAGCTGAAAAATATGGCGAGGGCCCTGAGTTCCAAGACACCGAACCTGGACAAGGCGCGCAAGTCTTATGAAAAAACCGTCAAGCTCATGCAAGCTGATGTTGCCTGGCGGGCCAGGGCGTCCACGGAACTGCTGCCGGGTCTGCGCCAGTACGAAGCGGCCATCCGTGACACGATCGGCCTGAGACAATTGCCCCGCATCCCCCGCGAACAGGCACTTTACCTTGCGGGCTGTAATTCTCAGCATCGTGACATCTCCATGAGCTTCTGAGCGTGCTGGCTCCACTAAGGCGCATTTGGATCTAGTGGTTTTCGAAGCATGGGACAATGCTGCGCTTCGGGTCTTCTCACTCGAATGCGCCCTGATAATGTGGTGAAATGCTGTAGATCCATTTCTGGAGTGAACTCGCAATGAAAGCTGCAGACTTGTTTGACGTGACGGGCAAAACTGCTCTGGTCACCGGTGCGTCGAGCGGGCTCGGCTGGAGGTTTGCCCAGACGCTTGCTGCCCATGGCGCGAATGTCGGTCTTGCCGCGCGCAGTGTCGATCGCCTGGAGGCGCTGAAAAAGGAGATTGAAGCGGCCGGTGGGAAGGCTGTGTCCGTTTCACTGGACGTGGCAGACGAGAGCCAAATACCTGCCTCGTTCGACGCCGTCGAGAAGCATTTCGGTCCGGTCTCTATCCTCGTCAACAATGCCGGCATGGCGGTCAGCAAGAAGGCGCTGGAGATGACGCGCGAAGACTGGCGCCGTCAGATGGATGTCAACCTCGACGGTGTCTGGTACACCGCCCAGGAAGCCGCCAAACGGATGGTCGATGCGGACATCGGCGGCAGCATCATCAACATCGCCTCCCTGCTGGCCTTGAGGGTGGCGTCGGGACTGAGCGCCTATGCGGTGTCCAAGGCCGCCGTCAAGCAACTGACCGAAGCACTTGCCCTGGAATGGGCGCGCCACGGCATCCGGGTCAATGCAATTGCACCGGGATATGTCCTGACGGAGATCAACCGGCACTTTTTTGAATCCGGCGCAGGCGATGCGATGATCCGGTCGATACCGCAACGCCGGATCGCCGAGCCCCATGAACTGGATGGCACCTTGCTGCTGCTGGCGTCTCAGGCTTCCGGGTTCATGACGGGAAGTACAATAACCATCGACGGCGGGCAGGGACTTACTCTGGGGGCGTAACCGGATTCGTCTGTTGTTCCGGTTGTCTCAGCGCGTAATATGCGTTCGGTAAGTCAAAGGGAGATAAAGGGTGTGCGGAAATGTCTGACGTTCACGTGACCTCGACAGGGGCGTCGGTCGCCATGAAGGGCGGCGGATACTACAGTGAGAGAACCCGCGGCGCGAAGGACGTCATCGACAAGGCGTCCGGCATGCTGCTCGAGGCGGTTGCGGCAATCCCAGAACCGCGCGACGGTGATCCGGTACGCATCGCTGATTTCGGGGCAGCCGATGGCGGCACGTCGAAGGAAACCATCCGCAACACGATCGCAGCAATCCGTTCCCGCTTCCCCGATCGTCAAATTTCGATCACCTATACGGATCTTCCCAGCAATGATTATTCGGTGTTGTTCAAGAACATGCTGGGCCTGACAGACGATCTGGAAAACAACTATCTGAGCGAATTCGACGGGGTCTTCGTCAATGCCTGCGGTATAGGATTTCACAGCCAGCTTCTGCCCGATGCGAGTCTTGATCTGGGGTTTTCGGCGACCGCCATGCACTACGTGAGCGAAAAACCGTGCGAAATCGAGAACCACGTCCATATGGTCGGCGCGAAAGGGGTGACGCTCGATGCGTTCACCAGACGGGCGGCCGATGACTGGAACAACATCTTGCTGGCCCGGGCCAAGGAACTACGGCCCGGCGGGCGTCTGGTGTTCATGAACTTCGGCAAGGATGAAGAAGGCCGTTATCTGGGCAACACCGGCGGTGTCAACATGTTCGACACATTCGATCTGCACTGGCGCGCGATGGCGGCGGACGGGTTAATCAGCGACCAGGAATATTTGAACGCAAGCTTCCCGCAGTTCTACCGGACCAAGGAAGAGTTCAGTGCTCCATTGCTCGATCAGGCGGGTGAAGTTCATGGGGCGGGGCTGCGATTGATATCGGCGCGGACCGGGGTTGTCGAGTGCCCCTACCGGGCAGCGTTCCTGAACTCGAACGGGGTCATGAGTTCACGGGAATTTGCCGTGTCCTATGTCCCGACATTGCGGTCATGGAGTGAAACGGTTTTTGCAACAGCGCTCGACAAGTCGCGACCGGCTGCCGAGCGCGCCCGCCTCGTGGATCAGTTTTACCAGCGCTACGAGAACATGGTTGCGAAAGATCCCGACGGCCACGCCATGGATTATGTCCATTGTTACATCGCCATCGAGAAGACGTCACGTTAGGACACAAACCTGTGCTAACAACCTGAAGGAACAGCGGCCTCAAATGGACTTTACTCTGCCTCCTGAAATCGAGACCTTGCGGCTCAAGGTGCGGGCATTCGTGGCTGAGGAGATCGTGCCTCTGGAGGCCGATTCCGGCAATTACAACGAGTTTGACAACATTCGCATGGACCTGCTGGAAACCATGCGGTCGAAAGCACGGGCTGCCGGCTTGTGGGCGCCGCAGATGCCGAAAGATCGCGGTGGCCTCGGGCTACCTGTAATGGGTTGGGCCGCTTTTTATGAAGAGGCCGGCCGGTCGATCTTCGGGCCGGTCTGCCTCAACTGCCAGGCACCCGACGATGGCAACATGAGCGTGTTGAACAGAATCGGCAGCGTGGCCCAGAAAGACCGCTGGCTGCAGCCGATCATCGATGGCGATGTGCGGTCGTCCTTTGTGATGACGGAACCGCACCCTGGTGGCGGATCGGATCCGTCCATGATGCTGACCAAGGCTGAGAAGACCGGCGACCGCTGGGTCGTCAGCGGCCGCAAGTGGTACATCTCCGGCGCCGCCGTGGCAAAACACTTTATCCTCATGGCGCGGACTTCAGACGATCCCCGGCGCGGCCTGTCGGCATTCCTGTTTGATCGCGACCAGCCGGGTTGGCATATCGTCAGGCGGATCGGCAACATGGGCCCCGACGAACATGGCGGGGTGTGCGAGCTTGAATTCGACGGCCTTGAGATCGAAGACAGCAACCGCCTGATGGAGGTGGGAGACGGCCTGAAGATCACCCAGATCAGGCTGGGACCTGCCCGGTTGACCCATTGCATGCGGTGGCTCGGACAGGCCAAGCGATGCATGGAAATTGCAGCAGCCTATACCAGCGAGCGCGAAGGCTTCGGCATGCGTCTGGCAGACCGGGAGTCGGTCCAGACGGCGATGGGCGGGCTGGCTCACGATATTCAGGTCGGACGTCTGCTTGTGATGCATGCGGCCTGGAAACTGGATCAGGGCGACTTTGCCCGCAAGGAAGTCTCGATGGCCAAAGTTCACGTGGCGGATACGCTCAACAAGGCGGCCGATACCTGCATCCAGCTTTGTGGGGCTAAGGGATATTCCCGCGACACGGTTCTGGAATGGATCTACCGCTACGCCCGCTGCGCAAAACTTGTGGATGGTGCGTCGGAGGTTCACAAGATGGTGCTTTCACGGTTTTATTCAAAGGAAAGCAATGACTTCTGGAGCTGGGGCATATGAACCAACTGCGGCGATGTGAATTCGTTCTCAAGAGTGAATTGACAAGGCGCGAAAAACAATGTCAGTAATGCTTACCTAAAATTGACTGCGACTTGCTAAAACCAATATAAGACCAATGCGCAGCCGCCGACTTACGGGATGGAATATCATGACAACTGCCAAGGTCAGCCTCGACGATAAATTCGATCTCGGCAAAGACCGAATCTTCGTCAACGGGACGCAGGCGATCGTGCGCCTGACCATGATGCAGAAGGAACGCGACCGTCAGGCCGGCGATAATACGGCAGGGTATGTGACCGGCTACCGAGGCTCGCCTCTGGGCGGGCTCGATCAACAGTTCGGGCGGATGTCGAAGACACTTGCCGAATATGACGTGAAGTTTCAGCCGGGGCTTAACGAAGACATTGCGGCGACCGCCATCTGGGGATCCCAGCAGTCAACCATGCGCGGTGAGGGTGCCTTCGACGGTGTCTTCGGAATCTGGTACGGCAAGGGCCCTGGCGTCGACCGCAGCGGTGACGTTCTCAGGCACGCCAATTTTGCAGGCACCTCGGCAAAGGGCGGCGTCATCGCTCTGATGGGCGACGACCATACCTGCGAATCGTCCACGACGGCGCATCAGAGCGAATTTGCCATGCTCGACGCCATGATCCCCGTGCTCAATCCCGCCGGTGTTCAGGAACTGCTCGACTACGGAATTCTGGGAATTGCCCTGTCGCGTTACTCGGGCTGCTGGGTCGGCATGAAATGCGTCAAGGACACGATCGAATCGACCGCTGTCGTCGATGGTTCTCTCGATCGTGTGAGAATTGTCGAACCTACAGATTTCGAAATGCCGGCAGACGGCCTCAATATCAGGCCCTTCGACACGCCGCTTGGTGCCGAGGCCAGGCTCCACGACTACAAGCGCTTTGCAACCGTTGCGTTTGCCCGGGCCAACAAGATCGACAAGATCGTCATGAACGGCGGACCGGAGCCGCGCATCGGCATCGTGTCCGCCGGCAAGAGCTATCTCGACGTCCGTCAGGCCCTCGATGATTTGGGGATTGACGAAGTCGCAGCCTCCAAGATCGGCCTGCGGATCTACAAGGTGGGCATGACCTGGCCGCTGGAGCCGGAAGGTATCGAGAAATTTGCCGAAGGGCTCGACCTGATCATCGTGGTCGAGGAAAAGCGTTCTCTGATGGAAACGCAAATCCGCGAGCAGCTCTACGGCAAGGCGGATGCACCGGCGGTCATCGGCAAGAAAGACGAATTCGAAAAGACATTGTTTCAGGCCAAGGCGGCCCTGAACCCAAACCAGATCGGTGCGGCAATAGCTGAGCGAATTCTTGCCCGCAACGACGATTCCGTACTTCGCGGGAAACTCGACGAGATCCTGGCCGGCAGCGGTCAGGCGCGCAATCTGCCCGATGCCGCCGAAAGGAAGCCTTACTTCTGTGCCGGCTGCCCGCACAATACATCGACGGTGGTGCCGGAAGGCGGGCGGGCCTATGCCGGCATCGGCTGTCACTGGATGGCGCAACTGGTGCCGAACCGGTCGACCGAGGGTTACACGCAAATGGGCGGCGAGGGCGCCAACTGGATCGGCGAAGCGCCGTTTTCCACGCGCAAGCACGTGTTCCAGAACCTGGGCGACGGGACCTACAATCACTCGGGCATTCTCGCCATCCGGGCTGCCATCGCCTCAGGCGTGACGATGACCTACAAGATCCTTTACAACGATGCGGTGGCGATGACCGGCGGCCAGGCCCATGAGGGCGGTCTCACGGTGCCCGACATTGCCCGCCAGGTGGCTGCAGAAGGCGTCCAGCGGATTGCTGTAGTGACCGACGAGCCGGAAAAATATCCAGCCGATGTCAATTTCCCGTTCGCAACCGAAGTTGCCCACCGCGACGACCTCGACCGGATCCAGCGTGAGTTGCAGACCGCGGAAGGCGTGTCTGTCATGATCTACGACCAGACCTGTGCGGCTGAGAAACGCCGCCGCCGCAAGCGTGGCAAGTTCCCCGATCCTGCCAAGCGGATCGTGATCAACGAACTTGTGTGCGAAGGCTGTGGCGATTGCGGTGAAAAGTCGAACTGCGTGGCGATCGTGCCGGTCGAAACCGAGTTCGGCCGCAAACGCCAGATCGATCAGTCGGCCTGCAACAAGGACTATTCCTGCCTGAAAGGCTTCTGCCCGAGTTTTGTCACCGTCAAGGGCGGCGAGCTTCGCAAGGGCGTGCCCTCGCTACGCAGCAAGCCAGGTGAACCCGCTGTTTTCGAGGTTCTGCCGGATCCTGTCCGGCCGTCGCTCGACAAGCCCTACAACATCGTCATCACCGGGATCGGCGGCACCGGCGTGGTGACGATCGGTGCGCTTGTGGGCATGGCGGCCCACCTCGAAAACAAGGGTTGCGGGATCATCGACATGGCGGGGCTTGCCCAGAAGGGCGGCTCTGTTGTGGCGCACCTGAAGGTCGCCAAGACGCCCGATGACATCTCCACAATTCGTGTTGCCGGCGGCAGCGCGGACCTGGTTTTGGGCTGCGACATGGTGGTTGCGGCTTCCGAAAAGGTTCTGGAGACGGTCAAGCAAGGGCGCGGCCGGATTGTCGTCAACAGTCAGGAGACCATGCCGGCCGATTTCACCCAGGATGCAGACTACGTGCTGCCGTCGAAGGCGCTTCATCTGGCGATCGAGGCACGGGCCGGCGCTGAGCACGTTCACACGGTGGCCGCAACTCGGATCGCTACGGCCCTGACAGGTAATTCGATCGCCACGAACCTGTTCATGCTCGGTTTTGCCTATCAGAAAGGCCTGGTGCCGGTATCGGCGGATGCGCTCGAACAGGCGATCGAACTGAATGGTGTCTCGGTCGAAATGAATCAGCGGGCGTTCATCTGGGGACGGCGCGCGGCCCACGACCTCCATCGTGTGGAGGCGTTGATCATTCCGGAAACCGACAAGAACGATATTCACAACGCGTCCAAGGATCTGGGCGAAGTGATCGCACGCCGGATGGATTACCTTGCGGATTACCAGAGTACGGCATACGCCATGCGCTACAAGACCCTGGTCGATCAGGTCCGCGATACGGAACGCGAACGCGTGCCGGGCAAGTCCGAACTCTCGGAAGCCGTTGCCCGCTATTTCTTCAAGGTGATGTCCTACAAGGACGAGTACGAGGTGGCCAGGCTTCACAGCGACGGCCGGTTGGTGCGTCAGGTTGCCGAGCAGTTTACCGGAAACTATAAGCTGGAATTCAATCTGGCGCCGCCTCTGTTCGCACGGCGAAATCCGGATACCGGGTTGCCGATGAAAACGACGTTCGGTCCCTGGATGATGAAAGCCTTCGGCATGCTTGCTGGCCTGAAATTTCTGCGCGGCACACCGTTTGACCCATTCGGGCTCTCGCGCGAGCGTCGGGCAGAGCGCCGGCTGGTAAAAGACTACGAGAAGACAGTCAACATGATGCTCGAGACCCTCAGTCGGGACAATCATGCCATTGCGGTCGATATTGCGCGCATCCCCGAGCAGATCAGGGGATACGGCTACGTCAAGGAGCGGCATCTGACGGAGGCCAAAGCCCGGGAACAGGAACTTCTCGATGCCTATCGCGCCGGCCGGCAGGAACATCGCGCTGTGGCGTAGTCCTCCGACGACCAATGGTTATTGGCTATCCGGTCTCGCCTGCATCAGGCGTAAAGATATAACCGATGCCGCGGACCGTCTTGATCAGCTTTGGCGATTTCGGATCGGCTTCGATCTTGCGACGCAGATTCATGACATGAACGTCGATGCTCCGGTCGTAGGGTGTGCCGATGCGGTTGCGAGTGGTTTCCAGGAGCAGATCCCGATTGAGAACACGGTTCGGATGGCGGGCGAGGGCCGCAAGCAGGTCGAACTCGGCCGATGTCAAAACGACGTCGGACCCGTCCGGGGCGGTTAACTGACGCGACGCGGTGTCGAGGCACCAGCGGGAAAACGTGATGCGGGCATCTGTCGGGTCGGACGGCAGGGCGCGACGCAATACGCTGCGGACACGGGCAACAAGCTCTCTGGGCTCAAACGGCTTGGGCAGATAGTCGTCGGCTCCCAACTCGAGCCCGATGATGCGGTCGATGGGCTCTCCACGGCCCGTGAGGATAATGACCGGCAGGTTTTCCGTATCCCTGACCTGCTTGAGAAGCTGCAGTCCGTCCTCGTCGCCCAATGTGAGATCCAGAATGACGAGGTCGACCGGCTCGGTCCGCAACAGGCGCATCATCTGACGGCCATCGTTAGCGGCAATCCCTGCGTAGCCGCCCAGTTTCAAGCTGTTTATGACAAGCGCACAAATGTCCGGCTCGTCGTCGACCACCAGTATGGTAGATTTGTCCGCCATGATCCTCACGACATGCGACCGCGATTTCAAGGTTTCGTGCGGGAAGGTCTAACGGTCCCGCCATGCCCGGTCAATCTTGCTGCAGGCGTGCTGCGTCCAAGGTGTTGCGCACAGCAACTGCCAAGTCACGTTTTTCAAATGGTTTGGCGAGGAAGGGCAGGGGCAGATTAGGGGTCTGGGCTGAGTTTTCCGCGTCATCGGGGTAGCCGGACATCAGCAGGACCTTGGTGTCCGGCCGCAATTCCGTAGCTGTTCTGGCCAGTTCGAAACCGTTACAGCTTCCCGGCATGACGACGTCCGTCAACACAAGGTCGATTGCTTTGTCCCGGCCCAATATGGCGACGGCTTCGCTGCCGCCGGCGGCTTCGAGCACTTCGTAGTGCAGGGACTGCAGTGCCGACACCGTGTAGGTGCGCACGTCCGGGTCGTCTTCGACGACGAGTATGGTTTCGTGCCCCGGTGGAATTGCCGATAGGTCATGCGGTGCGGCATCGGTTGTGCTGGCCTCAGCCGAATGCACCGGCAGGCGCATGGTTATCCGTGTGCCCGCCCGGTTGGTGTGTTCAATGGAAATTGTCCCATCTGTCTGGTGAACAAAGCCGTAGACCATGGCAAGCCCCATGCCGCTGCCCCGCCCGGGCGGTTTGGTCGTGAAGAACGGCTCGAAGGCCCGTTCGGCGACATCGGCGGGCATTCCAGTGCCGGTGTCGGTGATGGAAATGACTGCGGTATCGCTTGCCCGGGAGCCGGTTCCTTCCTCCAGATCGAGGCCTATAGTCAACCGGCCACCTTCCGGCATGGCATCGCGGGCATTGAGCGCCAGGTTGAGCAATGCACTTTCCATCTGGTTGGGGTTGGTCAACACAAGGCAACCGGTTTTGCACAAATTCATATGGACGTCGATTTCGGACCCCAGTGTGCGTTTCAGGAGGTCGTTCATCTTCGACATCAGAATCGAAATGTCGACGACTTCAGGCCTCAAGGGGTGTTTTCGGCTGAATGCCAGAAGATGCTTGACCAGTTCCGCACCCCGGCGTCCGGCATCGAGCGCCGGGTCGATTTGCGAAACGATGTGTTCGTCCTGGTCGAGCTGTTCACGCAGAAGGTTGAGATTGCCGACGATAATGGTGAGAAGATTGTTGAAGTCATGGGCGAGGCCACCGGTCAACTGACCGACGGCTTTCATCTTGTCGGATTGGCGCAAAGCCGACTCGACCTGACGCTGTTCGGTGACATCCTGGGCGAGGATGAAATATCCCATGACCTCGCGCGACGGCGCAAAATGAGGGATGAAATTCGACTTGGCCTGAATGTGCTTGCCGTTGGGAAGCCTCAGCCTGAACTCGTTTGAAACCGTGTTGCCGGCCAGGGCCTGTGTCATCTGCTCCTTCAAAGTGCGGTTGATGTTCGGTCCCAGGACGTCGTCCACATGGCGGCCCTGAATCTGCTCCGGCGATAGTCCGATCCAGGTCTCGAACTGACGGTTGGCAAACCGATAGCGCTGGTCGGAATCGACGTATCCAATGAGGACCGGCACGCCGTCGGCGATCAGGCGGATCCAGTCCTCGCTCTCCTTTAGCGCCTTGAGCGTGCTCTTGCGTTGTTCGATTTCCTTGACCAGGCGCTCGTTGACGCTGGTCAGTGCCCGAGTGCGCTCAGTGACACGGCGCTCGAGGTCTTCGTTGGCGGCGGCAAGCGCCTCTTCCGCGAGCCGTCGTTCGGTGATGTCCTTGTAAACCGTGACAAATCCGATGCCGGGGATCGGATTGCCGCGAATCTCGAGTATTGCGCCGTTGGGGCGGCGGCGTTCCATGCAATGAGACTCGAACTTTCTTGCCAGCATGATTCTTTCTTCAATCAGCCGTTCCGGATCGCCAGGGCCATACTCGCCACGCTCCACGTTGTAACGGATGAAATCTGCAAAGGGTTTGCCGACATGGGCAAACTCGGCGGCGGGAAAGTCGACAAGTTCAAAGAACCTGTCGTTCCAGGCGACCAGCTTCAATTCGAGGTCATACATCGTGAAGCCGTCATCCAGATGATTTAGTGCAGCTTCGAGGTAGCCGAGTTTTTCGGCGACCGGACTATCGGCCCGGTCCGATGTGGCTGGTTGCCTGAGTGCTCTCTTGTCAATCACGTGATAAGTCCGGTTCTAAACTTCGCCGAAACGGCAATTCTGACGCCAGATCGCGAACACGCAAAGCGCTTTACAATTCTTTACAAAAGACAAACATACCAAAACGACAGATCGATAAGGCCTGAACCAGTGTAATCTATAAGCACCTTTCTGGATCTGTTCTCAAATTGCGTAAAATTTTCATGTAATTATAAGGCTTTGCGACGATCCGAATGTTTGCGTGCAAGTTCGAAAGGAATGACCGGTTTCCACAATATGAGATGTTGTTATTTGTGTTTCCGGTATCATCGTGCGCGCGATAAACTTCACGCCGATTGACTGGCGTTAGTGTGCCGGTCATGCAAAAAACATGTTACAAGATCCGCTGGGCATATGAGAAGTTTCAACAAGAAGCCCATATGGCTGTTAGGGGAACTGAAGGTAGCGACGCAACGCGGCTCACGGTTTCGGTAGCCGTTTCGATGTCAAAGGGAGAAAATGGTGGGGACGGATGCATCGCCCGGACAGGGCGGGGATACTTTTCCAAAACTGTTGCTCAGGAACGCCAAGATTTTCGCCGATCGCCCTGCGATGCGAGAAAAAGACCTGGGTATCTGGCAATGCTGGACCTGGTCTGAGGTTCTCGACGAGATTCGAGACTTCTCGATCGGCTTGAAACAGCTGGGACTTAAGCGCGGTGAGATGATCGCTATCGTTGGCGACAACCGGCCGAGACTCTATTGGTCGATCTGCGCAGCACAAGCCCTGGGCGCCATACCGGTGCCGGTCTACCAGGACTCGGTTGCCGAGGAGATGACTTTCGTGCTCGACCACGCCGGCGTCGTCATGGCGATGGTGGAGAACCAGGAACAAGTCGATAAACTTCTGGAAATCGGAGAGAGCTACAAAGGCATTCGCAAGATAATCTATGACGACGAGCGCGGGCTGTCGAACTACGCCGTCGAACAGCTGGTTTCGTATGAAGATGTACAGGCTCTCGGCCGGGAAGCCATGACGCAGAATGCGGCGGCAGCCGATGAATGGCTGGCAGAAATCGACAAGGGCAGCGGCGACGACACGGCGATTATTCTGTACACGTCGGGAACCACCGGACGGCCGAAAGGTGTCGTTCTGACCATGAGCAGTTGCATGTGGGCCGCCAAGGTCGCGAACGAGTTCGACGGCCTCGATGAACATGAAGAAACGATTGCCTATCTCCCCATGGCATGGGTTGGCGATCATGTCTTTTCCTACGCTCAATCGTTCGCTGCGGGCTATTGCGTCAATTGTCCCGAGAGCCGCGATACGGTTGTCGAAGACCGTCGCGAAATCGGAACGACCTATGCGTTCGCGCCGCCGCGCGTCTATGAGGCGCTGATCACCGAGACAATGGTGCGCATGGAGGACGCGAGCAAACTTAAGAAAAGGATGTTCGATTATTTCCTGGGCGTGGCGCGCCAATGGGGTGAGAAGATTCTGAACGGCGAACCGGTCCCGCTGATGGCGCGTTTGAAATACATGCTCGGCGATGTGATGGTCTATGGGCCATTGAAAAACCTGTTCGGGCTTTCCAAGGTACGTGTGGCCTACACTGCCGGCGAGGCGATCGGTCCGGAAATCTTCAAGTTCTACCGGTCCCTGGGCATGAATCTCAAACAGCTCTACGGCCAGACCGAGGCCGCCGTCTACATCACGAACCAGCCGGACGCGGAAATCTATGCCGACACCGTGGGACGGCCGCTCGACAGCATCGAGATCAAGGTCGCTGACAGCGGCGAGGTCATGTACCGTTCACCAGGGATATTCAAGGAATACTACAAGAACCCTGAGGCTACCGCCGAAACCAAGACCAAAGACGGTTGGGTCCATTCCGGGGATGCCGGTTTCCTGGATGAAAACGGACACCTCAAGATTATCGACCGCGCCAAGGACGTGGGGAAACTCAAGGACGGAACGCTGTTCCCGCCAAAATACATTGAGAACAAGCTCAAGTTCTATCCCAATATCAAGGAGGTGGTGTCGTTCGGACACGAACGCGAATTCGTCACCTGCTTCATCAACATCGATCTGACGGCCGTCGGCTCCTGGGCGGAACGCAACAATGTTGTCTATGCCAGTTACCAGGAACTTGCCGGGAATCCGGATGTCTACAAGATGATCGAACAACACGTCGAAGAGGTGAACAGAGAGCTTGCCGGCGAAGAACGGGTTGCCGGCGCGCAGATTCACCGATTCCTGATTCTGCACAAGGAACTGGATGCCGATGACGGCGAAATTACCAGGACCGACAAGGTGCGCCGCAGCCTCATTACGGAACGTTATGGCGCGCTCATCGATGCACTCTACGATCCCTCCAAGACCCATCAGAAGATTTCCACGGAAATGACTTTCGAAGATGGGCGCCGCGGTGTGATCGAAGGGGACGTGGAAATTCGCGACATGAAAGTAAACCCGCCGATCAATGCCGTTGCGGAGGCCGCCGAATGATCGGGAGAGTTGAGTCGACCGTAAAGGCGGGAGACGTCCTATTGGATGTGGATGACATCTCGCTTTCGTTCGGCGGGGTCAAGGCCATTACCAATGTCAGCTTCGATATCGCAAAAGGTGAGATCCGGGCGATCATCGGGCCCAATGGTGCCGGCAAGACGTCGATGCTGAATGTCATCAACGGCTTTTACCACCCGCAGGCGGGCACCGTTGCTTTCCGCGGTGTGAAGCGGCGCCAGATCAAGCCCCACGAGGCTGCGGCGTCCGGCATCGCCCGGACATTTCAGAATGTAGCGCTGTTCAGGGGCATGAGTACGCTCGACAACATCATGACCGGCCGGTCGCTCAAGATGGAAAAGGGGATGTTCTGGCACTTTTTCCGGTTCGGACCGGCTGAGCGGGAAGAAGCCGAGCATCGTGAATTCGTCGAACACATCATCGACTTTCTGGAAATTCCGCATATCCGCCGCACACCGGTGGGGCGGTTGCCCTATGGATTGCAGAAGCGGGTGGAACTGGGCCGGGCTCTGGCCATGGAACCGGAGCTTCTGCTGCTCGACGAACCGATGGCCGGCATGAACCTTGAAGAAAAGGAAGACATGTCGCGCTTTATTCTCGACGTGAACGATCAGTTCGGCACAACCATCGCCCTGATCGAACACGACATGGGCGTGGTGATGGATCTGTCGACCCGTGTGGTCGTGCTTGACTACGGCCAGAAGATTGCCGACGGCACGCCGGATGTGGTGAGTTCAACTCAGGCTGTCATCGATGCCTATCTCGGCGTGAGCCATTAGGGGGCGACATGGGTGATTTTCTATACATGGTTCTGATCGACCCGTTTGTGCAGATGTTCTCCCTGCCGGACTTCTTTGTCCAGGTGCTGTGGGAAGGATTTGTCTCAGGGGTCCTGTATTCACTGATTGCCTTGGGCTTTGTGCTCATTTTCAAGGCGTCGGGCGTGTTCAACTTCGCGCAAGGGATCATGGTGGTGTTCGGGGCGTTGTCCCTGGTCGGCTTGCATGCGGCCGGAGTGCCCGCATTTGTTGCCCTTTTGATGTGCATCGCCATCATGTTCGCGCTGGCGTTCCTGGTTGAGCGACTGGTGCTTCGCCCGCTGGTCAATCAGGAGGATATTATCCTCTTCATGGCGACCATCGGGCTGAACTACTTCCTGATCGGTTTCGGGGAACTGGTGTTTGGCGGCGAGCCCAAGACCATGATTACGACCGAGCTTTTTATTCCGACAGGCGTCTTCGATTTCGAAATCCTGGGCGGCATTGTGAGCATGCAGCAGATCGACATTTCCGCTGCGGTTATCGCCGGAGCGATGGTGATCGGCCTGGCGGTGTTTTTCAACAAGACCCGGATCGGGCGTGCCCTGAGGGCCGTGGCCGATGATCACCAGGCAGCTCTTTCGGTCGGCATCTCGCTCAATCAGATCTGGGTCATCGTCTGGTTTGCCGCCGGCATTGTGGCGCTTGCAACCGGCATCATGTGGGGTGCGCGGTCGGACGTGAGTTTTGGTTTGGCGATTGTCGCGCTGAAGGCGTTGCCGGTTCTGATCCTGGGTGGTTTCACATCCATCCCCGGAGCGATTGTGGGCGGGCTCATCATCGGGATCGGTGAAAAACTCGGCGAGGTCTACTGGGGTCCGCTGGTCGGTGGCGGCATCGAAGGCTGGCTTGCCTATGTCATCGCACTGCTGTTCCTGTTGTTCCGGCCGCAAGGTCTGTTCGGCGAAAAGATTATCGAGCGGGTATAGAGGGTCAAAGAAATGCTGTATCGCGAAGCCGGTCAGTTCAAGACGACATATCGCGCCGATCAGGCGGTGTTTCCGATCCGTCAGGACAGGTTGGGGATCATTGCCATACTGGTCATTGCCTTCGGGGTTCTGCCCTGGACTCTCAATGATTTCTGGCTGAACTCGATTATGATTCCGTTCCTGATATTTGCCCTGGCAACGATCGGTCTTAACATTCTCACCGGTTACGCCGGACAGCTGTCATTGGGTACGGGCGGTTTCATGGGCGTTGGCGCCTACGGCTGTTACAAGCTTGTGACCATCTTCCCGGATCTCAATGTCATCGTGGCCATCTTGCTGTCGGGGTTTGTCGCCTCGGCAGTGGGCATTTTCTTTGGCCTTCCGTCTCTGCGCATTAAGGGGTTCTATCTCGCCGTGGCTACTCTTGCCTCGCAGTTCTTTCTTGAATGGGCATTCGGCCGGATTGCCTGGCTTTATAACTACAATGACTCTGGTGCCATCGAGGTGCCCACCCGCGAAGTCTTCGGCATTGCCGTGACAGGGCCAACAGCCACGTCCAACCACCGGTATCTGGTTGTTCTGGGAATTGTCGTTTTCCTGACCTGGATTGCCTCCAATCTGGTTCGCGGCCGGTTCGGCCGCAACTGGATGGCTGTTCGCGACCGCGATATTGCGGCTGAACTCATGGGCATACGGCTATTACCGGCGAAGCTTACCGCCTTTGCGGTCAGTTCCTACTACTGCGGCGTTGCCGGGGCGATGATGGTGTTCCTTTGGCTGGGTGCGGCCGAGGTTGAAAGTTTCGACATCAACGTGTCGTTCCTGATCCTGTTCATGGTGATCATCGGCGGGCTGGGCAGCCTGCTGGGAGCGTTCCTGGGTGCTGCCTTCATCTGGCTGATGCCGATATTCCTGCGTTCCGCGCCTGAAATGATTGGCTTTTCGATTTCGGCGTCGACCGTGGAGCACCTCAATTTCATCGTCATCGGCGCGATGATCATCCTTTTCCTTATTCTGGAGCCGGCCGGATTTGCGCGGCTTTGGCAGGTGGCGAAGGAAAAGCTCAGATTGTGGCCCTTCCCGTATTAGGGCAGGCGACGTTAACGCAGACAGAATGTGAGAGGTTTGTCATTTCATTACCGGGTGTTACGATCCGGATCACGTGATGCCGAAAGGCACGAGACGTAAAAGAAGTGACGAATGGCATCGGGCTTTCAGGGAGTTATGTCCGGTGTCTTGTGAAACAGTGGAGGAAACGACAAATGAAGTTGAAAAGACTTGCTACCGGCACCGCTGCAGCAATCATGCTCGGCGGTTCGCTGGCGTCCATGCCTGAGCCCGTCCAGGCAGAGGACTCGATTTATGTACCGCTTCTGACATACCGCACCGGCAACTATGCCGGGTCAGGTATTCCGATCGCGAACGGCATGCACGACTATCTGACCATGCTTAACGAACGCGATGGCGGCATTGGTGGCGTCAAGCTGGTTGTCGACGAATGCGAAACCGGTTACAGCGCTCAGAAAGGCGTCGAGTGTTACGAAGGGACCAAGGGTAAAGGTGCGGTGGTTTACAATCCGTATTCAACGGGCATCACCCTGCAGCTGATCCCAAAGGCACCGGTCGACAAGATTCCGGTTCTCTCCATGGGCTATGGACTGTCGGCAGCTGCTGACGGTGAGAAATTCCCGTGGGTGTTCAATGCACCGGCAACCTACTGGAGCCAGGCATCGGCGATTATCAAATACATCGACGCCAATGGCGGTGTTAAGGGCAAGAAAATCGGCTTTATCTACCTTGATGTCGGATATGGCCGTGAGCCACTGCCGTTGCTCGAACAGTTGTCCAAGGATATGGGCTTTGAGTTGCTGAAGGTTCCGGTTGGCGGCAAGGAAATGCAGAACCAGTCGTCTCACTGGTTGCAGGTCCGCAAGGAGCGTCCTGACTGGATGGTGATGTGGGGCTGGGGTGCCATGAACCCGACAGCCATCAAGGAAGCAGCCAAGATCCGCTTTCCGATGGACAAGTTCATTGGTGTCTGGTGGTCGGGCAGCGATGACGATGCTCGTCCTGCCGGAACCGGCGCAAAAGGCTACAAGTCTGCAAACTTCCATGCGACAGGTTCAAACTACGGTGCCCTTCAGGACATCATCAAGCATGTGGTCGACGCCGGCAAAAGCCAGGTGGCGGACAAGTCCAAGGTTGGCGAAAACTTCTACAACCGCGGCGTTATGAATGCCGTCGTGGTGTCCGAAGCGATCCGCACTGCGCAGGAGATTACCGGTAAGAAAGCAATTACCGGTGTGGAAATGCGGGTCGGTCTCGAAAACCTCAACCTGACGGCCGAACGGCTCAAGGAGCTCGGTCTCGAAGGCTTCGCCAAGCCCATGAAAGTCACCTGTAAGGATCATTCCGGTGCCCATTCCATCTATATCCAGGAATGGGACGGCAAGGCCTGGCAGAAGGCGTCCGATTGGATCGAACCCATGAAGGAAGCCGTGCGCCCCCTGATCGTGGCTGCTGCGGAAAAATACGTAGCCGACAAGCCCGGTTGGGAAACCCAAGAGTGCAAATAAGTCCCGTCGGGACTGTTTGACAAAACACAGGAGATGTCCGTGAACGAAGCCGCTCCAAATACGGTTTTGTCCGTCAACAATATCGAGGTGATCTACGACCATGTGATCCTCGTGTTGAAGGGCGTCTCCCTGCAGGTTCCCGAGGGGGGCATTGTTGCCCTCCTCGGTGCCAACGGTGCCGGGAAGACGACAACCCTGAAAGCCGTTTCCAATCTGCTGCGCGCCGAGCGTGGCGAGGTGACGAAGGGCAACGTGGAATTCCACGGCGATCGTGTGGATTCCCTGTCGCCCAACGAGCTGGTCCGTCGCGGCTGCATCCAGGTGATGGAAGGCCGGCATTGTTTCGAGCATTTGAGCGTTGAAGAGAACCTCCTGACCGGGGCCTATACGCGCCGGGAAGGCCGGGCGGCGATCGCCGCCGACCTCGAGATGGTCTACGGCTACTTCCCGCGATTGAAAGAGCGGCGCGGCAGCCTCGCGGGATACATCTCGGGCGGCGAACAGCAAATGACCGCAATTGGTCGGGCACTGATGTCGCGGCCGAACATGATCCTGCTGGATGAACCGTCCATGGGCCTGGCGCCGCAATTGGTCGAAGAAATTTTCGATATCGTCAAGAAACTGAATTCGCAGGAAAAAGTCAGCTTCCTGCTGGCTGAACAAAACACCAATATTGCGCTCAAATTCGCCACCTACGGCTACATTCTGGAGAATGGCCGTGTGGTGATGGACGGCGAGGCCGCATCGTTGCGTGAAAACGAGGACGTCAAGGAGTTCTATCTCGGGCTTGCCGGCGCTGACCGCAAGTCCTTCCGGGACGTCAAGCATTACAAGAGGCGCAAGCGCTGGCTCGCCTGATTTTCGTAAACACAAACATGATGGAAATGGACGTGCGCGATGACAGATGATCGCCACTACGATGCCCTTGAAACACGTGATCCGGCAGAACGGCACAGCGCCCTGTACGGTGCGTTGCCGGCATTCGTCAGTATGGCCAAGGAAAAGGCACCCGGTTGGGCCGACCATCTGAAAGGCGTGGAGGCCGATGATCTGTCAGATCCGACGGTCTTTCAGCAGGTTCCGGTTCTACGCAAGGGCGACCTTCTCGCGCGCCAGAAGACGCTTCCGCCTTTTGGCGGGTTCACTACCGCTCCAGCCGGATCCATGGGGCGGCTGTTCATGTCGCCCGGTCCGATATTCGACCCGGAAGGACGCGGCCACGACTGGTGGCGGGTCGGACGTGCGCTTTACGCGGCCGGCGTGAGACGCGGCCAGATCCTGCACAACTCATTCGCCTACCATCTGACCCCCGCAGGCCACATGTTTGAGAGCGGCGCCCACGCCATCGGATGCGCTGTCATCCCTGCGGGGATCGGCAATACGGAAATGCAACTGCAGGCGATTAACGATCTGCGGCCCGATGGATATGCCGGCACTCCGGATTATCTGAAAGTGCTGCTCGATGGCGCCGAGACTGCCGGTAAGGATGCATCCAGCCTCAAGAAGGGCCTGGTGTCCGGAGCCGCGCTGCCGGCTTCGCTGCGGCGCGAGCTGGCCGAGCGCGGTGTCGACGTGGTCCAGTGTTACGGTACCGCGGACCTGGGCATTGTGGCCTATGAGTCAGAGGCCCAGGACGGCATGATTGTCGATGAACAGGTCATCGTAGAGATCGTCAAACCGGGGACCGGGGATCCGGTCGCTGCCGGCGACGTGGGAGAAGTGGTCGTCACCAGTTTCAATGCAGACTATCCCATGATCCGGTTTGCAACCGGTGACCTCTCGGCATTCATGGGCGGCACCAGCCCGTGCGGGCGCACGAATGTGCGGATAAAGGGCTGGATGGGCCGAGCCGACCAGGCAACCAAAGTCCGGGGAATGTTCGTTCGGCCTGAGCAGGTTGTGGAAATATCGAAGCGCCATCCTGAACTTGGTCGCCTCAGACTTGTGGTTTCACGATCGGACGAACGCGATACCATGGTTCTGAAGGCGGAACATTCAGATGGGGCTGTGGATACAACGGCCCTTGAAGAATCATTGCAGTCGCTGTGCAAGCTACGCGGTGCCGTTGAATTGGTATCCCCGGGCAGCTTGCCCAACGATGGCGTCATCATCGCAGACGAAAGGTCGTACGAATAGCGCGCTTCGGTGGGCCGGTTTGGACTCGACTTGATCGCTGCCCGGTGTATCTCTATGCCAAGATCCGCGGTGGCGTTGACGCTTTACGGCGACCGTCGCCCGGCCCCCTGGATTGCGGAGAAACCATGTTCGACGAACACTTACCCGATCAGCACCCGGACGTAAAGTTTGGGAAAATTGGCGTGCTTTTGATCAATCTGGGAACCCCGGACGGGACCGATGTGCAGTCCATGCGCCGGTATCTGAAGGAATTCCTGAGCGACCGGCGGGTCATCGAAGTCAACCCGGTCCTGTGGTGGTTCATTCTCAACGGTATCATTCTCAATACGCGACCGGCGAAAAGCGGCAAGGCTTACGCGAAAATCTGGAACACCGAGCAAAATGAATCGCCGCTGAGAACCATTACCCGCGATCAATGCGAGCGAGTCGCCGAAAAGCTAGTGGCAAAAGACAGCCGGATCGTCGTCGACTGGGCCATGCGGTACGGCAAGCCGTCGATAGCGGAAGGCATTGACAGGCTTTCACAACAGGGTTGCGAGCGCATTCTCCTGTTTGCGCTTTATCCCCAATACAGCGCGGCAACCATGGCCTCGGTGTTCGACAAGGCGTTTGACGCACTCGGCAAGATGCGCTGGCAACCGGCGATCCGCACCAATCCGCCCTATCATGACGCTCCGGAATATGTGACGGCGCTGGCTTCGTCACTCAAGACCCACCTGGCCTCGCTTGACTGGACACCCGATGTGGTCATCGCGTCGTATCACGGTCTGCCCCAATCCTATTTCGACAAAGGCGATCCCTATCATTGCCATTGCGCCAAAACCACGCGCTTGCTGCGCCAGGAACTTGGCTGGGACGACGAGAGGTTGCGCATGACCTTTCAATCCAGGTTCGGCAAGGAAGAATGGCTCAAGCCGTACACGGACAAGACGCTAGAGGAACTCGCACGTTCCGGCACTCGCAACGTGGCCGTGATCACCCCGGGATTTGCGGCCGATTGCGTGGAAACGCTGGAAGAGATCGCAATCGAGGCCGGCGAAACCTTCCGGGAACATGGTGGTGAAAAGTTCACTGTCGTGCCCTGCCTGAACGCATCGCCTGATGGCATTGACATGCTCGAAAGGCTGGTGTGGAACGAGCTCGGCGGCTGGATTGCCGGCAGCGGCAGGTAATTTGGTATTTGAAGCCAGATCGCCGAAGAATCATATATCCTGTGAATTCAGACCACAGGCGACTTGTGCGCTGAACGTGCAAACTGGAGGTTCGTCATGATTTTCGGCTCAGGCATATTCGTCCTGGTTCTTCTTGTTCTGTTCATCGTCATTTTGTTCCAGGCGATACGCGTGGTTCCACAGGGTTACAACTATACGGTCGAGAGGTTTGGGCGGTTCACCCGGACGCTTGAGCCGGGGCTGAGCATCCTGATACCGTTTATCGACCGTATCGGCTCGAAGATGAACATGATGGAGCAGGTGCTCAATGTTCCAAGCCAGGAGGTTATCACCAAGGATAACGCGATGGTCACCGTTGACGGTGTCGCATTCTATCAGGTTCTCGATGCGCCGAAGGCGACCTATGAGGTCAACGAACTCGAGCTTGCGGTCCTCAACCTCACCATGACCAACACCCGCACGGTGATGGGTAGCATGGATCTCGACGAGCTGTTGTCGCAACGTGACGAAATCAATGCTCGCCTGCTGCAGGTGGTCGATCATGCGACGACGCCGTGGGGCATCAAGGTGACCCGGGTCGAGATCAAGGACATCAATCCGCCCCGGGACCTGATAGAAGCCATGGGACGCCAGATGAAGGCGGAGCGTGAAAAACGCGCGTCTATCCTCGAGGCAGAGGGTGAACGCCAGTCCGAAATTCTGCAGGCGGAAGGCGTGAAGCAGGCCGCGATACTGGCGGCGGAAGGACGCAAGGAAGCAGCGTTTCGGGATGCCGAGGCCCGCGAACGTGCCGCAGAAGCCGAAGCCACGGCGACCAGAATGGTGAGTGAGGCGATAGCCAACGGCAATGTCCAGGCGATCAATTATTTTGTTGCCACCAAATACGTTGAAGCGATTGGATCGCTTGCAACCGCGCGAAATCAGAAGGTTTTGATCTTGCCGGTCGAGGCAACCGCGCTGATTGGCAGTATCAGTGGCATTTCGGAAATTGCACGCGAGGCGTTCGGTCCCTCCAAGAGCCAAGATACCACGTCGGGGTCGGTTCCGTCGGCCGGCAACCAGGACTGATCGCAGGCAAAACGGAGCGCACTATGGAACCACTGCTTGAGATTCTGGAGTTTACCGGCCGCTGGACATGGTGGGTGGTTGCCGGTGTGCTTCTGCTGCTGGAACTGTTGGCACCTGGTGTGTTTTTTCTCTGGCTGGGCGTGGCCGCGATGATTGTCGGCACAGCAGTGCTGTTTGTGGACTTGAGCTGGCAATGGCAGATCGCCGCGTTCGCGGTATTGTCCATCGTTACGCTGTTTCTGTCGCGACGATTGTTTGCACCGACCGCCATCGAATCCGACCAGCCGAACCTGAACAAACGGGTCCAGCTCTACATCGGAAAGACATATGTGCTCGATGAGCCGGTTGTGAACGGACAGGGACGGTTGAAAATCGGAGATTCATTATGGGTCGTTGCCGGCCCGGACATGACGGCAGGACAGAAGGTCACTGTGACCGGAATAGAGGGGGCTACCCTGACGGTGGCCAAGGTTCACGACGAACATGCCGATGATTCAGAGTGATTTGTTTAGAGTTTATGATCGCTGGCCAAAGGCGGGGTTTCCCGCATGAGCACAATGCTGACCCTTCGGTTGGCTGCGAGAAACGTGTCATCGGGGAACAGCGGCTCTGAATCCGCCTTGCCGACAACCGCGAAGAATCGATCGCTGGGAACCCCTGCACTGGAGAGAATCCGGCGTGCGGTGTTTGCTCTGTCGGCTGTCAGTTCCCATTGTCCATATCCCACGCGGTTGTAAATCCGGGTTGCATCGGAGTGACCGGTAATGGTCAGGCGATTGGGCAGGCCCTTGAGAACCGGCGCCATCTTTCGGAGCAGCGATCTGGTATGCGCGTACGGTTTCGCTGAATTGGGTTCGAACATGGCCCGACCTTCCTGGTCGACCAGTTGAATAAGGAGGCCTTCCTTGGTTTCCTCGATCAGAATGTTGTTGGAGGACTCAGTGACCTCGGGCAGATCCTGCCAGGCCTGACGAATGGAGTCTGCGGCAAGGGCAAAGTTGTCCGGCGTTCGGACTTCCGCTTTAACGTGAGAGTGGGTTTCCGCTTCAGGTCCCTGTTTCTTCTGTTTGGCATGGGCTTTATCGGCATACTCTGTGTCGTTCTCACTCTCGACCAGGGCGACCTGCTTGACGTATTCGCGGGAAGGAACGCCTTCAATCTCAATGAGACCGGCCTTGTTCATTTCCGCCTTGATGCCGAATGCGTCACGCATCGACCCGGCCACTACCTGAAGCTTCTGTTTGTCCTGGATCGAAAACGAAATGATCAGAACGAAGAAACACACAAGCAGCGACATCAGATCGGCAAAGGTGACAATCCACTCTGGGGCGCCTTCAAGGACCGGGGCTCTTTTCTTGGCCATGGCCAGTTACACTTTCATTAGATCGGGATGAATTACGGTTGAATCAGCCATCATCCATGAAACCTGATCGCCCACAGAAGACCCTAGGCCGCTTCAACCATTTCCGAACGTTGCTTCTCAGGCAGATAGGAAACCAGCATTTCCTTGATGATATCGGGGCTCTTGTTTTCCCGAATTTGAAGAATGCCGTCGATGGCAAGAGTCTGGTTGACTTCCTCGACCTTGAATTTGGCGTCGAGCTTGTCGGCAATCGGCAGGCAGATCATGTTTGCGATGATCGCGCCATAAAGCGTGGTCAACAGAGCGACGGCCATGGAGGGGCCAATGGTCGAAGGGTCGTCCATGGTGCTGAGCATCTGCACGAGACCGACGAGAGTGCCGATCATGCCAAAGGCCGGCGCTGAATCGCCCATGGCCTTGAACATCCGCTTGCCTTCTTCGAGGCGGCTCAGATTGAGGTCGCGTTCGCGCTCAAGGGATTCTGCGATGAAATCGCCGTCGTAGCCATCGGCGACATACTGAATTCCCTTGCTTAGAAACTCATCCTCGATCGGCACACCTTCAAGACCTAGTGGGCCGTTCTTGCGGATGATCTCGGCGAGGCGGGAAATTTCATCAATCATTTCACGGGGATTGGATTTTTTCTGGGTAAAGGCGATTTTTCCACCAACACCCAGGGACGCCATTACTCCCGACAACGGGAAACGCAGTACGGAAGCTGAAATTGTGCCACCGACAACGATCAAGACAGAAGGCACATTCAAAAAGGTCATGAAGTCGCCGCCCATGAATATGGCGGCGCTGACAATCGCCGAACCGAGAATAATGCCTATGATAGTCGCGAGATCCATAACAACCCCCAGAACAACTGCCACGACGTCCCTTTCGCGGCAGGACAGTGCTTTCCAAAAGACACACTGCTTCTTGGAGGTATTCTAGGGGCTGGTCCCTAAATAATTACTAATGATTCAAAGTAAATTTGCTGGACTTTTGATCCAACCATATGGTTAATCATGGATTTATTTGGAATCAGCGGTAAGAAAAACATGGTTAACTGATTGTAAAATCAACAACATGTTTTTGATATAATAATTCTATCAGAATATATATTTGTTCTATTCGAGAATTATTGATCAATTCAAGATTCAGGCGACTCCGACGCGCAGAAGATCGTGGATATGAACGATGCCTATCGGCTTGTTGTCTGTCGTAACAAACAGGCTCGTAATCGATCTCGAGTTCAGTATTTCCAATGCGGAGGATGCGAGGTCATCGGGCGATATCACTTTTGGATCCGGTGTCATCACGTCGCCGGCAAGCCGGGACAGCAGGTCCGGCGCCATCGATCGGCGCAAATCGCCGTCCGTGACGATCCCGGCGAGCCGTCCGTCTTCGGTCGTCACGGCCAGGCATCCAAAACTCTTTTCGGTCATGACCATCAGGGCTTCGGCCATGGTCGTGTCGCGCCCGACGATCGGCAACGCTTCTCCTGTGTGCATGACATCGCGTACGAATGTGAGTGCCGCGCCAAGTTTTCCGCCGGGATGAAGAACCTTGAAATCGCTCGACGTGAAACCCTTGCTCTCAAGCAGGGCGATCGCTATGGCATCGCCCAGCACGAGCTGCATGGTGGTGGACGTTGTCGGCGCCAGGCCGTTGGGGCATGCCTCTTCGTGGATCGGCAGTTGAAGCACCACATCGGCCGATTTTGCCAGAGTGCTGTCACTGTGGGCCGTGATGGCAATCAACGGAACCGTGAAACGTCGGGAATAGGCAACAATATCCTTGAGTTCCACAGTCTCGCCGGACCAGGAAAGAATAATGACCACGTCCGACGAGGCTATCATGCCAAGGTCACCGTGGCTTGCTTCGCTGGGATGAACGAACAGTGCCGGCGTTCCCGTCGAGGACAAAGTGGAGACGATCTTTCTTGCAATCTGACCGCTTTTGCCCATGCCGGACAGGAGAACACGACCTTCGGTGGCTTTCAGCATTTCCACAGTTTCCACGAACCGTTCGCCCAGAACGCCATGAAAAGCTTGCGATAAACTCTTAATCCCTTCCGCTTCAATGCCAAATGTACGTTGCGCAGAGGCAACAACGTTGTCGGGCGATCCGACAGGCGCAGGGTTTGCGGAAAGCGTGGTCTGATTCATTCGAAACTCCAAGGAACGCCACCGAGTGGTCGTCCTTTGACAGGATACAGAAAATCCATTGTTTGTCAGCCGTTGGGGTCACCCTGTTACCGCCTTATTAACCACAAACACATAGTCTTTGCCAATGGTTGTGCCGGCCAAGGCGACCTATTGTCTGAGGCCTTCAACTCCAACCACCAAACGGGGTCCGGAAATTGTTCATCCGCTCCAAAATCACTGTTGTGCGGGGAAGACGGGCACTCGTCCCGGCGGTTCTTGTTGTGTTTGCGTGGGTCATGACGGGTTCGGCGTTTGCACAACAACAGGTAACTGCGAACGAGGACGATGCCATTGACTCGCCATCGGAAGTATTGCGTGGCCGGGTTGACGAAAACGGCCTACCCGACTTCAATCAAGACCAGGCGGCGCGCGATGCAACTGCCGGTCGAAACGTTCCGCAGACCGTGACATCGCGCTTGGGCGACGTGGTGCGCCGGCGCGAGGCTGGAAACACCGTCGGTGGACCAGAACGGCCGATTTTCGCGGATCGAGAAGATGGCGGCGGCAATGTCCAGACCGGTAACGCGGTGTCTGCCTATGATCCCCTGGGCATCAGGGTAGGATCCTTTCTGGCTTATCCGGCCGTCGAGGCCGGTATAGAATTTACCGACAATGTTGCGCTCGCCGATCGTGGCCGTCGGGACGACCTGGGCTATACAATTGCGCCGGAGTTGCGGCTGGAATCCAACTGGTCGCGACATGCGGCAACGCTGAGAGCGTCGAGCAGCCACCTGATCTACGACGAGAACAGCTCCGAGGATACGGATGACGTCGAAGTGCGCGCAACCGGGCGGATTGACATCACCCGTGACACCAGAGTGGATCTCGAGGCAGGTTTCACCTTCGGTCAGGAAAGCCGCGGCACCGCCGAAGATGATAGTACGGCGGAAACACAACCCGACGAGACCGTTTACAGTGCAACTGCAAGTCTGACGCAGCGATTCAACCGCATGATTGCAACAATTCGGTCAAATCTCGAAGTGTATGAGTTCGGCGATGCACAACTGACAGGCGGCGGTACGCAGAGCAATGCTGACCGCGACTACACGGAAGTCGCCGGCAGCTTGCGCCTTGGGTATGAATGGACACCGGCGATTCAACCCTTCGTGGAAGGGTCCTATTCGATACGCCGGCACGATCAGAAAACCGACGATGACGGCTTTCGCAGAGATTCTGACGGCCATTCCGTCGTCGGCGGGGTTGCCGTGAATCTGGGACCTATCCTGCGCGGTGAAGTATCCGGCGGCTATGCGGAACGTCGGCCTGACGACAGCTCCCTGAGCGACGTGTCTGCGGTCGTCGCGAACGCATCGCTGATCTGGGCGCCCACGCCCCTGACAACTGTGACGGCAGCGGTCGGCACCTCGGTTGACGAAACCACGGTTACCGGATCGTCGGCAGCGCTATCGCGAACAGCGGGGTTGAATGTCGCTCACGCGCTGTTTGATAACCTCACACTTAATGCAGGCGCTGAGTTCGATTACACCAGATACAAGGGTGCGGGCATCACTGAGAAAAGCTACAGCCTCAGTGCCGGAATGGACTATCTGATAAACCGGAATCTGGTTGTTCGAGCGGGTTATACGTACGATATTTTCGACTCAAACCAGTCCGACAGCGACTATACCGCCAACACATTCCGGATTGGCGTTCGCCTGCAACAGTGAGACGGTTCAACAAAGACAAATCTTGCTCTAGCCATTGCCGGCAAGTTCCTTGATCGCCTCACGAACCTGAGCGCCGATATCGTCTCTCGCCAGTGCAAAGGCGATGTTGGCGGACAGAAAGCCGATCTTGTCGCCGCAATCGTACGTCTTGCCCTCGAACCGCACCGCAGTAAACCGCTGCGATTCCATCAGCCGGATCATGGCATCGGTCAATTGGATTTCATTGCCGGAACCACGTTCCTGCGACCTGAGAAGATCGAAGATTTCCGGCTGAAGAATATACCTTCCGGAAATCATGAGGTTGGAAGGGGCTGTTCCAGGTGTTGGCTTTTCGACCATTTCCGTTATCGGAAAGGCATTGTCCTCGGACCCGGATATGCCCACGATGCCATAGCGATGGGTTTGTTCGTGAGGAACCTCTTCAACGGCCAGAACGTTTCCTCCATGCTGGCGATATGCCGGCATCATCTGGGCAAGGCAACTGACACGGCTGTGCACGAGCATGTCAGGCAACAACAGTGCGAAAGGCTCGTCGCCGACCAACTCCCGGGCGCACCATACCGCGTGGCCAAGCCCCAGCGGTTGCTGCTGCCGCGTGAAACTGGTCTGTCCGGCACCGGGAAGATCGCTGTCGAGCAAGGCAAGTTCAACCGTCTTGCCTCGTTCGCGCAGCGTCGCCTCAAGTTCAAACTGCTTGTCGAAATGATCCTCGATGACGCCCTTGTTTCTTCCCGTTACAAATATGAAGTGATCGATACCGGCCGCGCGCGCTTCGTCCACCGCCAACTGGATTACCGGACGATCGACAATTGTGAGCATTTCCTTGGGCATTGCCTTGGTAGCCGGCAGGAAGCGTGTCCCCAGGCCTGCCACGGGAAAAACGGCCTTCTTGATCGCGTTTGTCATGCATTATGCTCCGGCGGAAACCTAATTTTCATGTGGGTTGGTTACCAGTCCGCAACATTTACCATCTAGTTTTATGTATTGGGTTAATGGCTGGAACTTTGGAGGAGATTCGATCATGAGCATATTGGTGACCGGTGGGGCGGGTTATATCGGAAGCCATATGGCGGCCGAATTGATTGATTCCGGCGAAAGCGTTGTCGTGGTCGATAACCTCTCAACCGGATTTCGCTGGGCGGTGCCGCCCGCAGCTGTGTTCATTCAAGGTGACGCGGGCAACGTTGATCTGATCCACAAGACGATTCTGGAGCACAAAGTCGATGCAATCATACATTTTGCGGGTTCTGTCGTCGTGCCGGATTCGGTGGTCGATCCGCTGGGCTATTATTTCAACAACACGGTTACGTCCCGCGCCTTGATAGAAGCGGCAGTGGAGACCGGCGTAAAATCCTTCATATTCTCGTCGACTGCAGCGGTTTACGGCATTCCGAAAAACAACCCGGTCACGGAAGACGATCGGACACAGCCAATTTCACCCTACGGTACGTCCAAACTCATGACCGAATGGATGCTTCGCGATGCATCGAACGCCCATGAACTCGAGTATGTGGTCCTGCGTTACTTCAACGTGGCGGGCGCTGATCCGAAGGGCCGGACGGGACAGTCCACTCATCGTGCCACCCACCTCATCAAGGTGGCGTCGCAGGTCGCTCTGGGTGAAAGGACACACCTGGACATCTTCGGCCGTGACTACGACACCGCGGACGGCACATGTATACGTGACTATATTCATGTCACGGACCTGGCGCGGGCCCACATGAATGCCCTGTGGTATCTCAGAGAGGGCGGATCCAGCGAAACCTTCAATTGCGGCTATGGCCATGGCGCATCCGTAATGGATGTGGTGGCCTCCGTGGAGCGTGCCATCGGTCACACGATCGATGCCAGAAACGCCGCCCGCCGGGCAGGCGATCCGCCGGCGCTTGTTGCCGGCGTCAACCGAATCCGCCAGGTTCTGGGATGGCTGCCGGTTCACGATGACCTCGACGGGATCGTCGACAGCGCCCTGTCATGGGAGCGGCAACTGAAACAACGCCACGACGCGGCCTGAGATAACGGCGTTCGTGTCGCCCCGATCTGTCCAACAATCCGATTTCCTGATAGAAAGAGCGATTCGCCGCCGCGTTACGGTGGCTGATCGACAATGATCGGGAACAATCAAATGAGACGGTTTTCCTGGATATGCGGACCTCTGGCTGGGGCCGTCCTTTTTATGACGGCGTTCGCGGCAACAGTTGTCAGTGCGCCCGACAATGCCGCGGCGGCGACAACGTCTTCGCCGGCCTTTCAGCGCTGGGTCAAGCAGTTTCGCAAACGGGCAAGACGGGCAGGTGTCTCCTACAAAACCTTTGATCGGGCGTTTCGTGGTGTCAAACCTAACCCGGACGTGATCAAGGCAGCGAACAACCAGCCGGAATTCGCCAGACCGGTATGGAAATACCTTGAGACGGCCGTATCCGATGTCCGCGTGGAGAAGGGCCAGGTCCAGTTTGCAGAGTGGAAAAAGACCCTTGCCCGCCTGCAAAAACGTTACGGTGTCGACAAATACATAATCCTTTCGATTTGGGGAATGGAATCCAGTTTCGGGTCCTACAAGGGCACGCACAACGTTATCGAAGCGCTTGCGACACTCGCCTATCGAGGCCGGCGGAAAAGGTTTGGACGCACCCAGCTCCTCGCCGCTTTGAAAATTCTTCAACGCGGCGACATTCCGGCTTCCCAGATGATGGGCTCGTGGGCGGGAGCGATGGGACACACGCAGTTCATACCGACAACGTATAACGGATATGCCGTCGACTATAATGGCGACGGGCGCCGGGATATTTGGAACACCGTGTCGGATGCGTTGGCTTCGACCGGAAATTATCTCCGGAGATCCGGGTGGAGACGCGGCGAACCGTGGGGTCATGAAGTATTGCTGCCAAAAGGCTTCAAGTATTCTCTGGCTTCGAAATCCCATCGCAAACCACTGGCCGAATGGGTGGCGCTGGGCGTCAAGCGGGCAGACGGAAAGAAATTCGACTCCTGGTCGCGTTCTAGTTCGATTATTCTGCCTGCAGGCGCAAAGGGGCCGGCGTTTATCATCTTCAAGAATTTCCGGACAATACTGCGCTACAATAATTCCATTGCTTATGCGCTTGCCGTCAGCAAGCTTGCCGACCGCCTGCGCGGGCGCAAGGGCGTTATCGGTACATGGCCCCAAAACGACCGGCCTTTGACAAAGGTGCAAAAAAAGGAACTTCAGAAGCTGCTGGTGCGTCGGGGCTATTACCGCGGCCGCATTGACGGCCGGATCGGGAACGGCACAGCCGCGGCAATCCGGAAATACCAACGGCGCATCGGCGTGGTTGCGGACGGTTACCCCGGCGCGCAGCTCCTGGGCCGGTTGAGGCGGGGCAGTTGATGATTGCGACACGGAAACGACAATGTTGCCGGTGAATATGGCAACCTGGATTGTTGGAAATTGTGCAAACTGTAACTGGTGTTAAAGGCAAATGACGACGACACTTCGTAAATTTCTGTGGTTGCTCTGTGCCGGGCTGATTTTCGTGATTTCAGTCGATCTGCAGACAGCCCGTGCACAGACGATCAGCGAAGACCCGGCGGTCGCGCTGCAGCCTGACGGGGCTGTGCCGACACAAGCGCGTCCTGGAAGAAAGATCAATGTGTTCGTCTTCGGCGATTCGCTTGCGAATGATCTTTGGGCAGGGTTGAAACAAGCATTTGCGCGTGACCCAAGCGTTTCCATCGTCAAGAAGTCGCGGTCATCAACCGGATTTGTCCGCACGGATTATTATGACTGGCCGGCAGAACTTGGAACGATCCTCGAAAACGAACCCATGGACATGGCCATTGTGCTGATTGGAGCCGGTGACCGTCAGCGCATGAGGAAGGCGGATGGCCGGCACCGGTTTGGAACTCCCGAGTTCCGCGAAATCTACACCAATCGGGTTGACGCCTTCATGCAGCAACTGGTGCAGCGCCGGATAGCGGTCTACTGGCTCGGCCTGCCGATCGTTAAAGGTCCCAACTATCGTGCTGCGTTGACCGAGCTCAACGACCTGTTCAAGGAACGGGCGGAGGCGAATGGGATAACGTTCATTCCCATATGGGATCACTTTGCCAAGGCCGGTGGCAAATGGACGTCCTACGGCAAGAACATTGCCGGTACTGTTCAAAGACTACGCAAGAACGACGGATTGCATTTCACAAATGCCGGCCGCCGGATCTTGGCAACCTTTGTCGAACAGCCTATTCGGGACTTTCTGGCGTCTGGCCCTGTTTATGAAGGAGAGAGTGTAATTTCAGCACCTAACATCGGCGATTCACTTGACGCCAGTGGGACGGAGACCGGGGTTGCGGTCAATGGCGATCCACTCCAGGAAGTCGTGTTTGATATCGGCGCCGACCGGCCAAATTCGTCACTCCGCAAAGTCACAGCCGAAGTCGATGCGCAGGCTGAAGCCAAACGCAAGGCCGAGTTCAGGTCGTCGTCGCCCGCATACAAGGTTCTCACATTGGGCCATGCGGTGGAGCCCAAACCCGGTCGTGGCGACGATTTTGCCTGGACCGAATAGCCGTTAGACCAGACACGGTCTATCTCGGCAGTCGCGTGTCCCCCATCAGAAAGCGATCGATGGCCTGAGCCGCCTGTCTGCCTTCTCGTATTGCCCAGACGACGAGAGACTGTCCGCGCCGCATGTCACCGGCAGCAAACACCTTGTCTCTGGTTGTGTGGTAATCGTCGGTATTGGCGCTGACATTGCCTCGAGGGTCGAGATCGATCCCGAGTTCCTGAATCATGCCCTCGTGGACCGGGTGAACGAAACCCATGGCGAGCAGCACCAAGTCCGCCTGCAGTTCGAAGTCGGTTCCGGGAACGGGCTTGATGTTTTCGTCGACCTGGATGCAGTGCAGTTTCGTGACGCGGCTGGCGTCGCCGGTCATGCCGGTCGTCATGACGCTCCAGTCGCGTTTGGCGCCTTCGGCCTGGCTTGAGGAGGTGCGGAACTTGAGAGGCCAGTCCGGCCACGTCAGGGCCTTGTTTTCCTGCTTTGGGGGAATCGGCATGATTTCCAGCTGGGTTACCGACAGGGCACCCTGGCGGAACGATGTGCCGATGCAGTCGGATCCGGTATCGCCGCCGCCGATGACGATGACGTGCTTGCCGCCGGCAACAATCGGCTGAACGTCGCCGATCGGTTCGCCCCCGACGCGCCGGTTCTGCTGGGGCAGGAACTCCATGGCAAAATGAACACCGTCGAGTTCGCGCCCTTCCACCGGCAGGTCGCGCGACTGTTCCGAGCCACCGGTCAGCAGCATGGCGTCGAAATTCTGCTCGATCTCGCTGGCTGTTCGATCGACGCCAACATGGACACCGTAATGGAAGGTCACACCCTCGGCCTGCATTTGCTGGGCGCGCATGTCGATCAGGTGCTTCTCCATCTTGAAATCCGGAATGCCGTACCTCAGGAGGCCGCCGGGCTTGGCGTGCTTCTCGAAGACGTGGACGTCGTGGCCAACGCGGGCCAGCTGTTGTGCGGCAGCAAGCCCGGCCGGACCTGAGCCGACGATGGCAACCTTTCTGCCCGTACTGGAGGCCGGGATCTCCGGGCCAATCCAGCCTTCGGTCCAGGCCCTGTCGACGATCGCGCATTCGATGGTCTTGATAGTGACGGGTTTCTCTTCGATGTTGAGTGTACAGGCGGCCTCGCACGGTGCAGGACAAACGCGACCGGTAAACTCCGGAAAGTTGTTGGTTGAGTGCAGGTTACGGGAGGCTTCTTCCCAATCCTGTCGATAAACCAGATCGTTCCAGTCCGGGATCTGATTGTTGACCGGGCAACCGGAGTGGCAATACGGGATGCCACAATCCATGCATCGGGCAGCCTGGCGTTCGACGTCTCTTTCTTCGAGAGGAATAAGAAACTCGCGAAAATGGCGGATGCGGTCGCCGGCCGGCCGGTAGTTCCGGTCCTGTCGGTCGATCTCCATGAATCCGGTGATCTTGCCCATAATCTAGTTTCCTCCCCTGAGACCGATCTTCATGTCGCCGGTCGGCTGTGCCTGCTCGATCTCGCGCAACGCCCTGCGGTACTCCACCGGCATGACCTTGACGAACTTTGGCAGATAAGTGTCCCAATTCGCCAGGATGCCCCTGGCGCGGTCGGACGCTGTGTACCTGACATGGTTCTCGATGAGCTGGTGCAGGCGTTCGGCATCGTACCGGGTCATGTCGCCCTCGACATCGACCAGTCCGTGGCTCTCCAGATCTCCGCCCTGATGGCCCGTGCGTTCAAGAGTTTCGTCTTCATCGGTGATCGGCTCCAGATCGACCATGGACAGATTGCAGCGTTGCTCGAAATCCCCGATCTCGTCCAGAACATAGGCGATGCCGCCGCTCATGCCGGCGGCAAAGTTGCGCCCGGTAGGCCCGATCACAACGACGATCCCGCCGGTCATATATTCACATCCGTGGTCGCCGGTTCCTTCGACCACGGCAATTGCGCCGGAGTTCCGCACGGCAAAACGCTCGCCGGCGACGCCGCGGAAGTAGCACTCGCCGGTAATGGCGCCGTAGAGAACGGTGTTGCCGACAATTATGCTGTTCTCCGGCACAATGCTCGATTCTTCAGGCGGTCGTACGACCACACGACCACCTGAAAGACCCTTGGCAACGTAGTCGTTGGCCTCGCCAATCAGGTCGAGCGTGATGCCATGAGCGAGAAATGCGCCAAAGCTCTGGCCGGCGGTGCCCCTGAGCGTTACGGAAATCATGTCCTCGGGCATTCCGGCATGGCCGTATCGCTTGGCGACTTCGCCTGAAAGCATGGCGCCGGTCGTGCGATCGGTGTTCCTGATGTTCGAGTCCAGACGGACCGGTGTGCTTGTTTCCAGTGCTGCTTGTGCCCCGGCAATCAGTTTGCGGTCCAGGATGTCGTCGACCAGGTGGTGCTGGGACTGGATCCTGCAGCGGGCAATTTCGGGACCGACGTCGGGTTTGTGGAATATCCTGGAGAAATCGAGGCCCTGCGCTTTCCAGTGATCGACCGCCTTCTCCTTGTCCAGGTAGTCGGCCCGGCCAATCATTTCATCGAATTTCCGGATGCCCATTGCCGCCATGTGTTCACGCACTTCCTCGGCAACGAAAAAGAAGTAATTCACCACATGCTCCGGCAGTCCCTGGAACTTGGCGCGCAGTTCGGGGTCCTGGGTCGCGACACCTACAGGGCAGGTGTTGAGATGACATTTGCGCATCATGATGCAGCCGGCAGCAATCAGGGGGGCTGTTGCAAATCCCATTTCGTCAGCACCAAGCAAAGCGCCGATCACGACGTCGCGACCGGTTCTCAAACCGCCGTCAACCTGAACCGCGATGCGTCCCCGCAGATTGTTGAGCACCAGCGTCTGCTGGGTTTCCGCAAGACCGACCTCCCAGGGGCTGCCGGCGTGCTTGATCGACGTCAGGGGACTGGCGCCGGTGCCGCCCTCGAAGCCGGAGATCGTCACATGGTCCGCGCGTGCCTTGGCGACCCCGGCGGCAACCGTGCCGACGCCTACCTCCGAGACCAGTTTGACGGAGATATCGGCTTGTGGGTTGACGTTCTTGAGATCGAAGATGAGCTGTGCCAGATCCTCGATGGAATAGATATCGTGATGCGGCGGTGGCGAGATCAGACCGACGCCGGGGGTTGAATGCCTCACCTTGGCGATCACCGCGTCGACCTTGTGCCCGGGAAGCTGGCCGCCTTCGCCGGGCTTTGCCCCTTGCGCCATCTTGATCTGGATCATGTCGGCGTTCACGAGGTACTCCGCAGTCACACCAAAACGCCCGGAGGCGACCTGCTTGATTGCCGAACGCATGGAGTCGCCGGAAGGCATTGGTTTGAAGCGGTCGGTCTCCTCGCCGCCTTCGCCGGTATTGGACTTGCCGCCAATCCGGTTCATGGCGATGGCCAGGGTGGTGTGCGCTTCCCGGCTGATCGACCCAAACGACATAGCGCCGGTGGCGAACCGCTTGACGATCTCGCTGGCCGGTTCAACCTCGTCCAGCGGCACCGGTGTCCGGTTCATTTCCCCGGCACTGCGAATCTGAAACAGGCCGCGCAAGGTCATGAGTTCTTCGCTCTGATCGTTGATCTGTGTGGCGAAGGAACGGTATTTGTCGAGGCTGTTGCCGCGAACGGCATGCTGAAGGTCGGCAACAGAGGTTGGCGACCACATGTGTTTTTCGCCGCGAATGCGGTAGGCATACTCGCCGCCGACATCGAGGGCAGATTGATAGATCGGGGCATCGCTGAAGGCGGCACGATGGCGTTGCACGGTCTCGCGGGCGATCTCGCCCAGCCCGACCCCTTCGATCTGGGTATTGGTGCCGTAGAAATATTCGTCGACGAACGAACTCTTGAGGCCGACCGCATCGAAAATCTGGGCGCCGCAATAGGACTGGAATGTGGAAATGCCCATCTTCGACATGACCTTGAGCATGCCCTTGTTGACCGCCTTGATATAGCGTTTGAAGATCTTTTCCGGCGTCAGGTTCTCGTCGAGACCCGGTAGCATGTCTTCCAGGGTTTCGAACGCCAGATAGGGATTGATGGCTTCGGCGCCATAGCCGGCCAGGGTGCAGAACTGATGGATCTCGCGGGCTTCGCCGGTTTCAACGACAATGCCAACCGACGTGCGCAGACCCTTGCGGATGAGGTGGTGGTGGACGGCGGATGTTGCCAGAAGCGAAGGGATGGCAATGCGGTCAGCGGTGACCAACCGGTCCGACAGAATGATGATGTTGTAGCCGTCGACGACAGCATTTTCCGCCCTTTCGCAAAGCTGGTCGAGGGCAGGCTTCATGCCGTCTGCACCCTTGTCGACAAAGTAGGTGATGTCGAGGGTGGTGGTGCGGAAGTGATTGTCGGCGATGTCGCCGATGGTCCGGATCTTTTCGAGATCGGCATTCTTCAGGATCGGCTGCTTTACTTCCAGGCGCTTGAGCTCCGAAGTTCCCTGCAGATCAAGCAGGTTCGGGCGCGGACCGATGAAGGACACCAGCGACATGACGAGATCCTCGCGGATCGGGTCGATCGGCGGGTTGGTCACTTGAGCAAACAGCTGCTTGAAATAAGTGTGGAGAAGTTTTGACCGGGACGACAGTGCGGAAATCGGCGTGTCGGTGCCCATGGAGCCGACAGCCTCCTGCCCGATGTGGGCCATCGGTGACATCAGGAACTTGATATCTTCCTGGGTATAGCCGAATGCCTGCTGACGGTCGAGCAAGCTGGCGTTTGTCCGGGGCGCCCGTCCGTCCACGTCCGGCAGGTTGTGGAGGCGGATCTGAGTCCTGTCGAGCCATTCGCGATAGGGGTTGGAACAGGACACTTGGGCCTTCAGGTCCTCGTCTGAAATGATGCACCCGGCTTCGAGGTCGATCAACAGCATCTTGCCCGGTTGCAGGCGCCACTTGGTAACGATGCTTTTCTCTTCGACCGGGAGCACGCCCATTTCCGATGACATGACGACCAGGCCGTCGTCGGTGACGAGATAGCGCGCAGGCCGCAGGCCGTTGCGGTCAAGAGTAGCGCCGATCTGCCGTCCGTCGGTGAAGGCGATGGCGGCGGGCCCGTCCCAGGGTTCCATCAGCGAGGCATGATACTCGTAGAACGCCCGGCGGTTCTCGTCCATCAGCGGATTGCCCGCCCAGGCTTCGGGGATCAGCACCATCATGGCATGGGCCATGGAATAGCCGGCATGGCAAAGCAGTTCCAGGGCATTGTCGAAGCACGCGGAATCGGACTGGCCCTCGTAACTGATCGGCCAGATCTTGGCCATGTCGTCCTTGAACAACTCGGACTTCATGGTCGCGTAGCGCGCCGCCATCCAGTTGTTGTTGCCGCGCAGTGTATTGATCTCGCCATTGTGGCAGATCATGCGGTAGGGGTGGGCTAGGCTCCACGCCGGAAAGGTGTTGGTGGAAAAACGCTGATGCACAAGGGCGAGCGCGCTTTGCAGCCGGTTGTCCTTGAGGTCGGGGTAATAGTCGGCAAGGCCTTCGGCCAGAAGCAGTCCTTTGTAGACAATCGTGCGTGACGAAAACGAAACCACATAATACTGGTCGGGATCGTAGCCCTCTTCGAAATTGACGGTATTGGAAATCAGTTTTCGCACGACAAAGATCTTGCGTTCAAAATCGTCGCCGCTGCCGGTTTCCGGCCCCCGGGCGACAAACAACTGAAAATGAGCCGGTTCCGTGGGCTTGACCGTCTCGCCCAGCACATCGGTGTTTACCGGTACCTGGCGCCAACCGAGTACCGTGAGACCTTCGTCGGTCACATATTTTTCGGCGGCACCTTGGATTTTTGCACAGGCCTGCGGGTCCTTGGGCAAGAAGAAATAGCCGACGCCGTAGTCGCCTGGTTGCGGCAACTCAAAGCCAAGCCTCTCGGCTTCGTCGCGGAGGAACTCATGCGGGATCTGGATCAGGAGGCCGGCGCCGTCTCCGGCTTTCGGGTCGGCGCCAACCGCTCCCCGGTGTTCAAGGCTTGACAGGATCTGAAGACCTTTGTCGATAATGTCGTAACTTTTCTGGTTGTGTATGTTGGCGACAAATCCAACGCCGCAGGCATCGTGTTCCCGGGCTGGATCATAGAGTCCCTGTTTTTCGGGCAGTCCGGCGGTTTTCCGGACAGGCCAGTGGCCGCACCGGCGATTGGATCCGCTCCGGTATCGGCTCGCCGCATCACGTGAGTGAGTCATACCCTTACCCTTTCTTGTTCCCAACCGCTCTGCCGCTGGCGGCAATGCAATCGGTATTGGCGCCTTTTTGTTGTCGCGTCGACCCCTGGTGCTGGCAGGGACGCGGCAACACTGTTCAACGGGATTTTCTTAGCCCGTTCACACTGCCGTCTTCATTCTGGCCGATTAGTATGCAGCCTGCTACCGGGCACGGAAACCTGGCTGCAAACACGTGCCACCGTTCCGTTCCAATTTCGGCTTGCGGTTTTTCCTTCAGGGAATTCCCATTGTGGACGAACCCCGCCGACTCCACCCAAGTATCCTCACAATACAGTCGGATGAAAAGCAGTCTCCTAAAAGAGACAATATCACTGTCCTTTTTGGAGGGTGAAAATGCCAGATTTGCGGTCTGGAAACAAGCGGTCTGTGCGTTTTTTCGCGGCGAAATCGCCGCATGGGTCCATGTTTGTCCAGGGCGAAACCAGAGAAGGTCCTCAGAAACAGGCTTCGCATGTCGATTGTTTTATGCGATCACGATGCTCCCTGAGAGATGACTGGTGGACAACCATGACAGTAGAGACCGTTCCGTTCGGGAACTGGCGTTCGCCCGTGACCGTGGAGCATGTGGCCGGCAAGGCCTTGCGGTTCGGGCAGACACAGTCCTTCGGCGACTTGTTTTACTGGACCGAGTCCCGGCCGTGGGAAGAAGGGCGCGCGGTAATTGTGTGCCGGACCGCGGACGGTGTCGTTGAAGACGTGCTGCCATTACCCTATTCGGCACGATCGAAGGTTCATGAGTACGGCGGCGGCGAGTTCAGTGTCGGCCCATCCGGGACGCTCTATTTTGTCAATGCAGCCGATCAGGACATCTACGCTATCGACCGCGAACGCAACATTCGGCGCATAACGTCTGCGCCGGACTGGCGGTTTTCCGACATTGCCGAGGATCTGTTGCGCAACAGGCTGATTGCGGTCGGCGAACGCCGCCGAACGGGTCTCCATGATCATCCCGACAACATGCTTGTGACCATTGGTCTCGACGCTGCAGCCACTGATGGTGTCGATGTGCTGGTGGCCGGGGCAGATTTCTATGCCAGTCCTCAGCTCAACGATCAGGGCGACAGAATTGCCTGGTTGCAATGGTCGCTGCCGAACATGCCCTGGGAAGCCGCAGCGCTTGCGGCTGGTGTCCTGGATGACGACGGCCTGCTTGGCGAAACGGTACACGTGGCGGGTGGAAACGGGACTTGCGTCTTTCAGCCCGAGTGGACCGGCGCCGGCGGTCTGATCTTCATCTGGAACCGGTCAGGCTGGGGCAACCCGTTTCTCTGGGACGGCACAGGCCTCTCGCCGTTGATCGAACTGAATGCCGAATTCGGGAGGCCGCAATGGGTCTTCGGAATGAGATCCTATGCACAATGCCAGGACGGATCGGTGATCTTCTCGTACCTTGAGAATGGAGCATTTCGCACTGGAATTCTCTCTCAGGGAACACTCAACCCCCTTGATCTGGGAGTGCTCGGCCTGGAGAATCCGTCGGTTGCCGGAGCCCGACTGTTCGGCACAGGCCTGTCCGATACAAGGCCATCTGCGCTTCTCGAATTCAAGCTGGCTGGCACCCCCGCGGCGATCGAAAGCTCACTATCTTTCCGGTCGGTTGCGGACGTCGATATTCCGGTATCGAGCGTATCGATCGGACAACCGGTTGCCTATCCTTGCGAAGAAGGACGGTCGGCTCACGCCATTTTCTATCCACCGACGTCCGGTACGAATGACGGTCCGGTTTCGGAGAAGCCACCGGCAATCATTCTCATTCACGGCGGGCCGACCGGCTATGCCGACCGCGGGCTCAAGCTCAAGACACAATACTGGACCAGCCGGGGATTTGCGGTGCTCGATGTGGATTTCACCGGCAGCTTTGGCTATGGCTCCGCTTACCGCAAGGCTCTCAACGGTCTTTGGGGCATCGCCGATGCACAGGATGCAGCCGCCGGCGCGCGGTGGCTGGCGGAGACGGGCAATGCGGATCCCGCACGAATAGCGATTGCGGGGGGCAGTTCGGGTGGCTACACGGTTCTCAGCGCGTTGACCCGTCATGACGAATTTGCGGCAGGGGCAGCCTATTATGGCATTTCGGACGTCTACCGCCTTGCCCGGTCGACGCACAAGTTTGAAGCCGGCTACGTTGAGACGCTGACCGGCATTGCGCCGGATGCCCCGGCGGAAGCCTATCGCACCGTCTCTCCGATATATCATGCCGATAAGATCGGCGTGCCAGTCATTCTGTTTCAGGGGCTTGAAGACTTCGTGGTGCCGCCGGACCAGTCGCGCAATATTGCGGACGCCTTGGTGGCGCGTGGTGTCAGCGTTGTTTATCGGGAGTATGAAGGCGAGGGGCACGGGTTCAGGAAAGCGGCTACGCAGATCGATGCTATCGCCCATGAACATGCTTTTTACGCTGCCGTGTTCGGGCTGCAACCGGTTGACGACCTGCCGGAAGTTCGTTTGGGATCATTGGAGAAACATAAATGAGATTTGCCAGCGATAACGCATTTGGCGTCCATGAATCGATGCTTGCGGCGCTACGCCGTGTCAATGACGGGGTTGCGGTATCCTATGGTGCCGATGAAGAGACACGCTCGGTCGAAAGACGGATGGCAGAAATTTTTGAGTGCGATGTGACAGTATTCCTCGTCGCCACCGGAACCGCGGCAAACGCGATTTCGCTCTCGACCCTGACGCCGCCCTACGGTGCCGTGTTGTGCCACCCCGAGAGCCATATCATGGTCGATGAATGCGGTGCGCCGGAGTTCTACTGTGGCGGTGCGAAACTTGTTCCCGTGCCTGGTGAAGACGGCAAGATCTCGGCAGAGTCCCTGAGGCATGTGCTGGACGGTCTGATTGTCGGCGAGCAGCATCAGGTCCAGGCGGCCGCGTTGAGCCTGACCCAGGTCACCGAAGCCGGGACGGTCTATACGGTCGACGAGATTGGCGTCCTGGCCAGTATGGCCAAGGCACGGTCCATGAAGGTTCATATGGATGGCGCCAGATTTGCCAACGCGGTGGTTGCGACGGGAGCCAGTCCTGCCGACCTTACCTGGCGCGCCGGTGTCGACATTCTATCGTTTGGCGCAACCAAGAACGGCGCGATGGGGGCGGAGGCAGTGGTTCTGTTCGACCGCTCCCTGAGTGACGATTTCATGTACAGGCGCAAAAGAGGCGGACATCTGATTTCGAAGGGACGCTTCGTTGCGGCACAGTTTCAGGCCTATTTCGACGACGGCCTGTGGCTGGACCTGGCGGGTCATGCCAACAAGATGGCGCGGCGGTTTGCCGATGGCATAGAGGTGTCGAATGTTGCGCGGTTGGCCTACCCGGTGGATGCCAACGAAGTGTTCGTGTTCATGCCCGGGCAGGTGCATGAGAAACTTCAGAAGTCCGGCGCAATCTATTCCTCGTGGCCAGGTGCCGGACCACAGGACGAGCGCCGGCGCCGCGACGGGGAAATTCTGGCCAGGATGGTGACGTCGTTTGAAACGCCGGAGTCCGATGTCGACGATTTTCTTGCGACCTTGAGTGACCACTCTTCCTGACATGCGCCAGGGAACAATCGAAACAGGGCGCCCCGGTTGGGGCGCCCCTGGCGTATCGTCAGCCGACCGGACAGACCGGATCAGGCAGCTTTCTGCTCGATCGTCTTGGTCTTCCGGGCCTTGCCGGCGTTTGTGATCGCGATTGTCCGCGGCTTCATCTTCTCGGGCAGTTCACGCTTGAGGTCGATATGGAGCAGACCGTTCACCAGGCTTGCGCCTGAGACTTCGACGTAATCCGCGAGCTGGAACCGGCGCTCGAATTCACGTGCGGCGATGCCCTGGTGGAGGTATTCCGCCTTCTCGTCCGACGCGGGCTTGTTTCCGGTAACCGTAAGGGCGTTTTCCTTGACTTCGATGGCGATGTCATCTTCGGCGAATCCGGCGATCGCCATGGAAATACGGTACTCGTTCTCGTCCAGGCGTTCGATGTTATAGGGGGGATAGCCGCTGCCGGCCGTGTCGACGCCATTCACGGAATCAAGCATCCGGGCAAGCCGGTCGAAACCGACAGAAGTCTTGTAAAGGGGGGTAAGATCGTAGTGCATGATACACATCCTTGTTTAAGCGATATGACTGTTTTGCCCGCCGGTATGGCCGGGCGATTTAGTTCTGCGGACCCAAATTTGGCCTCCGCAGACAGTAAATAGGAACCCGGGAACACCTGTTCAAGTGGTTCCCTTCAGGCATCGCAGATTTTTTTGCCCCATTGTCGCCGCAATTCGTTCATCAAGATGAACCACAGGTTAACGCGGCTTACGGGATTGGTTCACAATCGATCAGGCATGATTGCTCCAGCGTGATGATTTTCCTCGCGGGCACCCAGCGGTGTATTGATGTGGGGAAGGTCGTTTGCCTGGCTTCACCCCCAATGAAGCCACGGCAAATAAGCGTATAAGGCTGAATCGGCCAGTCGGTATGTCACAGCCCCTCAGATGTGCCGCCAGGGTGTTTTCGGACTTTGAATTTGGCCCGGGCGGATAAATTCCGTTCCGGGCCATACTTGTCTGATCGTCATGCAGGAACGACGCTATTGCCCGGTCGACCCGGCTCATTTAAGAGTGTTGGGTGAGAACCCGGTGTGAAGTGTGTCCTGTTTCAATAATTTGATGCTTCAGTGCGGACAGACCGGGTGAACGGATCTCGCAGCGGCCACTGTGCGACGGAACATCCGTGACTGGTTGCTGAGATCTCTGCGGCGCGGGTTCATCCAGTTGGTGAAGCGGCGACAACGGAACCTCGGAACGGGACCCCAGACATGGTTCTTCAAGCGATTGCGGAAAACCCGATACCCGCTGGTTCGGAATCCGGACTGATGGAGACGCCGGAAGGCTTCCATCTTCGTTTTGCCCATTGGCGTCCGGAGTCAGGTCAGGTCAAGGGTACAATCTGCCTGTTTAACGGCCGTGGCGAATGTATCGAAAAATACTATGAGGTTATCGAGGAGCTTCTGCGCCGGCGGTTTGCGGTCGCGACACTCGACTGGCGCGGACAGGGCGGATCAACCCGGCTTCTGAAAAATCCGCGCCGGGGACATGTGCGCAGTTTTTCCGAATACGACCGGGATCTCAACCAGTTCATGCGCGATATCGTGCTGCCGGACTGTCCGCCGCCGTTTTACGCGCTCGCTCACTCCATGGGCGGGACGATTGTCTTGCGCTCCCTGAAAGGCCAGGCATGGTTCGACCGGATAGTCTGTCTGGCCCCGATGGTTGCCTTGCGTACGCGCGTCGTGCCGTGGTCGGTGATCGGCGCCGCCAGCCGGATGCTCAAGTTTGTCGGTGCCGGGTCACTGATGGTTCCCGGCGGTAGCAGCGCTCCGGTGGGCTGCGGGCCATTCGAGAGCAACCGGCTCACCAGGGACCAGGAACGATATGACCGTAACTGCAAGATCCTCGAAGAACACCCCGGGCTGGCGATCGGTTCGCCCACCGTGTCCTGGCTGGTCGCCGCGCTCGATGCCGTGAACGATCTTCAGACAGCGGATTTCCAAACCGACGTGAAAACGCCTGTCCTGATCGTTCAGGCCGGATACGATCAGATCGTTTCAAACAAGGAAGTCAGTGACCTTGCCAACAATCTGCCCGCCGGTGCCGACATTTTCCTGGAGGAAGCGTTCCATGAAATTCTTATGGAGCGACGGCGCATCCGCGAGCAGTTCTGGGCGGCGTTCGATACGTTTATCCCGGGCACCGTGGTTCAGCATCGCGCGTTAAGAACGTCCAATGCCTTCTGGTGAAGGGTCTGATTGGCGGCGGCGACCATTCTGCCGCCGGGATGGGCGGGGCCGCCGTCCCATGTGGTGATGACGCCGCCGGCGCCTTCGATGACGCAGACCAGACCGGCGATGTCGTAGGTATTCATTCCCGCTTCGACGACGAGGTCGATCTGGCCGGCCGCCAGCATGGCATACAAGTAGCAGTCGCCGCCAAAACGGGTCATGCGTGCAACCGACTGCAGCCGCGCAAATGCGTCCGCCTCGTCGCCGGGCCGGAACATATCTGGATGGGTCGCTGCCAGTTTGGCCTGATCGAGGCTGACGGTGTCGCTGGCGGTCAGGCGGGTCGCCGTTCCCTTGCAGATCAAATGGCTTGCCGCGGCCGTACCGATGAAGCGCTCTTGTGTGTAGGGCTGGTCCATCATGCCGACGACCGGTGTGTCGCCGTCCAGCAATCCGATCAATGTACCCCACAAGGGCAGACCGGTTATGAAAGACCGGGTGCCGTCGATCGGATCCAGGATCCAGGTGAAGCGTTCTCCCGGTTTGCTGCCCAGTTCCTCGCCGATGATGCCATGACCGGGATACACTGTTTCAATGCGTTCGCGGATTACCCGTTCCGCCTCCCGGTCGGCTGCGGTGACAGGATCGAATTTGCGTCCGTCTTCCTTGTTGTCGACAAGTGTGCCGGCCCGAAAATAGGGCAGAATGACTTTTCCCGAGGCATCGGCCAGTTCGTTGGCAAAAGCCACCAGCGCATCGAGATCGGTGTCAGGGGAGGTTGCCTGGGGTGCCATAGGGGATGCCCTGCTTGAGTGAAACGCTGTGCGGATAGACCATATTCGCCAGAGTCACTCAAGCGGATTCATATCCGCCGCTGCGTCTGCCGGTCAGCGGCGGATGCCGACCACGTCGATATCGAACCTGACCTCGTCGCTGACCACGGCGCTGCCCGCCGTCATGCCAAACGTGCTGCGCTTGAATTTCCCGGCTGCGGTAAACGATGCGGTGAAGCGGTTGCCATGCGCCGGGTCACGGCCTGCACGGCTGAACTTCACATCCATCGTGATCGGGTGGGTCCTGTTGTGAATTGTCAGTTTTCCGGTCAATTTTGCAGTTGCCGGACCCGTTTGCGTGACCCTGGTGGCCCTGAACCGGATCTTGGGATATTTGGTTACATGCAGAAGTTCCGGACCGCGCATGAACTTCTGAACGCCTTTGTTCAAATGGGAGACGCTTGCGGCCTGAATGGTGACGTCGACACGGCTCCTTGCCGGCTTCCTGGGTGACAGGGTGAATGTCCCTTTCACCGTCTTGAACCTGCCCGTCACCGTGGCGATGCCCAGTTGCCTGACGCGAAACCGGGTCTTGATGTTTTCAGATCTAATCGTGTAAGTGCCGCCGGCTTTGGCGATAATGTTTGCCTGGCTTTGGGCAAAGGCACCGGGTTGGGATGCGGCGACGAGCGGTATCGCCAACGCGAACGCCAGGGCGCATGTGGGCACTGTACATGCCTTGATCTGGCGTGCCTGCGGACTTGCGACGGATGCCATCGTGTTCATGCTCTGGCCTTTCAGGTGCGAAGAATCACTGCGGTGACTGTCAGGAATCAAACACGGCGCGGATGAGGACGCTTCCATCACAAAAAATTGTATCACGGCAGACTTCACAAACCCAATCGGGCGCCGACATCACCTTGACGGCCGCCGATTCGGCAAACAACAGCCTCACAGGCGTGTTGCTGTTCATGTGTGCGCTGCAATATAGCCATGTCTCTGACGCAACCCTCTGACTTCAATTTGCTGTGATACAACGCCGTATAATTCCAAACAGAAAGATCTGATGGATCTTAATTGATTGATATTATTGATTTAAATTCCAAACGATTCGAAGAGAATTATTTTTATGCAAATGATCAAAATTCTCTTGAAATTCTCTTTGTGCAATGCAATATTAAGTCAGCGCGCAGAGACGGCATGGCCGTCGAACGCGCAGCCCTTCCTGGGCGTTTCCTCCCTAGACTTGGGCCGTTCCACATTGTGTGAACGGCCCTTTTTTTGTGTTTATTCGGCAGCGGTTGCGCGGTAGGGCCTGGTCAGTTCAGGCAGGCATTCGATCAATTCGGCAACCACCGACATGAGGTCGTCACACAGGCGGTAGAATCCGCCATGCTTCGCCAGAGTATCCTCGTCAACATAGAGCGACCGGTTTACCTCGAGCTGGAGTACATGCATGCCGAGGGCGGGGCGGCCGTAAGTGTGGGTGATGTAGCCGCCGGCGTAAGGCTTGTTTCTGACCACGGAGTATCCCATCCGGGTTAGCACGGCCTCGACGAGATCGGTGATCTGGCTGACGCAGGCGGTGCCGTAACGGTCTCCGAGGACAAAATCGGGACGGTTGGAACTGCTGGAGCGGGATTTCGACCCGCATGCCGACGGCATGGAATGGCAGTCGATCATCAGGAGAGCATCGAACTTCTCGCGGGTCGACCGCAGCAGCGAACGCAGCTGCTCATGGTAGGGGATGTAGAGCGAACGGATGCGGGCCTGGGCCTCTCCGAAGGGCAACTTGGCTTTGTAGATCTCTGTTGCCTCAGACACGATGCGCGCGATCGTGCCGAGGCCGCCCGCGGCCCTCAGGGACCGTGTGTTGACGTAGTCGGGAAGCCGGTCGGAGAACATCTGCGGATCGAGCTCATAGGGCTCGCGGTTAAGATCGAGATAGGCGCGCGGGAAATTGGCATGCATCAGCGGGGCGCCGAGACCGACAACGTTTTCAAAGAGCTCGTCGACGAAATAGTCTTCGGACTTGCGCAGGCTGTGGGGGTCGAGGGCGGAGGTGCGCAGGAAGGACTCCGGATATACCCGCCCGCTGTGAGGCGAATTGAAAATCATGGGTACCGTGTGGTTCCCTGGTGTCCTGACTTCAAAGGGAGGGTCGAAAATTGTCGCCGGATCTTCCATTTCACGCCCGCATTGTGACATCGGCAAACACGATCATTGTGCGCGCGCGCTGCCCTTGTTGAGACAGTGCCAGCATAAGGGTGAGGAGTCTACGCATAAACCAAGATGTCGCTTCGTGCCTGAATTGCGGTGCCAGACACTGTAGGGTCGCGCTTTCACGTGGTATTTACCTCTTGGGCGTAACCATATAAATGGAATGTGGGCGCTTCGGGGCGCGACAAGGGACGGGAAGATAAATGGCAAAGATCCTGCTCGCTGAAGACGACGAGGACATGCGGCGGTTTCTCGTCAAGGCGCTGCAAAACGCGGGCCATGACGTTATATCGTTCGGCGAGGGCATGAGTGCCTATGAGCGCGTCAAGCATGAGACGTTCGAGCTGCTGCTGACAGATATCGTGATGCCGGAAATGGACGGCATCGAACTGGCGCGGCGTGCAGCCGAACTGGATCCGGGCATGAAGATCATGTTCATCACAGGGTTTGCCGCCGTCGCCCTCAACCCCGACAACGAGGCCCCCAAGGATGCCAAGGTCCTGTCCAAACCATTCCACCTGCGCGATCTGGTGAACGAGGTCGAACGCCTGATGGCGGCCTGATAGCGGCGTGCCCCGACGCCGGCCGGCGTATCACCGAACAGGCGCAAACCGGGGCTTGCGCGCGCCGACCTTTCCCGATATATGGTTGCACATTCGCTGCCCGGACACCGGGCCGCTGTGATGGGCGTGTAGCTCAGCGGTAGAGCACTTCGGTGACATCGAAGGGGTCATAGGTTCAATCCCTATTACGCCCACCATCACATTCTCCCGATGAAACAGTGAAATGTTCGAGTGCGGGCACTTGATTTTGACCAGACATCAACCCTGCGACAATCGAGATCCAAGACACTCCCAGATGCCGACCATGGCGAGCAGAGAAGGGACCAAGCACATGGTTGATCGGGAAGCGCTCCCAGCCTTTCTGTTCGACACTGGTGGTGTATGACCGGGCGGATTGTAACGGCCCGATGGCGCTTTAGAGCGAATGCCTGGTCTGTCTAAAGCATGTGGCTAAGGTGACCTGTGTGGTGCTTCGGCGCACTTAGCGAGAACTGTTGCTGGTTTCATCTTGTTCGCAGAATTAGCGCTCACTTGGGTTTTTCAACGACGGTTTCTGCGCGTCTCTTCATCGCGGCAGCTTCATCGACGCGCCCCATCTCCTGCAGTAAATCAGCATAATTCAATAGTACTTCGGCGACCAAAGGATGGTGATTTCCAAGCATCTTTTGCCGAATTTCGAGTGAGCGTACAAACAGGGGTTCGGCCTTCGTGAGGTAACTCTGCGCCCTGTAGCTTTCCGCTAGATTGTTGAGGCAGGTGGCTACATCGGGATGCTCCGGGCCAAGGGACTTTTCCCAAATAGCCAGAGTCTTCTCAAGCAGTGCCTCTGCTTCTTGGTAGCTGCCCTGAAACATTCGCAATGCAGCAATGTTGTTGAGGCTCTGAGCGACAAGCGGATGATTAGCCCCGAGAGTCCTTTCCCGAATTGCGAGAGAACGCAGTGCGAGCGGCTCAGCTTTTGCGTAGTTCTTTCGGTTGAGGTAAAGCGTCACCAAGTTTGTAAGAGTATTTGCGACTTCCGGATGCTCGGGTCCCAGTGCAGATTCGAAAAGAGCCAAGGAGCGTTCATAAAATTCCTCAGCCTTTTTGTCGTCGCCTTGTAGGCTGTAAACCAATGCCAAGCTGTTGAGATTATTTGCATATCTCGGATGTCGCACACCTGATGTCACCTTTCGAATTGCCAAAGAGCGAAGAAGCATGGCTTCTGCGTCGGCAATTCGATGTTGCGCAATATGGAGGACTCCGAGGCCATGTAGGCTATCCGCCACTTGATCATGTTCCGTTCCCAAGGCTTTCTCTCGTATCGCAAGCGCGCGCCGATGCGATTGCTCGGCGGTGTCGAAGTGGCCTTGCTCCTTCTGAACTACCGCGAGATTGTTCAGACTCAGGGCGACATCCGGGTGGCTTGATCCCAGTGCTTTCTCACGCATTGAAAGTGAACGTCGGGCCACCTCTTCCGCAGCGGCGTACCGGCCTTGTATTCGATAGAGTTCAGTCAAGTTTGAAAGGCTGTGGGCCACGCGCAACGGTTCCGACCCGGAGGAATTCTCTCGAATGTCTAGAGAACGATTAAACAGCGCCTCCGCGTGCCCAAGCTGGCCTTGAGCCATCTTTACAAGCGCGAGATCGTTGAGAAGTGTGGCGGTCGGTTGGGATGCCGATCCATACTCTTTGGTGACGAGACTCAGGGCGTTCTCAGCATGGACTTCGGCATCTGCGTACCGGCCTTGTTGATAAAGAGATCTGAACTTTTCATAAGTTTCTTGCAGTGCAGCCGATTGACCGGAAGACGGGTGACTACCCTGGACAAACCACAACACTGCAATTGCAACAATACAACCTATATTACGCAGTTTATGCATCCATCCTCACTTAATAAAAGAACTTGATTCCATGTTCAGAATATCAAGACAATTTACCCGAAAACAAATAAAAACATGAGTGAGAAACGATCTTCGGAATCCGTTAGTATTTTGGAGGAGTGGATTGGCGCAGTGTTGCCTAAAAATACTTTCAACCGAAGGACAGTCGGCGTCTACTGTTGCTAATCAGCAATGCAGTGAAATCATAATGCCAATGCCCATCTGTGTGGGCAGTTCCAAATTTGAACGATGTACACTGCACCGCAATGGGGTCGTAATTCTACTTAGACGGTGGTGAGCACCAATCAAGCCGCTACACTGTCGGCGAAATTGCAGACGGCCGGTTTGCTGAACACTGGCTTTCGGCGATGGCCTCTATCTGCCACAATCGCACTGAGAAACTGCGCGCTTTCCGGCGGATGCGAAACGATCCGGCAAACCGCGCTACATCCGTAGGAGGACGCCATGCCGAGTGGTCCGTTGTTGTTGGGATTTGTCGCCGCGTCTCTCGTGGTTCTACTGATTCCTGGACCGGGCGTCCTCTACGTGGTCGCGCGCAGTGCCAGTCAGGGGCTGCGGGCCGGGCTGGCATCGGTGGTCGGGCTGTCGATCGGTGCCCTCGTGCATGTGGTTGCTGCCGCGGTCGGCCTCTCCGCCATCCTGATGACATCTGCGACCGCCTTCAGCGTCGTCAAGGCCCTGGGGGCGGGCTACCTCATCTATCTGGGTCTGCGGACGATTTTCAGCGGCCGCGCGCGCACCGGCAATGACGCCCTGACACCGGTCTCGTTGCGCCGGCTGTTTGTGGATGGGGTGGTCGTCAGTGTTTTTAATCCCAAGATCGCCGTTTTCTTTCTGGCGTATCTGCCCCAGTTCGTGAATCCGGGTGCCGGATCAGTTTCGGGGCAGGTTTTGCTGCTTGGGCTGATCTATGTGACGCTTGCGCTCTTCACGGACGGTGGCTATGCGCTCCTGGCCGGCAGCCTGCGCCACCGGATTCGCGGGCGCATCATGCAGGGGCCATTGCCGCGCTATGTGACGGGCAGCCTCTATCTGGGGCTGGGCGTGAACGCGGCACTTGCCGGCAGACAGCAATAGAGCGGTCGGCCGCAAGGTCACATGGGAGGCCGCCCAAGGTCCCCGATGGCATATTTGAGGCACTCATGTACCAGGATCGCCGGGATCGAAACGCAATTCCGGCAAAGTTCCATGCGATGGTTTGCGCCTGGCTTCAAAGCGGGAGACCATGATGAGGATAATGCGAAAAAGCGGGTTGGGTATCGTCACCGCAAGTGCCTTCCTGGCAGTCACTGTTTTCTCCCATTCCGACGCCACAGGTTCACCGGTCACGGTTTTGGCCGGACAGTCCCTGAACGGTGTTCAGGAATCGATCGCAACGGATCTTGCGGCAGGTTCTCGTCTTAACCCTGTTCCCGTCACCGACCTGCCGCCTGAGCCGGGGGCGCAGTATTTTCGCAGACGCCCGAGTTTCCGTGAGTATACGTTCCGGGGCCGCCGGTTCGGCGGCAGTCGCTATAACGGTCCACCCACACCGTTCTACCGGACCTACAACAGCAGCCGGGCGGCAAACGGGTTTGATTATGGTGGGCGCTGTGTCCGTGTTTCTGCCATGTGCGTGCGAAACGCGGAGAATACCCGGGCCGGGTACAATTCGTGCATGCAGGCCTATGGGTGCCGTAAGGACTGATTTGTCCAGGCAGCGAAAAGCCGGTTTTCCGGCTGATTTGTGAAGCGAGGACGGCAAATCGCTACGTCTCCGGATTCTTAACGCACTTGCGCGAAATTTTCCCAAGAAGACTTAACAAAGCGGAACACTTAACCCTATACTCCCGGGCAATAACCACTTGGGAGGATTGTCTATGTTGTCTCGTTTTCAGAACCTGGTCACAGCGAAAACCGGAATTGCCCTTGCGGCAGCCTTTGGACTGGCCGTTTCGGCGACGTCGGTTCACGCGGATGCCTTTGCAGACCGGTCGGCTGCCATGAAGGAAGTGGGCGCTGCGATGGAGGCCATGGGGAAAATGATGGCTGATCCCAGCACATTCGACGGCGAAACCGTTGAAGCCAAGGCCGGTATCATTGCAACCAATCTGACCAAGGCCAAGGATCTGTTTCCCGCTGGAGACGTCCCGGAAAAGAGCCGGGCGAAAGAGACGATCTGGAGCGACAACGAGGGCTTCATGAAAATCATGGATGGAGCGATTGCCGCGGCCAAGGCGACAGCCGAGGCCGGCGGCGAATTCGATCAGGACGGGTTTGCCGCCTCGTTTTCGTCGCTCGGGAAGGGCTGCAAGGGGTGCCATGAAGGATACCGTACGCCCAAGAAGCAATAGGTTGCCAGTTACCGCAGGATCGGACCGGGTATGAAACGCGTATTGGTTTTTTTGATTGGCTGTGCCGTAGTCGGCGCAGGTGTCATTGGTGCCTTGATCGTTGTGTTCAGCGCGGACCCGCTGGCGGCTACCGATCTGCCGGATCACCAGGCAAACCTGGAGAACGGGAAGAAGATCTACACCATCGGCGGGTGCCGGTCGTGCCATTCACCGCATGGTTCAGGCAGCGATGCCTTGCCGACCGGCGGTCTTGTGACAACACCGGTCGGCAAGTTTTCCGCGCCAAACCTGACGCCCGACGAGGCGACCGGGATCGGTGGCTGGAGCGATGTGGATTTTGTCAATGCGGTGACCCGGGGTGTCACGCCCGGCGGATCGCATTATTTCCCGGTGTTCCCTTACGCCTCCTATCAGATAGCACGGCTTGCGGATGTCCTTGACCTCAAGGCCTATCTGGATAGCCTGCCGCCGACCAAGGCCGACCGGGCCGATCATCAGATCCCGTTTTTTGTTGCCTGGGCGCGCCCGCTGATCGGTACATGGAAGGCGTTGGCGGGTCTCGATTTCAAACCTTACGAACCGGTCTCTTCGAAGAGCGACACCTGGAACACCGGGCACTATCTTGTCCGCGGCTTCGGTCATTGCGGTGAATGCCATACGCCCAGGACAGCATTCATGGCGCTGGACACCGGGCGCTGGCTGGAGGGTGCGCCTCATCCCGATCCCACATGCAAGGGCGATGTGCCGGCAATCGATCAACTCGCCGCTTTGACGAAAGATACAGGCGAAATGAAGTACCCCAAGGTCAACACACTGACACTTGCCTTGCAGCATGGTGAGGAATGGGGGTTCGAGGGCATGGCGGACTGTGAGATGGGCGATGTGCAAACAAATCTCAGCAATTTGCCGGATGGCGATGTGAAGGCCATTGCCGAGTATCTGATGTCGCCCGAGCTATAGGATGGACATGGGGGAGAATATGACCAGCGGTTACTACGACGCACTGAAAGTTGCCCTGACCCGGCTGAACATTGCCGCAGCTGCGGGTGTGTTGGCGCTGGCGCTTCTGGCGGCGCCGGGACAGGCTCAGGCACAGGATTCGTCGTCGGACACGTCTTCGGAAACCGGCGATGCCTCGGATGACTCGGAAAACCGGGAAGTCACGCTGGAACAGAAGGTTCTGGAGATATTCGAAACCCGATGCGCGTCGTGCCACTCCGAAAAGAAGGAGGGCAATTTCGATTTCGTTCTCGATCTGAAGCGCCTGATCAATACGCCCAAATACATCATCGCCGGCAAACCCGATCTGTCCTACCTGATGCAGCGTATCGACACGGACACCATGCCGGCCGGAGGTGAACCAAAGCTACCCGAAGAAGAGCGAGAGTTTGTCCGCCAATGGATTGAGGAATCGCAGACGGTACGCGAGCAGCAGGCTGCCGAACGCCGGAAGAAGCAAAAAGGCGTTATTTCCCACGACGACCTCGTCGAAGCGATCAAGGACGATCTCGACCAACTTGAAGGACGTTCCGTGGACGTCGCTTCGTTCCGTTATTTCACGCTCCATAATCTCTACAACGCCGGCGACACGAACGAGGACATGAAATTGTGGCGATCGGGAATCCGCAAGGCCGTGAACAGTGTCAGCTGGCACGGGCGGATCGCCAAACTTGAAGTGGTCAAGAGCAGAAAGACAAAGGGTACGCTGCTTCGGGTCGACCTGCGCGATCTCAAGTGGGATCCGGTGGTCTGGGACCGATTGCTGTCAATCTATCCTTATGGAACCAAGCCGAAGCTGCGTTCGGAACGCTCGATCAACGAAGCGCTGGACACACCGCAACCTTATATCCGGGCAGACTGGTTCACATTCTACGCGACACGTCCGCCGCTCTATTATGAACTTCTCGGCCTGCCGAAGAACTCCCGCATTCTCGAGCAGAAGATCGTCAAGGTCGACGTGCCGCGCAATTTGCGGCGCGGTGAAATCCAGCGCGCCGGATTCCGGATATCCGGGGTGTCGAACAACAACCGGGTGATCGAGCGCCACGAAATCAAGAACTGGACCGGTGCCTATTGGAAATCCTACGACTTCGCCGGCAACGCCGGCCATCAGGATATCTTCCGCTTCCCGGCGGGGCCGGGCAATGCCAAGGACAGGGACAAGTTCAGGCATGACGGCGGCGAGATCATTTTCAATCTGCCCAACGGCATGCAGGCCTATTACCTGGAGACCGCCGACGGCAATCGCATCGATGAGGGGCCGGTAACCATCGTGCGTGACAAGACGCGGCCCGACAGGCCTCAGATTACCAACGGCATATCGTGCATGGGGTGTCACAAGGACGGCATGATCATGACGCCCGATCAGGTCCGCAGCTGGATCGAAACCGATTTCTCGATTCCGGAGGAAGAACTCGACAGGCTTCTCAAAATCTATGTCAAGTACGACGAAATGAAGGACCTGTTTTTCCAGGACATGAAACGGTATCTCACGGCCTTGAGGGAAGCGGACGCTCTCAAGGGGCTGGAATTCAACGGCGATGGCGAACCACGGCCGACGCGGCATGTGGACAAGGAGAGTGTGCTGGCGCTTGCCGACCGCTACGAGGAACGGTTGACGATCCTGCAGGCCGCTTCCGAGGTCGGCCTGACGCCACAGAAGTTCGAACGCCGGCTGAATGCCTCGTTTGACCGGGTGACCAAACAGATCGGTCTTGAACTGGCACGCGGGACCATGCCGCGTGACACCTTCGAGACGGCCTATCCGGCGGTGATGAAGAACATGCTGAGGCGCACCGTGCTCAATCATGTGGCGCATTGCGGCAAGCGGCTGAGACGCTACGGCGAGTTTACCGGTATCCGCCAGCCTAAAATCGAAACCTGCGCACGCAACGGTATTTTTGCCCGCCTCGATCTCGGCGATCCTTCACAGTATGATGACGATTCCGGCGCGACGACCGTGGCGACCGGCAATGCCGGCACATCCGGGGATGACAAGCGTAAAGCGGCTCTGAAGCTGGCGCTCACCTGCGACAAAGCCATTGGCGACCTCGGCAACGACGCAGAAGAGTACGGTGCCAGGGTAAAGTGCTTCGAAAACTACCTGGCCAAGCACAAGGACGATGCGGTTCAGAAAACCGTCCAGCGCTATGCCGGCAAATACAAGGTAGCGCTGGCAAAGGCCCAGCAGGCAAACGATGCGCAAAATCGCGAGCAACGGGTTCTCAATCTGGCAATTTCCTGCGATGAAGCCTCCGAAGGCATCGCGGACCCCGCCACCCGCTACAAGCGTAAAATCGACTGTTACGCGACCTATCGAACGACCTACGATGCCGATCCGGCCGTGATCGAAGCTATCAGCGACTATGAGCTAAAATACACCGCAGCACTGAACGCCAAACAGGTTGTCCAAGTGAAGAAGCACCCGTTCCAGGGGGCGTACGACGCATGGCGCGGCTATACCAGCAAGTCGCGGCCAAAGCCCTATTCGGAGTGCCTGTCGCAATATGGCCCGTTCGCGGTCAATATTGACGAGGACGGTGTAGTTGAGTTCCACATCGAAGGCCGCACGATCCGCGGTGTCGTGGACAGATCCGGCAACATGCAGGTCAACGGCCGCCGGACCGACTGGATTAACAACAAGAAGATCGGTCTGATTCAGGGGCGCCGGTTCAAGAGCCGTTTCACGATTGACGGCAACATCAGCAATGCGCGTCTGGTCAGCGGTTACTGCCGTGGCGGTTTTTTCCGCATGACGAAGAGATGAACCGTTCGATCGATGGCGCTCGCGGGGGGTCATGCGCACTATCGTCGTAGGCGGCGCGCAACTGGGGCCGATCCAGAAAGCCGATAGCCGGAGTGCGGTGGTCGACCGCATGATTGCGCTCGTGGAAGAAGCGTCCGGCAGGGACTGTGATCTGGTGGTCTATCCGGAGTTGGCGCTGACGACGTTTTTTCCGCGTTGGTACATGCAGGACCAGGACGAGGTCGATCAATGGTTCGAAACCGCCATGCCCGGTCCCGACACGATCCCTCTGTTCGACAAAGCACGGGATCTTGGTATTGCCATGTCGTTCGGTTACGCCGAACTCACGTCAGACGGTCGCCACTACAACACCTCCGTCCTTGCCGACAAACATGGGCAGATCGTTGCCCGGTACCGCAAGGTCCATCTTCCCGGTCACGACGAGTACGACCCCGAACGGAGCCACCAGCATCTTGAAAAGCGCTATTTCCTGCCCGGCGACCTGGGGTTTCCGGTGACGCGCGCCCTGGGCGGGTTGTTCGGCATGTGCATCTGCAATGACCGGCGGTGGCCGGAGACCTATCGGGTGATGGGGCTGCAGGGTGTGGAAATGATCCTGCTTGGATACAACACACCGTCAGTCAATTCACAGAAGCCGGCGGAGGGTAGTCAAGACCGGCTGTTTCACCATCGTCTGGTGCTCCAGGCCGGCGCCTATCAGAATTCAACCTGGGTGGTTGCTGTCGCCAAGGCCGGCGACGAGGACGGGCATCCGCTGATCGGCGGCAGCATGATCGTCAATCCGGACGGTAAAGTGGTCGCGGAGGCCGTGAGTGAGGCCGACGAGCTGGTTGTGCATGCCTGCGATCTTGACGATTGCACTTTCGGAAAGCAGACCATATTCGATTTCGCCCGGCACCGGCGGACGGAACACTATGGATTAATCACCGGCCAGACCGGGGTCGTCGAACCCCGCGATTGACCGTTGCAAACACAGTATCCTTGAAAAGGAGATCATGACTTGTCTCACCGGCTGAACGAACAGGCTGACGGTGTCTACATCATTTCAGCGACACCGTTCGATGACGACGGTTCGATCGACTACGACAGCGCCGACCGGCTGGTGGAGTTCTACATCGAAAAAGGCGTTTCGGGCATGACCATCCTCGGCATGATGGGAGAAGCGCCAAAACTCTCCGCTGAGGAAGCCATGACTTTCATGACCCACATCCTCAAACGGGTGGACGGCCGGATTCCGGTGGTGACGGGGGTATCGAATGCCGGTGTCGGTAATCTGGTTCACCTGGCCCATGCGAGCATGGCGGCAGGGGCTGCCGGAGTCATGATTGCGCCGATCCCCGGCTTGAGCACCGAAGACCGTGTCACGGGCTATTTCAGCCAGGTGTTCGAAGCGTTGGGACCGGATGTCCCGGTTTGCTACCAGGACTATCCTCAGAGTACAGGGGTTTCCATTTCGGTGCCGTGTTTCAATCGGCTGGTGCGGGACTTCGAGCAGCTTGTCATGTTCAAACACGAAGACTGCCCCGGACTGGGCAAGCTGAGTCAGTTGCGGGCGCACGCCGCCACCGACGGCCTTCGGCGGATATCGGTCCTGGTCGGCAACGGCGGGCTCTATCTGCCCCAGGAGCTGGCGCGCGGGGCGGATGGCGCCATGACCGGGTTTGCCTATCCGGAAATGCTGGTTGAGGTTGTCGCCGGGTATGCTGCCGGAGACGGGGCCCGGGCCCAGGATCTCTTCGATGTCTACCTGCCGCTGGTGCGTTACGAGCAACAACCGGGTTTCGGACTGGCGGTGCGCAAGGAGATTCTGCGCCGGCGCGGCGTGATTGCGTCGGCGGCAACCCGGGTGCCGGGTCCCAAGCTGACTTCGATCGACCATGACGAGTTGACAGACTTGATCAGCCGTGTGGGGACTCGTTTGGCGGAAATCGGCGGACAGCAGCCGGATTGACAGGAGTTAGCAAGCAAAATGAGCCCATTCGACCTGGTGATCCGCGGTGGCACGGTGGCAACCGCATCGGATACATTTCGTGCCGACATTGCCGTCAAGAATGGGCAGGTCGCAGCGCTCGGTCTCGATCTGGGCGAGGGCGAGCGGGAAATCGACGCCCGCGATCTGCTGGTCCTGCCAGGCGGAATCGATGCGCATTGTCATATTGAACAGGAATCCTCGACCAGGATCATGACGGCCGATGATTTTTATTCGGGCAGCGTGTCGGCGGCATTCGGCGGTAACACAACGTTCCTGCCTTTTGCCGCCCAGCACAAGGGCCAGAGCCTGAGGGAAGTGGTCAGAACCGCCCATGAGCGTGCCGGCCCCAAAGCCGTCATCGATTACGCTTTTCACCTCATTGTCTCCGACCCTTCGGAAAACGTCATGGGCCAGGAACTGCCCGCCCTGATCATGGAAGGGTACACGTCGTTCAAGGTCTACATGACATACGAGATGCTGAAGATCAGCGACCGGCAGATGCTCGACGTGTTGTCTCTGGCACGGCGCCATGGGGCCATGACCATGGTGCACGCCGAAAACGACGACGTAATCTCCTGGATTGCGGAGAGGTTGCTGACGCGGGGGCATACGGAGCCCAAGTTCCATGGTATTGCGCATTCGCCGCTTGCCGAGAGCGAAGCATCGCGGCGCGCGATCGATCTGGCACGCCTGGTCGACGCACCGCTCCTGATCGTGCATGTGTCGGCGCCGGAAGCCGCCCAGGCCATTCGGGACGCGCGCAACCGCGGCTTGCCGATCTATGGCGAGACCTGCCCGCAATATCTCTTCCTGACGCTCGAGGATCTGGACCGGGAGGGCATGGAAGGCGCCAAGTTCTGCTGTTCGCCGCCACCGCGCGACAAGGCCGGCCAGGACGCCATTTGGCTTGGGCTGACAAACGGCACCTTCCAGGTGTTTTCCTCCGATCACGCGCCTTACCGGTATGACGAGACGGGCAAATTTGCCGCCGGTCCCCATCCGACATTCAAAAAAATCGCCAATGGCGTTCCCGGACTGGAAACCCGCATGCCGTTGCTGTTTTCGGAAGGGGTCGGAAAGGGGCGCCTGACACTTAACGCGTTCGTGGCCCTGACATCCACCAATGCGGCAAAGATCTACGGATTGCACCCGCGCAAGGGGACGATCGCAATCGGCAGCGACGCGGACCTGGCCATCTGGGACCCGGCGTGGGAACGCACGATCACCCAGGACATGCTGCACGACAATATGGACTACACACCCTATGAAGGCATGACGGTCACAGGATGGCCCAGGATCGTGATCAACCGCGGCCGGGTCGTTGTCGAGGACGAGACGCTTCAGGTCGACAGAGGCTCGGGTGAGTTTCTTGACCGTGTCCCTGAGCCGCCACGCGATCAAAGCTTCGGCGATGCCGCGCCATTGTCGGCCTACCGCGCGTTTGGCGCAGATCTCGTCTAATCGAGGATAATTATGGCAGCAGGTCGACCGAGCATTCTTGTCATCAATCCAAACTCAAACCAGGCCGTCACCGACGGAATGGCAAAGGCCCTGCAGCCGTTGTTGTTGAGTTCGGGACCGGAAATCATCTGCCGGACTCTGGAGGAGGGGCCGTTCGGGATCGAAAGCCAATGCGACATTGAGAGCGTCACCCTGCCTCTGAGGGACCTGGTCCGCGACGACAACCTGACGGCGGCTTTCGTGATCGCGTGTTATTCGGATCCCGGCCTCCAGGTCTGCCGGGAGGTAACCGACAAGCCTGTTTTCGGCATTCAGGAATGCGGTGTCCTGACGGCCCTTACACGAGGCGACCGCGTCGGCGTCATCGCGATCAAGGATGCGTCGATCAGACGTCACATGCGCGCGCTGCGGCAGATGGGCGTAATCGACCGTCTGGCAGGGGAGCGTGCCGTGAATCTGACTGTCGCCGAGAGCGCGCAAGGCGAGGGCACGTTTGCCAGACTGTGTGCCGTTGGCCGGGATCTGAAGGACCTTGATGGGGCTGATGTGATCGTCCTGGGATGCGCCGGCATGGCGGCGCACCGTATCGCCCTTGAACGGGCGTTGGGAATACCGGTAATCGATCCGGTTCAGGCCGCGGTCACAATGGCCATCGGAGCGGTGCTTGTGGGGTGATGCCCATAGAAGCCGTCCGCATTTGATTCAGGCCGCACCGGCTTGTTCCTGCCGGTCCTGCCGGTCCTTCCGGCGCTCCGGGCCCTCGTAGACCGCATCGTTCTGGCGCCTGCGGCAGGGGCCGAAATACGACCCCGACTTGACGAAGGGACGGGGGTGCTCGATCACTTCGATGATCCGACGGTAGAGCCCCATGGCCGATACCGGTTTGACCAGCAATTCCGTGATGCCGACGTCGCGGGCCTTTTCGACACGGGCCCGCTCGGTAAACGCCGTGACCATGATTATCGGAACGAACTTGTTGGAACTGTCGTCGGCGGTGCGCACCATTCGGGTGAACTCGATGCCATCGAAGGAATCCATGTAGTAGTCGAGTATGATGATGTCGATCATCGAAGCCCTGAACACTTCGAAGGCCTGAATCGCATCGGTGGCGTCGTGAATTGTCTTGGCGCCGAATCCGCGCAACAGCGTCTTGATAATCGACAACATGTGGTGATTGTCGTCGACGATCAGAAATGACAGATGCGACAGGTCGTAGGTTTTCGCCATGGGCTCAAGCTCAACCGTTGATTTGGACAGGGTCGGACCCTAGCAGTCCACGCCTTGATATTTTGTTAACCGTAACGACAAATTGCCGGTCATTGTCAGCCGAAGCGGCCCACATGCGGCGTCCCGGTCAGGAGTGTCACAAGGTGGGCAAGGGCGATTACCATCACCAGGATCGAGACAAACAGGATCAGCGTTGTCGGGATCATGCGGGGGTTGCCAACCGGTGCTGGCCGTTTTTCCAGGACAATCATCGATACGGTAATGCACAGGCACAACAAGATGGCGGCTATGGTGATAATCAGATCCAGTGACATGATCGGCAGGGTCTCATCAGAGGACGGGATCAGGGCAGGTTTCAGATTGGTCCGATTTTTGCCCGCGAACACGTAATTTGGCAGTTGCGGCGGTTGACATGGGAGGGGCTTGGGCCTATTTTCCGCGCCGAGTTCAGGCATGGCATTACTTGGCGCCGTGCACAAGAGGTTCATAGAGATGAAGATCCGAAATTCGATAAAGTCGCTGCGGGCAAGACACCGCGACAATCGCGTTGTACGCCGGCGCGGGCGGCTTTACGTGATCAATAAGACCAACCGGCGTTTCAAAGCCCGCCAGGGTTGATGCCAGGTGCGGACCGGGATTCCGGTTCGTTGAATGGAGCCGTGCCGGTCTGCCGGGACGGCTTTTCCCGTTTAGTTGATCACTAGGGTTTTGACGACGAGGCCTGGTCCGTCATATGATCTGTGCATGACTCGTACGATCCTTTCCCTTGTCGCGGCAGCCCTTGTGTTTGGCTTTGCCCCGGGCACGGTGTTGGCTGAGGAAGAGCGCCCCGGTGTCGTCCTGCCGGACGATCGTGATCCCAAGGGTGCGCCACTCGCGAAGAATCCGACGCGTAAGAAGCCGGATGCCGCGACCCTTAAGCGGGAGCACCAGAAACTTGTGACGTCGCTGCTGAGCCGGCTGTCCAGCACCGACGATGAACGCAGTGCCGAGATCCTTGAAAAAGCTGTGTGGAAGGCATGGACCCGTTCAGGCAGCCCGACTGTCGACCTTCTGATGCAGCAGGTCAACAAGGCAGCCCATGAGAAGAAACCCGACTATGCCCTGGAGATTCTGGATGCAGTGGTCGAGATAGCACCGGATTACGTTGAAGGATGGAACCGGCGGGCGACGATGCTGTATCTCAGCGACCAGTTCAACGAATCGATTTTGAACATCAAAAGGGTGCTCGAACTTGAACCGCGGCATTTCGGGGCCCTGAGCGGGCTGGGGGTCATCATGCGCGAAATGGGCAATGATCGCGGTGCGCTGTCTGCCTTCCGGGAAGCCCTCAAACACCACCCGTTTCTGAAGGACGCGATTGAAGCTGTAAAAGAGCTGAGCGAAACGGTCGAGGGGCGCGGCATCTGACAATAGAGCGCGGTTGCTCAGCTTTCCCGAATCCGTTGTGGTGGGGTCACCGATTTGCCAACCTTTGAGGGTTAACTCCCGGGAGTGGTCTGACGTCTTGACTCGGCGGTTCTCAGAGTTATTTGTCTAGAAGGCGCTCGGATAGCTGAAGACTTGACCCGTCGTCAGGTGTCCGGACGACTCAATTTCCGTGGCACGAGTGAGAGCACACCTTGGAGCCGTCATGACATCAAATTTCCATCGCGCTCATGTTTCATAACTTTCTGGTCGGCATTGGCGTGATTGTCGTTATTGCGGCCGCAAGTGCGATTTACACGTCGATCAGGACACAGTCCATAAACGAGGAGTTTCCCGCTCAGGGAGCATTTGTCGAGGTTGACGGCATCAAACTGCATTATATCGACAGCGGTCCCCGCTCCGGGGCGTTGCCGGCTATCGTTATCGTCCATGGCGCCAGCAGCAATCTCAGGGACCTGCGTCATGCCTTTTCAGACCATCTGACGGACCGGTTCAGAGTGATTATTCTTGATCGGCCGGGTTTTGGCTGGAGCGGCCGGCACACGGGATATGCCCATGGGTCGCCAGGCCAGCAGGCTGAGCTGGTGCACAAGGCTGTGGCGAAGATAGGTGTCGGCGCGCATGTTCTGGTAGGTCATTCCTGGGCCGGAGCACTGGTGCTGGCCTATGGACTGAACAATCCCGGGAACCTCAAGGGCATCGTTGCACTGGCGCCTGTGAGCCATCCTTGGCCAGGCGGCATTGCCTGGTACTATTCACTGACAAGCGCTCCGTTTGTAGGCGCCGTGTTTTCGGCCACAGTGATGTTGCCGCTGGCGGAACTGCAGCTGCAAAGGGCGGTGAAGAGTGTGTTCCATCCTCAGGAGCCGCCCGAGGGCTACGCAAAAGAAGCCGGCGTCGACCTGATACTGCGACCGCAATCGTTCCGGGCCAACGCTGTTGATGTTTCAAACCTGTTTGACTTCGTGTCGAAACAGTCTACGCGCTACGGCGAAATGACCGTACCGCTGACCGTGATTTCCGGCTCGCTTGATACGATCGTGTCTTCGGACATTCATTCCAGGGCCCTTGAACGGCAGGTGCCCGGTGCCCGTGTGATCATATTGGATGGTGTTGGCCACATGCCGCACTATGTGGAGCCTGACCTGGTCATCGCGGAAATAGAAGCCTTGGCAATGAGCAAGAGCCTGCGGAGGGCAAGGTCGAAGAACCAATCCGATACCGCCAGTTTCTGAGCTGGCGCCAGACCAATGCGGTCTAATGCGTTTTTCGTTTGATTATACTCGTCGACAGACTTCACGGCTGCACGATGCCCTTAAAAAATGTCAAGCACGAGGACGACGATCAGGGACGGCAGTAAAGCCGAAGTTTTGGCGGTGCAATGCCGGTCAGCACCGGGAATGAATCCCATAAATTGCGACACGTTTTAGGTGTTATGCCCACTTACGGCAGCCGGCACGGTCGTTTGGTGCCGCTATGAGCGGTGTAGAGGCCCGTGGCGGGATCGAAGCTCCGGTACTTGCGGGCGCAGGCGGCATTTCGCTCTGGTGAGCTGGGCGTTATTGAAACAGGCGCACCGACAGCGCTTTTCGGTTTAACGGTGACAGTCGTGTCGCCTCCGGCTTTCCTGTACCAGATGGCGGCCATCTCGCGGTCTGGCGTGAGACCGGCAACCGGCAATCGCGCGTAGACGTCAGGATCGTATGTCATTGCAACACCCTTGGCGCCACGCCGGTCGCCGGCTTCCGCGACACGCAGGTAAAGCAGCCGGGCAGACACGACGTCGCCGCTTAACAACAGTTTCTCGCCGCGGGCCAACAGGGCCGTTATCTTCGCGGTTGACAAGGGCGCTGTGTCAACAGGTGCGACGCTGGCAACCGGTTTGTCGATTTTGGCCGCGGGCTTGGCCGGTGTTGCCGGTAGGCTGGCTTGCGCCGATGGCTGGCGCGCTGGTTCCGGCAGAAGAAGGGTGGATTTCTCTTGCTGCACGGTTGCAGGCTCTGGCCGGGTCGCTTCGACGGTGGTTTCAGTGAGGGCTTCGGGTGCGACTTCGTCTACCGCCGCCTGGCCGGACGTAGACGGTCCGGGGTCGATCTTTTGGCTGTCCACCAGGGCCACTTGCTCATTCCGTTCATCCGTAGCCAAGTTACCGGCGGCCAGAGGGGCCTGGAGTGCAGGTGCCACCGGTGTCGGTTCAGTCTGGTCACCGACAAAGCCACTGACACGAGCAGGAAACAGACCGCTCAATGGCCCGGCGAAACTGCAGGCGGTCAACGTGCCCGCGACAATCAATGTGCCTGCACACAGGCTCCAGTACAGCCTTCGCCTGGCGCTGTGCGGTCTTCCATTTTCCTGAGGATAATCCTGGCGAACCGGATGATCCCCAGAAAACTGGGACTTCCGGCCAATCGGCAGAATCGGGAGCCGCAACCGGTCCGGTGTAGGGCGGTCGTGCCGAGGCCGGCGAAGCTTGATCCGCTGGTGTTCTTGCGGCGCAAATTTGCTTGCCAGATGCCTGGCAGCAGTATCTTCAGTGTTGTCTTCGCCAGCTGCCGGCTGGGGTTCCGGGGCGGGTTCGCCGGCACGGATACCAGGCAGATGGGGAGCGCGGATAAAGACATCGTCAAAAGTGTCTTCGACCGCGACGGTATATCGCGGGTCGTCCTCCTGCTCATCGGTACCCCGATCCTGGTCATTCAGCCTGTTTGCCGGGAATTGCCCCGTTTTCCTCACCATGTCGGCTCTCTCCATTACGCCACCAGCCGCGCCTCCGCGGCACGCTTTCCCTCCTTGATTCTTCACTCTTCGTCTTCAACTATCTGTTTTAAATACCATTTCTGAATCACGAGAAATCTGTACCGGCATCCCACACATACCGTCGCCATTGAGTTCGGGAAACTATTGCAGGTGATAAGGGCAATACCAAGGTTGGCGATTTGGGAAATGCCGCGTTACCACGGTACATGACGGTCCTGTCTCTTCAGTGTTTCCAGTCGAAGACCGGCCAACACCTTCGCCATTCTGCCGTCGCCAGCGCCCACCATAGCGTCTAAATCGCATCGGCGACCGTGCAATCATCAGACCCTAGAGTGTGTCGCCCTGCTCGCCGACGAAGGCGATCCTCAACATGTTGGTGGCGCCGGGTGTACCGAGTGGAACGCCTGCCGATATGATGATGCGCTGACCGGCAGTTGCGACGCCTTCCTGAAAGGCGATTCGGCAGGCCCTGTCGACCATGTCGTCGAGGCTTGTGGCATCATCGGTCAGGACACAATGAAGTCCCCAGACCAAGGCCAGCCTGCGGCCGGTTTCGACTTTCGGTGTCAGGGCAATGACCAGCTTGTGCGGACGCTCGCGGGCCGCTCTCAGCCCGGTGGTGCCCGATGACGTGTAACATACGATCGCCGCCAGATTGAGGGTGTCGGCAACCGTGCGGGCAGCAGCACTGATGGCATCGGCACTGGTCGGTTCGGGATCGGTGCGCTGGGCATAGATTATGGCGGAGTAGAGCGGGTCCTGCTCCACTTCCTGGGCGATCTTGTCCATGGTTGAAACTGCTTCCACCGGATGTTCGCCGACGGCGGATTCTGCGGACAACATGATGGCGTCGGCGCCCTCAAAGACGGCGGTCGCAACATCGGAAACCTCGGCGCGGGTCGGCACCGGCGCATGGATCATTGATTCCAGCATCTGGGTCGCGACTACCACCGGCTTGCCGGCACGGCGGGCGGCACGAATCATCTGTTTCTGGAGGCCGGGAACCTTTTCAAGCGGCATTTCCACGCCAAGATCTCCGCGGGCGACCATAATGGCGTCGGCGAGTTCGATAATCTCGTCGAGCCACTGCACGGCAGAGGGCTTCTCGATCTTGACCATGATGGCGGCGCGGCCTCTGGTGAGCGTGCGGGCCTCGGACACATCGTCGGGACGCTGGACAAACGACAGGCCGATCCAGTCGACGCCGAGATTGAGCACATGATCGAGATCTTCGCGGTCCTTGGGCGTCATGGCGGACAAGGGCACGATGGTGTCGGGCAGGCTTATGCCCTTGCGATCGGCAAGCTGGCCACCGTGTTCGACCCGCGCGGCAATCGAGGTGGTTGAACAGGCTGTAACCGTCAGGTTGATCTTGCCGTCATCGAGCAGGAGGGTGTCGCCAGGTTCGACCGCAGAGAAAATTTCCGGGTGCGGGAGCATCACCCGGTGAGCGTCGCCCAAGGTATCATCATGATCGAGGACGAGTGTTTCGCCGACCTGCAGATCCACCCCGCCATTCTCGAACTCACCGATCCGGAGCTTGGGACCCTGAAGGTCGGCGAGGATCGCAATCGGCCGTCCACGGTCCTGTTCGACGGCGCGGATGGTGTCATAGAGAACTGTGGCCTCGTCGTGCGGTGTGTGGCTCATGTTGATCCGGAAAACGTCTGCGCCGGCGTCAAACAGGCTTTCAATCACGGCGAGGGACGACGACGCTGGCCCCAGCGTGGCGACGATCTTGGCGCGTCTTTTTCTTTTCACTTGAGCTATTTCTCGCTGGTTTTCTTGCCGGAAAGATTGACCGTCCAATGGGTCTGCTCTCCGGTATCGACCTCAAAGTAACCTGCGGACTGGTACCCGCGCTTTTCGCAGTCGTGCAGCCCGCGAATCGTAAACAGCTTGTCCTGGGTACACATCGGGGCATTGCCGCCCCAGAAGCCGCCCTTGTCGTAGTCGACCGCATAAAAGTAATAGAACCGGGCAATCAGCTTGCCGGTCAGCACGGTTTCACAGGCGCCCGGATCGACATTCCACCAACCTTCACTTGCCCAGCCCTGTTTGTCCTTGTAGCCAAAGGCGACGCCGATATGGCTTTGGGTGTCATTGCAAAGCTCAAGTCCGCCTTCAGTCTTAGCGTTGGCGTTAGTCGCCGGTGCCGCCGGAGGCGCAGCTTCCTTGTCGCTCTGGCTCAGTCCAAGCGTCGGGCTGTCTCCCCCGCCCAGATCCAGAAGGAAATAAAGACTCGCAACACCGGCTATCAGTACCACTGCCAGCGCCGCCAGGGTCCACCGCATCATCTCTTTGCCGCACCTTCCGTTTCACACGTCCGGGATAAAAATAGCATCATGTGACTGAACTTCCATCCACTTTTATTTTCAGACGGTCATTTGCACCAGACTTGTATACAGAACGACAGTGTCGTATTCCACTGTCTGCGCCGATGGCGTTCACCAGCCGGGTCAATTTGCGGAATGCCCCGTCTATTTTTCCACGTCAAATCCCGGTAATCACGATGTGCCCTGTGGCACGATCCGAAAGACCGCACTATATTGCGCACCATGTTGGATACACTTGCAGACAGCGTGACACAGGAGACGCCCTCGACATCGGAGGTTCATGAAGCCTACGAAACGATCGCCGGCGGCACGGGCTCGAAGCTCATCATCATTTGCGACCATGCGTCCAATCGCATTCCCGACACCGAACCCGACCTCGGTCTGCCACAAGCGCAGATGGAACGCCACATTGCCTACGATATCGGCGTCGAAAAGATAGTGCGGCATATGGCGGCACGTCTCGATGCTCCTGCAATACTCTCAAGGTTCTCACGTCTTCTGATCGATCCGAACCGCGGGCTGGACGATCCGACGCTGGTCATGCGGATCTCGGACGGTGCCGTCATCCCGGGCAATGCTAATGTAACGGAGCAGGAAATCCAGCGCCGGATCTCGCAATACTACCTGCCATACCACAACGCCCTGGCGGGCATGATCAGCACGTGCATCGAAGACGGCTGCCCGCCGGTACTTTTGTCGATACACAGCTTTACGCCGCAGTGGAAAGACGTCGTCCGCCCCTGGCATGCGGGAATTCTGTGGGATAAGGATCCCCGGTTTGCGGTGCCGATGATCGAAGCGTTGCGCCAGGAGCCGGGGCTCGTGATCGGCGACAACGAACCTTACCGAGGCTATCTGGCAGGCGATTGCATGTACCGTCATGCGACGCTGGGCGGGCTCAGCCATGCTTTGCTTGAGATCCGTCACGATCTGATCGATGACGATGCCGGCGTCAAGGAATGGGGTGATCGGCTATCGCGCATTACAGGTCAGTTGATCGTGCGGGATGGATTGCACGAAATCGTGCATTATGGTTCACATTCAGACTGAATTCACGACGATGTCGCGGACGGAAAGGGACGCCGATATGGACAAATCGACACAAACCGAACTGGAGGCGGCGGCTTTCCGCAGACTGGTCAAGCACTTGCGGGACCGGGCAGATGTTCAAAACATCGATCTGATGATTCTCTCCGGTTTTTGCCGCAACTGCCTGTCGAACTGGTTTCAGGACGCGGCGACGGAAAAGGGTATCGAGATGACCAAGGATCAAGCCCGCGAGATGGTCTATGGCATGCCCTACTCGGAGTGGAAGGACAAACACCAGACCGAGGCAACGGCGGAACAGTCAGCCGCCTACGCCGCCGCACACAAGGCCCATGACTGACGACGATACCGAACAAGCCAATCAGCACCAGTGAAGAGAGACCAGGAATGAACGAGCCCACAAGCGTTGCCGCCGGACAGTTGCGTTCGATCGTCGAACGGATCGAGCGCCTCGAAGAAGAAAAGGCAGCGATCGCAGACGATATCAAGGAAGTCTACGGCGAAGCCAAGGGCAACGGGTTTGACGTCAAGGTTCTGCGCAAGATCGTGCGTCTGCGCAAGGTCGACCGGGCCGAGCGGGAAGAGGAAGAAGCGATCATGGATGTCTATATGGCAGCGCTCGGCATGCTGCCGACGGATACGCCGGCCGAGTCCTGAAGAATGTCGGGAGGGCTTGCACCATCCTCGATACGCCGGCGTAGCCCTCAGAATGCCGCGGTTTGAAGCAATTCGCGCTTGATCGAACCGGTTGCGGCTGAGACCTGCGGATCAGTTTCCGGAATGAATCCCATAGAGCGCGACGCGCTTTGGATGGCGGTCGAATGATTTTTTGAAGCACCGAAACGCTCAAAAACCAACCGTTCAGTTTTTCAGTTTTGTCGGTGTGATGCGGGGCTTGCGCCGTGGCAGCGGGATGCCGCTGCCGGACAATGTGCCGACCGGGATGACAACCGGGCGTTTGCGCGGTTTTGCTATGCTTCCCGTAATGGCTGGCGCATTGCCACCGGCTGTCCGCGTTCGCTCGAGATTTTCAATTGGCGGGGCATTGGGCGGGGCGGCAGTCTGACCGTCGATCTGATCCAGTTCCTGGATCAGTTGCGCTATCCCAAAATCCGACTTGTGAGCCCGGTTGATCGTGAAAGGTTCACTGGAAACCGGTGCGAGAGACGCCACCCGCGTGAGTTTGCGAACATCGCGCCTGTCAGATTTGGCGGCCCGCATGATCTTGAAGCCCTGATCCTGGGACGACAGACCGTCGATGTCGTCGGTCAGGCCAGAGGACCCGCTACGTCCGGCGGCCGGTGACAGGCTGGCGACCTTTCGTAACGGGGCGGTATCCGTATCCGCTCCGATTTCGGTTTGGCCGGCCGGTACCGTGGGTACTGACTTGCTGACGGTTTTGGTGGGGAGAACCGGCGGAGAAGGCGCGCGCAAGCCTTCGACTGTGCTGATCGGTTCATCTCCCGAAAGCGAACCGTCGAGAGAAGCCAGGGCGATGTTGCCGCTGCCTTGTTCGAGCTCCGACGGTGCAGTATCGGGGATCGGAATCGGCTGTGAATTGGCGAGAACGAAACCGGACCTGGTCTTTTCTGGAATGTTGGCTGGTTGATCAAGGCGGACGAAGGCCGTTGACGCACCGGTGTTTGCAGGCGCGTTGGCAAGGTTGGCCCCTACAGGGCGCGGCTTGTTCAACTGGGCGACCAGGGTGCCAGAATTCGCCGGGGTCCTCTGAAGTGCCGCAAGACGTACAGGGTTTGAGCGGGGAATCGGTATCGCGTTCGCCACCTGAACCTGCTTAGTGCGCTTGGCGAGAAGAATGGGTGCCTGCTGGGCCGGGCGCTGCCGCGTCTTCTTGTTACGGAACAGCCTGGCGAGTTGGTCCTTCTTCATGCGCGGCCAGTGACGTACGCTGCCGGTGTCGATATGCACAAAACCGTATTTACCGGACCGGGGGTAATAACCGACCCCGCCGCGTTCACGCAAAAGGGCGGACTCGCGTAGTTTCTTGAGCGGTACATCGGGGAAATACACATCTGCTGCCTTGCCGCGCAGATGCAGGCTGCGGCTGGCGACATTGCGTCCGATGCGCTTCAGCATCTTGTTGGTCTTTGGCGACCTGAAACCGGAAATGATGTGAATCGGCTTCTTGGCGCCCAGTTCGGTGTGCAATTCCCACAGCAGGTCCACCAGTTGCGGATCGATGAGAATCGGGGTCTTGGAGCGCCAGTCGCGCAGGAACTCGTTTATCTTGCGCATCGCAGAGGGGACATACTGTCCGTTGCGCTTGTATGTGACCCGGATCTTTTCCTTGGTGTGCGTGAAGTACATCGAAATGGTACGCGTCTGGCCTGCGGCCTTGACGTTTGCGAGATAACCGGGCACGGCGGCGATACCGCTCAGCGACACAGCAAGACCAATGGCGATGCACTGTGACATGCGTCGCCATTTTCCTTGTGTTGCCGTCGTGCTCTTCTTCAGCAAGAGTCATTTCCCTCGAAACACGGGCGCCGCACTTGCGGTTGCCGATGCGTTGGGCAGTACCCTGATCTAGCCTCGCCGGTCATTGTGCCGGACTCTGCACCAATCAGAAACCAAGGCGCACAGTGCATCAAGCAGGCCCGGTTCCCAAATATCTCATACCACTATGCTTAATACGCAGTTAAACTTGTCTAATTCATGGCAATTTGAACATCGTTCAGCGCCTGTATCAGCCTGTTGTCGCGCCGGTACATGTCGCGTTTGAAGGTCAATTCACCATTCCCGTCCGTCCAGGCTGTAAAGTAGGTGAGGTGAATTGGGATTTTCCGCTTGAGATTTATGCGCTGGTTCACGCCGGTGTCGATCATGCGTTTGATCCTGCGCGGACTCCAGCCCTTGTCACTACGCAACAGGATTTCAGCGAGCTTCTGAGGATTGTGCAACCGCACGCAACCGTGACTGAATGCCCGCGCGGATCTCTTGAACAGACTCTTGGTCGGTGTATCGTGCAGGTAGATGTTGTGCCTGTTCGGGAACATGAATTTCATACGGCCCAACGCGTTTCCGGGGCCTGGCGGTTGGCGAAAGTGGAAGTTGAATGTCTCTGTGTCGACTTCATCCCAGTAGACATCGTCTGAATAGATCTGCTCCTTGACGCCGCCACCGTTGTAGAACACCTCATACCCCTGTCGCGAAAGATAGGAAGGATCGGTCAACAGCCGCGGCAGCATTTCCTTGGTCGCAATCGAGCGGGGTACGTTCCAGTAGGGGTTAAAGATGATGTGGGACATGGCATCGCTGATCACCGGCGTCTGATGCTTCGGCTTGCCGACAATGACGCGCGCCTTGTGGGTTATGGCGCCATTATCCATCAATCGCAGTTCGTAGGCGGCCTGGTTGACGATAATGTAACGGCTTCCCAGATTGTCAGGCAGCCAGCGCATGCGTTCCATGTTCGCGGTCAACGTGCGTATCTGGGATTCGTAGGTGCCGTTCAACGCATTGATCGTCGAACCGCCGATGATTCCGTCGACTGTCAAACCGCGGCTCTTCTGGAATGTCCTGACGGCCTTCGTCAGCGAGCCGTCATAGGTGATCGATGCGAGAATTGCCTCCGACGTCCGAACCGGAACATCGTCGCTGTTTGCGTCATTGCCATGGGTATCTTCGGAGACATCAAGCTGATAGGAACCCAGTTCGATCAACCGCCGGCGTATCGCCTCGATTCTCGGATCTTCCTCGCCTGGGCGAATGACACCCCCCGCCGAAATCGGTTCGGAAGTCATCCGGGATGCCAGGGACCTGAACTTCGACAAGGCAGCCCTGAATTTCCGGTACTCCGGCAGCTTTGGAAAAAGTCCGGAGAGGTAATCACCGGGACTTTGCGTTTCGGACAGACTTTCCAGAACAGACGAAGGATCGACCGCCCTAGGCGTGACCGACATGTTGGAATCGACCTGCTTTGGAATGAGTCGTCCGGCCGTGGCGTGGCGGGCATACATCAGTGCGGCGCGGGTAACTTCAATCTCGAGCCGGGCAAGCGCTACGGGATCGCCGGTCAAGGCCGCACCATCGTCGGTGAATCCGTTGAGAGAGGCGGGCAGGTAGTCGAGCCCGCGCAAGCCTTCCGTTTGCGCCTGAGACATTTGGGCCAGGACATCCTTGGCACGCTGGTTCAGGCCATCTTTCAAAACCCAAATCGGCTCAAAGTCGCGGACCGCATAAAACGCCCCCACGTGCTTGCGCATGTGGCCTGGCAGTGTGAAGCGCTGGGACTGCTTGGCGGCGAGAAACCTGCGTATTGACGTGGGAACAGTCTGAACGGCCTGTTCGGTCGCAAACACTCCCGGTGCCGGGGATTCATCCACCGACGGATCGACGGCAACCGCATCAAGTGCAAGGGCCGGCGTCACCATCAAACCTGCGATTACCGAATACGCAACAATGTTTTTGGACACCACTTGCCCTTTCCCCATGGAGACACTCTAGAATTTATGGTGTTGTAGGTGTCATTTCAATAGCCTACGCGGCCGCTCGCTGTCAGATTCCTCGCCGGTGTGTCTTGTGGGTGACTCCGTAAATGCGGGTCACTCCTCCAGGCCGAGATCACGGACTTTTCTGTACAGTGTCGAACGGCCTATTCCCAACTTGCGGGCGACCTCAGACATATGCCCCCGATAGCGTTCAAGAGCAAGTCGAATCATGTCTGCTTCAATATCTTCAAGGGGTCTGATCTGCCCCGACGGCGTCAGAGCCGGGATGCCAAGCGCCGTGCCGCCGGCAGAATCGCGCTGGAAAACAGCGGTTTCCGAAATTGTGCCGCCAATTATCGATGGTCCGCATGGTACGGTTTGCGGCGCGGCCGGAACCGGAGCCGGCGGAATGCGGGCTTCAAAGCCTTCAACAAGGGCTGCGATCTGAGGAAAGTCGTCGATGGTCAGCATGTTGCCGTCACACAGTACGACGGCACGAAAAACCGTGTTTTCAAGCTGGCGAACGTTGCCGGGCCACTCGTAGGACTGCAGCATCTGAAGTCCCTGGGGGGTGATTTCGGTGATTTTCTTGCCTTCTTCGACTGCAAACCGGGCAATGAAATGGGTGACGAGATTCGGAATGTCCTCGGGACGCTGTTTCAGAGGCGGGACCGTGATCGGGAAGACATTTAGCCGATAGTAGAGATCTTCCCTGAAGAGACCTTCCTTGACCATGTCGATCATGTTGCGGTTAGTGGCCGATATCAATCGAATATCCACCTTCACGGGGCGTTTGGCGCCTACCGGGTCAACCTCGCCTTCCTGGAGGGCGCGCAAGAGTTTCACCTGGATGTCCAGAGGCAATTCGCCGACTTCGTCGAGGAACAGCGTGCCACCGTCGGCTTCCTGGAATTTACCGGTGTGTTTGTCCGCGGCGCCGGTGAACGCGCCTTTCTCATGGCCAAACAAAATGCTCTCGACCAGATTCTCCGGGAGTGCGCCGCAATTGACGGTGACAAAGGGTTTGCCGCGACGGTCGCTTGCGCCCTGAATCGCACGAGCGACCATTTCCTTGCCGACACCGCTTTCTCCCTCGATGAGAATTGGAATGTTCGACTGGGCGGCACGTTCTCCCAGGCGGATTACCTGGCCCATGCCGGGGCTTGCCGCAATGAGGTCGTCAAACGACAATGTGCCTTCATTCTTTTTCGACAGGCGGCTGATCTCACCGGCCAGGACGTTGACCTTCAATGCGTTCTTGATCGACACCTGCAGCCTCTCCGGGCTGACAGGTTTCACGACAAAGTCATCGGCACCGGCCCGCATCGCATTTACCACGATGTCGATGCCGCCGTGTGCGGTCTGGACGATCACCGGCAGATTGGAATGGGCAGGCCGGCATTTTTCCAACACGGCCATGCCGTCAATACCCGGCATTACCAGATCGAGGATCATCACCGAGATATCAGAACCGTGCGGACCATTGAGAATGTCCAGCGCTGTTTCACCGCCATCGGCGGTCATCACGCGGTAACCGAAACGTTTGATGTTCTCTTCCAGAATGCGGCGTTGGGACGGGTCGTCGTCAACCACCAGGACAAGCTGTGCCATGCCGATACTCTCAACTTTCTTGTTGCCGTCCTACCCCAGCGAGCGAACGAATTTCCCCTTCAGACACAGGCAACTACCGAAGTTGCGTAATGCCGAACGTGACTCATATTGGGACATAACGGTAAATGGGGCCTTAAAGATGGGTAAATGAAGGGTTATCGGGAACGTGAACACGATTGCGATGATCCGGCAGGCAGCGGGTTGAAGAGTGCTGCGGCTTGAGCAATATAGAGCGCATGTCGATACAGGTTGACGGCATCCCGAAGGTGGGCCGGTATGTTTTCCAACCGTTTTGACGCGCATTGTCAGAGGAAAGTACATCAATATGCATGAGCCAATACGATACCGGGCGGCAGCCGGCGGTGCGGATACACAGTCGGCGGTCGAAACGGAAACCCTGGGAGTGTTGCCCGAGTGGGATCTGACGGATCTGTTCCCGGCCATGGAGTCCGACGAGTTCGCCAAGGCATTTGCCGAGGCGGAGGCGCAGGCAGACCGGTTTAAGAAATCCTATCAAGGCAAGTTGGCGGCGTTGGTTGAGGGCGCGGATGCTGGCGCCAAACTGGCGGCGTCAATAGCCGAGTATGAGACGCTTCAGGAGATCGTCGGGCGGATCGCGTCTTACGCCGGTCTCACCTACGCAGGCGATACGGTCGATCCGGTGCGGGCAAAGTTCTACGGCGACACCCAGGACCGCCTGACCGCGCTCGGCACGCAATTGCTGTTCTTCGAACTGGAGCTGAACCGGATCGACGACGGTACCATGTCGACAGTGCTGCAGGACGAGAGCCTGCTTCATTTCGGCCCCTGGATCGTCGATTTGCGCAAGGAACGGCCGTTTCAGCTGGATGACCAGATTGAACAACTGTTTCACGAGAAATCCGTCACGGGCCGTTCTGCCTGGAACCGTTTGTTCGATGAAACCATAAGCGGGCTGCGTTTCGACATCGACGGCGAGTCCCTGGCGATCGAGCCAACATTGAACATGCTCGTCAATCCGGATGAGAGTGTCCGTCACGCAGCCCATGATGCGCTCGTGGCGACATTCAACGAGAACCTGCGCACATTCAGTCTGATCACCAATACGCTTGCCAAGGACAAGGAGATTTCCGACCGCTGGCGCAAATTTGACGATATTGCCGACTCGCGCCATCTGGCGAATCGGGTCGAGCGTCCGGTGGTCGATGCCCTGGAGGCCTCAGTAAAGGAAGCCTATCCGCAACTTTCGCACCGTTATTATGCACTCAAGGCGAAGTGGATGGGTGTCGAATATCTGAATTCCTGGGACCGCAATGCGCCCTTGCCGGACGCCGATCGTCGGGTCATTGCCTGGCCGGAGGCGAAGCAGACGGTTCTCGAGGCCTATGGCAAGTTCGATCCGCAGATGACCGAGGTGGCAACCCGGTTTTTCGACAAGGGCTGGATCGATGCGCCGGTAAGGCCGGGCAAGTCGCCCGGAGCTTTTGCCCATCCTACGGTCCCGAGCGTGCATCCTTATGTTCTGGTAAACTATCAGGGCAAGGTCAGGGATGTCATGACGCTTGCCCATGAACTCGGCCATGGCGTCCACCAGGTGCTTGCCGGCGGACAGGGTGCGCTGATGGCGCAGACGCCGTTGACCCTTGCGGAAACGGCCAGCGTGTTCGGTGAAATGCTGACCTTCCGCTCGCTTCTGAACAACGCCGAGGACGCGGAGGCGCGCAAATCGCTTCTGGCGTCAAAAGTCGAGGACATGCTCAACACGGTGGTTCGCCAGATCGCTTTCTATTCGTTTGAACGTAAAATACATGCGGCCCGACGCGAGGGCGAACTGACAGCGGAACAGATCGGCGATCTCTGGATGTCGGTCCAGGGCGACAGTCTGGGACCGGCGATCCGGTTCGGACCGGGGTACGAAACGTTCTGGTGCTACATCCCGCATTTCATCCATTCGCCTTTCTATGTCTATGCCTACGCGTTTGGCGACTGCCTGGTGAATTCGCTTTACGGCCTCTACGAGAAGACCCCGGACGGATTCGTCGAAAAATACTTCGACATGCTCAAGGCAGGCGGCTCGAAACATCATTCCGAATTGCTGGCACCCTTCGGTCTCGACGCAACCGATCCTGCTTTCTGGTCGATCGGGCTGAACATGATTTCCGGTATGATCGACGAACTGGAGGCGCTGTAAACCTTGGCGGATTCCAACGGCAAGGGGAGTGGCAGGGACTCGGAGGCCAATCGGCTGTCGGGCCGTGTGAAGCGCTATACCCGGGTCGGCACCAACGTGGGCGTCGTGGCGGCCAAGCTTGCAGGCAACCGGCTGCTTGGAGGAGAGCGTAACCGCGGCTCAGAGGCGGCCGATCTGCGGGCAGCCCTTGGCGGTCTGAAAGGCCCGCTGATGAAGGTGGCCCAGCTGATGGCGACTATACCCGACGCGCTGCCGCCGGAGTATGCGGCCGAGCTGTCGCAACTCCAGGCCCACGCGCCGGCGATGGGCTGGCCGTTCGTGCGCCGCCGGATGGCAGCCGAGTTGGGCGCTGACTGGATGCAGCGGTTTGGCTCCTTTGAACGCGAAGCCGCTGCCGCCGCATCGCTGGGCCAGGTTCATCGTGCCACTGCTCCCGACGGCACAGCTCTTGCCTGCAAGCTTCAGTATCCTGAAATGCAGTCAGCGGTTGAAGCGGATCTTGGCCAATTGAGGCTGATCTTTGCCATCCATCGCCGGATGGATCCGGCGATCGATACGAGCCAGATCGCCGAGGAGATCGGCGCGCGCTTGCGTGAAGAACTGGATTATGACCGCGAAGCCCGGCATATGCGGCTTTACTCCAAAATCCTGGCTCCCATCGAGACCATCAACGTGCCGGATGTCTACGATGATCTGTCGACCAAAAGGCTCTTGTCAATGTCGTGGCTCGATGGCCAGCCATTGCTTGATTTCAGTGATCATAGCCTCGAGGCGCGCAATCTCCTGGGCGAACACATGTTTCAGGCATGGTGGATGCCCTTCAGCCGTTTTGGAGTGATCCATGGCGATCCGCACTTGGGTAACTATGCAGCGACGGTGGACGGGGACAACGAACCCACGGGCATCAACCTTCTGGATTACGGGTGCATCAGGCTGTTTCCGGTCCGGTTTGTCGGTGGCGTCATTGACCTCTACCACGGACTCCAAAAAGACAACCGCGAGCAGATCGTGCACGCCTACGAGACTTGGGGTTTCCGGAATCTGAGCAACGATCTGATCGATACCCTGAACATCTGGGCAGGGTTCATTTACGGTCCGTTGCTCGAAGATCGTGTGCGTACGGTCGCCGATGGGGTGCGGCCAGGGCAATATGGCCGCAAACAGGCTTTCCTGGTCCACAAGGCGCTCAAGGAGAAGGGCCCGGTGACGGTGCCGCGGGAGTTTGTCTTCATGGACCGTGCAGCGATCGGGCTTGGCAGCGTGTTTCTGCATTTGCAGGCCGAGCTCAACTACTATCAGTTGTTCAACCAGATGATCGACCGGTTCGATCTGGAGGAGCTTGCTGCCCGCCAAGGGGCAGCCCTCGACGCCGAAGGCATTCCACGTCCCGAAGAGATCGGTCAATGATTCGGTGAAAAACTGGCGCAAAACCGGTCAATGTGTCGCGTTCGTGCCATCATCATCAGGCTTGCCGGACAGGCGGCGTCTGCTATATTCGCGTCCCATCTTAGCCAAATACTCTCAGGGGCTCTTACGGCATGGCAGACGACAACGTACCCTCCATCGACTACAACGAGCACAAGTCGACCTTCGACTCTTTTGTGGCGGTTACCAAGTGGAGTACGATCGCGTGTGCGGTTGTCTTGATACTGATGGCAGTATTCCTGGTCTGAACGATTGCGGACCTGACGATTAGGGCGACCCTTCTCACTTAACGTAGGGAAGACCGGACCACGGCCTCAATCCTCTGCTTGGGGACATGGGCCGTATTTCAACACCATGCAGTGCGAGGAAAGGCAGCTGTCATGAAAATCGCTGTTCTGGCCGAACACGACAAAGACGAAACGCGGGTTGCCGCGTCTCCCGAAACGGTCAAGAAAATGATCGCGATGGGCTGTGAGGTTCACGTGCAGGCGGGTGCCGGAGCCAAGTCACATGTCAGCGATGACGACTTTGCCGGCGCGGGCGCCAAGATCATCAAGACCGCGGGACCTCTGCTGAAGGATGCGGATATTGTCCTTTCGGTGCGCCGGCCGTCGGACGCGGCGATCAAGACGATGAAAAAAGACGCCGTGAGCGCGGCAATCATGGAGCCCTATGGTGACCGTGACGGCATCGGTCTGTTTGCCGCCCAGGGCGTGACGGCATTTGCCATGGAATACATGCCGCGCATCACCCGCGCCCAGTCAATGGATGTGCTGTCATCGCAGTCGAACCTTGCCGGATACAAGGCCGTCATCGATGCTGCGGCAGAGTTTGACCGCGCCATGCCGATGATGATGACCGCCGCCGGAACGGTGGCGCCTGCGCGCGTCTTCGTCATGGGAGCCGGTGTCGCAGGCCTGCAGGCAATTGCCACGGCACGGCGGCTCGGCGCCATCGTCAGCGCGACCGACGTGCGAAGGGCTGCCGCCGAACAGGTTGAAAGCCTGGGCGGGACGTTCGTGATGGTCGAAAGCGACGACGAGGAAGGCGGCGAGACCGCTGGCGGCTATGCCAAGGAAATGAGCGACGACTACAAGAAACGCCAGGCGGAGCTGGTTGCCGAAACGCTCAAGAAACAGGACATCGTCATCTGCACGGCCCTCATTCCCGGTAGACCGGCGCCGGAGCTGGTTTCAAAGGAAATGGTGGAATCCATGAAACCGGGATCGATCATCGTCGATCTGGCGGTCGAACGCGGCGGTAACTGCCCGTTGTCGGTGCCCGGCAAGGTGGTGACCCATGGAGATGTGAAGATCATGGGATACATGAATGTTCCCGGCCGGCTGGCTGTCAATGCGTCGCATCTGTACGCCAAGAACCTGATGACGTTTGTCGATCTTCTGATCGACAAGGAAAACGGCAAACTCAAAATTGACTGGGAGGATGAAATCGTCACCGGAACCGCGCTGACGCGCGACGGGGCGATTGTTCACCCGACACTAACCGAATAACACGGAGGGCGACATGGCAACTCTTACTCCTCATGAAGCTGCCCAGAAAGCGCACGAGGCCGCCGAACAGGCGATGCAGGCGGCGGAGTCGGCTACAGCCTACGCGGATGCAGCCACCCTTGCGCTCGAAACCGGTGCTGCGGCGGCCGGGGCGGCAGGGGCCATCGATCCTTTCGTCTTCAGGCTGGCGATTTTCGTGCTGGCGATTTTCGTTGGGTATTTCGTGGTCTGGAGTGTGACGCCGGCCCTGCACACACCGTTGATGTCGGTCACCAACGCGATCAGTTCCGTGATCATTGTCGGTGCCCTGTTGTCGGTTGGTGTTGATGCGGCAGCAACCCTGGACGGTGCCGGATGGACAGCGAAACTGCTCGGCTTCCTGGCCTTGATCCTTGCGTCGGTCAATATCTTCGGTGGCTTCCTGGTGACCCAGCGCATGCTTGCCATGTACAAGAAAAAAACCTGAGGGGCTGAAGCGCAATGTCCGCCAATATCGTAGCCCTTCTCTATCTCGTTTCGGGTGTCCTGTTCATTCTGGCCCTGCGTGGCCTGTCTTCGCCTGAAACCTCGCGCCAGGGCAATCAGTTCGGCATGATCGGCATGGCGATCGCGATCGTCACCTCGCTTGTGGTTGCCGCCCCGTCCGGTTTCGCGACATGGTTCATGATCGTTGCCGGGATCGCCATCGGCGGTGGCATTGGTGCCGTCATTGCCCGGCGCATTGCGATGACGGCGATGCCGCAACTTGTGGCTGCATTTCACTCGCTGGTCGGCCTGGCCGCGGTCCTCGTGGCCGCCGGCGCGCTTTATGCGCCGAGCGCATTCGGAATCGGAGCGGTGGGCACTATTTCGACGGCCAGCCTGATCGAAATGTCCCTGGGCGTGGCCATCGGCGCCTTGACCTTTACCGGGTCGATCGTCGCTTTCACCAAATTGCAGGGGCTGGTGTCCGGGGCGCCGGTGACGTTCGCGTTCCAGCACCCGCTCAATGCCGCGCTTGGTGCCCTGCTGGTCATTCTGATCATCTGGTTTGCGTCGAGCGAAAGCCACACGGCTTTCTGGATGATCACGCTGTTGGCCTTCGCAATCGGCGTTCTGATTATCATTCCCATCGGCGGCGCGGACATGCCGGTTGTCGTGTCGATGCTCAATTCCTATTCGGGATGGGCCGCTGCGGGCATCGGCTTTACGCTTGGCAACACGGCGCTGATCATCACCGGCGCGCTGGTCGGCTCGTCAGGCGCCATCCTCAGCTACATCATGTGCAAGGGCATGAACCGGTCGTTCTTCAATGTCATTCTCGGCGGCTTCGGCGGCGAGACAGCGGGGCCTGCAAGCGGCGTCGTCGAAACCCGGCCGGTCAAACGCGGCTCTGCCGAAGATGCCGCCTTCATCATGAAAAACGCAGGGTCCGTGATCATTGTGCCAGGCTACGGCATGGCCGTGGCCCAGGCCCAGCACGCGTTGCGTGAGATGGCAGACATTCTGAAAGGGGAGGGCGTCAAGGTCTCCTACGCCATCCACCCCGTGGCTGGACGTATGCCGGGCCATATGAACGTGCTGCTGGCCGAAGCCAATGTGCCCTATGACGAGGTCTTCGAGCTCGAAGACATCAACAGCCAGTTCCCGCAGGCGGACGTTGCCTTCGTGATCGGGGCCAACGACGTGACGAACCCGGCGGCGAAGACCGACCCGGCTTCACCGATCTTCGGCATGCCGATCCTCGATGTGGACAAGGCGCAGACCGTTTTGTTCGTCAAACGCGGCATGGGGTCGGGTTATGCCGGGGTCGAGAACGAACTGTTCTTCCGGGATAACACGATGATGCTGTTCGCGGACGCCAAGAAGATGGTCGAGGATATCGTCAAGTCTCTCTAGATCTGGTTCCGGCCAGATCAACACCGGTCATTTCGTCTGTTCTATCGTATCGAACTACGGCCTCACTCAGTGTGCTTGAGTTGTCGCCCGTGACTGCTTTGTGATGAGTTTTGGAACGGTGCCGAGTTGCAATTGAGTAGCTACTTCAGTCTCGATGAAATTGGCTTCAATTCAGCGCGTGATCGGCGGAATTGTTACGGTTTGTTTACTATAATATCGTCGCCACAGCACCTATGATGTCGCTATCTGGTATAGCCAGAGCGGTTTCTCCGCGCTAACATGAAAGACGTGGGGGGCATTCGCACCGGAAGAGTGCGGATGAGGGAGATAAGATCGGAACGATCAAACGCATTTTCCCGGATAAACACATAAATGTTCGGACAGCGGACCAATAAACGCGTCTGAAGAAGACCAATCTCTAGGAGCTCAGGAAAGGGTAGGAGACACAATGGAAGACAAGACAATTCTAACACGCATGCTTGCCGACCGGCACATCACACGCCGGCAGTTCATGGTTGGAGCATCGGCTCTCGGTCTGACCGCAACCATGGCATCGGGCATCTGGACCCAGGCCCAGGCGATGACACCGAAAAAGGGTGGTCACCTCAAAGCCGGCCTCAACGACGCCAACACAGTGGATTCGCTTGACTCCGCTACTTACAACGCGACGACGATGATCGTTGTAAGCCGGTCATTCCGCGACAGCCTGGTCGATGTGGGACAGGACAATAAGGCAACGCCGGCACTTGCCGAGAGCTGGGAGCCTTCAGACGACGCGACTTCCTGGCGCTTCAAATTGCGCAAGGGCGTAGAATTTTCCAACGGCAAGAGCCTGACCGTCGAAGATGTTGTCGACTCGGTCAATGTTCACCGGGGTGAGGACAGCAAGTCGGGTGCCAAGGGCGTGTTCTCCGGCATCACGGACGTCAAGGCCGACGGCAAGGATGTTGTCGTTGTCACGTTGAAGGACGCCAACGCGGACTTCCCGTTCCTGTTTACCGATTATCACTTCACCGTCACGCCATCCCTTGGCGAAGGCAAATCAGACGTCCTGTCGAGGCACGGTACCGGTGCCTATCTGCTCAAGGAGTTCGAGCCGGGCATCAAGACGACTCTGGAGCGTAATCCAAACTCCTGGCATGGCGATCAGACCGGTTTCTTTGATACCGCTGAAATCATCGCCATTCTCGATGACAATGCGCGCCAGACGGCCCTGATCACAGGTTCGGTTGACGTCATCAACCGTCCGGCTCTTAAGACGATCAGTCGCCTGAAGAAGGTGCCGCACGTCGACATCCAGGCAGTCAAGAGTAACCTGGCCTTTACGCACCCGATGCGGACCAACATCAAGCCTTTCGACAACAATGACTTCCGTCAGGCTCTGAAGCATGCTCTGCCGCGTCAGGAATTCATCGACAAGGTTCTCTACGGCTACGGCAGCATCGGTAACGACCAGCCGCTTGGCCCGGGCTTCCTCAACTACGATCCAAGCATCTCGAACGAGCTCGACCTGGATCTGGCCAAGTCGCTGATCAAGAAGGCAGGCCTCGACGGCGTCAAGATCGACCTGAGTGCCGCCGACACGTCCTATGGTGGTGCGGTCGATGCCGCGGTCATATTCCAGGAAGCGTTTGCCAAGATTGGCGTCAATGTCAACGTTGTTCAGGAGCCGAAGGACGGTTACTGGACCAACGTGTGGAACAAGAAGCCGTTCTGCACATGCTACTGGGGCCCGCGTCCGGTGGAAGACATGATCCTGTCGATCGCGTATCTGTCCGACGCACCCTGGAACGATTCACTGATCAACATTCCGCGTGTTGACGAGCTGGTCATCAAGGCTCGGGGCGAACTGGATGCCGCCAAGCGCAAGGCGATGTACAGTGAAGTCCAGATGCTGATCGCCAAACAGGGTGCGACGCTTATCCCGGCATTCGGTCAGGACGTATCCGCGACCAACAAGAAGATCGGCATCGGCGACAAAGTCGGCGGCGGCTGGGAAATGGACGGCGGCCACTTCGTCAAGCGCTGGTGGATGAACGGCTAAAGCTGTTTGCGAGGCGGAGCATTTTGTTCCGCTCATCATCCAGACAAGTTCAATTGGGGGAGACTTCGTCTCCCCCAATTTCATAGGGTTCAGAGATCCTTGCAGATCCGCATGGCATCGAGCAGCGCCGCGTGAATGTTGCGGCTGGCCCAGGCGTCGCCCAGGCGGAACAGATCGAAGGTGCTGTCGGGATTGTTCTCGACTGCAGGTGGATCGAAACGGGCCATGGCCGACAGGTCGACCTCTCCCAGATTGCGTGACTTTGGCTTGAGCGCAAAGTAGAGCTCGTCGTTGGGCAGGGTGCCGACGTCACCGATGACCTGATCGATCTCAATTTCTTCCGACGCATTGTTGTAGATGTTCTCGACAGTTGCCATAAGCCGGTTACCCGAGGCTGTCACAGACACGACGCGGCAGTCGGGTCTGATCCTGACGTCGTGGCGGTAGAGTTCGTTCATGTGCGCCCCAAGATTGGTGCCGCCCAATTCACGACCCAACGAGCGCTCAGGCGTTACGAACAGGACTTTGGATCCTTGCGATGCGGCGAACTCGGCACAGGACAGGCCAGAGTGAGCGCCGTTTTCGTCAAACAGGATGACATCGTCGCCGAGCGCGCTGCCGCCCGACAGAACATCCCAGGTGGAGACGACACGGTCACTGCCAGCCATCGTCCCGACATTGGGCAGACCGCCAGTTGCAACGATGACCGCGTCGGGGGATTGCTGGAGAACGTCGTCAGCCTCGGCAAAAGTGTTGAGCCTGACATCGACTCCAAGGCGATCCATTTCGCCGGCAAGCCAGGTGGTGATGCCCGCCATGTCGCGCCGCCACGTCGCCTTCGCCGCGAGAACAACCTGTCCGCCCAGTTCGGTGGCAGCTTCGAACAGCACAACATCATGGCCACGGCGTGCGCAGATGCGGGCGGCCTCAAGGCCCCCGGGCCCGCCGCCGGCGATCACGACTTTCTTCTTGGGCCCTTGCGATTGGGCGATTTCGTGGGAGAGCGTCTGTTCGCGGCCGGTCGCCACATTGTGGATGCACTTGGCGTCGTGGCCGCTGATCACCCGGTCGACACAATATCCAGCCCCCACGCAAGGCCTGATCTCCAGCTCGCGGCCCTCGCGCAGTTTGTTGACGTGATGGGGATCGGCCAGCATGGCGCGGGTCATGCCGACCATGTCGAGATAGCCCTCGCGGACGGCGTAGTCGGCAGTTGCGGCATCGGTAATCCGGGTTGCGTGAAAGATCGGGATATCGACTTCGTCGCGCACCGCCTTGGCAAGCTTCAGGTAACCGGCGGACGGCACCCACATGGTCGGCCAGATCCGGGCCTCGTCCTTGAGTTCCGAGGCCTGGGATCCGACGACGCTGATGAAATCGATCAGACCGCTCGCCGAATAGGTTTGGGCAATTGTAATGCAATCGTCCTGGCTCAGGCCGCCCTTCATCATTTCGTTGCCGGGCATGCGGATGCCGACAACGTAGTCGTCGCCGACCGCGTTACGGACCGCTTCAAGAATTTCCAGCCCGAAACGCATGCGGTTTTCCAGGGATCCGCCATAGCCATCGGTTCGGGCATTCATGGCGGGAGACCAGAATTGCTCGATCAGGGTGCCCGCCTGACACGAAATTTCCACGCCGTCGACATCGCCTTCGCGAACACGCCGGGCGGCATCGGCAAAGTTGACGGGTGTGCGGCGAATGTCGTGATCTTCCATGGTGACCGGAAACGAGCCGTGGATCAGCTCCCTCCGGCAGGACGGCGAAAACGCCGGCAGCCAGTTGGCAATGTCCCATCGCTCCCGGCGTCCACCATGGGTGAGTTGCACGGTGCAGGCGGCGCCATGGGCATGAATTGCCGATGACATATCGCGATAGCGGGAAACGACAGAGTCGTCGGCGCCGTTGACCTGGCCATAATAGGTGGAGTTTTCCGGCGCCACGGTGGTGGCCCCGCCGAACTGCGTCAACCCGACCCCGCCCTTTGCCTTCTCGGCGTGATAGGCAATGTAGCGGTCGGTAATCACACCGTTCTGGGAATAGGCCGGCGCGTGACTGGTGCTCAGAAACCGGTTGCGGATCGTGAGGTCCTTGATCCGGAGGGGCTGGAACAAAGCATCATAGGGTGCCATGACAAACTCCTTTTACGCTGACTTGCCGGTCAGCCCTCCACCCAGAACGCCTTTTCCAGATCGGTGAACTCGCTTGCCGGACCCTCGAACTTGTTGCGGCCCAGTTCCAGGACGTAGACATAATCGGCGATCTTGAGTGCCTGCCGGATTTCCTGGTCCACCAGCAGGATGGTGAGGTTGTCCTGAGACGTCAGGACTGTAAGCATTTCGTATACTTCCTGGGAAAGCATTTTGGACAGCCCGGCCGTCGGCTCATCGACCAGCAATACCTTAGGCTCGGCCATCAGGGTGCGGCCGATCTCGACCATACGCTGCTGGCCGCCGGACAACTCTCCCGTGATCTGCTTGCGTTTTTCCTTCAGGATCGGAAATCGCTCATAATTGGCGTCGATCTTCCGCCGGATCTGCTTTTTGTCACGCCGGAATGTCCAGGCGCCCAGTTCCAGGTTCTCCTCGACCGACATGTCCTTGAAGATTCCGGGCTGCTGCGGGATATAGGCCAGTCCCTTGAGGATCCGATTATACGTGGCGACCGGCAGGATGCTCTCGCCTTCGAGCAGGATGTCGCCCTCGTTTGGTTTGAGAAAACCGAATGCAGCCCGAAGGGCGGTGGACTTGCCGACACCGTTGGCGCCGAGGACGGCGGTGATCTTGTTGCGCTGGACCTTGATGTTCAGTCCCTGCAGGATGTTCAGGTCCTTGTAGTAGCCAACGTAGAGGTCCTTCATCTCAAGGACTGTGTCGGTGTGATGCTCGGCACTCATGAACTCGTGACCTCGGCCATTTGATCGGTTTTTGACACGTCATCGTCATCTTCTTCGGCGCCCAGATAGGCTTCGATCACCGTTGGATCATTGCGGACCTCTTCGGGAGGACCGTCCGCGATGAGATCGCCGTAGTTGAGCACGAGAAGCCGGCGGCAGAGGCTGAATATGGAGTCCATCTGATGTGAGATGATGATAATCGCCTTGCCCTCGTCATTCACGCGCCGGATATACTGATAGATAATCTCCATCAGTTTGGGATGGACGCCGGCAAAGGGTTCATCAAGTATGATGACGTCGGGGTTGAGCATCAGGAGACGGCCCAGCTCGAGCAGTTTCTGCTGACCGCCGGATAGGGCTTGTGCGTACTCGTTGCGCAGGTGGTCCATGGTGAGGAATTCGAGCACGGACATCGCCTTGTCGTGGATTGCTTTCCGGTTGCCGTCGCGGCCCATTGCAAGGGACGGTACATACAGGTTTTCCAGAACCGTCATGCGCCTGAAGGACCGGGTCACCTGGAATGTGCGGCCCAGTCCCGTTAGGGCGACCTGATAGGGCTCCAGTTGGTCGATGCGCTTGCCATTGAGATAGACCGTGCCGCTGTTGGGCTTGATGGCGCCGTCCAGAATGTTGGTCATTGTGGTCTTGCCGGCACCGTTGGGGCCGATGAGCCCGATCAATTCCGGGCCATTGACTTCGAAAGACACGCCTTTCAGGACGTGCAGTCCGCCAAAGCGTTTATGCAGATCGCTGACGACGAGCTTGAGATCCGTCATTGCGAGGCTCCCGACGTTTCAGTGGGACCGCGTTTGGCGACGGTTTCTTCAGCGATATGACCTCTGGTGAAGTACTCGATGCACGGCGTAATCAGGCCATTCCGGGAAAACCTGAGTGTGAGCATCAGCAGGACACCGAAGATGACGAGGCGCCAGATGGTCATGTCGATTGTGACGTCGCCGATTTCAAAACTGTTGCGCAACATCTCCAGCAGGAACTCGATGATGATGGCGCCGATGGCGGCCGCCACAAAGTTCTCGACACCGCCGATCACGGCCATAGCCACGACCAGGCTCATCTGCAGCAGGAACAGGTTGTTAGGGGTAATGATGCCCACATAGTGGGCCTGAACGGCACCCGCGGCGGCGGCCATCATGGTGGTGATGACGAAGACCAGGACCTTGTAGCGTGTGGTGTTGACACCGAGGGCAGCGGCGGCATCCTGATCTTCGCGAAGAGCCCGGACGAACAATCCGAATTTCGACCGCGACAACCAGGTCAGGATCAGCAGACACAGGAACAGCAATGCCAACATCGTGTAGTAGGGCGGGATCTTGTCGGTCGCGCTGTACGTTTGCCCAAGTACGGTGATGCCGTCGGGAAACAGACGCGGCAGGACGATACCCGCCTGGCCCCGGGTGATCTCGATTTCGGCACTGATGGTGGCGCGCAGGATTTCGGCAAACCCAAGGGTGAACAAGGCGAGATAAGCGGCCCTTAGCCTCAGCACGAGAAGCCCTATGAGAAGGCCGAAGACGCCGCCCATGATTGAGCCCAGGAGAATGCCGAGCCAGACCGGCATCGGGGTCACCTGAACGGTGTCGCCCCAGATCTCAAGCGCCTGTCTTAGGCAGTCCTGGGTGAGGGTCGTAGACGTGACGCCAATCGGGTTCACAATGACCAGAAACGTGTCTCCGAACTGAAATTCGGTGCACAGGTTAGTGGGCTCCGGAGAGAGATAGAAATAATGGCAAAACAAGGCGGTGGTGTAGGCTCCGATGCCCATGAAACCCACATGACCGAACGAGAATTGTCCGGCATAGCCGGCAAGCATCGACCAGCTCGACGCAAGGATTGCGTAGAAAAAGGCGATAATGCAGATGTGCATGATGTAGTCGTAGTCGGCCGCCGTATAAACGAACGGGAAGGCCAGCAAAAACACCACAAACAAGACGCCGGCGGCGTTGGGAATCTGTTGCCTGGTCATAGTTTTCCGTGCGTCCCGCTTGCAAACCGACGTCCGAGCAAGCCGGTGGGCCGCAACAGCAGTGTGAGGGTGAGAACGATCATGCCGTAGGCCGGAATATAGGACGCAGCCTTTTGGGCGCTGGGTATGCACCCGGTGCCGGCCGCTTCGACCAGACCGACGATAATGCCGCCGATAAAGGCGCCGGGAAGTGATCCCAGGCCGCCCAGGACAACGATGACGAATGATCTCATGGCGGGGATATTTCCAACCTGCGGCAGCCATGAGAAAGCCTGGACCAGGAGTGAACCGGCCAGAGCCGCGATCATGCCGCCGAGCGCGAAAGCCAGCATGTTCATGCGGTCCGGATTGATGCCGGCGATCGCGGCGGCTTCCCGGTCAAGACTGACGGCGCGCAGCGCCTTGCCGGTCCAGGTCTTGTGCAGAAAGAAAAGCAAGGCCAACAGGACCATGATGCAGACCGTCGCTGCGACGAACCGTGGATTTGATATGGATACGGTGTCAAAGAGCTGAACGTTGCCACGACTCGACTTCAACAGCCAAGGGTCTTCCATGGTCGGTAGCCGCAGGCGGGGAAAGTCGAAGTAGCGGGCAACCTTTACCGGGTTGGCGCCGGCAGTGGCCTGAACAAAATACTGAAGCGTGAAAGCCAGGCCGAAGGTGACGAGAATGCCGTATTCCACAGGCCGGTCGATCTTGCCGTCGTACATGGGGGTCAGGAACATGCGCTCAAATACGGCACCGAGCAGGAACGCCAGACCACAGGCGGCAAACACGCCGGCAAGCGGGGTAATGCCGGGAAACCAGACGGCCGTGACGAAATAGGCGATCATGCCGCCGATCATGTAGAATTCGCCGTGCGAAAAGCTGACGACTCCGAGGATCGAGAAAATCAGGGTCAGGCCGAGCGCCATGAAACCGTAGATGATGCCGATGATCAATCCATTGGTAAACTGGGACGCGACGAACGACCCGTTCACGACGCAGTTGTTCTCAGGGTCGGCAAAGGCAAAGGCGACGGCGACAAGCGTTACGCAGGCAATAGCGGGCAGAACGATGAGGCGGTTCGTCAGAACCGGGGTTTTCATCCACAAAGGAATCAATCCCAGAGGGCCCGTTGCCGCTCCCAGCATGGAACCGACAAATGTGGCGTTTGAGGTATCCAGGTCGCGTTTGAGGTATTGGCGTCTGGTGACGGTGCTTCCGATGATCCCCCATGCGATCATCCACAAGATAACGCCCCAAAATATACTCGGATAAGCCACGCCCCGCCTCGCTATGCAGTCTCGGTGAGAATAATGATTTGTTTGAGGTTCGGTGCCGGCAAAGACTGTTTGAAGAAATCTTTGCCGGCATCAACTTGGTCAGCACCTGACGACAGGTCGGTCAGATGAGGTCTCTATTTGACAAAAATCGGATCGCCCGTCTTGTAGGCATCGGGATAGACGATCGTCGCTTCCGCCGAATTCTGTCCCTCTTTCTGGTACTGAATGACGGTCAAAGCCGGGTCCGGCCACTGGTGCCACCATTCGTCGCCCTTGCCGTCGGCGCTGGGGTCTTTCTTGGTGCCATAGGGGAAGTAGATCTTGCCAAGGGTTCCGTCATACGTGATGCCTTCCAATGCGGCCACGATGGCTTCGCCATCTGTTGAGTTGGCTTCGTTGATGGCCTGGGCAAGGATCGCAATCGAGTCATAGGCTTCCATGGCATAGCTCTCGACCGCACCTTTGCCTGTCTTGGCTTTGTAGGTCGCGGAAAATTTCTTCGCTTTTTCGTTGAAGAGGTTTTCCGGCACGCCGATACGCTGAACAAACGCCATGTTGCCGTCGGGCACGTTTTGCCAATAGGCCTTGCTTTCCAGCGACACCTGACTGACGTGGAATGGAATATCCATCGGACCGATGCCGGCGTCGGCGGCCTGCTGTGCAAAGTTGTAGCCGGCTTCACCGGTTGCCAGGGTAATGATCATGCCGGGCTTTTCGGCCTTGATGCGTTCGACGATGCCGGCGTAGTCCTGGGTGCCGATGTCGACACTGAAGGTCACGGATTCAACGCCGCCCGACTTGAGGCCCTTGGTGGTCTCTTCTGCAGCAGGAATTCCATAGTCGGTGTTTTCGGTCAGGATCGCGACCTTCTTGATGCCCGGCACGGTGAGTGCGTGGCGCCAGATCGTGGCGGAGGCCCAGGAACTCAACGGTGCGATGCGGAAGATAAACTTCTGCTTGTCGCCGGTTATCGTATCGTTCCAGGTTTCAGCAAACACGACGGGAATTTTCCGGTCGTTGGCGACACCCTTCGAGGCGACGCCGACAGAACTGTGATAGCCGCCTCCAACCCCGACCACGCCATCCTGCGTAATCAGTTTTTCCATGATGGCCGCGGCTTTTTCCGGAAGGCCTTCGCTGTCGCCAATAACGACCTTGATCGGACATCCAAGGACGCCGCCGGCATCGTTGATATCGGCTTCGGCAATCAACATGGCGTCGCGCATGGCTTCGCCGCCGACCACGGTTCCAGGCGCGGACAAGGGTGCGATGCCGCCGATCTTGATCGGGCAGTCTGCAGCCTGCACCGCACCCAGCCCAAATGCGGCGGTGGCGATCGAGGCCAATAGCGTTGAACGCAACAGTCTTCTCATGACGATTTCTCCCAGGGTTTCGACGGAGGCTTTAGCACCTCATAATCGTTTGTCCATTGACGTCGGCAAAAGTCGGACTTCACGGACATGTGATCATGGTTGATTAGTGACACGTGTGCAAGCCCGGCCAATGCGCGAGCGTCGGGCGGAGACGGCAACGGTTCAGATTTCGGGTTTCCACTCCTGCCGATTCAATCGGGTTTCAAAGACCGTTTGACTGCTGTGTGTGTTATGCATGGCTATTCTTGTGAAGCCGACGTTGAAGAAGTAAGAGGGAGGCCATGGCGGAGACCGAGGTATACTGGATCAGTGGCAGCCCGCCGAGCTGGAGTGCTTTGCTGGCGCTTGAGGTCAAGCGGATCGAGTACGATTCCCATCGTTTGGACAATGCCAAGAAGGAACAGAAGAGCGAGGCGTTTCTCGCCGTGAACCCTCGCGGCCAGGTGCCGGTCGTGAAACACGGCGACGTGGTGGTCAGAGAAACACTGGCAGTGCTGGCGTATCTCGATCGTGCCTATCCGGAACCGTCTCTGTTCGGCGGCGATGCGGAGCGCACGGCTCATATCTGGCAATTGGCCTGCGAATGTGACAGTTTTCTGCGCAATCCCGTGGGTACGATCTCGCGTCCGTTGTTCCGGGGCAAGGCAGAGGCATTCAGAGATGAGATCACTGCCGCTGTCCCGGCGGTACGTGACGAACTGGATGCCTTGGAGGGCAACCTCGAACACACCCCGTTTCTTGCCGGCGAAACAATTTCCGCCGCCGACCTGGTTTACTATCCGGTCATCATGCAACTTGCTCGTGCTGCGGGACGGGATGATGCAAGGTCGCTGAATCTGGGTCTCATGCCACTTGCCGATACATTCCCTGCCCTTGCCGCGTGGATGACACGAATTGAAAACATACCAGGATATGACCTGACCTATCCGCCTCACTGGCGGTAACGATAACCTTGCACAGTAAGACAGCGTTGAGGCTGCCGAACGCGTTACTCTGCCAGCCGTTAAAAAGGAAAACTTGTGAGACGAAACAGAAACGCAAAAATCGTTGCGACGATTGGCCCCGCAAGTGCCAGCCGGGAACAGATACGTACTCTGTTCGAGGCCGGTGTCGATGTATTCCGCCTGAACTTCAGTCATGGCTCTCACGAAGATCATGCGGAGCGCCATCAGTTCATACGGGATCTTGAAAAAACATCCGGACGCCCTATCGGTATTCTCCAGGATCTCCAGGGACCCAAGATCCGGGTCGGCACGCTGCGCGATGACGGGATCGACATTGTAGCGGGACAGACTGTGCGATTTGTTCGGGAAGGGGATGCAGGCGACGCCCAGTCGATCCCGTTGCCCCATGGGGAGGTGTTCAATGCCATCCTGCCTGGTCACCACATGATGATTGACGACGGGCGACTCCGGGTGGAGGTCACCGGTCTGGCCAATGACGCGATTGAGGCGCGCGTCATCACCGGCGGGCGGGTGACAAACCGGAAAGGAGTCAACCTTCCTGATACTGTGCTCAATCTGTCGCCGTTGACGGACAAGGACCGCCTCGACCTCGAGTTTGGCAAGAAGATAGGCGTCGATTATGTGGCGCTGTCGTTCGTCCAACGGCCTTCGGACGTGATCGAGGGCCGGTCGCTGATCGGGGAAGGCGTCGGCCTGTTGTCCAAGATCGAGAAGCCATCGGCTTTTGAAAAAATCGCCGACATCGTTGCGCTGAGCGATGCCATCATGGTCGCCCGCGGTGATCTTGGCGTTGAAATTCCCCCAGAAGAAGTGCCCGGTCGCCAGAAAGAACTGATCCGCCTGTGCCGGCTTGCCGGTAAGCCTGTGATTATCGCAACCCAGATGCTCGATTCGATGGTCAGCGCCCCGGCGCCGACCCGAGCGGAGGCCTCGGACGTTGCGACGGCGATCTACGAAGGGGCGGACGCCGTCATGCTTTCTGCGGAGTCCGCTGCAGGACAATACCCGGTTGAAGCAGTGGCCATGATGGACCGCATCATCACCCGCACCGAACAGCATGAAGCTTACGCGTCTATCATCAAGGCGCTTGAGCCCGATATCGATCCTTCGGCACAGCATGCGGTATCCGCCGCTGCCGCATTTGTCGCCGAAAACATCAATGCCAAAGCGATCGTTGCATTCACGTCAAGCGGTACCACAGCGGTTCGTATTGCGCGTGAACGCCCGGATGTTCCGGTGATCGGCATCACACCACATGTTGAAGTGGCGCGCCGTCTGTCTCTCCTGTGGGGGGTGCATTCCGTCCGTTCCGCAGATGTTGTCAGTTATGACGAAATGGTCAGCGAAGCGGTGGTTCATGCCAGGCAGGATGGATTTGCGCAGACTCATGACCAGATTGTGGTGGTGTCGGGCGTGCCCTTTGGCATTCCGGGCTCCACGAACAATCTGCGGGTTGCTGTCGTTTGACGCAATCTCTTCGAGTTAATCGAAACAGTTCGATATAATGCGATTCGAAAAGTGATTTGTCGAACATAGAGGGCTTCGCATGGACACGGACGCTACGCAAAAACTCTTGACGGATATGGCCACACAGTTCTTTGAATTGTCGTTCAAGTACCTGATCGAGGTTGGACTGGCTGTCTTTATTCTGATTGCTGGCTTCATTGTCGCCGGGTGGGCGCAACGATGGACTCTGCGCAACCTTGCAAAGATCCGTGGCTTTGACGATACCCTCGAACCGTTTATCGCAAAGCTGGTGCGGTATGCCGTACTGATCCTGGTGATCGTCGCGGTACTGGCACAGTTTGGCGTTCAGACCACCAGCATCATAGCGATCCTGGGTGCTGCCGGCCTGGCCATTGGTCTGGCACTTCAGGGAACACTTGCCAACATTGCCGCGGGCGTGATGTTGCTGTTTCTGAGACCCTTTCAGGTCGGTGACTATATCGATGCGGAAGGTATTTCCGGCACGGTCGATGAAATTGGGGTTTTTGTCACACAGATGCGCACTTTCGACGGCATCTACACATCCGTGCCCAATGCGCAGCTTTGGAACCGCACCATTTCAAATTTCTCGCGCCTCAAGACCAGACGGCTGGACATTCCGGTTGGCGTCGGCTACGGCGATGATCTAGACAAGGCGAAGTCGGTGCTGACGGATCTCGTCAACGGTGAAAGCCGGATTCTGAAAGACCCCGGGCCTGCCGTTATCGTCAAGTCGCTGGACGAAAGTGCGGTGACCCTTGAACTTCGGGTCTGGGCGTCAACGGACGATTTCTGGAGCCTGAAGTGGGATCTGACTCAGGCCATCAAGCGAGTTCTGGACGAGCAGGGTATCTCGATTCCCTTCCCGCAGCGCGACGTTCATTTGTTCCAGGAACAAGCCTAATCGAGGTGGTGTGCTGCTATGCTCTTGCCCGGTTGGAAACGATATAGGGCCAGCAAAACTCAATCACGACCGAACCACAGATAACGAGGATGGCGCAGACCTGAACCAGGGTCACCGCCTGCCCGAGGATCGCCACCGCCAGTCCAACGGTTATGACCGGTTTCAGGAAAAACAGGTAACTTCCCCTGGTGATGTCGGGAACGGCAGCAAGGCCGCTTAGCCACATTAACTGGGTAATGGTCGTGTTCCAGAATGCCAGTGTAACGATTGACCAAATGGCGACCGGGGGCTTATCGAAAAGCGTCAGCGGGTTGACCCAGATACTCCAGACAATGCCGACAATGATCCAGAGGCCAATGCCGCCGATTGTCATGCTGACCGCTGTCAACCGGATGGCACCGTGCTTGACGATCAGGGGTCGGACCATGACCGCGAATGCCGAACCGGTTGCAGCGCATACGATGGTCAGTAGTATCCCGAACAGCGATTTTTCGTCGCCTGCCAGCCGGGCCAGATAACCGTCGGTCAGAAGCAGGGCGACGCCCAGGACAGCGCAGATTCCGGTAATCATTTTGGGGGTTGAAATCGGTGCACGGTTCATGACCAGGTTGGTCAAGCCGACGAAAATCGGCATCGTCGTGACCAGGGTGCCGACCTGAACGATGCTGGCAAAGTCCAGTGCCCAGTGGAATGTGAGGTAGGGCAGGGAAACACCGAACAAAGACAGCCAGACCAGTTTCCAGCCATCCTCGCGAAGCGGTGCGATGAGATCCCGGCTTTCCCTGAAGCACAGCGCGACGCTGATGAGGCCGATGCTGCCCAGAAGGTAACGCCAGACGGACACCTCAGGGCCGGAAATCCCTGACAGGACGGCAAAAAACTCGCTCGAGCCGTGTCCCAAGACACCGACAAATACTGCCAAGTATGCCAGCGAGGGCTTCACGTGCGTTCGGCCGATGAACCCAGGGATTGAGCAAAGGAATCGAGTGCGTCGACGGTTCCCGGTCCGTCTTCCATGGGGATCAGGTGGCCGGCATCAGGGAACTCCTGTGCGCGGGCATCCGGTATCCTGGACTGAAGGTGCCTGACATCTTCGGGCACGTAGAACACGCGGTCATGAAGGCCAGTCAGGATCAATGTGGGAATGGCGATCGATTCATAGGGAAAATCCCAGTCGACGGCGCGCGAATTTGCCAGCAGCTGCATATCGCCACCGGCTTCGTCTGCCGGAAGATAGTCGCCGTCACCGAGACATTTCTCTCGCATTTTCTCAAGCGTGGCGGGGCCTACGAGGAACGGCAGGAACATGTCCATCACCAACTGTGTGCCGCCGATGCGTGCGCCTCTGGTTACGGCCTCATTGGTCCACTCAAGCGCCAGCCTTGGTTTGCGCAAGGTATTGATGAGCACAATCCCTGCTGCATCGCAGCCGCGTTGAAGAGCTTTCAGCGCAAACAGGCCGCCAATTGAAAGTCCAGCAAAAATGGGCGCTGCAGGAGAGACCTCGGACATGAGGTCACACAGATCGGAGACGATCAAATCCTCATCAAGCCGGTCTTCCGGGGCGAAGCGGCTGTTGGCCTGTCCGCGCATATCGTAAACCAGAGTTCCAAATCCCTTGTCCTGCAGTGCGGGACCAATTTCAGCCTGCCACGATGCGGCACTGCCGGTCAGGGCATTGACGAACACAAAGGTGTGGTTGGGATGTGTGGGGGGAATGTATTCGTAAAACAAGGCGCCGCCGTCCCGTTCCAGAAATGCCACGTGTCTCGCTCCTGCCGCCTCTGAATCACGCTCTCCCTATAGGAGCGGTGTGGCAACATGTGAAGCACTAATTTTGAAAGCTGGAACCCGGCTTTGGATTTTCCGCGATGCGGGCTATTGGACGACCGCGCCGTCGTCGGATTGATCCTCGCTGGTGGCTGGAGCCTGGACGAAGTCGCTGGCCTGGGACTGTGCCTTTCTGGCGGCGCGGGCAGCCCCTTTCGAGGCGACGACGCTGCCCGGCTTAAGCGCCACTGCCCTGCGGTAATCGGTCTCAGCGCTGCGGAAATTGCCCAGTCGTTCATAGGCCTTGGCACGATTGACGTAGGCGAGAGACCATTTCGGGCTGATTTCGATCGCCCGGCCGAACTGTGCCACGGCTTCTTTGTATTGGCCGCTTCTGGCATGGGCGACGCCGGCGGAATTGTAGGCCAGAGCATAGCTGGGATCGAGGGCGATCGCCTTGCGGGCGTATGACAGCGCCTCTTCAAGGTTGCCCTGCCGACTCAGGAGAATGGCCAGATTGTTGTAGATTTTCGGATTTGACGAATCCAGCTCAATGGCTCTGTCGTAACTTTCACGTGCCTTGGTGAACTGGTTCTTTTTGCCGTAGGCAATCGCACGGCTGTGATAGGCATCCGCATAGTCTGGGTTTATCGAAATCGCCTTTTCGAAGTCTGCAAATGCACTCTTGTAGCGTCCCAGCGCCTGGTTCGCATCGCCGCGATTGCGGTAAGCCTGGTAAAACTCCGGAGCAAGCTCGATGGCTTCATTGAAATCGGTCAGTGCCTGTCGGGTTTTGTTGTTGCGCAGATAAAAAACACCACGCCGGTTATATGAAACGGCATCTCTTGGATTCTGTGCGATGGCATCGTTAAATGCCGCCAGCGGATTCTTGCGGACGAAGGCATCTTGCGTCGACGCACGACCGCCAACCGCCTCTTTACCGGAATCGGAAATTCCAAACCGCGACAAAGTCTGGCAACCAGCTACGAGGGCTATCAACGCAGCCGCACCACCCAGCTTCAAGGCGACTTGAAGGCGTGTCTTCGAACGGTTACGATTCGCTGGATTTTTGGCTGTTTCCATTACTCAACACTCTAGCCTCTCCCGCCAACATGCGGTCAGTTCTCAGCCCGTCTATCTGTCAAATATAGCGCATTTTTAGGCAAATAGCGACAATGACAGAGAAATTGATCGAACAAATGTTCAACAAAAAAGGCCATACCAACCGGTATGACCTGAATTGCAGACAATTTCAGCCGAGATTCGCCGACGTTTCAGCGGCCTCTTCCGACCACCACGCCTTCGCGCTGCATGCGCTTGCGGGCCAGCTTGCGGGCTCTGCGAATGGCTTCCGCCTTTTCGCGGGCGCGTTTTTCCGAGGGCTTTTCGTAATGGTTACGAAGCTTCATTTCCCGGAAAATGCCTTCACGCTGCATTTTCTTTTTAAGCGCCTTGAGCGCCTGGTCGACATTGTTATCGCGGACAAGTACCTGCACGAGTAAGTTCCCGTTTGTTTCAAACCAAATTTGTTTCGAAAAACGTTCTGATTTAACATTCGTGACGAACACGCAAATGATATCGCACGAATGGTGAACGCATCCCTTCGCCGCACCAATCATGACGCAACGTTGGGAGGTGTCTACCAGAAGCAGTTCGAACTGTCCACACCCAACATTGCCGGCGCGCTGAATTATTTGGCCCGCGACAAGGTGGTGACATGACCCATTTTGCGCCCCGGGCGGGTCTCCGATTTGCCATACACATGCAATTTCGAGTTAGGGTTTTGAACCGCGCTGTTCCAATGCCCGACGTCGTCGCCGATCAGATTTTCCATGACAACATCGGCAAACCGGTCGGTGGATCCCAGAGGCCATCCGCAGATCGCGCGAATGTGCTGTTCGAACTGGCCGGTAATGCAGGCATCCTGAGTCCAGTGCCCGGAATTGTGGACCCGGGGTGCGATCTCGTTGACCCGCAGATGACCTCCGGCCTCGGCGAACATCTCGACACCCATGACGCCCACGTAGTCAAGGCCATCGAGGATCTGAGTTGTGATCGCCAGCGCACGGGCACGGGTTTCGTCATCGATCCGTGCCGGCACCACGGAGCGCTTGAGAATATGATTCCGGTGCGTGTTTTCGACCGGATCGTAATGCCGGACATTGCCGTGGACATCGCGGGCGGCAATGACGGAGATTTCGCACTCAAAGGTGATGAACCCTTCCAGGATTGAAGGCGATGCTCCCAGTTCGGCGAACGCGGCCGGACCATCGCCCGGCGCCGATATCAAGACCTGGCCCTTGCCGTCATATCCAAAACGCCGGGTTTTCAGGACGCACGGCGTGCCGGTCGTTGCAAGAGCACCCGCCAGGTCTTCCCGGCTGCTCACCTCTGCAAACGGTGCCGTATCAACGCCCAGCCCGGTGATGAAGTTCTTCTCCGTCAACCTGTCTTGAGAGACCGCCAATGCCCGGGGTCCGGGATAGAGCGGCTTACGGTGGTTGAGAACTTCTGCGGTGCGCGCCGGAACGTTTTCAAACTCGTAGGTTGCCACGTCCACCAGGGACGCAAAGTTTTCCAGAGCATCGATATCGTCATAATCGGCGACAACGCTGTGCGAACAAACTTCGAAGGCCGGGCTTTGCGGGTCCGGACAGAGCACGGCGCAACGCAGACCCATATCGGCCGCAGCCATGGCCATCATCCGGCCAAGCTGGCCACCGCCCAGAATGCCGATTGTGGATCCAGGGCTCAAAGGCGCGGCAAGATCAACCATCGTCGCTCGGGACTTCGAGTACGGCATCGCTGCGCGACCGGCGCCAGGCATCCAGGCGCTGTGCAAGGCTTGTGTCCCCGACCGCAAGGATTGCCGTCGCCATCAGGCCGGCATTGGTGGCACCGGGCACACCGATTGCGAGGGTGCCGACGGGAATGCCGGCCGGCATCTGAACGATCGACAGAAGACTGTCCTCGCCTTTCAGCGCCTTGCTTTCGATCGGGACGCCCAGGACCGGCAGACTGGTCATGGCGGCCGTCATCCCAGGCAGGTGCGCCGCACCGCCGGCACCGGCGATTATGACCTTGAGACCGCGGTCGCGGGCGGTCTTGGCATAGTCATACATGCGGTCGGGGGTGCGATGCGCGGAGACAATTCTTGCCTCGAACGAAACCTGCAGATCATCAAGAATTTCGGCGGCATGCCGCATTGTGGGCCAGTCGGACTGACTGCCCATGATTATTCCAACTACGGGTCTGAAATCGGACATTGTCCTGACTGGTTACTCCAGGAAAATCGGTATCTGATGGAGAGAGGAAAGAAGCGGCGGATTATAGGCGTTGCGAAAAATATCGCAAGGCGCCTGCGCGGTGCCTGGATGGAAAAACATTGACGCGAATGAATGCAGGAAACAGTCGAACCAGTCCTGTCGTCACGGTATAATCAGGTGCGAATCACGGAACTGAATCCGGTATTTGCGTTGTCGGGCAGCGTCTGTGCCTAATTGCAGAATTCAGGCAACTTCATTGATGAAGGTTCACAGATCGATAGATGGCGGCCGCATGGTATCGCCAAGCAAGTCCGATTCGGATGTCCACTCTGCAGTTCGCCCCGATGCGGAAACCGCGCGCAGAGCGTTGGGGCGCAGTGGTACCGCGATCCCTGAAAATGAACTGACACCCAGAGTGCAATCCGTGGTGGCAACGTTGATGGATGAGGTGGAACGGCTCAAGACGGATTTGGATCACAGCCGCCAACGCATGCTTGAACTCGAGAACATCGCCGACGAGGATCCGCTGCTGCCGATCCTGAACCGGCGGGCGTTCGAGCGTGAACTTGCCCGCGCTCTTGCGTTCGCCAGAAGATACGAGACCGTATCCTGTCTGGTTTATTTCGACCTTGACGGATTTAAACAGATAAATGACCGCTTTGGGCATGGTGCGGGAGATGCCGTGTTGAAGCAGGTGGCCGGCGTGCTGAGTGACAATGTTCGCGAATCGGATGTGGTCGGCCGGATGGGTGGCGATGAATTTGCCGTCATCCTTGTCCATGCCGATGTGGCTGCGTCGCAGGACAAGGCACGGCGGCTTGTAGAGGCCCTGGCGGCGTCACCGGTCGTCGTGGGCAACAGGACTATTCCGGTTGCGGCAAGTGCTGGATGCACAATGTTTTGCGACGACGACACAGTGGAGTCGGTTGTTGAACGCGCCGATCATGCAATGTACGAGCACAAACGCTGCCGTTAGCCGGATCTCGAAAATACCCGCGCGGCGTGCGGCATTCTACATTGCGGCGCAAATGACAAGCCAGGGCCACACCGGATCATGCAGTATCGCGTCATGCAATGATGTCGGGAAGCAGCAGGTCCTCGATTTCCTGAATCTCGTCCTTGAGCAACAGTTTGCGTTTCTTCAGCCGGGTCAGCTGGAGCTGATCGGCGACACCGCGCAAGACCAGGCTCGAGATCGCGCTGTCCAGATCGCCGTGCTCCAACCTCAACGCCGCCAGGCGCTCACGTAGCTGTTCTTCATCATTGACATCGTTATCGTCGTTGTCGGTCATTCCGGCCTCTTTTGCATCAATCTGCCCATTATGATTACTCACAGGCAAAAATGCCAGAGGCAGGATTGCCATCGACAAACGTTCATTATTGCGTCACACTTCGTGCGTTACCCAATATAGCCAAAGGAGGGTAAGCAATGGCATTGGAGACGACTATCGCTGAACTGAACGAACAGCATTGTGCCTTGGAAGCGGAAATCGAAGAGGAACTGGCACGGCCCTTTTTAGACAGTTTGAAAGTCTCCGAACTCAAACGTGAAAAACTCCGAATAAAAGAAGAAATAGCAAGATTGACGGCGAGCACCGAAGCCGCCTAATCGAGCGTTCCTGAAGGGACGCAGAATAAACATCCAGACATTGCCACCTCGGTGGAGTCAGAAATTGGCCGCCGCAAGTGTACATTATGGCCAAATGTCGTTGCAAATTCGACTTGTGTGCAAGGCAGGTGGGTCAGCGAAACGCTAGTGGTCGATCGCTGCGAGTATCCGATTCTGGAACCATGCAACCCCCTGTTCATGTCGAGGGCTCAACGGGCCCGGTCGGTATCCGTGCGAGGCATAGTTCGCGTGTGTTTCAATACAGATTTCAAAATCCTGCCGGACAACGTCGAGGTTGCGTTCGATGGTCTGCGCGCGCGCCGTCGCCGTGTCGGGTGCGTCATCGGCAAAATAGAAATGATAGATGAGTTCCGTCCGGTCGTGGCCAAGCGGGTCGATCCTGGACGTATTCATGCCACCGTCAAACAGGGAAAGTGTCCAATTCGGCCACATCCATAACCACTTGCCCTTGTAGAACAACCCTTCCCGCGGCGGCGCGCTCATGCGCACGAGATTGTCGTGAGCGGTGGTTTCGAAGGCATCGAATTCGATGGCCTGAAAGAACTCGGGGTGGATTCCGGGGATGTGGTAGCCCTCGACAAAATTGTCCGTATACACCTTCCAGTTGGCGTCGAAGACCAGACGTTCTTCACGCTGAACCCGATAGGTTTCAATCGGCTCGCCAGACAATTCGGGGATTGTGTCTGCCAGTTGAGCGGTAAGGGATTGTTCGGGGTCAATCGCGACAAAGAGCAAACCACGCCAAACCTCGACACTGACCGGTTCGAGCGGCCAGTCGGCCAGGTCGAAATCTTCGCCGTCGCCAAACCAGGGCGTCTGTTTCAGGCTGCCGTCAAGATCGTAGACCCAGTTGTGATAGGGGCAGCGCAACAGGCTGCAACTGCCTGAACCATGCTTGACCAGTTGCGCGCCGCGGTGACGGCACACATTGCGAAAGGCCCTGAGCGTTTCGTCACGGCCTCGTATCGCCAGCACACTGGCACCGGCAATCCGGGCGGCGGTGTAGGAACCTGGCTGGGCTACGGCATCCGCGGGACCAAGCATCTGCCAGGCCCGCCAGAATACCCGTTCGCATTCACGGCGGAACATATCCGGATCGGTGTAATAGGAAGGTTCCAGATTGCGCATTATGGTCTCGCGGTTCACGGATTTGCGCGACGCGGTCACAACGCCTCGGCACGTTCACGGAGTTTGAATTTCTGCACTTTGCCCGTCGATGTCTTGGGCAATTCGGTGAAGACAACAGTGCGGGGACACTTAAAATGCGCAAGGTTGTCACGGCAATAGTCGATGATGTCCTGTTGCGTGACGTCGCCGGCGTCGGCGCGCAGAAAGACGAAAGCGCATGGTGTCTCGCCCCATTTGTCGTCAGACCGGGCGACCACAGCGGCTTCGAGCACGGAGGGGTGCCGGTACAAGGTATCCTCGACCTCGATCGACGAAATATTTTCGCCGCCGGATATGATGATGTCCTTGGACCGGTCCTTGAGCTGAATGTAACCGTCCGGGTGCCAGACGCCTAGGTCCCCTGAATGAAACCAGCCGCCGGAAAAACACTCCGCACTTGCCGACGGGTTCTTGAGATAGCCCTTCATGACCACGTTGCCACGAAACATGACCTCGCCAATGGTCTCGCCGTCCTGGGGTACCACATCCATTGTCTCGGGGTCGCGAACCGACAGGTCTTCCAGAACCGGATAGCGGACACCTTGCCGTGCCTTAATGGCGGCACGCTCATCTGCGGGCAGCGCGTCCCATTCATCGCGCCAGGCATTGACGACGGCCGGCCCGTAGGTTTCGGTCAGGCCGTAGACGTGAATAACATCAAAACCGGCATTGTCCATGGCCTGCAACGTTGCCGCCGGCGGCGGTGCGGCGGCGGTGAAGAAGGTGATGCGATCGGACAATTCCTGCCTTTCTTCCGCGGTAGCATTGACCAGCAGCCCCATGATGATCGGTGCCCCGCACATGTGGGTCACACCGGTTTCCGCGCAGGCCTCGTAAATGCGCTTGGTGTCGATTCTGCGAAGACAGACATGGGTGCCGGCAACGACGCTGAGCGACCATGTGAAACACCAGCCATTGCAATGAAACATGGGCAGAGTCCACAGATATACGGGATGCTGTTTCATGGACGCGGTGACCACATTGCCCATGGCCAGGAGATAGGCGCCGCGATGATGAAACACGACACCCTTGGGATTCCCCGTGGTGCCCGATGTGTAGTTGAGAGCGATCGCGTCCCACTCATCGTCCGGAAGCCGCCAGGCGTATTCCTGGTCGCCACCTGAGATGAACGCTTCGTAACCGACTGTGCCGGCGCGCCGGTCGCTGCCGAATTGCGCGTCATCGATATCGACAACCAGGGGATCACCTTCAGCCAGTGCGAGCGCCTGGCTGGCGACTTCGGCAAATTCAGGATCGACCAGAAAGACTTTCGCCTCGCCGTGGTCGAGGATGAATCCGATGTTCGCGGCATCGAGCCGGGTGTTGATGGTGTTGAGGACAGCGCCGGCCATGGGCACACCATAATGGGCCTCGAGCATCGCCGGAACGTTGGGAGCGATGATCGCTACGGTTTCGCCTTTCTTGACGCCATGGCGTTCCAGGGCGGATGCGAGCCTGCGGCATCGCTGATAAAACTGCGAATACGAGTAGGACAGATTGCCATGTATGACGGCCGTCTGATCCGGGTATACTGTGGCGGACCGTTCAAGGAAGGTCAGCGGCGACAAGGGCTGATGATTGGCGGCGTTCTTGTCCAGATCCTTGTCGTAGAGGCCTTGATATGGCGACATGTTAGTTTCTCCGGAAATCGAGAGGCAGTTTTTGTTGATGCAGTCGGTACTGCTGGAATTCGTGACTGGAAGCTAGCGAAACTCGGGTATCGACGCAATCGGGTGTTTGGGCGTCATCCGATAGTTTAATTTATTTGCCGGGAAATGCAGGGTAGGCGTTGGGCCGGGAGCGCTGCGTGAAGTATGACGGGTTGCACGGAAACGGTCGGATAGAGACCACGAGCAAAGTACGGGATTACCCAGGAGGGGTGTGTGAAATGAGCAAGTACTACGACGTCTACGGGGCGTGGAAAAGTGATCCTGAGGGTTTCTGGGAGCAGGCTGCAGATGGCATTGACTGGGATAGACGGTGGGATAGCGTCTACTCGAAGGTCGACGGTCTTGATCGCTGGTTCGCCGGAGCCCGTTGCAATACGTCCTACAACTGCCTTGACCGGCATGTGGAGCAAGGACGCGGTGACCAACCGGCACTGATCTACGACAGCCCGATTACGGACCAGGCCAAGACGCTGACCTATTCTCAGTTGCGCGATGAGGTGGCGATATTTGCCGCTGTCCTGCAGGACCTGGGCGCCGGCCATGGCGACCGCGTGATCCTGTACATGCCGATGATCCCCGAAGCCGCTATTGCGATGCTGGCGTGCGCGCGAATAGGCGCGATACACTCCGTCGTGTTCGGCGGATTTGCCGCCAAGGAACTGGCAACGCGGATAGACGACGCCAGGCCGAAAGTCATGGTTGCCGCGTCCTGCGGCATCGAGCCGGGCAGGGTGATTGCCTACAAGCCCCTGCTTGACGAGGCGATCGGCCTGTCGAGCCACAAACCGGACGCCTGCGTCGTGCTGCAGAGGCCGATGGCGGAAGCGGAAATGATCGACGGCCGCGATCACGACTGGTCGGACAGGGTGGAGGCCGCGCGCCAGTCCGGCCGCAGGGCGGACTGCGTCAGTGTCGAAGCGACCGATCCGCTTTACATCCTTTACACATCCGGAACGACAGGCGAGCCCAAGGGCGTGGTGCGGGACAATGGCGGCCACATGGTGGCCCTCAAGTGGACCATGAAGAACATCTACGATGTCAATCCGGGAGAAGTCTATTGGGCGGCGTCCGATGTGGGTTGGGTGGTCGGCCATTCCTACATCGTCTACGCGCCCCTGCTTCACGGATGCACGACCATCATGTTCGAAGGCAAACCTGTCGGCACACCGGATGCCGGGACGTTCTGGCGGGTTATCAGCGAGCATGGCGTGGTCAGCCTGTTCACGGCGCCGACCGCCTTTCGGGCTATCAAGAAAGAAGACCCGTCGGGGAGCTTTATCGGCAAATACGACATGTCGAAATTCCGTACGCTGTTTCTGGCCGGAGAGCGTGCCGACCCCGACACGCTGCAATGGGCCGAAGATAAACTGGGTGTGCCGGTCATCGATCACTGGTGGCAGACGGAGACCGGATGGTCGATCGCGGCAAACCCGATGGGGCTGGGCATGCTGCCGGTCAAGCACGGTTCGCCGACGGTTGCGATGCCAGGCTACGATGTGCGCATCCTCGATGAAAACTGCCAGGAGGTCGAGCGCGGCAAGATCGGTGCTATTTCCGTCAAACTGCCGCTGCCGCCCGGGTGCCTGCCGACATTATGGCAAAACGACACACGGTTCAGGAAAAGCTACATGGACGCGTTTCCCGGTTACTACGAAACCGCGGATGCAGGCTACATGGATGAAGACGGTTATCTTTACATCATGGCGCGAACCGACGACATCATCAACGTGGCCGGCCACCGGCTGTCAACCGGCGGCATGGAAGAGGTTCTGGCAAGCCATCCGGATGTTGCCGAGTGTGCCGTGATCGGTATTGCGGACTCGTTGAAGGGCCAGGTGCCGGCAGGGTTCGTGGTGTTGAATTCCGGGGTTGATCGGGAACCGGCTGAAATCGAAAAGGAATGCGTTGCCCTCGTCCGTCAAAAGATCGGACCGGTGGCCGCGTTCAAACTGACGATGACCGTTGCCCGGCTGCCAAAGACACGGTCAGGCAAGATCCTGCGGGGAACCATGCGAAAGATCGCCGATGGCGAAGACTACAAGGCGCCGGCGACGATCGACGACCCGGTTATCCTCGATGAAATTACCCAAACCCTGAAGGATGCGGGGATCGTCTCCCCATAGGATGGCGCCAGGTGTGGCTGCCACTCTATTCTTCTGACTCGGGTTTCAGTTCCTTGAGCTTGGCGAATACTGAATCAGGGTCAAAGTCGCCATCTTCATCTGATGGTTCGGGCGGCGCTGGTTCCGATTTGCCGAACACGGATTCGACGTTGGCCGGCTTCCCACGATCAAGCTGCTCTTCGATTTCAGCCGCTGTCGCTTCCACCTCGACTTCAGGTTCTGCGGCGGGTGCCACGGTTTCGGACACTGGGAGCAGGGTGCCCGACTTGCGGGCTTCCGCTTCGGCCAGCTTGCGTTCGCGGTCGAGGCGTGCTGCGGCCTTCTGGACGGCAGCGTCAAGTTCGGTCTGTTTGCATAGCCCGAGGGTCACCGGATCGACGGGCTTGATGTTGGGCGAATTCCAGTGTGTGCGTTCCCGGATCGCATGAATCGTCGGCTTGGTCGTGCCGACCAGCTTGATGACCTGACTGTCGGTCAACTCGGGGTGATTGCGGATCAGCCACGATATGGCATCCGGCCGGTCCTGACGGCGAGACACCGGCGTATACCTCGGGCCGCGCTTGGTCTTGACTTCGGGAATGTCGACCTTGGACTCCGCCAATTTGAGCTGATAGGCCGGATTGGACTGGGCTTTCTCCAGTTCGTCACGTGTCAGCTGTCCCGATGATAGCGGATCCATGCCCTTGATGCCCTGAGCAACATCGCCATCGGCTATGCCCTTGACCTCCAGTTCGTGCAACTGGCAGAAATTGGCAATCTGATCGAATGTCAGCGATGTGTTGTCGACAAGCCACACTGCGGTGGCCTTTGGCATGAGCGGTAGTCTAGACATGATTAATTCCTCCGGGACCGACCGCGACCCCAACAGGCCGCTGATCCAACTTACTCATCATCAATGAAGGGAAAGCTTTCCTCTATATAGGCGGAATCGAAAGCAATGGAAATGATCTTTTGCCGGTTTGGAAGACTTCAAGCGACCTTGAGCACGATTTTTCCGATATGAGCGCTGGATTCCATGGTTTCATGGGCCTTGGCGGCCTCAGTCAACGGGAATGTTGCGTGGATGACCGGGCGAACCGTGCCTTGGGCGATGAGAGGCCAGACCTTTTCTTCCAGCGACCGGGCGATTGCGGCCTTTTCATCGACTGTGCGGATACGCAAGGTCGACCCGGTCAAGGTCAGGCGCTTGATCATCAGCATCGTGAAATTAACTTCCGCCGTGGGTCCGTTGAGGAAGGCGATCTGGACAATTCTGGCCTGATCGGCTGCCGCGGCAATGTTGCGCTCAATGTAATCGCCGCCGACCATGTCGAGGATCAGGTCGACGCCGCGGCGTCCGGTGGCCCGCTTGATGGCTTCGACGTAGTCTTCCTCGTGATAGTTGATTGCGTAATCGGCACCGAGTTTCTTACAGGCGGCACATTTCTCCGCATTGCCCGCAGTTGCAAAGACGGTTGCACCGAATGCCTTGGCAAGCATGATGGCCGTGGTGCCGATCCCGCTTGAGCCGCCATGAACCAGAAATGTTTCGCCGGCCTGCAACCGGCCGCGGTCGAAGACGTTGGTCCAGACTGTAAAGAAGGTCTCCGGCAGGCAGGCGGCCTCGATCATGGAAAGGCCATCGGGGACCGGCAGGGCGTTTGTCCCGGCGACCGTGCAGTATTCAGCGTAACCGCCGCCGTGGACAAGGGCACAGACCTTGTCGCCGACCTGAAACCGACCGGTGTCCGGCCCAAGCGCCGCCACGGTTCCCGCGACTTCCAGTCCCGGGATCGGAGAGGCGTCCTTGGGGGCGGGGTAAAGCCCCTTGCGCTGCATGACATCGGGCCGGTTTACGCCCGCCGCTTCAACCTTGATCAGAATTTCACCAGCGGCTGGGTCGGGCCGCGCGATTGTCGACGGCTGAAGCACGCCAGGTCGACCCGGTTCGGTGACTTCGATGGCCGTCATGGTGTCTGGAAGGGGGGTCTTCATTTCGGGTGCAAAGCCTTGTTAGTATGGGGATGCGTATGGATAATTTTTGATGGTGTAGTCTACCCGGTGACGACACGCAACCGGTTCGGCGCGGCACGACAATCCGCTTGGCCGGCGCACAGAAGAGCAAAGGATCGCGACAATGGGCATGGATAATGACGACAGGCCGGCCAAACGGTCTTTTGAAATCGGCGGCGACCTGTCGGCAATTTCAATCGATGAACTTGAAGAGCGAATCAGCGGTCTCGAGGATGAAATTGCCCGTATTCGCGCGGCAATCAGCAGCAAAGAACGTTCAAAAGATGATGCCGCGGCATTTTTCAAGTCGTGAAACAACTGTTTAGAGATAGGTCAGTTGTTATGGAATTATCAATAAATTCAGCCGGTTGGATACTGAAATCCCCGATTGTTGGATAACAAACTGTTTATAAGATAGTTATGCGTCAATTTTGTTAACCATTTGTTAGTACTTTTATATGTATCTTAACCATGCGTAATCCAGT
>JAJFHD010000137.1 GCA_021775805.1 Alphaproteobacteria bacterium | reverse complement strand
TCGGGCTTACGAACAGGTACAACGAAATTGCGAGCTGTTTGTTCCGGGGCGGAGCTTTTTTGAGATTGCGGACCTGGCGCATCGCATGCCAGATCATTATCGCGGGCGCGAACAACCGGCGATTGCCCACGGCAGCGGGCTGTGCAACGAGTTTCCGTTGGTCATCCACACCGATCAAATACATACAAAAGGCCACGATGGCATCATTGAGCCGGGAATGATCATGTGTGTAGAAAGCTATGCCGGGGGCGATGCTGGCGGAGAAGGCGTCAAGCTAGAGCAGCAAATTCTGGTCACCGAGACAGGCCAGGAGCTTCTGTCCGATATGCCGTTTGACGCTTCGCTGCTTTAAGGTCTTCGCTGCCTACATTGTAGTCAGGTAGAGGAGTCGATTCAAACTACCGGTACGAATAGCCGCTTCGGGTCAAAAACGGCTGTCTGCACGGGTCGTCACATAGGTCCGCTCAACCTCACAAAGCGGAATTTCTCACAGATTTCGGATCGATCACTATGGTTCAATTAAACGCCGCAGCCACGTCCCCATGCTACGCTCGCCGCTGAAGGCGCACTCTGGTCTTGTCCTCAACAAAAGGAGAAAGACCATGTCAACAACGGACGAACTCAACATCAGCCCGACTGGTTGCGGCCCCTGGAACAAGGGCAAACTGACCGGGCAGAAGCCACCATTACAGCCAAAGCACGTCTGGGCCATTCGAACCAGATTGCAGTTGGCGGCCAAAATTCGCGACCTGGCATTGTTCAACATCGCCATCGATAGCAAACTCAAAGGATGTGACGTCGTTCGATTGAGGATCGATCAAGTCGCGCCCAACGGTCACTGCATTGAACGAGCCATCGTTCGCCAGCGAAAAACCGGACGACCCGTCAAATTTGAACTCACAGAACAGACACGTCAGGCGGTTGATCTGCATCTCACCGGGCGCAAATTGGTGCTGAACACTTTTCTGTTTCCGGGACGGCGTGACCGCAACACACACCTGACGACCCGCCAATATGCCCGGCTTGTCTCTGAGTGGATTGCGAGTATTGGCTTGGATGCCTCACTGTACGGGACGCATTCACTGCGGCGAACTATAGCTGCACTCATATACCGCCGGACCGGAAATCTCAGGGCAGTTCAGATATTGCTCGGGCACACGAAAATTGAGAGCACTGTGCGATATCTGGGCGTCGAGGTTGATGACGCGATTGCAATCTCAGAACAGGTAGACGTCTGAAGTTGGAGGTGGAGCGGACACGCTCCACCCCTTCTCAACACGGGCATTTGTGACCCAACTCGGAAGTGCCGCTCCCTCGCACCAGTGTCGGCATTGCGGACCTTTGAGACATTCGCCAATAACGCTGTTTTGTCTGAAATGGGCGGGAAGCTGCCTTTGGGCGCAAGCGCCCAGATACCAACCGAGTATGGCAAAGCGGACATCAGGTATTTGTGCGGCCGTTGAAGCTCAGGCACCAATTGGACGGACAGTTTGTGCCAGAAACAGAATTTCAACAAGCCGGATGCAGTGGTCGCTAGCACCCAATCCAAACTGCATAGATACCCCTCATCGAAGAAATGACGGACTTAAGCACGATTATTCATCAATGGCCTCATCTGCCGCTACCAATGCCTGGGCATGCAAGTTGCCCGGCTGTGCAACGCCGATAACACCCATTGCCTGCACTTCGCCGGTTTCTTCTGGTGCCTCGCTTGCGACACGTCGCGCGATAGCAAACAGGGCGACACCAACGCTGATGAGTCCAACAAGTATTTGCAATCCACGCCCGTCAGCAATGATGATGACATTGGGTCCCAGCAACATGCCAAAAACCTGACCAAGCTGCAGAAGAAACACCATCGTGCCGCTGGCTGGAACTACCTGTGCGGGCAGTAAACGGTCATTGGCGTGTGCTGCAAGGATCGAATAGACTGGTAATGTCATGGCCGCGATCACCGCAAAACCGATCACAATCTGCGTATCGTCAATCGCCAGCCAGGTCGCAGCCAAAGCAGCAATCACACTCAGCCAGATCACTACGTTGCGCCTGTCGGTGTTGTCGGAAATCCAGCCGATGGGATATTGCACAACTCCGGCTGTAATCATTGCCACCACCAAAACACCCGAGGCCTGTGCGGCGGAAAAGCCATGATTTAAGGCATAAAGCGGCAGTGCGATAAACCACGCCGAGACACCCACGCTCATCAGTGTGATGCCGGTTACTGCCATTGGCGATACCCGGTAAAGTTTGGTCACAGTCATGCGGTCGGGAGCAGTAAATTCAGGGGCATGGATGCCAGACAAGAGCAACGGAACAATTGATACTGAGATCAGAATCGAGACAATCCCGAACATCAGGTTGCCAGTCGGATCGGGAAAACCAACAAATGCGGTCCCAAGCGCCGGCCCGAGTGTCTGGATAATGAAATATACTGATAAAACCTGGGCCCGAATACGGTTTTCACTTTTGGCGTTCAGCCAGCTTTCGGTGACGACATAAAGACCGGGAAAGCAGATACCAGCCAGGAAACGCATCCCACTCCAACTCATCGGGTCGCTTGTTAGCAAGTGAATGATCGCCGCGATTGAGACCATTGAGGCCAGTGCCGAAAAAACCCGGATATGGCCAACTTTCTGAACCAGTTTAGGCACAGTAATCGCACCGATCAGTGCACCCAGCGGATAACAAGCCTGCATGATTGAGATGGTCAGTGGCGAAAATCCCAATCCTGCCCCCCGGATCGACAAAAGGGTGACCAGCAAACCATTGGCGACCATCAACAAGGCCATGCCAAGAAAAAGCGTCCAGTTATCTATGAGTGCGCGGCGCATGGCGGGGGCCCCTGATTTTATGCCGGTGTAGCAAGGGCGAGGTTTGCCTGCTTGTTTGTTTGCGACAAAACGGTCGCATTCAGGTGATGAAACGCCTGAATGTGGAGCAAGCCCCAGTTCCCGCTCAGCCGCAAATAGTGAAGCAGCTGGCTAGTTTAACGGCAATTGAGCCAAGACGAAACGTCCGTTGTTG
>JAJFHD010000136.1 GCA_021775805.1 Alphaproteobacteria bacterium | reverse complement strand
TCACCCCACGCCGCGGTAGCAAACATCGCGGCCGATGCGACACCCAGAACTTTGACCGTCAAACGGCGCAAGGTGTGGTGACAAATCATTTCATAATTCTCCCGTTTCGAATTCCGGCCATACGAAACCCAACATTGAGCTACGCACCCGAGTGACTTCGAGAGCCCCAAGAGTGCATGTTTAGCTGATTCTTGGCGCTTTCGCTAGACGTATGGCCTATTTGTGCTTAAGCGGACAATTTGTCCGGATTTGCACCGTCGAGCGATGCACCCTTGGCAACAACCAATTTCTGCATATCGCCGATGTTCTGCATGCTCACCATTTCCGGCATGCTGAATCGAATGCCGAAAGCATTCTCAACCGCCAGCATGATTTCGATGTGCTGTAGCGAGCTCCAGTTCGGCGTGTTGAGCGCATTCGACTCTTCGTTCAGTGTTGCCGGGTCGATTTTGAGAATTCCGGCGATGACTTCGTACAATTCCATTTTATTCTCCAGTTCTAGGTGTCAGAACTTATATTAAAATTGTTGATATTTCGTGATCAGTCGAAAATCTTTTCGCGGACTGCTTCCGGCCACCTGTCAGGGTCGTAACCGTGTTGAGTGAATACCGCCAAGACCCAGCGCTCAATGCCAAGGCCGACGCAACCGGTCATGGCCGCGTTACCTTCCGTGTCCTCGATATCAAAGCGTTCACCGAAGAAGTTGCCGTGCAGGTTAATCGAACCACAGGCAATGTTAGTGGTCTTGCCATCGGCATCAAGAACCGGGATCTTGATCTCATTCTTGACTTCCTGGGCGGCCTGCCAGAATTTCTTTGCCGCAGAAACCGTTGCGAAGAACGGATCCGTCGCAGTCTGGAGCTTGCAGTCGATGTCGAAGAACGAGGCCAGCTCTTCAACCAGCGGCAGAGCCCTGTTGCGCACGTCCTTGACGTAATCATCGGTACCGACGAACACCAGTTCGCGGACGTTGAACTCGAACAAGCGGTCAAGACCGGAGATGTTGCGTGACTCATAGCGGAACACACGGCCCATCCAGGTGAAGCATTCGCCGGTTTGGTAACGCTTGCCTTTCAGCGTCGGATATGCCGGAAAGCATGCCGCCGGGTTGAGGCACATGCCATCCATATGAACATGGTCCTGCGGCGGCATGTGGGCGCCTTCGGAACAGGAGTTGGCGGCACGGAATTCCTCGATGGCATCAAAGTCCTCGACCATGTTGCCGATAAAGGTGACCGCATTGGGGTGACTGTCGAAATAGCCGCACTTGTGCAGGGTTTCGGAATCCACCAGAGCGGGAAAGTGACCGTCGGTGGCGTCGTACTCGCGCTTGTACAGCTCGGCGGCCTTTTCATTGATCAACCGTGCGAGTTTCAAGACCGGGCCATTGTAGGCGACCTGGCCCTTGCCGTAATCGTGCAGCCAACCGCGTTCGACCAGCCCTGAATTCACGTCGCGCTGGTAAGGCCCTTCATCCTTGCGCTTGGTCTCGAAGAACACCTTGATTTCGTAACCGGAGACCTGTTTCGCCATCACGTCCAGAAAACGTGCAGCCTTGTCCATGACAGCATCGAGATTCCGCCTGTCCTTCAGGACGACGGTCGCCGACTTGCCATCTTCGCTGACCACGATGCGGTCGATCGCAGGAGAAACAAAGACGGACTCTTTTTCGATGTCGCCGGCAACCTCGTCGTCGACTTGCCGAGGCATGTCGATTGCCACTTTCATTGGTACTGTAAGTTGTGTGTTCATTTTGGTTAGCCCCCAAATTTAGGTTAAGTCGGATGATGATCAGAATTGGTAGTAGAGGAATGACGAGTCCGATCCGATACTCGTAAAGGCGACGACGAAGGCGATTGTCGTCGCAAAAGACCAGCCGAGTGCAGGTCGCCATGCAAGCTTTTCTGCAAGGCGGCTGAAAGTGATCGGCTTGGGATTACAGCTCAGCCACTGATGGCGGAGTATTTCCTGGGTGTTCGGTGCCATGAGAACAATTGCGCCAAAGACCACGATCAACGGGAAGACTTCACCGAGCGCCAGGGACACCGACGGGCTGTCCGCTGTAGCACCGAGGAGTGACGTAACGCCCCACATGGATGAAAGAATGGTCGATGCCGTAGCCATGTCCGGAGCCCGGAAGATGACCAAACCACTGACCACCACAGACATGGTCAGCGCCCAGCCCATTACCGGCGGCAATTTTGGCAGTTCAAAGTGTTTCCAGGCATTGTTGATGGCGATGGCGATGCCGTGAATGACGCCATAGATTACGAACATCCAGCCCGAGCCGTGCCAGATTCCGGCGATGAGCATCGTCAGAACGATCGGCCAAGCACCGGTGACCATATAGCGCCGCAGCGGGCCATATTTTTCCACCATCGCCTGGCGCATGCCGTTGATAGCCATCGGCGAATAGACGAAGTTGGTGAAAAACCGTGTCATCGACATGTGCCAGCGCTGCCAGAAATCCGAAATGCTGACGGCCTTGAAAGGCGAATTGAAGTTGAGTGGCAGAATGATGCCGAAGATTGCACCAAGGCCGATCGCCATATCGGAGTACCCTGAGAAATCGAAGTAGAGTTGCAGGGTATAGGCCAGAGTCCCAGCCCACGCGGTCAACACGTCGATCGACTGGCCGGCAACGACACCGTTGAAGGCGCCGTTAGCGTAGGGTGCGATCGAGTCCGCCAACATGACTTTCTTGAACAGCCCCATGGAGAACATGGCAAGCCCTGCAGCGATCCGGTGGAAATCGAGCGCAGAGTCGGTACGATCCTTCATCTGGTCGAACATTTCACGCTGGAGCACCAGCGGTCCTGCGGTCACGCACGGAAAGAACGTCGAGAACGTCAGGTAACGCGTGAACGACTGTTGTTCCGCCTGCCCGCTGTGGGCTTCGATCAGGAACCCGATCTGGATGAACGTGTAGAACGAGATCCCGATCGGCAGGATGATGTCGAGATGCGAGAAGCTCGCGCCGGTCACCTGGCTGGTGATCTCAAGGAAGAAGTTGGTGTACTTGAAATACCCAAGCGCTGCCAGGTTGGCGATGATGCTGCAGATCAAGAGCGGTCCGGACGGACGGCCGTTCTTGGTTGCCTGGATCAGAATATTCCCCACGACGTAGTTGGAAACAACCGACACCAGCAGGATTGCCAGAAGCGCGAGGCTCCACTGGGCATAGAAAATCAGAGACGCAACGACAACAACCGAGAAGGCCGCCTGCCAACCGGCGATGCGCTGGGTTACCGCGAATGCAGCGAAGGCCAGCGGCAGGAAGAGCAGAATGAATTCGTAAGAGTTAAATACCATTTTACTGTACCTGCCTGTTCAATGAGCCGCGAAGTTCCGCTGTTGCATATTGTGCCGGGTATTGCTGCAGCAGCATCCCCAGGCATGTGGAGTTGCCGTGTTCGGCATCGATGTACATGTCCGCCGAACATCCGACCTTTTCGGGCGCAAAGCCGCCGATGATCGGAAAGCCGTACTTTTCAGACCAGGCAACGGTTTGTGCCTTGACCTTTTCCAGTCCATCCATGTACGGAGAGTCCTGCACCGCATCCCAGAAGATCGGGTTGAACTGCGGGTGCGCGAGAGTGACTCTCACGCCCTTCTTCTTCAGGAAGTCGAACAGGGCTTCCAGATGTACGATGCCTTTCGGATCGATCTGAGGCGGGCTGTTGCGCTTGGCCTCAGCGAATGCCAATGCTTCATTGCGGGCACGCTCGCGGGTGAACAGCCGTTGGTGTTTTCCCGACCAGAGGATCGACCCACCCGGCAGTAAGGTGTCCAGTGTGTCGAAAGCGAACTTGTCGGTCGCATGGGGTTGAACCGGTGCCGTCAGCATCGTTTTCGCCTGGCTGCGCAGAAGCGGCAGGGACACCAGTTCACGCCATGTCTCGACCGGAAGCGTGTCCCAGTTGCTATGGGGTTCAAGACCGATACGTTCAGCAAACGCGCGATAGTACTTGATACCCGGCAACCATAGAAAATCCGTGCGGTCGGCGACCGGTGTCAGAAGATTATCACGAATGGTGATAATCATTTCCTTGGGCAGCCTGTCGTGGCGGACCCACATCTCCGTCACCGCAAGCATGTCCTCATAATAGTCACGATGGACGTGAGAATTGTAGAGATCAATGCCAGGCATCAGGTTCACATGGGCTTCCTGCCAGTGACTTGCCCCCAAAATGACCACTTCGGGCGTGTGTTTCATCCGGGCAATTGTCGCATTGCGCAGATCGCGGATGTTGATGTTGAGGTCGAAGACGGCGAAGTTCCGGCCCTCGACATGAGTCTGCGCAACCTTCTCGATCAAATTCTGATCGAACAACATCGGCGAGACGTACTTGTTTGCCTCCCAGACCCCGACAATTGCCATGAAACACAGAGAGGCGAGGACGCCGATATGCCGCCCGGCAGTACGCTTGACGCCCAACTCTTTGGCGTTCTCCGCCGCTGACTCCTCAGTTTCCCCGAGTCGGGTACGCAGGCGGCCAATCAGGGCTCGCGCATCCTCGCGGTCAGCATCCGCCGCGATTTCAGCGTCTGTTTCGTACTCGATGACTTCGGCTGTCTCCGGCGTTGCCTGGACAGGCTTCAAATCGATTTCCTCGATCCTTTCGGCCGCAACCATGACATTACCTGCCGGATAATAGTAGTAGTTGGCCCGAGGGATTGCCACGCCCCGAGCGGCAGGACCACTCGAAGAACCTGCGGTCGCCGACCGCGGGCTCGATCCTGCGGATGCGCCAGTGTTTCCGGGAACCTGCCACATATCGGCGGCAGGTGTAGGTGCGTCTACGGGTGCGGCATCAAAGCTCTCGTCATCACCCGGCACCCGGTTCCTGCCGATAAACAGATCGAACAGCAACGGCGAAAGGAACATCGGAATCTGGGCGACACCGACATAGACGGCAAGCTCCGGCCCGACAAACTGGCCGACAAGGCCGAACGACAGTCCGACATTGCGGAAGCTTGTCAGAACGGTTGCCGTAATCGCCGCCCGTATTCCAAAGCGGAACATGACAAAACTGGTCAGCAGCCCGATTACAACCGCGAACGATACGGAAACCAGCAGATATTCCAGAATGACCCACGGTTCGCGGGCGATCGCCTGAGTCACTTCATCTTCAAGAGCAAAACAAAATACGATCAGTGCCAGAACGGAACCCCATCGCCCGATACCGTCCAGTCTGTCGCGTTGCGGCGTCGTCCATGTAGCGGTCATGGCTTTCACGATCAGGAATATGGCCATCGGGACGACGAGAAAGATTACCATCCGATAGGCAAAAAGCTCGAGATCGAGATGAACCTCGCTGCCCAGCAGATAGCTGAAGGTCACGTAAATCGATACCGGTGCAAAGAGCGTCGACCAGACAACCGTTTGCACGGCCATTTTCTGCTCCAGCCCCATGAGCTGCACAAGTGTCGGGGATGCGAACAACGATCCGCTGGTAACCGTCACCAGAAGGAAGAACATCCATTCTCGGTCGAGTTCGAACCACAGTCCCACGCCAAGCGTGAGAGCCGGCAATATGCCCTGTTGCCAGAACACCAGCGCCAGGACCACAGGCCGCGGCCGTGTCAGCTCGGCCGATCCCTGGCGCGCAAACGGCAACAGGGAGAACACCATTACAAAGAATAGAGAAGGAAGAAGATAAGGTGACAGTGCGTGAGAAATTTGTGGAAAAAATAACGCACATACGACGCCAAGCGCCAACAGCAAAGCTGCCAAAGTCTTTTCGTGTTCCGCGTGCATGCCCCTGCCCCGGTTTTGCCTCTTCTGCGACGATCAAGTACGCCGCACGAGGCTATTTATTGTTGTCTCGAATGATCGGAGGAGCATTCTCTCAGTTGCCCGTAACGCTCCAGCCCGTCATGAACGGGTGAACTATTGATTCAAATCGCTCAAAATTTGCTTAACGGAGGCGTGGGGAAAACAGTTACGGTAAACGATGTGTTAACGGATTTGATACAATTTGGACGTCTTATCGCTCCTGGAGAGGCAAAGGGCGGGCGCAATCATGAATGCAACAGCATACGAAGCTGAACTGAACGACGACGACGATGTTCCGGCAATCGACCCCTTACTGATTGACGTATTTGAAGGTGTCGACTTCGGCCTCGCGATCTTTGACCGCGAGTTCGAGTTGCTCAGGGCAAATCGTCAGTATATGGAACTCTGCGGTTACCAGCGTGAGGACGTGCCACCGGGCACGACCCTACAGTCGCTCATGGCAAAATCCCTGGCGAGCCGCGGATTTGACAGCGCCGAAATTGATACCGCAACCGCCACGACAATGTTGCGGCTAAAAGTTGGCGGCACTCACAAGTTCCGCTTTCAAACCGCTGGCGGTACCTACATTACCGTCACGCGCCACCGCAATCCTGATGGCAATCTGATAGAAACAGTTCAGGAAGTCCTCGGCGCGGACTCGCAGTCGGATGGTGAAAACCGGCTCAAGTACATTGCCGAAACCGCTCATTCACGCATGATGCATGCGCTCGACGGCATGGCCGACGGTTTTGCCCTGTATGATCCCGAGGACCGTCTCGTTGTTTACAATCAGAGATACGTCGAACTGAATCCACATATCGCCGACCTGATCAAACCTGGCGCGCAGTACGAAAGCATGCTGCGAAAAGGCGTCAAGCGCGGCGGCTTCAATCTCAATGGCATGGATGAAGAAACATTCATTCAATGGGATCTTCAACGCCACTTCAATCCCGGCGAATCCTACGAACGCCAGTTGAAGGACGGGCGCTGGATTCGGACACTTGAGAAGCAGACAGACGACGGCAGCACCGTTGGAACGCGTGCAGACATCACGGAGCTCAAGGAACGCGAGCTTGAAGTTCAAAAGATCAGCGGTGTTCTCGATCAGACCAATGATCAGTTCAACATTGCTCTGAACAACATGGTTCAGGGACTGTGCATGTTCGATTCCGACCAAAGGCTCATTCTGTGCAATCGTCAATATCTTGAAATGTATGGGTTTTCGGCCGAAGTCGTAAAACGTGGAATTTCGTTGTCCGACGTTATGCGCTACAGCATCTCACTGGGCAACTACAAGGACGAAGATGCCCAGGCGGCACTGAAGGCACGTCACGATCCCGACCGTCTTAAGGAACGGACGACCATCAAGCAGCACCTCAGAGACGGCCGCGTGATGGCGGTGATGAACGAGCCAATGCCCAATGGCGGATCTATCGCGACCTACCAGGACATCACGGTCCTGGAGCAGCACGAAGTCAAACTCGTCGCCTATACAAAAAAACTGGAACGCTCCAACCGGGAGCTTCAGGATTTCGCCTATGTCGCCTCTCACGACCTGCAGGAACCGCTTCGGAAAATCGAAGCCTTCAGCGACCGCCTGGTCCGCAAATACGGCGAACTGTTGCCGGACGACGGAAAGATGTATGTCGACCGGATGCAGAACGCAGCCTTCAGGATGCGCGAGTTGATTACCGATCTGCTGGGATACTCCCGGATAACGACAAAGGCAAAACCGTTTCAGAAGATCGACATGAAGGACGTTCTTGACGGCGTTGTGTCGGATATCCAGATGCGCATCGAAGAGCACAACGGCACGGTAGAAATCGGCGACATGCCGACCTTCGATGCCGATCGAACGCAAATGAGGCAATTATTCCAGAACCTGCTTTCGAATGCTCTGAAGTTCAAGAAGCCGGATGTGGATCCCGTGGTTTTGATTTCTTCGGAATCCGTGACACGGAACAAGGCGAACGGCGATCAGCAGGCGTTCTGGCGTTTCAAGATCGCCGACAACGGCATCGGATTCGACAACGAGTACAAGGACCAGATCTTTACGATTTTTCAGCGACTTCATGGCAGGTTCGAATACGAAGGCACCGGTATCGGACTGGCAACCTGCCGAAAGATTGTTGAACGGCACGAGGGGTCAATTGATGCGGATGGCGTGCCGGACGTCGGCTCGACATTTATCGTTGAACTGCCGGCCGTTCAAGTGAACGAAGAGGAATAAACAATATGGATGGGGGCAAGCCAATTCGTATACTCATTGCAGATGACGACGCCGATGACCGGATGCTGATCGGAGACGCGCTCGAGGAAGCCAGGTTGAAAAATCCGGTCGATTTCGTGGAAGACGGCGTCGAACTCATGGAATATCTGAAACATGAGGGAAAATATTCGCATCTGACGGAAGAATTCCTGCCGGGGATCATCCTGCTCGATCTGAACATGCCCAGAAAGGACGGCCGGACCGTCCTGAAGGAAATCCGCGCCGATGAGAATCTCAGGCGCATCCCGATTGTCGTTCTGACGACGTCGAAATCGGAGGAGGATATCCTGAGAACCTACAATCTCGGCGTGAATTCCTTTATCACAAAACCGGTGACGTTTGACGGTCTGGTCGAAGTGATTCAGGTACTCAGCAAGTACTGGATCGAGATTGTTGCGCTCCCGCAGGAAGATTTCGGTTAGTCGAACACAGGCCTTGCAACAGTCGGAACGGGAAAGCCGGCGTCAGTACAAGGCATGTGTAGCGACGATCATGTTGCGCGTTGTCACTTTGTTAAGCACAATCCGTAAATAGGCCTTCCGTTTACAGAATTCACATTCCCGTCAGATATGGTGTCCCCAATAAAAGCTGGAATACGGCGGGGGCTGGATTGTGGACAACAAACCCATAAAGATTCTCGTGCTCGATGACGACGAGGACGATACCTATCTGATTTGCGACACGATCGAGTCGCAGTCGGAAACCGATTACGATATCACGGTGTCGCACCATCCGTCCGAAGCCGCTGATATTCTGCAGGAAACTCCGTTTGATATTGTCTTGTGCGACTACATCATGGGCGCGACAAGCGGCATCGATTTCATCAAGAAGATGCGAGGCAGCGGCGTCGACACGCCCATTATTCTGCTGACCGGAATGGGGACCGGCACGGCGGACCAGGCCGCCCTGGAAGCCGGCGCTGCCGACTTCATTTCCAAAACCAGCATCACGCCGGAAGTCATCGACCGCGCAATCCGCTATTCGATCGCGAATGCGGAACGCCAAAGACTGTTTCAGTCCGTTCTGGACAACGTCAATGCGGCGGTCGTCCTGGTTGACAACGACTACCGTCCGACTCTGTGGAATCCGGAGTTTACGGAACTCGCCACGTATTATGCAAAAACCAACGGCGAAAAGACGTCCGTTGCCGACTTGACCGCCGCGATGGTGCAAAGCGAACGAATAGTGACGATCAAGGACCGGGTGCTGGAAAAGAAGGTATCGAAAACGTCCAACAATGGCGTTGTCATCATCCTTCACGATGTAACGGAGCATGTGGAGGCGCTGCGCGAACGCGAAGCTGCGGAGAAACGTGCGGCTCACCTTGCGATGTACTGTTCGATGACCGGACTGCCCAATCGCAACGCGTTCTCGGAGCGCATAGACCGCGAGGTCGCCGAAGCCGAAGCCGACGGCCGGGAGTTCTACCTGCTGAATCTGGACCTCAACAAGTTCAAGGCGGTTAACGACATTTACGGTCACTACATGGGCGACCAGTTGCTCAATGAGGTTTCTCGCCGCCTGGTCGAGTGCTGCGGGCCGGACGACTACATCGCGCGGCTTGGCGGCGATGAATTCATGGCAATTCAGAGAAAGCAACCGGGCGATCCGGTCGTCCCCTCCCTCGCCAAGCGGATCGAAACCAGCATCAACGATTCAATCTCGCTCGAAGACATGCTGGTGGAAACCGGTGTCAGCATCGGCGTTGCCGTCTTCCCACATCACGGCACGACTTCCGCAGAGCTGATGTCCAATGCCGATGTCGCAATGTACCGGGCCAAAGCGGATCCGCTGCACCGCATCTATGCGTTTGACGAGGCCATGGACAAACACATTCGCCTGCGCAGACAGATCGGCCAGGAACTGCGCAAGGCGATAGAGAATTTCGAACTGGATGTTCATTTCCAACCCCAAGCCGACATGCTCAAAGGCAGCATTACCGGCTTTGAGGCTCTGGCGCGCTGGAATCATGAAAAGTTCGGGGCAATACCGCCGTCGACGTTCATTCCGATCGCAGAAGACAACGGATTGATTACACAACTCGGCGAGTTGGTGCTGATCCGTGCCTGCGAGATCGCCGTTGGCTGGGAAAAACCGTGCAAGGTTGCCGTCAATATCTCGCCGGTCCAGATCCGCCATGTGGATCTAGTCGAACTGGTACAATCGGTGCTGATCAAGACCGGGTTGTCACCGAGCCGTTTGGAGCTTGAAGTGACAGAGAGCGTCCTGATCGACGATACGAACCGCGCGCTTCACGTGCTTCGCGGCATCAAGAACCTGGGCGTTTCGATCGCGCTCGACGACTTCGGAACAGGCTACTCTTCGCTGTCCACGATGATTTCGTTTCCCTTCGACAAGATCAAGATCGACCGGTCGTTTGTCGACAGTTTTGCCAGGAACCACCAGGCGGCCGTCATTACCCGCGCCATGATCAACATGGCGCAGCAGTTGAACTACCGTGTCATCGCGGAAGGCGTTGAAACGGAGGAGCAGGTGGCATTCCTGCTCGAAGAGGGTTGTCACGAAATGCAGGGTTACCTGATCGGCAAACCGGTTGAGCCGGAACGCCTGACATTTACTGTCGAGCGCGACGCGCTGCCGGCAGGTATGGCCCATTGTGCATGACTTACCGGCCGGTATCCCAGGATACCCGGTCCGGGAAAAGCCTTGGCTTAAGTGTACTGCGCGTTCACCAATCGCATTGATTGCCGGCTTTAACGCTTGTTGCGATGAACGCCGACGTCCGGAGTGCGACGGGCTGACGTCCGGAAGACCGTCTCACACGGGCAACCGTCGCCCACCTTCCGCCGGTGCCCCGGCACCGTTCCAAACACTGACCGTTGAGATTGGCGCGATCCCGGATCTGCGAAGCAGCACTGGCGTGCTGCATCGCGCCCGGAAAACGAGTGACCCGAGCGATTCAGGGGATCTACGTGTCAAGCACGTACCAGACCGTTCTTGAAAATTCCTGGCAATCGCACAATTGAATCGATGGGAACGATCAAATACGAAATGCCGTCGTTCTCCAGAAACACGAGATAGCAAAGCGGCCCTAGCGGGTCAGGACGCTACATCAAATTCAAGCGATTTCGCCTGCTCGAACATGCCGCCTTCACGCAGCTTCTTCAGGAGTACGGGATGGGCGGGGGCGTCCAGTTTCAACAGGGCGATGGCATCGCCGCCGGGCCGGTCGCGGCCGAGCTGGAAGTTTGCGATGTTGACAGCAGCTTTGCCGCATTCGGTTCCAAGCGTTCCGATAAAGCCTGGCAGATCCCGGTTGGATGTGTAGAGCATGTAGCGGCCGATGTCGGCATCCACTGTGATGTCCCTGATCTGGATGAACCGGGGCTTGCCGTCCGAGAACACCGTTCCGGCAATCGAGCGGTCGCCTTTCTCGGTGGCCACCTTGAGCTTGATGAAACTGTCGAAAACCTCTGTCTGGTCCCGGGTTGTTTCCGAAATGCGGATACCGCGTTCTTTTGCCCGGATCGGTGCTGAAACCATGTTGACCTCTGCGACCTGGGGCTTGATGAGGCCGGCGATCGCTGCACAGGTCAAAGCGGTGGTGTTCATGCCGGCGACGGCGCCGTCAAAGATGATTTCCACTTTCTTGATCGGCGCGTCCGTGACCTGGCCGATGAAGGCGCCCAAATGCTCCGCCAGTTTCACGAACGGCAGCAGCTTCGGCGCTTCTTCGGCTGTTATGGACGGCATGTTCAGGGCGTTGCTGACGGCGCCGCTGACCAGGTACTCGGACAATTGCTCGGCAACCTGGACGGCGACGTTTTCCTGTGCCTCCGTGGTCGAGGCGCCCAGATGGGGCGTGCAGACGACATTGGGCAGGTTGAACAGCGGGCTTGCTTCGGCGGGCTCCTGTTCAAAGACATCGAAGGCCGCCCCGGCAACTTTACCGGACCTGATGGCATCGGCGACATCCGCCTCGACGACCAGACCGCCGCGCGCGCAATTGATGATGCGCACGCCTTTTTTCATTTTCGAGATCGCCTTGGCGTCGATAATGTTGCGGGTTTTGTCCGTCAACGGAACATGAAGCGTGATGAAATCTGCCTTCGAGAACATCTTGCCCAGGGGCGCCTTTTCGATACCCAGTTGATCGGCACGCTCCTGCGACAGGAAAGGATCGTAGGCGACCACCTTCATCTTGAGGCCGCGGGCGCGTTCCGCGACGATCGTTCCGATGTTGCCGCAACCGATCAGCCCAAGGGTCTTGCCGGTCACCTCGACGCCCATGAACCGGCTTTTCTCCCATTTGCCAGCCTGGGTCGAGACGTCGGCGGCCGGGATCTGCCTGGCGCAGGCCAGCATCAGGGTGACCGCGTGTTCGGCGGTCGTGACCGAATTGCCGAAGGGCGTGTTCATGACCACGATGCCCCGGCGCGACGCTGCGGGAATGTCCACATTGTCAACGCCGATGCCGGCCCGGCCGATGACTTTCAAGTTGGCGGCCGCCGCAATGACGTCCTCGGTGACCTTGGTCGCCGAGCGAATCGCCAGGCCGTCATACTCACCGATGATCTCAAGCAGTTTTGCCTTGTCCTTGCCGACGTCGGGCAGGAAATCGACATCGACACCGTGGTCGCGGAAGACCCGCAATGCGGATTCGGACAGCTTGTCGGAAACGAGTACGCGATGTGTCATGATGTTTTCTTTCGTCTTCTTGTTGGCCGGCTCCCGAGGCCGGCTTTTTCGTTCACTATCCTGAACCTATGCAAAACCCATTGTCAGGCTGCGGCTTTCAGGGTCTCGGGGCCGGTCATGAAGGCCCCGCCGCGGCGTCGCACGGCGCAACGCAAGAACCGCCAATCAACGGCGATGTCCCTAGGCGGCCGAAACCACAACGATTGCTCTCGCCTCTGATGTCATCCTCGGTAGTCTTGTTCCCCAGCAACTGACCGTCAGGTCACTTTCCCAGCCACTGTCTGTTCAGCCTTCGGCGCTGAAACAGTCGTAGCCCTGGCATAGTTGCATGGATGTCTTAAGATTCGGTTCTGGCGGGATAAAAGCGCAGGTTTAAGTAACGCGAAACCGTTCGGTCCGCCCGCCCCTGCACAGTGCCTTCCGGCACAGTCCTTGCCGCCAGATTGTTCAGTCTTTGAAAATCCCCAGCGGCATGTGGGCCGAAACGATCCAGTTGGGCACGTCGACGATTTCGCTGATGTGCAGGCTGGCCGCCACACTGCACAGCACATATGCCTGTGCCGGCGTCAGTCCGCGGTCGCCGACAAGCCACTCGATCATGTAGCGAATGGCGTTTTGCGCATTGGCAAAAAGATCGGGGCCATGGGCACTGGTGCCATAATAGCCTGCGGTATCGGTTTTCGATGCCGGGCTTTGGCGGACATACTGCAATTCCCTGACCGGCTTGTCGCGGCGGATATCGAACTTCATGGTTACCGTCATCGGACATTCGATGCCGGTGCCGCAAACCTCGCCCTGGCCCTGGGCGGCATGGCAGTCGCCGGTCGAAAAAAGCGCGCCGGGCACCAGGACCGGCAACCAGAAGGTCGATCCGGTGGTCAGGTCACGAATGTCGACGTTGCCGCCGTTGATGCGCGGCGGGATGGTATCGAAGCGGCCGTCCTGGCTGAGGGCGACCCCGACGCAACCGGGCATGGGCTCGAAGGGTACGACAATGTCGGCGACACCGAAATGACACGCGTCTCCTTCAAGCTGCCAGTGATGGAGATAGGCGGAATCGAAATCCTCCGACAGCAGGCCAAAACCCGGCTTGAACCCGGTCCACCCCCATCCCTTGTGCTGCATGTCGAGGATCTCGACCTGCAGGGTGTCCCCCGGTTCCGCGCCCGCGACGAAGACCGAACCGTTCAGGGCGTGTATGAGGCTGCGGTCGACGGTCAGATAATCGTCGACGCTGGACGTCTTCGAGAGCTGGCCCGAGGCATCGAGGCAGTCGAAGACCACGGTGTCTCCGGGCTCGATCACAAGCCGTGGCGTTACCGAATTGTCCCAGAATGGCTGGGTAACGCTGTCGTCGAGATGATGAATCGCCATCGGCTTATCCCTGTTTCAGCGCGCGCGGACACGCGCCTGTTGTCACTGCCGCCATTGTGAGCCACATCGGGGCTCCATCAAGTCTAAACTTCGAAAAAAGGATCGAACCGCCGGGGCCAATCGGCGGCTCTGTCGCAGGAAAACGTGGACAGACCGAACGGGGTGCGATTATGACGTATATCGGGACTTGGATCCTGTGGAGCCGGAGGACGCGCCGATGATCGATGTTGCAAAAGTCACGCCCGCCATCGGTGCGGAACTTTCAGGTGTGGATTTTTCGAAACCGGTTCCCGGTGACGCCCTCGATGCGGTCTATGACGCGTTGCTCGAGAACCTGGTGGTTTTCTTTCGGGGCACTGACATCAGTCCGGCACGGCACACAGCCTTTGCCGAGAGTTTTGGAGAGCTCGACGCACCGCACCCGCTCTACCCGCATGTGGACGGGTTCGAGCGCATCGTGCTGCTGGAAAACGGTTCCGGCGCGCCGCCGGACACGAACAGCTGGCATACGGACCTGACGTTCAAACCCGAGCAGCCGTTCTCGTCAATTCTGGTTGCCCGCCATGTGCCGCCGGTCGGCGGCGATACACTGTGGTCGAGCAGCTATGCGGCCTATGATCGGCTTGCGGACGGGATGAAGCGGGACCTGGAAGGACTGGAGGCGGTTCACGACTATGGCGACTTCCGCAACAGCTTCGCCGACGCCAGGGACGGCAAGTCCGGGCCTGAGCGCCTGAATGAGAGCGTCGCCCGGTTCGGCCACACCATCCGGCCTCTTGTGGCGGCCCATCCGGTGACCGGGCGCCGGTTCCTGAACTTCAACGAGGCTTTCGTGACCCATATCGCCGGCCTGACCACCAATGAGGCGAATGCGCTGAAGACCTTTCTCGCCAACCACATGAACAAGCCCGAAGACCAGTTGCGCTGGCGCTGGAAAACCGGTGACATCGCGATGTGGGACAACCGGGTCACCATGCATTACGCGGTCGCCGATTATCTGCCCGAGTACCGCTGCATGAACCGGATCACGGTGATCAACGACCGCCGGGCACACGAGGCCCGGAAAGTCGCCTGAGCAGGCATCGGCAACAGCGCGTCACTGGCCGCCGCAAACACGCACCTGCTCTTCAACCCGCCGCTCCAGTTTGCAGACGGCGTGACCGTCAAACTCGCAGAAGTACAGGGCACCGGACTGCGTACAACGGGTTTTGGTTGTCTTTGACGATGCCGAAATCACCCGGTGCGTGTTGCCGGCGGTATACCCGGCGCATTGCTCCTTTGCCTTTTGGGCAACGACCGCCATCAGGGCGTCACTGGCCAGTGTCTGTGACGGGCTGCCATCCTCCGGTTCCGGCTGAAACAGCGGCGTTTCGCGGGTTTGCGGCTCCCAGCGAACCGACGTCTCGATACGCCCCGCCTCATAAAGATCGATCGCTCGGGACCGGAATGCGCCGTCCGGAAACCGCCGGGCATGGGCCTGCAGCGCAGCGCAGTTGTTGCGGTCGACATCCTTCCATGCCAGCCGCTCGGTTCTGGTCGGCTTGTCGCCGAGGCCCAGCTGACCGCAGATATCGGAGATCGTGGGCTGGGCAAAATTGATCGAACACGCGATTTCCGCATTGATGAGGTTTTGTATGAAGGCAATAACGAAAAAGCTGACCAGCGCGAGGATCAGCGTGCCGACCTTGTGGCGGCGCCACAGGGCCGTGATCCAGCCCGTCGCGGATTGTTGCCGCCCCGCCAGTTCTGCCGCCTCTTCCTGGATGCGCCGCAGCGTGGCCATCAGCCGCTGAAAATGCGCATTGTCCTGGCCGCCGCGCCATTGCACCAGATCGATGCAAACCGCGTTGGCGCTTGGCCCGGTCGGAACCACCTTGTGAAACAGCACGTTGACCAGCCGTGCGCCATCAAGCGCTGCCCCGGCTTCACGATCCAGCAGTTCCGCTCCGGCGCTTGCAGCCTGTGCCGACCCGTGGGTGTGGATCAGCACCCCAATCGCTTCTTCGCTCCGCTTTTCTGGAGCCGAACCGGTTGCGACCGTCCAGCCGGCCTGTTCAAGGGCGGCGGCCAGCGTGGCGCGTTTTTCCGGGGTGTCGTCACCACCCAACAAGAGAGTTTGCCTGGTCATTTTGCCCTCAATCGCG
>JAJFHD010000135.1 GCA_021775805.1 Alphaproteobacteria bacterium | reverse complement strand
TCGGCACCGGTTGCCGGTGCCACGGTCGCCAGAGCCGCAGGCTTCTTCATGGCCTGCCAGGCAGAGGCCGGCCATTGTTGCCCGGTTACGATGACGCATGCCGCCGTTCCCGCCCTGTTGGTCGACCAGGACCTGTCGCGGGACTGGATTCAGCGCCTTCTTTCACGGCAATACGATAAATCGTTGGTTCCGGTGCAAGAAAAAACCGGGATCACGTTCGGCATGGGCATGACCGAAAAACAAGGGGGCACGGATGTGCGCTCCAATACAACCGTGGCGACGCCCAGCGATGACGGTTGCTATCGGCTGGTCGGCCACAAGTGGTTTCTGTCCGCACCCATGAGTGATGCGTTTCTGATGCTGGCACAGGCGCCGGGCGGGCTGTCGTGCTTTCTGGTCCCCCGGGTTCTCGAAAACGGGGCGTTAAATGCCCTGCATCTCCAGCGGCTTAAACCAAAGCTCGGGAACCGTTCCAATGCGTCGTCGGAAGTTGAACTGCGCGGTGCGACCGCCCGGTTGCTGGGCGAGGAAGGGCGCGGCGTGCGAAACATACTCGAGATGGCGACCTACACGCGGCTTGATTGCGCCATCAGTTCCGCTGGATTGATGCGGATGGCCCTTGCCCTGGCGCTGAACCATTGTGCACATCGCACCGTATTCCAGAAGAAACTCATCGACCAGCCGATGATGCAGAACGTACTTGCCGACATGGCACTGGAGAGCGAAGCGGCAACCGCCCTGGTCATGAGACTGGCGCGCGCCTATGACGGTGCGATCCCCGGTCAGCCGGCAGACCCGCTGTCGGCTGCCTACAAGCGGATCATGACGCCGGTGGCAAAATACTGGATCTGCAAGGCCGCGCCGCGCTTTGCCTATGAAGCCATGGAATGCCTTGGCGGCAATGGCTATGTGGAAGAGGGACCCATGGCCCGTCTTTTCCGTGAGATGCCCGTCAACGCCATCTGGGAAGGGTCAGGCAACGTCATGTGCCTGGACGTGCTTCGCGTGATTCAACGGGAGCCGGACCTGTTCGAGCAGCTATTGAGTAGTTTTGCCCCTGTGGCGGTACGGGTGCCTGCCCTGAACCGGTTGAAGGAACGGGTTGAGACTCTGATTCAGGAAAGCGAGGTAAGTGAACCGGGTGCGAGGCTTTTTGTCGAATGCCTCGCAGAGTTGGCGTCTGGTGTCCTGCTTGTGGAATCGGCACCAACCGAGGTTAGTGATGGTTTCTTGTCAGGAACGGTACGCTCTACCAAACATTATGGCGCTTTTGACTACTCAGTGGATGCACTGGCAATCGTTGAGCGCGCGATGCCGGTGTCTTAGGAAACGTCATTTGATCAACTTGATAAGGACCGCAATGTCAGCCTCCTGCGAATTGTATGATGAAAGGCAGCGTGAGGGCGGAGGCGATGATCTGGACTGTGATGGTGCTGGCGATCAGGGGGGCATCGCCGCCCAACTGCCGGGCAAGGATGTATGAGGCGTTGGCAGCGGGAACTGCCGCGCAGATGATCGCGACACTCTGGGTGAGTTGGTCGGTTCCTATGAGGCGCGCGGTAACCCAGACCAGAAAGGGCATGAGCAAGAGCTTCAAGGCACTTGATACAAGAACCGGGGTGCGGCGGTCGAATGCCGAAACCGGATCGAGACCGGCGCCTAAGGTCAGGAGACCAATGCCCAGCGCCCCACTGCCGATCAGGGTGAGGGTCGACAACAGGGGGAATGGCAGGTCGATGCCTGTCAGGTTCCAGACGATGCCAAGCGCACAGGACCAGATGATCGGATTTTTGGCCACGAGATAGGCCAGGCGGGCAGGCCTCGGCGTGGTCCCGTCCGCACAGATTGTGACAACAACGACGCTCAACACGTTGAGGAGCGGTATCAGCGTGATGATGCCGATTGCCCCCAGCGTCAGGCCCGGATCTCCGTAAAGCGCTGCAATGATCGCCAGAGCCGCAAAAGTGTTCCAGCGCGTTGACGTCTGGAACAGGCTTGAGAATGCCGGTCCGGACAAGTCAAGCCAGCTCATGAGCGGCTTTCGAAACACAAGCAGACCGGTCACAAGGATGGTGACGGCGATCAGCAATATGACGCTGATCCCCAGGACCGGGGCGCTCGAGAGGTCTGCCGTTGCCAGCGTTTTGGCGAGCAACACGGGAAAAAGCACGTAATAGGTCACGTGTTCCAGGGCCAGCCACATGTCCGGTTTCACCACATTGAAGCGGCACAGGAGATAGCCTAGGAGTATGGTGAGAAAGACCGGAAGCAGGGCGCTCAGGGTTATCAGCATGGTCGATCAGCCAGTTTCCGAAACACAGTTTCGTGCCTCCACCTCGATCACAAAGAACGCATCCGGTCGAGCGCGCCCTGCAGGATGTAGGCGGCGGCCATCTTGTCCACGACTTCGGCGCGGCGTGCCCGGCTCGCGTCCGCTTCCAGCAGAGTTCTGGTCACCGCAGCTGTAGACAGGCGTTCGTCCCACACCGCAATTGGCAATTCCGTGAGGTTGGCAAGATTTCGCGCAAAGGCTCTGGTTGCCTGAGCCCGCGGCCCCTCGGTTCCATCCATGTTGTACGGCAGACCCAATACAAGTCCGCCGATCTCATGTTCGTCGCAGAAGACCAAAAGCGCTGCGGCGTCCTTGCCGAATTTAACCCTTTTGATGGTTTCCAGCGGCGACGCCACCGTGCGGGTGACATCGGATAAGGCCAGACCGATTGTCTTGGTGCCGAGATCCATTCCGATCAAACGTTGTCCGGGTAGCAGGCGCGCGGCGAGGTCTTCAAGTGAAATGGTAGGGTCTGTGGCCAAAGGGATTTGCCTTAAAAGGGGTTATCGTTGTTTGGTTTAGGGCATAAACTGGACTACGAAAAGCACCGTTGCCTTACACGGTTCAACATTATCAGGAAAACTCAGGAGACGATCAGCATGAAAATCAAATGGTTGGGCCATTCCGCCTTCAGAATCGAAACCGGCAGCAGCGTACTTCTGATCGATCCGTTTCTGAGCGGCAGCCCCGTGTTCGAGGGGTCTGTCGATGAGGCGGCGGCAGGCTGCACCCATGTGGCGTTGACCCATGGTCATGACGATCACGTAGGCGATACCATCGATATCTGCAAGAAGACCGGTGCGACACTGATCGCGGTCTACGAGATCTGCGTCTATCTCAACGCCAGGGGCGTGGAAAACATTGAACCGACAAACACCGGCGGGACAATCAGAACCGACGACTTCGCCGTCAGTTTCGTCCGTGCCGACCATTCGTCGTCCGCGTCTGCGGAAAACGGCATGTTCAATTACCTCGGGAACCCCTGTGGCCTGATCATCACGCCGAATGAAGGCCCGTGCGTTTATCACATGGGCGACACCTCCATATTCGGAGACATGGCCCTGATCAACGAGATGTATGCGCCTGATATCGGGATCGTTCCTGTCGGCGACCGGTTCACCATGGACGGGCCGACGGCCGCCCTTGCCTGTAAACGGTTCTTCAACTTCAAGACTGTCATCCCCAGCCACTACGGGACGTTCCCGATTATCGAGCCCGATGCGTCAAAATTCCTGGCGGAAATGGATGGGGAAAATGTCGCTGTGCTGGAGATCGGCGGGGAACTGGATGTGTGAAATTCGCCGGGATTGGTGTTTGACTTGCGTTGGCAGACAGGGCATGCCAAAGATCAGGAAATCCCCGATACCACAGGAGTAATTTCATGCAGCGCAGGACTGATTTCTACATCAATGGGCAATGGACACCACCGGTGGTTGCCAATGATTTCGACGTGATCAACCCGGCGGATGAATCGCCGTTCGCCACGATTTCTCTGGGCAGCAAGGCCGATGTCGACAAGGCGGTTGCGGCCGCCCGGACGGCGTTCGAGACCTGGAGTGTCACCAGCCGCGAAGAGCGACTGGCTCTGCTGGAAAAGCTTGCGGATATCTATGCCGCCCGAACCGGCGAAATGGCGGTTGCCATTTCCAACGAGATGGGCGCACCGATGGTTTTGGCGACCCAGGCACAGGCCGCTGCCGGTCTTGGCCACATCAAGGCATTCATTCGGACACTGCGGGATTTCACGTTCGAACATCCGTTGCGTGACAATGCCACGAACGAACATATCGTTTACGAGGCAATCGGCGTTTGCGGTCTTATAACGCCGTGGAACTGGCCCATGAACCAGGTCGCCCTGAAAGTCGTGCCGGCGACTGCCGCGGGCTGCACCGTGGTTCTCAAACCTTCTGAAATCGCTCCCATGTCGTCCTTGCTGTTCGCCGAATTCATGGAGGAAGCCGGTTTTCCGGCAGGCGTCTTCAACCTGGTCAATGGCGACGGGCCGACGGTTGGCGAAGCCATGTCGAGCCATCCCGGTATCGACATGATGTCGTTTACCGGATCGACCCGCGCCGGCACTGCCGTAACGAAGGCTGCCGCCGACACCGTCAAGCGCGTGACCCTGGAACTGGGCGGCAAGTCGCCCAACATCGTGTTTGCCGACTCCGATCTGCCCAAGGCGGTTAAGTCCGGTGCACTGCACTGCTTCAACAACACCGGTCAGTCGTGCAATGCGCCGACCCGCATGATCGTTGAACGGTCGGTCTACGATGACGCCGTCAACATTGCCGTTGAAATGGCGAACAAGGTGGAGGTCGGCAACCCGGCAGAAGAGGGGCGCCACATCGGTCCGCTGGTCTCAGAAATGCAGTACAACAAAGTCCAGGGCCTGATCGAAAAAGGCATCGATGAAGGTGCACGGCTTGTCGCCGGCGGCCCGGGGCGGCCGGAAGGCTTTAACCGCGGGTATTACGTGCGCCCGACGGTGTTTGCCGACGTCACCAACGACATGAACATTGCCAGGGAAGAGGTGTTCGGCCCCGTCCTGTCGATGATTGCCTTCGACACCGAGGAAGATGCGATTCAGATTGCCAATGACACGGACTACGGTCTGGCTGCCTATATTCAGACGGGCGACCAGGCACGAGCCCAGAAAGTTGCCAAGAAACTGCGTGCCGGCATGGTGCTGATCAACGGTGCAAGCCGCGCCTCAGGCAGCCCGTTCGGCGGTTACAAGCAATCCGGTAACGGCCGTGAAGGTGGTACGTGGGGCCTCGAAGACTTTCTTGAAGTCAAGGCCATCAGCGGCTGGCAGCCGGACGCATAGTCAGCAAATTGCAGAGGCGGCCTGGGACTAGGGCCGCCTCTTTCACTGCCAACGATGACTCCGTTTGAGAACGGTGACACCTGATCCTGGGCCAGCCGACGCCCTAAAAGAACTGCAGATACCGTTCCTTTTCCCAGTCGGAAACGTGATTGAGATAGCTCATCCACTCCTGGTGCTTGTAGGTCAGCCAGGCGTCATACATTTCCGGACCGAAGACGGATTGCGCCAGTTCGCTCTGCGCGAATTCTTCAAGTGCTTCGCCCAATGTTCTGGGCAACATGGAAACGCCAAGTTGTTCAAGTTCAGATTCGCTCTTGAGGTACATGTTTTCGGTGTGCGGATCCCCCGGATCGAGGCCTTCACGGATACCCTCAAGACCTGCGGCGAGTACCAGGGCGCTGCCCAGATAGGGATTGCATGCGGAATCCGCTGCACGCAGTTCGACCCGACCGCCGCCCTTGGGGATGCGCAGGGTGTTGGTGCGGTTGTTGTCGCCGTAGCATTTGAAGATCGGCGCCCAGGTGAAACCGGAATTACTGCCCTTCAGGATCAGGCGTTTGTAGCTGTTGACGGTGGGGGCAACGACCGCGGTGAGCGGGGAGAGGTGACGCAGGACGCCGGCCAGGAACTGATAGCCCAGTTGGGATAACCCGCAACTGCGCGGATCATCTTCGGCTGCAAAAAGATTGCGGCCGGTCTCCAGATCATAGAGAGACATGTTGAAATGGGCGCCGCTGCCGGCGTAGTCGGGGAAGGGTTTGGGCATGAAGCTTGCGAATCCGCCGTGCTGGCGAGCAATTTCGTTGGCCATCAACCGGAAGAATACGAACCTGTCGGACATTGTCATGACGTCGGCGTAGGCAAAATCGATTTCGAACTGGCCGATGCCATCTTCATGATCGAAGGAATAGACATCCCAGCCGAGACCGTTCATGGCGCCGACCAGTTCGGTCATCCAGGGGAGGTTGTCCAGCAGGCGGGAAACGTCATAGGCGGGCTTTGCAAGATGATGCTTGATGCTCATGGGCACATAGGCGCCGTCATCGTCTTCGGTAAAGACAAAGAACTCTGCTTCGACGCCGAGATTGAGGCCAAATCCAAGTTCAGCTGCCTGGGCTTTGACACGGCTGAGAATGTTGCGGCTGCAGGGCTCGAACGGCTGGCCTTCGCTCCACAGGTTGCTGGCAAACCAGGCGACATTGGGCTGCCAGGGCTGGACTATGCAGGACGCCGGATCCGGATGGGCGGCGATTTCTTCGTCGTTCACTTCCTGAGGCACGCCTTCCAGTGCCGCACCGGTAAACATTTCGGAGCCGCCCATCATGTCATTGAAATGGGATATCGGGACCATCTTGGCTTTCGATATGCCATGCATGTCCACATAACTTGGCAGCAGGTATTCGACGCCTGCCTTCTCAAGATCCTGCCGCAGTTTTGAATTGTCGCCGTCTGGCATGTCCTTGCGTCCCCCGCAGTTTGGTGTATGGGAATTGTTCGAGCGACCGGCAGTTAAGCATCGTGATTGAAGCCCCGCAACCATTGAGGGTTGTGTGTCTGTTCGGTCCGGCACCTCCGCTGCGATGCTCATTGCCTGTATTCACGTTGACGCCCGTATTGCGGGCGATGCGGTGTGGTGGTATCTAACGCGCCAAACTGAAGTTCTTGCAATGAACCCAGCCGCAACGCCTTCGCCCGAGACGAAAGGGCAGGCGGTGCGCAGTGCCCAAAAGAGGATCTCACATGTCGGTGGACCAAGCTACGGTCCGTCACATAGCACGGCTTGCCCGCATCGCTGTGACGGATGAAGAATCAGAAGCATTGGAGGGAGATCTCAATGCGATTCTCAATTGGGTCGAGCAACTTGAGTCCGTCAACACCGATGGCGTCGAACCCATGACGAGTGTTGTTCAAATGGACATGAAAAAGCGTGACGACGTCGTCAATGACGGTGGCTGTGCTGACGACATTGTGGCGAATGCGCCGGCGAAGGACGACCATTTCTTCGTTGTTCCCAAAGTCGTGGAATAGGGGGAATCGATGACCGATCTCACTGCTCTGACACTTTCCCAGGCCCGCGATGGCCTGCAGGCACGCGAATTCTCGTCGGTGGAACTGACGCAGGCTTTCAACAAGGCCGTCGAAGCCGCCGAAGCCCTCAACGCCTATGTTTTGACCACGCCGGATAAAGCGCTGGAAATGGCGCAGCAAAGCGATGATCGTCTGGCGCGCGGCGAAGGCGGGATTCTCGAGGGACTGCCCGTGGGCATCAAGGACCTGTTCTGCACTAAAGGCGTCCGGACCACGGCCAGTAGTCACATCCTCGACGGATTTATTCCAACATATGAGTCCACGGTCACGGCCAACATGTGGCGTGACGGTGCCGTCATGCTTGGCAAACTCAACAATGACGAATTTGCCATGGGATCGTCCAACGAGACCAGCTACTACGGACCGGTGACCAACCCCTGGCGCAAGGACGGTTCCAACATGGCTTTGGTTCCCGGCGGATCGTCGGGTGGATCGGCGTCCGCTGTTGCCGCACGGATTGCCCTGGCCGCGACGGCGACCGACACCGGTGGGTCGATCCGGCAGCCGGCCGCCCTTACCGGTACGGTCGGCATCAAACCCACCTACGGCCGGTGCTCACGCTGGGGTATCGTTGCCTTTGCGTCGTCGCTCGACCAGGCCGGACCCCTGACGCGCACTGTGCGGGATTCCGCGATCATGCTGCAATCTATGGCGGGTCATGACCCTAAGGACACAACAAGCGTCAATGTCGGCGTGCCCGACTACGAGAAAGCGCTGATAGGGGACATCAGGGGGCTCAAGGTAGGCATCCCCAAGGAGTACCGTGTCGACGGCATGCCTGCAGACGTCGATGTCCTGTGGAACAAGGGTATTGAATGGCTCAGGGCAGCCGGTGCCGAGATCCGCGACGTCAGCCTGCCGTACACGAAATATGCCTTGCCGGCCTATTACATTGTGGCACCCGCGGAAGCTTCGTCCAATCTCGCCCGCTACGATGGTGTTCGTTACGGCCTGCGCGTGCCCGGCGAGGACATCATCGACATGTACGAGAAGACCCGGTCTGCGGGATTTGGTGCGGAAGTGAAGCGCCGTGTCCTGATCGGAACCTATGTGCTATCGGCTGGTTACTATGACGCCTACTATCTGAAAGCCCAGAAAGTTCGCACATTGATCGCGCGGGATTTCGACAAAGTCTACGAAGAGGTCGATGTTCTTCTGACGCCGTCGACGCCTGGCCCTGCGTTCGGAATAGGCGAGCGCAGCGGCGACCCGATTGCGATGTACCTGAACGACATCTTTACGGTGACGGTCAATATGGCCGGGCTGCCGGGTATTTCAGTGCCGGCGGGATTCAGTGAGGACGGTCTGCCGATGGGCTTGCAGATTATCGGCAAGGCCTTTGACGAGGAAACGGTTCTGAACGTGGGTGGCGTCATTGAAGAGGCCGCAGGCGTCATGGCCGCACCGGCCAACTGGTGGAGTACGCAGTGATGGCTGATACGAGCAACAAACTGATCCAGGGGGCCACCGGCGACTGGGAAGTCGTGATCGGTCTCGAAGTGCATGCCCAGGTGGTCTCCGAGGCCAAGCTTTTTTCCGGTTCGCCCACGGCCTTTGGCGGCAGTCCAAACAGCCATGTCAGCCTGGTCGACGCCGCCATGCCCGGCATGCTGCCGGTGATCAACAAGGAATGTGTGCGCCAGGCGATCAAGACCGGACTGGGCCTGAAGGCCAAGATCAACCTGCATTCGGTGTTTGACCGCAAGAACTACTTTTATCCCGATCTGCCGCAGGGCTATCAGATCTCCCAGTTTCAGCAACCGATCGTGGGCGAGGGCCGGGTCGTGGTTGACCTTGAGGACGGAACAACCGCTGAAGTCGGCATTGAAAGGCTTCACCTGGAGCAGGACGCGGGCAAGAGCATTCACGACCAGCATCCGACAATGTCGATGGTCGACCTGAACCGTTCCGGCGTCGCCCTGATGGAAATCGTCTCAAAGCCGGACATGCGTTCGGCCGACGAAGCGAAGGCCTATGTGACCAAGGTGCGGACCATTTTGCGCTATCTGGGAACCTGCGATGGCAACATGGAACAGGGCTCCATGCGCGCCGACGTCAATGTGTCGGTGCGGCGGCCCGGTGAGGATCTGGGCACCCGGTGCGAGATAAAGAACGTCAATTCCATCCGCTTCATGGGGCTGGCCATCGACTACGAGTCCCGCCGTCAGGTCGATATTCTTGAAGAGGGCGGTGCAATTGACCAGGAAACCCGTCTGTTCGATCCAAAGTCGGGCCAGACAAGACCCATGCGCTCCAAGGAAGAAGCCCACGATTACCGTTATTTCCCCGATCCCGATCTTCTGCCTCTGGAGTTCGAGCAGGCCTGGGTCGACGAGATTGCCGCGAGCCTGCCGGAGTTGCCGGATGACAAAAAAGCCCGCTTCGTGGCGGACTACGGTCTCAACGCCTACGATGCAGGTGTGCTGGCTGTGGACCGGGAGGCTGCAGATTATTTCGAGACGGTTGCCAACGGCCGCGATGCCAAGACAGCGGCCAACTGGGTCATGGGCGAGCTGTTCGCCGGCCTCAACCGGCTTGAACTGGAGGTGGCGTCGTCCCCGGTGACGGCGGAAAATCTTGGACGGCTGATCGACCTGATTTCCGATGGGACGATATCGGGCCGTATCGCCAAGGACGTGCTGGAAATCATGCTTGAGGACGGCGGCGACCCGGCCCGGATCGTCGAGGAAAAGGGGATGAAACAGGTCTCCGACACCGGCGCCATCGAAGCTGTTGTCGATGAAATCATTGCCGCTAATCCGGACAAGGTCGAGCAGATCCGCGAGAAACCCAAGGCGATCGGCTGGTTTGTCGGTCAGGTCATGCAGAAAACCGGTGGCAAGGCAAACCCGCAGGCGGTCAATGCGGTATTGAAAAAGAAGCTGGAACTTTAGGCGCCACTTGCGCGAATGTGATGTTGCCGTAAGGATGGGGTGGAGTTTTGAAATTCACTCCAAGCCCAAAGGTATCTCCATGTCGCAGCCACCGATTGACCTTTACTACTGGCCGACGCCCAATGGCTGGAAAATCTCGATCATGCTCGAGGAGTGTGGTCTTGCGTACAATGTTGTTTATGTGGACATTGCCGCCGGAGAGCAGTTCGAACCGGATTTTCTGAAAATTGCGCCAAACAACAGGATGCCGGCGATTGTCGATCCTGATGGTCCCGATGGCAGTCCTGTGTCGATTTTCGAGTCTGGAGCGATCCTGCAGTATCTGGGTAACAAGACGGGTCGGTTCTACCCCACCGACCCACGGCAACGGATAGTGGTCGAGGAATGGCTGTTCTGGCAGATGTGCGGCTTGGGGCCAATGGCGGGCCAAGCCCACCATTTTCGGCACTATGCCCCGGAACCCGTCGAGTATGCGATCAACCGGTATACCGATGAGGTCAACCGGCTGTACGGCGTGATGAACAAACGCCTGGAGGGCCGGGATTTTCTCGCCGGCGACTATTCGATTGCCGACATGGCCTGTGTGGGATGGGTAAAACCGTATCAGCGCCAGGGACAGGACATTGAAGCGTTTCCCAACCTCAAGGCGTGGCTGGAGCGGATGATCGCGCGACCGGCCGTGGCCGCCGGACTGGCGGTTGGCGAGGAACGCCGCCATTCCATCGATATTGCCAAGGACAAGGACGTTCAAGCGGTCCTGTTCGGGCAAAGGGCCCGATAAGGCATTGGGCGTCAAGCCGAATGCTATTGAAACTTTCGGTTCCTTGACGGAGATATTGTAGCATTTCGCATTTGAACCCACGGATCGATGCGATCACGTGGGCCACAACACACCAAAATCCGTCATGTACGTGCTTGACACGTGCATCCCCTGAATCGCCCTGCAGGAGGTCCTCGTGTCGACGCACGAGGACGACAATCTGGATGGTGTGCAAGACCAGATTTCTCGCGTCAAACTGTGGATCGCTTCAGGAATGAATCTGACAGATCTGAATATGCGTCGCCTGTGAACCATCTGGGTTCCTGCCGTGCCTCCGGGCGCCGTTTGTTTATCATTTAAAGTCCGAATTGTGGCTTATGCTTACGCAACTGTTACGATCATGTTTTTACATTGTTTTAAACTGTTGGAAAATCACGCGGATTTGCTTGTTCTTCACCGTCAACAAACAATGAAACTAACGAATGATTAGAGTTTGATTCAAACAATATTAAGCGTGCCGTTTAACGCGATGTTGAACCCGACACGGCAGCATTAGGGCATGCAAGGTGGGGAACCTTGCTGAACCAGAAATGCTCCTGGAGACAACGATCCCAGGGGGGAGCCTAAGGGTAACAAGGGAGAAATCGTTATGGCACGTTTTGCAATGTCTGAAATCGAAACTGCGGAAATTTCGCATGGTGCTGAAACCGCCGACGCATTGTTTGGACTCGGTCTGGAGTATTCGACCGGCCGCGATGTCGAAGCGGATCTGATCGATGCGCACAAATGGTTCAATCTGGCAGCCTTGAAGGGCAACCGTGCCGCACGTGACTATCGTGCCGAGATCGCCCAGGAGATGACCAGCGAAGAGATTGCCGAAGCGCAGCGCAAAGCCCGCGAGTGGCTGAACAAGCACTAAAAAAGGCGGCTTGAGTGCCGCCTCTTCGATGCTTTGCCGACTTAATGTTGCCTGTCAGGAAATTCCTGCAGGCGCCTGACGGCAATCAGTAATCCGAATATGATCGGCTTGGATAAAACAGGTCCAGGTCGTTGAAATTCTGGAACCGTTCGAAGAACACGCGATCTGCCTGCTTGCGGCGATAGATCTCCGTTTCGAGAATGTCGGTTTGCTTGTTGATTCTCGCCTGTCGTGAGTGGTTCCTCGGAAGTGTGTATGAGTCCGGGGTGTACAGATGTCCCTGCGGAACAAAATACTCATCGGCCTGAGCCGGCGCTAGAGGTGCGGTAAGACCGATCGCGACCAATGCTGCGATGGCAAAAAGCGAGCCGGAAGTTTTCATGCCCTGTGGTCCTTACCCTGTAATCCTTAGCGCCGATCTTCACGGACGTTACTGTCCACGAATCTCTGTTCGAACCATAGATTATAGTTCTCTTCACCATGTTGATAGCAGAAAATAGGCTTTGGTCAGGGCTAAACTGAGGCAGTCACACAATTTTGTTCTCAAGTGGGGCAATTCGGTCACACTCGGACGACTTTTCGACGGGAAATCGGCAGGATACGACGTCGGCAAAATTCAGATGGATGGCGTGACTTGAACCGGGAGCTTCCCGTCATTCCGGTGAATTCTATTGTTTGCTCAGGGCAATGCCGTCGAAAAGCCCGGTCATATCCCCAATTCCTTCCAGGCTGAAGAGACGATCCATAAGTGTGACGGAATTCTGGCGCGTCAGGCGCTGAAGACTGCAAGCGTTGAATTTATCGACAAGGACGGATGTGGACATCCGGTTGTTCGGCATGCCGTACGCCACGGGTTGGGTCTGCGTGTGTGTTTGAGAGTCGGTGGTCGTGATCGAGACGATGGCGCCTTCGGGTCCATCTGCCGGATCGGACAGGGCGCCATCCAGATTTTCCGACACCCGCATTTCAACCTTGTTCATCAATGAACGCAGGTCTATGTCGCCAATGTGTGCAGGGGCCAGATGGGCCGGCTCAACTTTGCCGTGCATCACTGCGTTGGCCACGGCAAAGGGCAGGCTGAACTGTGCCTGTTCGCTGGTCGTGGGAGCCGGGAACTTGAGGCTGGTCGCAACCAGCGGGGTGACGGTGCAATCGATGTGCGAAATTCTTTCCGGCGTCAGGTTGCGGACCTGACGGAGTGTTGCGGCGGCTTGTGCGGCGGCAAGGGCTGCGGAACACAAGGGGTACTGTTTGAACAGGATGCCCGGTTCGGTCAGGCCGAACTGAACGCCAAGTTTCTCCAGACGCGACGGTGACACGGCGTCTGGTTTCAGGCGTGATACCCAGCCATGGTCGGCGCCTGCGATATCCAGACCGGTGTGAAAACGTGCCCGGGCAAGATAGGCCGCCTCAAGTCCCTGCCGGGCGGCGATGCCGACGCCCAGCGGCTTGGCCGGCGATCCGAGAACCGCACGGTTGCCGGCCGATGTCGCCATCGCAAGACCGATCGCGGCTCTGGATTGTGCGCTATCCAGATCGAGAATTTTAGCGACCCCGGCTGCGGCACCGACCTGGCCCAGCACCGATGTGGTCCACCAGCCATCGAAATAGATTGCGTGACCGAGGAAATCGGCCAGCGCATAACAGGTCTCGACGCCGGCGATGAAGGCTTCCAGAAACCTGCGGCCGGATGCACGATTGGCCTCAGCGGCTGCAAGGACCGCCGGCCAGCATACGGCGGTTGCATGAAATATACCGGTGTAGGAGGTGTCGTCAAAGTCGAGCACATGGCCTGCTGTGCCGTTAATGAGGGTGGCGGCAGGCGCCGACAGCCTGGCTTCCGATGAGGTCAGCGCGGTACACGGACCCGGGCCATAAAGTGTTGCCGACGGCTCAGCGAGAGCAACAACAGTCCGGCTTTGCGATCCCGCCAGAGCGACCCCGACACCGTCGATCAGGCAACGATAGGCCTCATCTTTTGCAGGGGCTGGGACATCTGACAGGTCGAGGCCATGAACCCAGTCGGCGATCGGATCGATGATCGGGGATCCGCCGGGAATTCCGGGTTCTCCGTCAGGCGATTTCATAGCCGAATTCAGTGGCGGCCAGTGTCAACCAGTCCCAGAAGGATCGTGCGAACCCGGATGAGACGTAGAGATCGAAAGTGTCGTCGGTACTTGCTGAAACCAGATGCACAACCACGCCTATGTGGCCGATTGACCCTTGAGCAATCGACCCTCGAGGGAACACCGATTTGTGGAGGTCGATGGGTAGACCCTTGGCCAGTATCTGCCTGGGAGACTCGCCCTGGATCCTCAAGACCGTCCGGCTGTCGGTCAGTTCGACGACTGCTGCCTCATCTTCCGTGATTTCCGACAGGTCGGCCGAGGCGTCGCGTTCGGTGATCACCCAATAACGATAGGGGCCCATCCTCATTATCGTCACGCCATCCGTGGTCACCGCGCGTCCCGCCGTTGCCGCCGGTGGAAGGTTGGCCGCGGCCTTGATTTTTGCCTGCACCGATTCGAGCGTGTCCGGCCAGCTTGTCACTTGGACCAGCCGACGGCCGTACATCTCTGCAATCAGTATGGGGCGGGCCTCAGGGGCGGGATTGCCGAAGCGGCCATGTTTCAGGACGCTGGTCAGGGGCGATGTGCGTTCAAGCATGGACACGTTCTCCTTGCGGATCGTAGAAGACCGGATCGACGATTTCCACCGTCACTCTTTCGTCGCGCAACGGGAAGACCACATCGACGATGTCGCCTATGCGATTGCGGCCGCCCCGGACGAGGCCTAAGGCGATGTTCTGGCCGGCCGCCGGGCTGTAGGTGGTCGATGTCACATGGCCGATGTTGTAACCTTCCATTTTTGAGGCGTCCTGCTCGACAATGTGGGCGCCCTGGCGGAGTTTCTCGGTCTTGGTTACGGGTTTGAGACCGACAAATTTTTCGCGATGACCGGCCTGGAGGCCCTCACGGTGGCGCAACACGCTGCCGATGAACGGTTTCTTGGTGCTTGCCATTTTTTCCAGACCAAGATCTTCAAGCACGGTGCGGCCGTCGAGTTCGGGGCCGGCCACGTGGCCTTTCTCGATCCTCATGGCCCCCAGCGCCTCTGTGCCATACGGGATGATGTCGTGGGAGGCGCCGGCGACCATGATCCTTGACCAGACGGCCTCGCCATAGCCCGACGGTGTATAGAGTTCGTAGGCCAGTTCGCCGGAGAAGCTGATCCGGAGCACCATGACAGGGGCGCCGTCGAGGTGACCCTGGACGACACCCATGAAGGGCAACTCCTCATTGCCCACTGGAATGTCGGTCAGGACGTTTGCCAGGACGTCGCGACTGCGTGGCCCGGCAATCGCCATGCCGGCCCATTGTTCCGTGATGGAGGTGACGTCGACGCGCAGGTCAGGCCAGATGACCTGTAAATAGTACTCCAGCATGTACATCACGCCGGCGGCATTGGCCGTGGTCGTGGTCATGAAATAGTGATTTTCCGACAGCCTCGACGTGGTGCCGTCATCGTAGACGATCCCGTCTTCACGCAACATGATGCCGTAGCGCGCCTTGCCCACGGGAAGTTTGCCGAAGCCGTTGATGTAGACCCGATTCAGGAATTCACCGGCGTCCGGTCCCTGCACGTCGATCTTGCCCAGCGTCGAGACATCGACCATGCCGACCTTTTCGCGTACGTGCTCGGTTTCGCGGATGTACGCCTCAGTCAGGGTCTCGTTGTCATGGGGATAATACCGGGGACGCAACCAGGGGCCGGCATCGATCCACACCGCGCCGTGGCGCTCGTGCCAGCCATGGATTGCCGTCAGGCGGGTCGGGCGGAAATGCTTGCCGACCTCTTCGGCGGCAATGGCGCCTAAGGCTACTGGCGAGTATGGCGGCCGGAATGTGGTGGTGCCGACCGCCGGAATCGCTTCGCCACGCTGGCCGGCAAGAATGGCCAATCCGTTGACATTGGAAGTTTTTCCCTGATCCGTGCCCATTCCCAAGGTGGTGTATCGCTTGAGATGCTCAACCGACTTGTAGCCTTCGCGGTTGGCGAGGTGTACGTCGCTGGCAGCGACGTCATCCTGCAGGTCAACGAACTTCTTGGCGCTGCCGGCATCCGCGACTTCCCACAGCGGCAGGATCGGGGTTTCTTCGCGGGCATCGGCGTCGAATTTTGTCATGCCTGTCGGTTTGAATCCGCCGCCCTTTGCAGCGGTCTCGCCGGCCTCGATTCCCATATTGAGGCAGACTGCTGTATCCCATTCGCCACATACCGCGCCGGCGCTGAGTTGTGCGTCGGTATCTTCCGGTGCGACAAATGTCGCCAACTGTTCGTTAAAGACCGGTTTGCGGCCCACGTGACTGTGAAGGTGAGCGGACGGCGCCCAGCCACCGGAGACACACAGCAGGTCGCAGTTGATCCGGCGCGACGGGGACGAAGAGTCGGGGCTGGCCGGTGCAACCTGAACCGATTTGACCGCCAGCCCGCCATTGGCGCGCGACACCACGCTGTGGCGCACGACGTTAATGCCGTAGCGGTCGGCGGTTGCGATCAGGTCGATCGGTGCATTTTCCCGCGCGTCGACGATTGCGGCGACATCGATACCGGCATCAACGAAGTCGATCGCCGTCGAATAGACACTGTCGTTGTTGGTGAAGAACACAACTTTCTTGCCGACCTGAATGCCGTACTGATTGAGGTAGCGGCGAGCCGATGCCGCCAGCATGATGCCGGGCAGATCATTGTTGCCGAACACCAGGGGACGTTCGATGGCACCGGTTGCAAACACGATCCTGCCGGCCCGCACGATCCATGAGCGCTGGCGCGGCATGTGTCCGTCGGGCTGCGGTTTGTTGTCCTGAACATGCTCGATCAGGCCAACCACATTGTGATCGTAGAGCCCGTAGGCCGTGGTGCGGGTCATGACGCGCACATTGTCGAGGTCGGCCAGCTGACGTCCCAAATCGACCGACAGGTCAACCGGGTCAAACGCCGAAACGGGCTGGGTTTCAGACAGCATGGCGCCGCCGATGATCGGGTTTTCGTCGACCAGCAGGACTCGGGCTCCCGCATTGCCGGCGGCGAGGGCTGCGGCTATCCCGGCAGGCCCCGCGCCGACAACCAGGACATCGCAAAAAGCATGGGCCTTTTCGTACCGGTCGGGATCGGGCAACAAAGTGCCTTCTCCCATGCCGGCGGCCCGGCGGATGAACTTTTCATAGAACATCCAGCCCTTCTGGCCCGGCCAGATGAACGTCTTGTAGTAAAAGCCTGCGGGCAGGAACGACGAGAACAGGGAGTTGACCGACATCAGATCGAATTTGAGGCTCGGCCATCGGTTTTGACTGGTGGCTTCGAGTCCGTCATACAACTCGACCATGGTCGCCCGGGTGTTGGGTTCGTGACGCGCGCCGCTGCGCATTGTGACAAGGGCGCTGGGTTCCTCGGAGCCTGCCGTATAGACGCCGCGGGGGCGGTGGTACTTGAAGCTTCTGGCAACCAGCTTGACGCCGTTTGCCAGAAGGGCAGACGCCAATGTGTCGCCTTCGTACCCGACATAAGGCGTGCCGTCGAAGGTGAAACGAAGTGGCCGGTTGCGATCAATCAGACCGCCGTCCTCCAGACGATGGGGTTGCTTGCTCATGACATCACCCCTTTTGGCGCGCGGACGGTGCGCCGGCACTGTCGACGACCGAGAATATTTCGTGGGTCAGGGTGTCGCGTTCGACGGTCAGGAAGCGCCGGCATCCCTGACTGTGCTGCCAGATCTCGGTGTGTCTGCCGCGCGGGTTATCGCGCAGAAAGACGTATTCGTTCCACACGTCCATGTCGGTGCAGTCAAGACCGGGGAATTCGCGCCTGGCATCGCCGCCGTAAGTGAATTCGGTGTGGTCCCGAACACCGCAATGTGGACAATCGATCCGTATCATGTCCGGTCTCCCTAATGAGCTTTCGGCACGGGACCCGCGCCTTTTTCATCGATGGTGTAGCCCTTTTCGAACCGGTCGAGGGTGAACCTGGCGTTCAGTTCGTGGGGGCGGTCGTGGGCGATGGTGTGGGCAAAACACCAGCCGGAACCGGGGGTTGCCTTGAAGCCGCCGTAACACCAGCCGGTATTCAGGTAGAGGCCCTCGATCGGCGACTTGCAGATGATCGGGCTGCCGTCCATGGACATGTCCATGATCCCGCCCCAGTGGCGCAGGACACGCAGTCTCGAGATACACGGCATCATGGCGACGCCGCCACTGATCACATCCTCGACCACAGGCAGATTGCCGCGCTG
>JAJFHD010000134.1 GCA_021775805.1 Alphaproteobacteria bacterium | reverse complement strand
AGCCCCTGGCAGAATGCGGTTGACAAGGGCGGCATGGTTTTGCGAGACATGGCCCATGGGGTTTGCGAGTACCCCGTGAGGCGCCAGCCAAAATTTCGCGTCCACTTCACCTGATTTGACAAGGAGGAGGACGCATGCCGTCTCCAACACAAATTACCGTATCCCAGCTTTCGCGCCTCATCGGTCTGCCCGATGCACCGGTTATCGTCGACATCTGCATCGACGAGGATTTCGATCTCGACCCCCGCCTGCTGCCGACATCGTTCCGGCATCCGTTCCGCGATATCGCCTCGCTGGCGCCCGGGCTGAAACGGTCGCGAGTCGTTGTCGTATGCCAGAAGGGCCTGAAACTGAGCCAGGGGGCGGCTGCCATACTGCGCGACCATGGCGTGTCTGCCGAAAGCCTGGAGGGCGGTAACTGGGCCTGGCGCGATGCCGGCGGTCCGCTGATCCCGGCTGACAAAATCCCTCCACGCAATGCCGAGGGCCGTACGGTCTGGGTGACACGGCACCGGCCAAAAATCGACCGCATCGCCTGCCCTTGGCTGATCCGCCGGTTTGTCGATCCACGGGCGCAGTTCCTGTTTGTGGAACCTGCCGAGGTGCTGAACGTGGCCGACCGTTTCGAGGCGACACCGTTTGATGTGGAGGACGTGTTCTGGAGCCATCGCGGTGAGCGTTGCACCTTCGACGTCATGATCGAGGAGTTCAAACTGGAAAGCGATGCACTCACGCGGCTGGCGACGATCATTCGAGGCGCCGATACTGACCGGCACGATCTGGCACCACAGGCGGCCGGACTGATGGCGGCGTCCCTTGGACTGTCGCGCATGTACCGCGACGATCTTGCCCAGCTGGACGCAGGCATGGGGCTTTACGATGCGTTCTACCGCTGGTCACGGGATGCCGTCGATGAAGGCCATGACTGGCCGGCCGGGGCGCCGAAGTCATGACCGTGAGCATGGAAACGACAGTGACGGGCCGCGATCTCAATCGCGCCCCGTCACTTAGCCTGGCGACTGCTGCATTCGCCAGGATCGGGGTTCTGTCGTTTGGCGGCCCGGCGGCGCAGATCTCCCTGATGCACCGGATTCTGGTCGAGGAAAACGGCTGGCTCAGTGAAAAGCAGTATCTGAACGCCTTGAGCTTCTGCATGCTGCTGCCGGGCCCCGAAGCAATGCAATTGGCAACTTATGCCGGATGGCGGCTGCATGGCCTGGTTGGCGGGCTGATTGCAGGTTTGCTGTTTGTTCTGCCCGGCGCGGCGGTGGTTCTGGCGTTGGCCGCAGTCTATGCCCATTTTGGCGACGTGCCGCTGGTCAGCACACTTTTCCTCGGTATCAAGGCCGCGGTTCTGATCATCGTGATCGAAGCGCTTCTCCGGGTTGCGAAACGGGCTTTGCAGGGATCAGCCTACTGGGTGATCGCAGGCTTGGCGTTTGTCGCCATCTTCTTTCTTGCCCTGCCGTATCCATTGATCGTTTTCCTCGCTGCGGTGTTCGGATTCTTCTGGGGTGCCAAACCCGCTGAAACAGACGTTGTGGCGACGCCAGAAGGTGTAACGATACTAAAGACAGCGCGGAACATCGCCGTCTGGCTGGCACTCTGGTGGATTCCGGTACTGCTTGTGGATCAAATGTCCGGCCAGCCGATCCTGGCGGACATCGGGGCGTTTTTCTCGAAGCTCGCAGTCGTCACTTTCGGCGGTGCCTATGCGGTCCTGGCCTACATGGGCCAGGATGTGGTCAGCGCCTTCGGGTGGCTGACTGCCGGTGAGATGATGGACGGGCTTGGGCTTGCCGAAACCACGCCCGGGCCGCTCATTCTCGTCACGGAGTTTGTCGGTTTCATCGCAGCCTACCGGGAAGGTGGATTGATGCTCGGTCTTGCCGGAGCGGCGATAACGCTCTGGGTCACGTTCATTCCCTGTTTCTTGTGGATATTCACCGGGGCGCCCTATATCGACTGGATTTCGGGACAACCACGCTTGAGCGGTGCGCTGTCGGCGATTACGGCGGCTGTGGTCGGCGTCATTCTCAACCTGTCGATCTGGTTCGGATTACACGTATTCTTCGCTTCCGTGACACAGCAGAAGTACGGGCCGGTCACCTTGTGGCAACCGGATTTAGGCACCCTCGACTGGCGGGTCGTGGTGTTGTCGGCGGTTTGCGGACTTCTTCTCCTGAAGCTCCACTGGGGCATCGGCCGTGTTCTGGTGATATCCGCCGGACTGGGCTGGGTGCTGGTCAATGCGGTTTGAGCCAGGCTAACAGAATTGGCGTGAAAACCCTGTTCCCCTGACTTGGGCTCACGTCAAAGACGTCACTTGACATGCAGGGGACAGGAACTTTCGCGATTAATACCAACGGTGCCTACTATTGATCCGTTTCATGGGTTATCGTTGCGCTCCGCTTGGAGTACACCGCACTCCGGCGCGAAACGCGCCTTGCCGGACGACCAAAATCGTCACGGTGAAATGGGTCAACAGTAGGCACCGTTGGTTTAACCCGTGACGTCTGTGGACATCGGGGCGTGGGCCAATGCCCTATTCGACCACGACGCCCTGCACCGTCGTGTCGCCGGCAACCGGGTTTTCTGAATTGCCTGTCGCATGGAACCGATCTGGAGCCGGAAACGTCATTACAGGACGTACAGGCTCATCCGGTGTTTTGCTGCTTCGGTCTTGTTTCTAACAGGAATTTTACTTTGCATGCGGCGAAATGTGTGTTGCATGTCGTGCCCCGTCAGAGCAGGTTCTCTGGCGGACAAGCTCATACTGGAACAGTCGTTTATGGAAATTTCCTACGCAGGCGCCCTATTTGCCGGAATTCTGAGTTTCCTGTCGCCCTGTGTGCTGCCGTTGGTGCCGCCCTATCTTTGTTTTCTGGCTGGAACCTCTCTGGAGGAACTGACAGACAATGTTCCGGGTGAGGATGGGGTCGCTCTTCGGGTGTTTACATCCGCGCTGATGTTCGTGATGGGCTTTTCCACGGTGTTTGTTTCGCTCGGTGCGACCGCTTCAGCGTTCGGCAATCTGATTTCCGACGTCTTCTTGCGTAAGACGCTGATGGACATCCCCGGTCTGGACGGCGTGCTTGCCGGTGTTCCGTCGATCAAATTCACGTTTTTCACGATACCGGTTGATATACCGGTAGGGGCCGCGCCGGTCGGCGTGTTTTTGGCCAGTATCGTCATCATACTCATGGGGCTGCATTTTTTGGGCGTCTTCCGGTTTTCAGTCCTCAACAGGGAGGCCCGGTATCATCACAAATCGAAACCAGCGGGCTTTCTGGGCGCCTATGCCGTCGGGCTTGCTTTCGGATTCGGATGGACGCCGTGCATTGGTCCGGTTCTGGCGGTGATTCTGACAATCGCCGCGGGGTCGGAAAGCGTGGCCTACGGTTCGAGCCTCCTGGCGGTCTATTCGCTGGGCCTGGGCGTTCCGTTCCTGATTGCGGCTCTGGCGGCAAAGCCGTTCCTGGCCTTCATGAAGAGATTCCGCAGCCATGTGGGAACCGTCGAAAAAACCATGGGCGGTCTCCTGGTGCTGACCGGCGTGATGTTTCTTACCGGCACCATGAGTGCTTTGTCGTATTTCCTGCTCGACGTTTTCCCGGCTCTTGGGACTATCGGATAAGCCCTGGTGTGGTCGGGTTGGCGTTCTGGTTTACGGAAACCTTAGCGGGACGCCGAATTTGAGCTCCTTGTCGGTTATATCCTTGGGAAACTCCGACAATGGACTGGCGTCTCTCAAGGCCTCAACGGCCGCCTCGTCGAGTACGGCGTGACCGGAACTGCGGAGAATTTCGTAGGACGAGATCGCACCATCGCTCTTGACGACAATCTGCATGTAGACCGTCCCGACTTTGCCCTCCCTCCTTGCAACGGTGGGATAAACACGCTTGTCCTTCAGTTTGGCAATCAACAGCCGGTAATAGTTGGTCTGTGCGGCGCTGGAGGCCTGGCTCTCCGCATTGGTTTCAGGCGTTGCCGGTGAGACCGCTGCAACCTTGGTATCGCCGTTCGCGCTGTTATTGTCAGCTTCTTCGGCCGGCGGCGCAATCTGATCGGTAAGGGTGGCATTTGCCGGTTTTACCTTTGGAACCGGGACCGGATCGCGGATTGCGGCTCGAGTGGCGGTGGATTCCGCATCCTCGGTTTCAGCGTCGGAGTTCGCAAGTTTGACAATCTCCGGCTCCGTGGTCGCAATGACTTCGTTCTGCCCCGCTGGCTGAGGGCCGGCATTGTCGTCGATCTGTTTGATAGGTGCTGCAGAAACCACGGTTGTCACGACGTCGTCGGTGTCGCTCTTGGGAACCTGGGAGGTATCCTTGTCGGTCGCCGCCGGACTTGTGCTGATGCCGGCGGCGGTTTCGCTGCCCTGCGCCGGATTTGCAGCCACCAGTGGCGCCTGCGGTTCAAGGCCGGTGATTTTGACGGACAGGGCAACCGACCTGGCCGCGGACTTGTCTGTTTGTGCAACAGGGGCCTGCGGCAGAACGACGCCGGACGATCCCGAAGGCGCGTATAGAAGCCACGCTGAAACCGCCACGCCATGCGCAATGACAATAAGGAATGCGGCAATCAGCCATTCAAAGATCCGGACACGGGTCATTTAGCGATCCTCAAACGAACCTGTTTGACGCCAGCTCTTCTTACCTCGTGCATCAGCCTGGCAACCACGGCGGCATCTGCTGTACCGGGCGCGCTGATGGTGACGACAGTTGCGTCCGGCGATGAAACATCGCGGAACAGAGCGGGCGAAACCTCTTGAACCTCCAGGGACTGAGAACCATAGCCCACCCGACCCTGACTGTCGACGGTAAGGGTGATGTTGCCGTTTCCTCCGGTGCCGGTGCCGGAAACGAGCGCTATTGTTCCGGCCAGAATTTTTGCCGGTGCGTGATTGCCACTCATGATCGACACAATGGCCGTCAACATGATGCCCTGAAAAAGCAGGACGAGCAGTCCAGGCAAGCGTGGCCGGTTTTTGCGCTCGATTTCCATTACGGAGCTATCCCGGGATTTGTGGCGATCAGGCCTATCGTTGTCGCGCCAGCGGCGGCCGCTGCCGTCATGACGGCATCCAGGACGGAAATTGCGACCTTAGGCTCCGGTTCCAGAGCTATATGCGCTCCCTTGTTGATTTCGAGGGCCTCGGTAAAGCTGTCTTTCATTTCCGAGAAATCGACCGGTACGCCGTCAATGTAGACAGTGCCATCGGCATCGATGCCGACCACGATTGTCACGCCCGCGTCAGACGGCGTTTCTTCGGACTGGAGGACCAATGTGCTTTGGGCAGACGGCGTCGAGGCGCCTGCATTGGGGAGGAAATAGACGACCGTTACAAGAAGGACCACGTCGACTATTGCCACGACGACCGTGCGCCAAAGCGTCCTCTGCCTTCGTAGGATGCGCATGGCGCTACCTCAACTCCGGCTCATAGTATTCTTCTTCGTCATCATCGTCTTCTTCTTCGTAGTCGTGATCGTCCGATGCGTGCCGATGTGCGGGGCGTGCTGTGACGTTTGCGCCGACGATGGCTGCGACTGACGCTTCCATGGCGCGGCGTTCGCGGTCAACGCGGGCATCAAGATAATAATAAAACAGCACCGTCACAATCGATATGACAAGACCTGCCGCCGTCGATACCAAGGCAACATGCACAGGCGAACTGCCGCCGCCACTGCCTATTCCCATCATGCTCAGAATAGTGCCAAGAATGCCAAACAACGGTGCCAGCAACGCGATCAGTTCAAGCGTGCGCAGACCGGAATCGAGAGCGTTCATCTGCATTCTGGCGGCGCGCATAATTTCATCGGTAAGCGCTTCGTCGTGCGGATCCATCTGCGCGCGCGCCTGCATGGCGACGTACATGACTTTTGCCGTAGGGCTGCGCTGCTGCGATACGATGGCGACCGCGCCGTTCTGGTCGCCTTCATGCCAGGAACGCAGAGACGGTGCTATGAATTTGCGACGGCCCACACGGCGGCTGAAGAACTGCCAGATCTTGGCGGTGATTATTGTAAGCGCGATCAGCGACAGAGCGATCAGCACAAACATAACCGGTCCACCCTGCCAAAGCAGGGCTATGGCCCTGGACACAACATCGAGTGCGGTCCCCAACAAGTCAGCCTCCTCATTATCCCCAGACAGCGGATCGCCAGACAGCGGATCCCCAGACAGCCGGTTTCCCTGATCTCGTCACCACGGTGTCTCTAACATATTCTCTCAGGCGTGTGTATTGGTTCACCAAGAATATTCTTAATGGGCCAAATACACGCCTTTCACAACACCGGAATCGTGTAATACGTTGGTCTTGCGTATCAATCCACCGCATTTTTGTGAAATTGCGACGAGGCTCATCCCACTGCCATGACACTCTTCGATATCATCGCTGTATTACTCGGACTTTCCGCCCTTTTCGGGTTTATCAACCACAAGTTGTTTCGGCTGCCGCACACGATCGGCCTGGTGGTCATCGCACTGGCGGCGTCAGGTGTGATCGTCGCAGCCGATTTTATGGCTCCCCAATACGGGATCGGTACTCTGGTGACCGGAACGCTCAAGCAGATCGACTTTTACCAGGCGGTCATGCACGGCATGTTGAGCGTCCTCCTGTTCGCCGGTGCGGTTCACGTGGATCTGGAGGAGCTGGCTGCGCGAAAATGGGCAATCGGCCTGATGGCATCGCTGGGTGTCATGATTTCCACTGTGCTTGTTGCGGGCACCATGTGGTTCATCATGAAAACGCTGGGGGTCGAAATTCCGTTCATCTGGGCTCTGGTGTTCGGCTCGCTGATCAGCCCGACAGACCCAGTGGCGGTGCTGGGCATTCTCAAGACCGTCAAGGTCCCGAGACTGCTTGAAGCCAAAATTGCCGGTGAGTCGTTGTTCAACGACGGTGTCGGTGTGGTCGTCTTTACAATTCTGCTGGCAATCGCGGTGGGCGGCGAACACGGTGAGATTGGTGTGCCGGAGGTTGCGACGCTTTTTGTAATTGAAGCGTTCGGTGGGGCGGTGCTGGGGCTGGTGGCCGGCTATGTTGCCTACAAGGCGATGCGGGTGGTCGACGAGCACAACCTGGAGGTGCTGATCACCCTGGCCCTGGTCTGCTGTACTTATGCCCTGGCTATTCACATTCATGCCAGTGGCCCGATCGCTGTCGTGATTGCCGGGCTGTTCATCGGCAATCACGGAGCCAGGTTCGCCATGAGCGAGAATACCAGGCGCCATGTGTTTCAGTTCTGGGAACTGAGCGACGAAATTATGAACTCGGTGCTCTTTCTCCTGATCGGCCTGGAAGTGCTTGTGGTCGGTTTTGGGGCAGACATCATCTGGATCGTTCTGCTTGCCATCCCTGTGGTGCTGCTGTCGCGGCTTATCAGCGTCGCGATTCCGATTTCGCTCCTGTCGATCCGTGAAAAATTTACCGAGAACGCCGTTGTGATACTGACCTGGGGCGGCCTGCGTGGCGGCATATCCGTAGCGCTGGCCCTGTCATTGCCCGAGGGACCTTACAAGAACCTGATCCTGGCCTGTACCTATGCCGTGGTCGTGTTCTCGATCATCGTGCAGGGCTTGACCATGAAAAATCTGGTCGCAAGACTGGTGGTCCCCGATCCCGAGTGACGATGTTGACGGCCCCGATTGTTATGCGGCGGTTCGGGGGGCGTTGATCCACACTGTGGAACGGGTTTCTATTTTCTGACCCACGCGTTGTTTTTCCGCCGAAGGGAGAATATCCAGCGACGGCCAGACACCGGACTCCAGAGTGTCAGCATAAGCCGGTGACAGGTTGTTGCGGCGCATCGCCTGCGCGGCGCCACGATGATCGTAGTCGAGTGCAACGTGTTCGAAGCGCACGCCGTGAATCATCGGCGTCAGGACACTGAACCAGACCCTGGGGGTGCCGTCGTTGGCGGGAAGCCCGAGGGCACCCGTGTTATGCCAGATCTGGCGTCCGAAATGGCGCGTAAACGGCAGTCCGGTGTGACCGGCGATGACGGCATCGGTACCGGCGATCGCCAGTTCAGACTGAAAAACGTCGTCCTCCAGAGACGCAAACATGAAGCGGTTGACCTGATCGACGCTGCCATGCACAACTTTGAAGGTTCGGCCGGACATTGCAAATGTCAGATGATCGGGCAACCGGGCGCACCATTGCCTGGTGTCGCCAGAGACTTCCGAATTGGCAAAGGCATACCATTCCACGGCCATGGTCTGGCACATCGAGCCTTCGTCGAACCCACAGGCACAATCAAGCGCGTTGCGACCGATCTGTTCTTCGACATTGCCCTTGATGGCAAGGATGCCTGCGCCGCGCAGGCGGCCGGCGCAGGCCTCCGGGTCGCCGCAATAGGCAATCACGTCGCCGGTGTGGATGATGCGGCTTTCGGGAATTGAGCGTCTGGCGGCTTCCGCAAGCAAGGCATCCAATGCCTGAAGGTTTCCGTAGACACCGCCACACAGCAATACCGGTGCTTTGAATTCCCCCAGGTGATCGGTTTGGATCATCGCGTTTCGCTTTCGACGTGAACACAACAGAAGCAGATAACGCCATCTGACCACGAGGGCCATGAAAATCGCGCAGGCTGGCGGGGTTGTGAACGGTCGGTCAGGTTTTGTGAGTGCCGTGGCATTTAACGGTCACCGGGACTTTCGGCGCCCAGTTCGATCGGTGAGCCGTGAGGTGTCGCACGAGCAGCCCGGTCCCAGGCGGCTTTTCGGTCCAGTTGGTCAGGTCGAGACACGATGCTCTTGTCGTCGAGCAGTCCCTCCAGGGCCGTCAGCCAGTGAAGGTAGTAGTTCCAAGGAGAATCAGAGGGCCCGGCCCGGGCAATTTCCGCAGCCAGTTTTTCGGCCCACTCCGACCACTCGATATGTCCCTGCTCGTGCAAACGCACGGTCATGGCAAAGGCCTGTGCCTGCCAGGGCTCCTGGAAAACCGGTCCTTCGCCCTCAGTCGGGAGGGTCGGTATGGCCTTGATGTGATCTCTGCCCGTCATTGGTCTGCGGCCTCGAGATAGGCTTCCCACAGGTCGACGAATATCCTGTTTGCGGGGGCCGCGCTGTCACCGAAAAGATCGCGTGCGTCAAAGCGAACACTGTAAAGAATACCCGGATGCTCTCCAGCGCCCCGGGCATTTGTGTCGGGAAACACGTAGCCGCCGTGAATCCGGTCGATTGTGCCGACATGTCCATGTGTGTAGGTGGGTGCGCGGGTGTGGCCACGGGTTGCCATGATCCGGACACGGACGCGGCCGCCCACGGCGAATTCCGGTTCGCTGTCCACGACCCGGTCGCAAGGCCCTCCCCTGGCGAGACCTGCCGTGACCTGGCCGGCTTGCAATACACCCGCCGGTGCCGGCACCGGTCGGGTTCGGGCGCGGCCGTCGAGTTCGCCTTTCTCAACGAAACCGGCCTGGTCGAGAAGGTCTTCGAGACCGGCCAGCCAAATCTCGTAGTAGGACATCTGCATGTATTGGGCGGGATTCCGGTTTTCACGGGCGTGTCGGCTCTGGTCGAGAGTCCAGGCTCCGGAGGCTCCCATCGCCAGCGTCAATGCAAAACAACGGCGCTCCCACTCGTCGTGAAACGGCGGCTCATCGACCTCCGGTTCGACCGGGCCCAGGCCATGCACGCTGCCCAGATCCTGACCACCCCTCACGATGCGGCTCCTTCGCCGGACGTATCCGGCCTCAGAGCCAATCCGGTGCCGATCATCGAGTCCCGGGTCACCAATGCGGCCAGCTGTTCCTGATCGAAACCATTTGTGCCTTCGGGGCGCATGGGGATCACCAGATACCTGATTTCGGCGGTTGAATCCCACACCCTGACTTCGGTAGTGTCCGCCAGGTCAACGCCAAAATCCTCCAACACACCCTTGGGGTCTGCAACAGCCCTTGCGCGGTAGGGCGGCGATTTGTACCAAACCGGCGGAAGGCCCAGAACCGGCCACGGGTAACAGGAACACAATGTACACACGACCATGTTGTGGACCGACGGGGTGTTGGCGACGGCCACCATGTGCTCGCCCTGTCGGCCGGTGAAGCCGAGTTCGGCAATTGCCGCGGTGGCATCAGTCATCAACCGTTGACGGTAGTCGGGATCGGTCCACGACCGCGCGACGACCCTGGCGCCGTTGCGTGGACCGACTTTGTTTTCATAGGTTTCGATTAGCGTATCGAGGGCACCGGGGTCTACATATCCACGTTCAATCAGGAGAGATTCGAGTGCTTTGACGCGCAGGGCCACATCGGACAATTCGGAGCCTTCGCCATGCCCGTGACCATGTTCGTGGTGTTCCTGCGTATGGTCTTGTGACATCGACACCTCGCGATGGTTGTGCTTATGCCCGGCGTCGCCGCCAGTTCCCGGAACGTCAGATCAATTTCAGGCTGCAAGACGCTTGCGCGCGGCGCGTTCGCGTGCGGCGTCACCGAAGGCCGAAAACAGTTTTACCGAGTCGGGATTTTCGGTTGCCTTGTATTCAGGATGCCACTGGACGCCCAATGCGAAGGCGGAGGCATTCTTGACGGAGACTGCTTCAATCGTGCCGTCTGGGGCGGTACCTTCGACGAACAATCCGCTGGCCACCCGTCCGACTGCCTGGCGGTGAAGGCTGTTTACCTGCAACTCGCGTCTTCCCATGATGCGGCGCAGAATCCCGCCGCCGGCACAAATGACCGAATGGTTCGGGCCGTACCGGACATCGAAATCGTCGGTTTTAGGAGCCCTGTGATCGAGCTTGCCCGGCTGTTCCTGAACTTCCGACTGCAAAGTGCCGCCAAGGGCTACATTGAGTTCCTGGTGCCCGCGGCAGATCGCAAGCAGTGGCACGGCCATGGAGAGAGCACAGCGGATCAGATCCAGAGTGGTGGCATCGCGGTCTTCGTCGTAAGGTTCGGAGTCAGGCGATGCAATCGCACCGTATCTTGCAGGGTGAACGTTGGAGGTTGCGCCGGTGACAACGATCCCGTCAAAACGTTCAAGCAATTGCGGCAAATGGAACAATGACCCTAGTGAGGGGATCATGACCGGGGCGGCATCCGACGCTTCGGCGACCGCGCGAACATACTTGTCGCCGACCGCGTGAAACGGAATGTCATCAATAAAAGTTGAGTCCGACGGCAAGCCGATCAACGGCATGACCGGGGCCCTCGAGGTGCTTGTGTTCATGGCTTCAGTCCAGGCAAATGAATCGCTGCCTCATTGTAACCGTAATCTGTCGGATGTGCTGCTCTTTCTTCAACGCAATCCTGTCACCGGTGGTTGGATTTTTGCGGCATAATGGCCTGCGCGAACATCTCTTGCGCATAGTCTGGCCAAGGATTGCAAATCGTGCTTTTGGGCCTCGCTAATTGCAAAATCATTTCACACAGTGGATTTATTGTCTCAATTCCTTGTCATTGAGGCGAACTTGGTCTTTATATTGCGACGCGGCTTTTGCCGGCGGTTCAGAAAATGGTAACAGACCGCCGGTCAGCAATGACTTTTGATAGCGGACCAGGTAATCCAACTGGTCCGACACTCGGAGGGAGTACAACACATGGATCGTCGTTCATTTATTAAATCAGCCGGTGTGGCTGCCGGTTCCACGGCAGCAGCGGCTACTCTTGCAGCCCCGGCCATTGCGCAGTCGCGCAAGGATATGGTCGTTGTCGCCACATGGCCGCGGGACTTCCCGGGTCTGGGAACCGGCGCACAGCGTCTTGCAGCGCGTATTGACGAGCTGACAGAAGGCCGCATCAAGGTTCAGTATTTTGCCGCCGGCGAAAGGGTCGGTGCTTTCGACTCGTTTGACGAAGTGGCATCCGGCAACGCTCAGGCCTATCACGCCGCCGACTATTACTGGAAAGGCAAGCACCCGGGCTGGGCCTACTTCACGTCCGTGCCTTTCGGGCTGACCCATAACGAACACAATGCCTGGCTCTATCACATGGGCGGACAGGCTCTCTGGGATGAGCTTGCAGGCGGATTCGGCCTCAAGTGCATCGCGGCCGGTTCCACCGGTGTGCAGATGGGTGGCTGGTTCAACAAGGAAATTGAAACTGCTGACGACCTGAAGGGTCTGAAGATGCGTATCCCTGGTCTTGGCGGAGACGTCATGGCAAAATTGGGTGCGTCCCCCGTGTCGCTTCCTGGCGGTCAGATTTATGAAAACCTCGTCTCCGGTGCGATCGATGCGACGGAGTGGGTCGGACCGTGGAATGACTTCTTCATGAAATTCTACGAAGCTGCAAAATACTACTACTATCCTGGAATGCACGAAGCTGGCTCGACGCTTGCCTTCGGCATGAACGCCAAATGGTGGGCAGATCTGTCGAAGACTGACCAGCAGATTATTACGGCTGCTTGCGGTGAAGAGCATGTCTTCTCGATGGCTGAGTACAATGCCAATAACGGTACGTTCCTGGCCAAGCTCGTGAAAGAGCATGGTGTGCAGTTGCGTGAATTCAGCGATGAAATCTACGATAGCTTCGGTCAAGCCGCCGAAGAAGTCTTCACGGAAACCCGTGCACACAGTGAACTTGCCAACAAAATCCACGAAAGTTTCGCTGCTGCCCGTGCTGACGTGGGAGCCTGGATGAAGCTATCCGAAGGGGCTTACTACGCCCAGCGTAACCGGGTGCTGGGCCTCTAAAGGCACAAGTACGAAACTATAGGGGGACGGGACTTGATCCCGTCCCCGATATTGGGGCGATTGAGGGATGTCGGCACCAGTGCAGGGGGACGCCGCCGGTTCGGATGCGGCGGGACACGATGAAAGTACGGTTGTGCTGGTGTGGCGTGTGGTTGCCTGGGTGATCGTTGCCGCGACATTCGGTTTTCTGATCAATAATTATCTTATTTTCTGGCGCGGCTGGCCGGGTGCCATGCCCCTGCTTGAAGGCCTCGGCCTTTTCGGCGGGGGAAAGTCTCTGTCGGGTGAAACCGCGACGTTCGGCTGGATGCAAGTATTGGTTTATGCGGCCTGCTTGGTCGGTCCGGTGGTATTTGTTCTTTCACGAAAGTCAAGGGGTCTGCGCCGGGACAGCCAGTCAATGACCGACCTTTCCGCGTTTATTATTCGCGCCTCGTTCTGGGCGGTCGTCTTTGTCGGCCTTGTCGATATGACCCTTTCGTTCCTTCGGGTCGAGGGGCTCCTGGACTCGATTGTCGGATCAGAACTGACCACAGAACTGGGCCGTTCACAGTTTCGCGGACCTTATGTCCATATGCCGTTGATACTTCTTGCAATCATCGTTGCCTGTTTCACAAGAACTTTGGGGTTCACATGGCTGGCACTGCTTGTTGTCATTGCGGAATTCTCAATTGTCATAACGCGGTTCATTTTTTCCTATGAACAGGCGTTTCAGGGCGACCTCGTGCGATTCTGGTATGCTGCCCTGTTTCTTTTCGCCAGCGCCTACACATTGATTGAAGAGGGTCATGTTCGGGTCGACGTGCTCTATGCCGGATTTACGAAGCGGACCAGGGGTTGGGTCAACGCTGTCGGATCACTGATTCTTGGAATTGGATTGTGCTGGGTGATCCTGTGTGTCGGTCACTGGGGCAAGTCGAGCATTATCAACAGCCCGCTCTTGAATATTGAAGTGTCCCAGTCCGGATTCGGAATGTACGTCAAATACCTGATGGCCGGATTTCTGGGGATATTTGCAATTTCCATGATGATCCAATTCGCCAGCTACCTGCTGGAAAGCATCGCAGAAATACGGGAGGAAGCCGGCGGACAAGAGGTCGAACCCGAATTGGTTCACTGAACAGCTGTCGTCGGCGTACAGAGGCGTTAATCGGTCATGGAACTGGTCTTTCTTGCCATATTGGTTCTACTCATGGTGCTGGCACTGGGCGCCGGGTATCCGGTTGCCTTCGCTCTGCCGGGGGCGGCAATCCTCTCCATATCCCTTGCTGCATTATGCGGATGGCTGTTTGCAGACGATTCGAGCGCCTATTTTGCCCAGGGCGGTCCGGCGCAATGGCTGAGTGCCGGGGTGACCAATTTTCGAGGGGTCTACTGGGAAGTCGAGCGCGACACGCTGATCGCGATTCCGCTGTTCGTGTTCATGGGGATCATGTTGCAGCGCTCGAAGATCGCCGAGGACCTGCTGGTCACGATGGCCCAATTGTTTGGCCCTGTGCCGGGAGGCCTGGGAATTTCGGTTGTCTTTGTCGGCGCCCTGCTTGCGGCGACGACCGGGATCGTGGGCGCGACGGTGGTGGCCATGGGCCTGATTTCACTGCCGGCCATGTTGCGCAACAACTATTCTCACTCGCTGGCGACGGGAACAATCGCCGCGTCGGGGACCCTGGGACAGATCATCCCGCCGTCGATCGTCCTGATCATTCTGGCCGACCAGCTGGCCAGTGCGGTCGACCAG
>JAJFHD010000133.1 GCA_021775805.1 Alphaproteobacteria bacterium | reverse complement strand
CGGGGCGACTGGATTCGAACCAGCGACCTCTTCGTCCCGAACGAAGCGCGCTACCAAGCTGCGCCACGCCCCGACCGGCGGCTTTGCCGCGCGGGAATATGCCGGTTGCGGCCGGGGGCCACAAGCCGGGCCAGAATTCGGCCCAGGGAGCCTCTGGTGGGTCGCGGCGGCGGCACTTCGCCCTATCATGGCGCGGCGCCCGCCATGGATCCGACTTTATTCGCAGCATTGATGGCCGCCGCCGTTGCGGTGGGCCTGGCCTTTCCTCTCCTTCGTCCTGCCTGGGTGGTGGGGCATCCCTGGCTCGTGCTCGGGCTGGTGGCGCTGAGTTCGGTGCTGGCCGCGGTGCCGCTGGTACGCCTCGAACCCCTGGGCGTGAACCTGCGCATCGATCCATCCACCGAGCCGCTCTTGCCCGCCGGCGATCCAGCTCAGGAGGTGTACCGAGCGGCAGTGCGCAACTTCGGCGATGACGAGGTCTTCGTGATCGCCATGGAGGCGGACGACCTCTTCACCGCAGAGGGGCTCGGACGGCTGCGGCGCATCACCGATGCCATCGACCATCTTCCCGAGGTCCGCACGGTTCAGAGCCTCACGGACGTGGTGGCGTTCCGCTTCGACAAGGAGGCGGATTGGCTCGACATCGCGGATTTCATCGAGGAAATCCCGACCGAGCCCGAAGCGTTGGCCGCCATTCGGGAAGAAGCCCTGGCCAATCCACTCTACGCCCGGACGATCCTCTCGCTCGACGGCCGCACGGCCGCCATCAATGTCACCTTTCGCAAGTTGACGGACGAGGAGTTCATTCGCTCCAAACTCGATGCGCGCATTCTCGAGATCGTCAGGGGCGAGATCGCCGACGGCACCCGTCTCTACGTTGCCGGCCGCCCCCATGTGAAGAACCGGGTCTACGAGATGATGCTGCGCGATATGGGGACGCTCATTCCGCTGGCGCTTCTGGTCGTCGCCTTGGGTCTCTACATCGTATTCGGCACCCGGCGAGGGGTGGTGCTGCCGATGGGCACCATCCTGCTGGCCACTTTGTGGACCTTCGGCGCCATCGCCTTCCTCGAACGGCCGCTGACCGTCCTGACCACGCTTCTCGCACCCATGCTCGCGGCGATCGGCAGCGTCTACGGCATCCACGCAGTCACCCGCTACGAGGAAGAGGTCGAGGGGGCGTCCTCGCCGGAAGAGGCGGCCCTGCGAAGCCTCGAGCACATGCGCCTGCCCGTCACGGTCGCCGGCTTGACGACGATGATCGGCTTCGCGGCACTCCTCATCACGGACGTTCCGGCAGTCTTCGAAGTCGGTGCCTTCGCCGTCCTGGGGGTGGCTGCAATCACGGTGCTGACGCTGACGATGGTCCAGGCGGCCCTGGCCCTGATGCCGCTTCGTCACGCGGGTTCAGGGACTGCCTTGGCTGCCTCGATCGCTCGACACCTCGACACCTCTCTGGAGCGCCTCGCATCGCTGGCCGCCCGCCGCTCCGGCACCTGGTTGCTGATCTTCGCTCTGGCACTCGCGGCTTCCCTCGCAGCCATCCCGCGCATCGTGATCGATACCGACTATCTCTCCTTCTTCGACGAGCGCGCGCCGGTGCGCAAGGATTTCGAAGCGGTAAATCGCCTCCTGGCTGGCGCCGTTCCCCTCTTCGTTTCCTTCGAGAGTGAGACGCCGGGCGCCTTTCGTGAGCCCGACCTGCTTCGCGCCATCGAGCGCCTCCAGGCTCGAGCACAGACGATTCCGAACGTTGGTCGCACGCTCTCGATGGTCGACACGGTACGGGTGATGAACCGGGCGATGGCCAAGGACGACCCGAGCCAGGAGAGAATTCCCGATACGCGGGGCGCGGCCGCCGAACTGCTCTTCATGACGCCGAAGGGACATCTCGATCGTTATGCCAACGTGAATCACAGCCGCGCCAATGTGATGGTGAGGACCGGAGCCGTCGGCACGGCCCAGGTTCGCGCGGTGACCGAGCAGCTGGAGACGTTCGTGGCGGAGATGGAGCTGCCCGAGGGCGTCACCGCGGCGGTGACGGGCAATGCCCTGCTGCTCTCCCATAGCGCCGACGGGATTGCCCGCGGGCAGCCGCGTACCGTGGGCCTGGCAGCGATCGCCATCTTCATCTTGATCGCACTCTCGTTCGGCTCGATTCGGTTGGGGGCGGTGGCCATGCTTCCGAACCTGGTGCCGGTCGCGATCTACTTCGGAATCCTGGGGTTCGGTGCTGCGCCCCTCTCCCTGCCAACCAGTCTGATCGGCAGCGTGGCGCTCGGCATCGCCATCGACGATACGGTGCACTTCCTGGTGCGCTACGGGAGCGAGCGGCGCCGTGGACTCACTCCGGAGGAAGCGGCGGCAACTTGCGGTCGTCGAATCGGCCGGCCCATCGCGATCACCTCGGTGATGCTGATGGCCGGCTTCCTGGTCGTGGCGCTCTCGGGCTTCGCCACGCTGCGCCAGTTTGGCGTGCTCTCAGCCGTCACGATGGGCATCTGTCTCGTGAACGATCTGGTCCTGCTGCCCGCTCTCCTCGTCCGAACCCGCGCCTGAGCGTCCCTCAGCCGCGTTCAGTGGGACTCCAGGCGGGAGAGGTCGAAGGTCTTCCGGGGGAGCTTCGGGTTGGGCTCCATGTCTTCGATGGTCAGGGTGGTGAACGTTTCGAGCTGGAGGTTGCGCATGGTCAACTCCATCGGGATCCAAACCCCGTCGAGTTCCTGCACCTTGTCTGCCGGGGCCATCAGGTTCTTGACCTCGATCTCCTTCTCGTCCCAGTAGAGCGTCAGCAGGGGAACGCAGTGTTCTTTCTCGACGTGGGTCACGAACTTCGAGTAGTCGGAGTTGGCGTGATCCTTCGGGATGACCTCCACGACATAGGTGGGCACGCCGTCGATCACCTTGTCGGGCAGGCGGGCGTAGTCGCCGTCTTCGATCTCGCGGGGGACGACGTCCTCGAATGTGAAGTCCGTACCGAAGACCGCTTCCCGGCGAAGATTGACCCGGCGCACGCGGCGGGTGGCCGCCAGGTAGACGAACTGGTCGTTCGCGCGGGCTGCGTTGTTCTGGATCAGGTAGCCGGAGAAGCGCAGATCAAAGGGGTCCAGGTACTTGACCAGGGAGCGGGAGAGCACCCGCTTCTCCTGCTCGCGGAAGCTCTTCCAGGTCATTCGAAGCTTCGAGATCTGGGTGGCGCCGCCGCGATCGCCGGAGAGCAGTTTCGAATGCTGGACGTAGGATTCGAAGCGATTGTCCAGCACACATTGATAGATCTCGCGTCCTGTCAGCTCGGATTGCGGAGTGGTGGCATCCTCAGCGCGCGTCTCCGCCGGAGTCTCAGCCGCCCAAGCGGCTGGATGGGGGGGCGCGACGAGCGCCGCGGCCAGCAAGAGAGCGAACAAGGCTGCAATGCCGGCAGCCGACGGCCGCCGGTGGAAATGGGCGCGCATCTGTACTTCCTCCGACCCGATGCGGAACCCTAGCTCAGCGGGCCGTCAGGATCAGCCGCGTCGCGCGGCCTCTGCTTCCTCGCGGAGGGCCGCGATGGCTTGGGGATAATCCTCGGGCTCCGCCTTGAAGATCGCCGTTCCGGCGACGAACGCGTTGGCCCCAGCCGCTGCGGCCCGCCCGATCGTCCCCTTGGCGATGCCGCCGTCGATCTCGATCTCGAGAGCTGGGTTGCGTTCGTCGGCCCAGGCCCGGATCTGGCGAAGTTTGTCGAGGCTGCTCTCGATGAACGACTGGCCGCCGAAGCCCGGGTTGACGCTCATCACCAGCACCTGTTCCACCTCTGCGATCACCGACTCGATCGCCACAGCGGGTGTGCCCGGATTGAGCACCACGCAGGCCTTGGCCCCGAGATTGTGGATCTGGCCAATGGTCCCGTGCAGATGGGGGCAGGTCTCGACGTGGACACCCACCCGATCGGCACCGGCCTTGACGTAATCAGCGATCGAACGCTCGGGTTCCTCGATCATCAGGTGTACGTCGAGCGGCTTCTCGGTCGCGGCACGTACCGCCGCAACGACAGGCGGGCCGATCGTCAAGTTCGGCACGAAGTGGCCGTCCATCACGTCGACGTGGATCCAATCGGCACCGGCGGCGGAGATATCTGCGATCTCTCGGGCCAGGGCTCCGAAGTCGCAGGCCAGGATCGAGGGCGCGATACGAATGGGCATGTCGTTCAAGCTTTTCGCTCCAGGCGGGCGGCGAAGAAGCCGTCCGTATCATGCCGGTGGGGCCAGGTGGAAAGCCAGCCCGCGTCGCCGATCAGCGGCTGCACCACCTCGGGCAGCGCTTCCGGTTTGCAGGCGGTGAAATCCTTGGCCTCTGCGAGGAATCCCTCGACGACGGCCTCGTTCTCTTCCGGGAGCAGGGTACACGTGCTGTAGACGAGTGTCCCGCCGGGCCGGAGGGCCGCAGCGGACCGGCGCAAGATCTGCTGTTGGATCTCCACCAACCGCCCGACGTTGGCCTCGTCGAAGCGCCAACGAGCATCCGGATTCCGGCGCAGTGTGCCGAGGCCAGAGCAGGGTGCGTCGACCAGCACACGATCGAAGAGCGTGCCTTCGTCCGGAAGGGGCCGCGTGGCATCGACCTCACGGGTCTGCAAGTTCACGAGCCCCAATCGGCGAGCGCTGCGTGCGACGAGGCCGAGCCGCCGAGGGTTCCGGTCGTAGGCGTCGACCCTGCCCGCCTCGCCGACTCGCTCGGCGATGGCGCCGGCTTTGCCTCCCGGTGCCGCACACACGTCGAGCACGCGTTCGCCGGGCTGGGGATCGAGAAGCTCCACCACCAGTTGGGATCCTTCGTCCTGGATAGTAAAGCGTCCCTCGAGGAAGGCTGGATCGTGGCCCGGGTAGCCGTTGTGGCCAAGGTCTACGCCGAGCGGTGCGTACCGGCAGGCCTTCACATCCGGCTGGCGGCTGCGCAGTTCTTCGAGCAGCGTTTCGCGATCCGTGCGCTGGGGGTTCAGCCGGGCGACGAGGGGCGGCACCTTGTTCGAAGCTTCGGCCAGGAGCGCGGCTTCTTCGGGCCCCAATCGTGCGAGCCAACGCTCCGCAATCGGTGCCGGAAGGGAGAGGGCATCGACCAGATGCCCGCAAGGGTCCTCTTCGAGGCTGGGCATCGGAATCGTCTCGTGGCCCCGCGCCAACCGACGCAACACGGCGTTCACCAGCCCGGCCGCTCGCGAGACTCCGAGCGCCCGCGCGCAGCGTACGGTCTGGTCGACGGCAGCCGAAGAGGGGACCGAATGCTCGAAGACGATTTGATAGGCCCCGACGCGCAAGAGCGTCGTTACAAGGGCTTCGAGCCGCTCGTTGGGTCGGTCGAGAACGGCGCGCAGCAGCGCGTCCAGGTGGCCGCGCCAGCGTAGGGTGCCATAGACGAGTTCGGTGACGAAGGCACGATCGCGGGGCGAGAGGCCACTGCGTCGCAGGGCTCCCGAGAGGGCGAGGTCGGCGTAGGCCCCTGCGCGTTCGACGCGTTCGAGCACGCGCACCGCGACGATCCGGGCTTGGGTCGGGGTCGCCCCCCGGCGCGGACCGGCACTGGCCTGGGCGCCGCCGCGGCGCCGGCGTGAGACCTCGCGGCTCATCCGTTCGCCCCTTCGCCGAGTCGGTCACCGCTCTCCAGGCCTCGACCTCGTTGGAACTCGCTTACGTCCAGGACTTTTCCGCCCGGCCGTTGCAACAACAGGGGGCGGAGCCAGCCTCTTCCCGTTGCGATGCGCGGCGCCTCGTCGTCGATGACGACGGTGCCGGGAGCGCAAGCCCCATCCCCGGCCTCCGCGCGTGCTGCAAGGATTCGCAACGGCTCTCCGTTCCACTCACTGAACGCGCCCGGCCGCGGCGCCATCGCGCGTATCCGTTGGACCAGTGTGCTCGCGTCGTTGCTCCAATCGAGGTGCGCGTCCCGCCGCTCGATCTTCGGGGCCAGTGTGGCGCGGGTCGGATCCTGCTCGGTCCACGTCACGCGATCTTCAGCAATCCGGTCGAGGCCTTTGCTGATCGCGTCGGCGGTGAGCTGCGCGATGCGCTCAGTCAGGCTTCCGCAATCCTCGTCCGGGCCGATCTTCGTGCGCTTCTCGAGGGCAACCGGGCCGGCATCCATCTCGCGCTCGACACGCATCACCGAAACCCCGGTCTCCACGTCACCGGCCAGCAGCGCGTGGGCGATGGGCGCTGCGCCCCGATGCCGCGGCAGCAGGCTTGCGTGCCCATTGATCAAGTAGCCCAACGAAGGGAGTTCTCGGATTCGCTTCGGCAGGAACTGCCCGAACGCGACGACCACGCCCAGGTCGGGCAGGGTGGCCGCCAGAGTTTCAGCGACCTCCTGGGTGCCGACCTTCTCTGGCCGGAAGAGCGGAACGCCGGCTGCGAGGGCATGGCTCGCGACGGGGGACGGCGATGTCTTGCGTCCGCGTCCGCGTCGGCGATCGGGCTGGCTCACCACACCTACCACGGGATGTCTTCCGGCCAACAGGCGGGCGAGGGTCGGAACCGCAAACTCAGGGGTTCCGAAGAACAACAGCCGCAAGCTTCGCGCACTCAGAGCGCGCCGCTCTCGGCAACGTCTTCTTCCTCGAGTTTCAGCGCCTTCTTCCGCTTCTTCGTGTACAGGCCGCGTTTCAACCGGCTGATCCGATCGACGAAGAGCACACCATCGAGATGGTCGTTCTCGTGTTGAAAGCAGACGGCCCTGAGATCGTCGCAATCTTCCACGTGTTCTTTGCCTTCGAGGTCGATGTATCGAACCTTGACCCGGGCTGCCCGCTCGACCTCGGCCTGGAAATCCGGCACCGAGAGGCAACCCTCGGTCCAGATCACGCTGCCCTCGCGTTCGAGGATCTCGGGATTGATGATCACCTGGGCGTCGCGGTCGTTGCCCTCTTCCGTCCACTCCGTATCCATCACGACCATGCGAATGGCTTCAGCCACCTGGGGAGCCGCGAGGCCGATTCCGGGCTCGTCGTACATGACGTCGATCATGTCCGCAGCGAGTTCACGCAGTCCATCCGTCACGTCTTCGACTGGGGCCGAGACGCGTTTGAGACGAGGATCGGGGAAGAGGAGCACCGGGCGGAGCGCCATGACGGGCAACGTAGCAATCGGTTTCGAAGGGTGTCGACGGAAACGGGCGATTCAAGACCCACGCTGCCGGGCGTCGGCAACGCCTGCCACTCAGCTCCCTACAGCATATCCACCGGATGCAGATCGATACTTGCCCGGATGCCGTTGGGCACGCGCTCGAGAGCCGCCGCAACCTGCTCGGAGGCCTTGCGCACCACCTGCGGGTTGCCGTGCTTGAGCAGCACCTGGAATCGGTAGCGGCCGCGCAACCGCGAGATGGGGGAGGGCGCCGGGCCGAGCACTTCACAGGGGGTGTCGCCAGACGCTTGCCTGGCAAGAGAGGCAAGGCGCTCGGCAAAGCCGGCTGCGCGTTCTTCGTCTTCCGCGCTCACGCGTACTTGGCCCAGGTAGCCGAGCGGCGGGTAGCCGAGGCCCGCCCGGTGGCCGAGTTCCTCCCGGTAGAAACCTTCGTAGTCGTGGGTGGCGACCGGTGCGATGGCGTAGTGATCCGGGCTCGACGTCTGCAGGATCACGCGCCCGGGCAGCCCGCCGCGGCCCGCCCGACCGGCGACCTGGGTGAGCAGCTGAAACGTCCGCTCGGCTGCGCGGAAATCGGGGAAGTGGAGGCCCAGGTCGGCGTTTACGACGCCCACCAGGCGAACACCCGGAAAGTCGTGGCCCTTGGCCACCATCTGGGTGCCGATGAGGATGTCGATGGCGCCCTCGCGCAGGCCGCGCAGGATCTCTTCGGTCGCTCCGCGGGGCGCAGCCGTGTCCCGATCCAAGCGCGCCGTCCGTGCGTCCGGCAGATGCACGCGCACCTCTTCCTCGAGCCTCTCCGTTCCGATGCCTAGCAACGCTGTCGAATCTGCTCCGCATTGGGGGCACAGCTCCGGCGGGGTCTCGCGGTGGTCGCAGTAATGACAACGCAGCTGGTTCTGGCCCGCATGGTAGGTGAGTGAGATGTCGCAGTTCTTGCAGCGGCAGACGTACTGGCATTCGACGCAGGCGATCTGGGTCGAGAAGCCGCGGCGGTTCAGCAGCAGGATGGCCTGGCCGCCTTCCCGGGTCGTCTCGCGTAGGCCGCGCAGCAGGCTGCCGCCGAGGATCAGCTTGCGACCGCGGGGCAGGGCGGCCCGTTCCTGGCGCAGATCGACCAACTGGACACCGGGCAAGGGCTGGCCACTTGGTCGATGCTCGAGGCGCAGGTATCGAATGCGCCCGCGCTCCGCGGCATAGCGCACCTCGAGAGATGGCGTGGCCGAGCCCAGGATCAACGGGCAGCCCTCGGCCCGCGCACGGCGGGCCGCGAAGCGCCGGGCGTGATAGCGGAAGCCTTCCTCGTTCTTGTAGGCGCTGTCGTGCTCCTCGTCGATCACGATCACGCCGAGATCGTGCAGTGGTGCGAAGAGCGCCGAGCGTGCGCCGACGGCGATCGGGACGTCGCTGCGCCGCAAGCGCTCCCATTGGGCCAGGCGTTCGCTCGGCTTGAGCCCACTGTGCAGGACGGCAAGCGCATCGCCGAAGCGCGCACGCAAGCGTCCGAGGATCTGGTGGGTGAGGGTGATCTCGGGCACCAGCACCAGGGCCTGGCGTCCGCGATCCAGGGCCTCGGCGATGGCCCGCATGTAGATCTCGGTCTTGCCGCTGCCTGTGACGCCGTGCAGCAGGAACGTTTCCGGCTCCCGGTGCTCGATCGCACTACCAATCGCTTCGCACGCCACGCGTTGCTCGGCCGTGAGGACGACTTCGTTGTCCGGTTCCCGTTCCGGTGCACCGGGAAGCACATCGCGTTCCGAAAGTTCGACGAGGCCTCGTCGTTCCAGGCTGCGCAAGTTCGCGGAGGCACGCGGGAAGCGCTCGGCCAGGGCGACGATCGAGGAGGGCCCTGCTTCCAGGGCCTCGACCAGTTCCGCCTGGCGTGGAGCACGGGCCAGGGGCCCTGCCAACAGGGCCTCGGGATCACAGCCGGGGGGCAACTGGGCCCAGCGCTCCCGCGGAACCCGGCTCCGCGGGCCGCGCTCGTCGAGCACGCGGTGGATCAGACCGTCCCGCTCCCAGGCGCTCAGCCGATCGGCCAACGCCGGTGCGCGCCGTGCCAGCTCTGCCGCGGTTCGCGGCCGGCGGCTCAGCCAGCCGAGGAGTGCTGCCTCCTCGTCTCGGATGGCACCAAGGCGAAGCGCCTCCTGCCCGCGCGGTGCGAGGCAGAGGGCCCGCACCGTCCTGGGTGTGCCGCCCGGCGGGAGGGCGGCATGCAACGCGATGCCCGGAGGGCAAAGCACCTCGCGGGCCTCCTCGAGGAGTGCGTCCATCAGCCGCGGCGGAAAGGCCGGGCTGCCATCGAGGAGTTTCTGGATCGGCTGCAGGCGCCGCTCATCCAGCTCCGCGGGGCCGACGCTGACGACCAGGCCGACCATCCCCTGGCCGCCCGCGCGAACCCGGACGCGGCAGCCCACCAGGGCTTCGCTTGCCAAGTCGGCCGGAACCGCGTAGTCGAAGAGCTGATGGGAAGGGACCGGAAGCGCTACGCGAGCGCAGGTGCGCTTCGAGCCTTGCGACTCCTGCGCTTCATCCGGAAACAGGCTTCCTGTCATCGCAGCTGATTGTAACGAGATGGAGGGCAAGGATGAGAAAGGGCGCGCGCATCGTTCGTCAGGGCCAGCGGCGGGTGCTGCGCATCGACGACACCTTCGCCTCCACCTACGAGCCGGGCCGTGTGACGACCGGCTCCGTGTGGGACGCGATCGCCTGCGGCATCCTCGCGGTGTCGTCGAAACGTCGCCGACGGGTGCTACTGCTCGGGCTCGGCGGCGGAAGTGCCGCCCGGATCGTGCGTGCGCTGGCACCGGAGGCCGTCATCGTCGGTGTCGAGCTTTCGGCGGACGTGGTGCGCCTGGCCCAGGAACATCTCGATCTGGACGCCCTCGGCCTCGATGTGCGCGTCGGCGACGCTCGCGAAGTGGTTCGCAGCGAGCGCGCGCGGTACGACGCGATTTTCGAGGACGTTTTCGTAGGGAGCGGTCGAAACGCCTACAAGCCGGAGGGCCTGCCGCATCCGCTGCTCGAGGAGGCGAAGGCACTTCTGCGGCCCGGAGGTGTGATCGTCTCGAATGCCCTGGACGAAGCGGGCGCAGTAAGGAGAGCCATGACCGACCTCTTCTCGAACGTCGTCGAGATTGGACTCAAAGAGTTCGACAACCGCATCTACGTCGGTAGCGACGCTCGTCTCACTGCAAGAGATCTGCGCCGCGCTGTCGCGGAAGACGCTGTGCTCGGGGAGACGCTCTCGCAGCTTCGATTCCGCAGCCGCTAGAATCCCGCGTCAATCGCCTCCTGGTGCCCCGAGGAATTGGAGCACCGTGCGATTGAACTCCTGGGCGCATTCGGCCATCACCAGGTGGGCGCCCCACGGCAAGGTGACCAGGTGTCCGTTCGGAATCTCATCCGCCAACTCGCGTGAGAACTTCGATGGGGTGAGCTGATCCTGACGCCCACAAACCACCAATGTTGGCTGTGCGATTTTTCGTAGGCGGTCGTAGGAATCGTGGGAAAGACACGCATCGCATTGGCGGGCCAGAAGGTCGGCATCGAGTTGCAGTTCCCGGCCCGGAAAGCTGCGACTCATCGCCTCGATCAGGTCTGCTTGCTCCAACGTCTCGTCCTGCAGCGTCCAGAGCAATCGCTCGCGGGTGAAGATCTCCGGTGATGTTCCGTGTCGCGCCATCTCTCGCCACTTCTCGAGCAGCAGCTTTCGCTTCGCATCTGGCCGCGCATAGGTGCCGACCAGCACGAGCCGGTCTACCCGTTCCGGAAACCGGAGGGCCAACTCCTGAGCCGTCATTCCGCCGAGGAACGCACCCAGCACGTGAGCCTTGCGTACGCCAAGCGCTCCGAGCAGCCCATCGAGATCCCCGGCCAGATCCGCCGTCGTGAACGGCCCGCCCGGATCCTCGCTCTCCCCGACCCCGCGGTGGTCGAAGAGCACCAGCCGGTGGCGAGCCGAGAGCTCCGGCACCTGCAATGGATGCCATCCCTGGCAAGATCCGGCCAACCCCATCACCAACACCAGCGGGGGAGCGAGCTCCGGCCCGTGCAGCTCGTAGTAGACCTTCCGCCCAGAAACCTCGATCAAAGGCATGGCGGAAAGATACCGCGATCTTCCGCGGCGGCGCAGCCGCGGAGCACGCGGCCAGTGGGCCGGGGCCTGGAGGCACCGGCGAGGTCGCAGCTACCGCGACAACCTCTTCAGGTCGGAAAGCACCGTCTTTGCGACGGCCTTCAGGGTCTCGAAGACCCCTTCGCCCGTCGTGGCGCTCGCCTCGAAATCCTGGACGCCCTGGGTGTTCAGCTGGCGCCGCAGTTCGTCGAGCGGCGCGGCGTTCGGAAGATCTCGTTTGTTGTACTGGATCACGAACGGAATCTTGTCGAGCTCGTAGCCCTGGTCGCGGAGGTTCACCCTGAGATTGTCGATGCTCTCGAGGTTCGCCTCCATGCGCTCGATCTGGCTATCTGCCACGAAGACCACGCCGTCCACGCCCTTCAGAATCAGCTTGCGGCTGGCGTCGTAGAAGACCTGGCCGGGCACGGTATACAGGTGAAAGCGGGTCTTGAAGCCGCGAATCTGGCCGAGTGCGAGCGGCAGGAAATCGAAGAAGAGGGTGCGCTCGGTTTCAGTCGCGAGCGAGATCATCTTCCCCTTCAGGTCGGGGTTCGTCTTGGTGTAGATGAACTGAAGGTTCGTCGTCTTGCCGCACAGCCCGGGGCCGTAGTAGACGATCTTGCAGTTGATCTCGCGGGACGAATAGTTGATGAAG
>JAJFHD010000132.1 GCA_021775805.1 Alphaproteobacteria bacterium | reverse complement strand
AAAGGAAGCGGCGCGAGTGGTCCTGAAGGATCTCCTCAGAGAATTTTCCCTGATAGGATTGGGGAGGGCGGCCTGATGCTGGACAAGCCCGCAAACCTCGAGCGGGGAATTTCCTTTGAACTCAACGGCAATTCCTTTGATGTGTCGGCTCATCCGTTTGACAGTCTGGCCAACACTCTGCGTGATCACTGCGGCCTGACCGGCACGAAGATCGGCTGCGATGCCGGCGATTGCGGCGCCTGTACGGTTCTGCTCGACGGCGAACAGGTCTGTTCCTGCCTCGTGGCAACCGGACAGGCAGACGGTGCGCGTATAACCACCGTTGAAGTAACCGAAGATGCAGGCCTGCTCGGCCGGTTACAGGGGGCTTTCCTTAATCACGGGGCAGCGCAGTGCGGTATCTGTACGCCGGGCATGTTGATGGCGGCAACCAGTCTTCTGGCCGAACGCCCCAGTCCAGATCGCGCCGAAATCGAAGATGCGTTGGGCGGTGTGTTGTGCCGCTGTACGGGATACCGGAAGATTGTCGATGCCGTGCTCGATGTCGCCGGCCAGGGCCAGGCGCAGGTTGTCACCGCGCCACTGCCGGGTGAGGCTGTGGGCGCACGCATCCCCCGTGCCGACGGTCTGGCCAAGGTGGACGGCAGCGACAGGTTCGCTGCCGATGTAGCCCCCGATGGGGCGCTCTGGTTGCGGCCGATCCGGTCACGGCATGACCGTGCAACGTTTGAGCTCGGCGATCTTGATGCCTTTGTCGCAGGCGTGCCCGGGCTTGAAGCCGCGCTGACCGCAAGAGACGTGCCCGGACACAATGGCTTCGGTATCTTCCCCCATCTTCGCGAGCAGCCGGTGTTCTCCGAAGGTGAAGTCCGCTATCGCGGCGAAACCGTCATGGCGCTCGTCGGCGAACGGTCCGTCGTGGACGCCATCGATGTCGAAAGTCTGCCCATCACGTGGTCACCCGAAGACGCCGTTACGTCTATTGCGGACGCGAGGTCTGCATCGAAGCGTCCGGTTCACGAAGCACACACCGACAATGTTCTGATCCGCGGACTCGTCGAAAAAGGCGATGTCGAAGCCGGTCACGCCGCGGCTGCGGTGACAGCAAGTGGCGCTTTCTCGACGTCCTATGTCGAGCACGCTTACATTGAGCCAGAGGCAGGCTACGCCCGGATTTCCGAAAACGATCCCGACCGGATCGAAGTTCTTGCCTGCACGCAAGCCCCTTACATGGATCTCGAGGAAGTCGCCAACGTCCTGGGTTTTTCGAGAGACCGTGTCCGGATCATACCGAGCGCCTGTGGCGGCGGGTTTGGCGGCAAGCTAGACGTGTCGGTTCAACCGATGCTGGCGGTCGCTGCCTGGGTCCTGAAGCGCCCCGTCCGTGCGGTCTGGAGCCGGATCGAATCGATGGCCTCCAGCACCAAACGCCACCCTTCTGAAATCTCGGCCCGGATGTCGGCTGACGCTGAAGGTATGATTACGGCCTTTGACATGGAGGGCGACTTCAACACCGGTGCTTATTCCTCATGGGGCCCAACAGTCGCCGGCCGTGTCCCGGTCCACGGCACCGGACCCTACCATGTGCCCAACGTTCTCAACCGTTCCTGTGCCTGGTACACCAACCAGTGCCCTTCGGGTGCGTTCCGGGGATTTGGAGTGCCGCAGGCGGCATTCGCCCAGGAAACCCTGCTCGACGATCTTGCCCTGAAGCTGGACATCGACAGACTGGAGATACGCCATCGCAACGCCATACGTGCCGGCCAGCAGACAGCGACCGGCCAGGTCCTAACCCACAGCTGCGGACTCGCCGAATGCCTGGAAGAGTTGCGCGAAGACTGGGCCGGAATGCTGGCCCGGTGCCGGGATCACAATTCGACGAACCCCCGGATCCGGCGCGGCGCCGGCGTCGGGTGCATGTGGTATGGTTGCGGCAACACATCCATGTCCAACCCCTCAACCATGCGCGTAACCCTCGGAGCAAACGGCCGCTTCACGCTCTACAATGGTGCCGTCGACATCGGACAGGGTTCCGCCACCATCATGATGCAGATCTGTGCCGATGCCCTGGGTGTGCCCATGGGTGCTTTCGACCAGATTGTCGGCGATACCGACCTGACCGCCGATGCCGGCAAGACGTCCGCCTCGCGCCAGACGCTCGTGTCGGGCAAGGCGGCCTACCTGGCCGGCCGCGATCTGCGGGCCAAGCTTTTGGGGATGGCCAATGTCGGCGAGCAGGCGACCGTAAAGGTCGGTGACGGCCGCATCGACTTTGTCGAAGGCGATACCAGAAGGTCGATTTCGTTGTCTGATCTGGCCGACAGGACCGGTGACGGCGACGTCCTGCTGGAAGGTACCGGCACCTACGATCCACCGGCCACGGCGCTCGACGAAAAGGGACAGGGTTCACCCTATGCAACCTACGGCTTCGCGGCACAGATCTGCGAGCTTGAAGTCGACATGGCGCTCGGAACCGTAAAAGTGCTGAAGATCGTCGCCGCCCACGATGTCGGCAGGGCCATCAACCCCATCCTTGTGGAGGGCCAGATCGAGGGCGGCATCGCGCAAGGTCTGGGCATGGCCCTGATGGAGGAATACGTGCCCGGCAAGACCGAGAACCTCCACGACTACCTGATCCCCACCGTCGGCGACATCCCCGACATCGACATCAAGATTATCGAAGACCCCGAACATGAAGGCCCCTACGGGGCCAAGGGCATTGGTGAGCCGGCTCTGGTGCCGACGCCACCGGCAATCCTTGGTGCTATCCGGCACGCGGCGGGGGTGACAATCAGACACTTGCCGGCGCTTCCGCACAGGGTCTGGCAGGCAATACAGGAAAGTGGAGCGACATCATGACGGAAATCGCAACACCGGCCCCGCGATCGAAAGACCGCACGAGCAAATTTGGCGCAAGAGAGGGCGATGAGGGCATCATTCGCTGCGATGCCTGTCCGGTTCTGTGCCGCATCAGGCCGGGCCGGGCTGGTGCCTGCGCGCGCTATGCGAACGAAAACGGCGAACTGATCCGCACCGACACCCTGGTGCTGATGGAAAGGGTCAAGGCCGAGGACGGCAAGCTCGTGCCGTTTGTCGAGACCAACGAGGACTGGGACGGCAAGCTGCTGAGGTCAGGTGAGACGTTCGTCACCGGCATCGGCGCCGGAACAACTTATCCCGACTACAAACCCGCGCCGTTCATCGTGTCGAGCCAGCACGACGGCGTCGATACCGTCACGGTGGTCAGCGAAGGCATCTTCTCGTACTGCGGGGTCAAGGTGAAGATCGACACCGACCGGCACTTAGGCCCGGAATCTGCGGCGGTTCGGTGCGACGGCGAACAGGTCGGCCACGTGACCACGGCGGAATACGGGTCCCAGATGTTGTCCCTGGGCGGTGTGCATCACCTGACCGGCGGCAGCAAGAAGGAAGGCAATGTCACCTGCAAGACACTGTTGAGCCTGTGCAGCAAGGAGGCCGTCGAACTGACTATCGACAACGGCAGCACGGTGGTGGTTCAGGCCGGCCAGGCCCCGGTCGTCAACGGCACGCCGGAGGCCCGCATGCGGGTCGGCTGCGGGTCTGCAACCGTGGGCATCTTTGCCCAGCAGTGGTTCGGGCATGTAGATGAAGTCATCGTGGTTGACGATCACATTACCGGTGTTCTGACCGAACACCAGGCGGGAAAATGCCTCGACATGCCGCCAGCCGGAATCAGGGTGCGCGGCAGACGATCGACCCCCGGCCGCTATTTCCAGGTTGCCGAACCGGGGGCGGGTTGGGGCGGCACCGACATAACCGATCCGCTCGATATCATCCGGAAGGTCGACCCCAAGACCGCGTGGCCCGGCCTGCGGGTTCTGTTGACCAGTACCACGGGCGAAGATTCCCTATTTTGCACGCTCGACAACGACCTTGTCCCGGTTCCTGCGGAAATGCCGGCAAAAGTCCGCGAGGTCGTGGATCTTATCGGCGAAAACTGCGAACCTTCCCTGTGTACGGTCCTTTTCATGGCCGGAGCGGGTGGATCTCTAAGGGCAGGTGTCACACGCAACCCTGTGAGGTTGACCCGGTCTGTCGCGCGTGGCATCAGTCGCGTGACGATGGGTGGCGCGCCGGTCTATGTTTATCCCGGTGGCGGCATCACGGTGATGGTGGATGTTCTTCGAATGCCAGATGCAGCCTTTGGTTATGTCCCGACACCGGCTATTGTTGCCCCGATCGAATTTACCCTTCCGCTGGACGCCTATGTTGCCGGTGGTGGTCATGTGGACGACGTCGTGGGCGTCGCGGATGTCATTGAAGACTATGCTCAGGAAGCACGGGTGGAAGACTGGCGCGGCGACAATCCGTGGCCTTATCCCGATACCGCTTTGTGAGGAAACTGTGGACGATTGCCGGATGGTAACGCCGGGAAACGTTGACGAAAAAGGGTGAAGTGAAATGGGGGATGACGTGGACACAAGTCCCGCTTCAGTTACATCCGGTGAGAATGACAGCCGGTACGTGCTCGAAGAACAGATCGGGTTTATCCTGCGAAAATCTCATCAGAGGGCCAGTGATATTTTCAACACCGTCATGTCGCCTTTCGATGTGACACCGACGCAGTTCGCGGCCCTGGCCAAGCTGCATCAGGTGCGCGAAACCTCCCAGAACCGCCTCGGCCGCATGACGGCGATGGATCCCGCCACAATCCTCGGCGTCGCCAATCGGCTCAAGAAACGGGGACTGGTAGAGCAGCGCGTCGATCCCAATGATGGCCGGATGGTCTTGCTTCGTCTGACTGACGCGGGTGAGGCACTGGTCAATGACATGGAAGCGGCAGGTCTGGAAGTCTCCCGCCGGACGCTGGAACCGCTTTCGGAGAAAGAGACCCAGCGGTTGCTTGCCCTTCTGTCGAGGTTAAACTGAATCTGCCATGTTTGCGCCGCCCCAGAGACGTTTCTTGGACGATGGCCGCAGCCACTTCAGCAGCGGTCCCATCGATCTTGTGATCGGAATGACCGGGCCGTCCGGCAATGTATCCAAAGCACTTGAAACAGGGTGGTGCAGGTTCACCGAAATCCTGAAGGAGTTGGTAGCGGAACTGGATGAATTGCGGTCTCATTCCAAAGGGAAGCGAGTGTTTTCAGGCCCGATCGCCAGTCGCATGGAGCGGGCCGTGCATCCATACGCCAGAGACACGTATGTGACTCCGATGGCAGCCGTCGCCGGTGCGGTAGCCGATGACATGCTCCAGACGCTGAGGTCTTCTGAAGACCTTCGGAAGATCTACGTCAACAACGGTGGCGATATTGCATTCCATCTAAACGGCAACGAAACCATGACAATTGGCATGGTGCCCGATTTGGCGGTGAAGGCCGGCGGTCCCCAACTCCAGGGAACCGCGGTGATTGCCGCCCGCGATGGCATTGGCGGTGTTGCGACCTCCGGGTGGCAGGGCCGGTCGCATTCGCTGGGGATTGCCGACGCGGTGACTGTTCTCGCTGCCAGCGCCGCTCAGGCGGACGTTGCTGCTACGTTGATTGCCAATGCGGTCAACATCGAATCCCCCAAAATTGAACGCTTCCCGGCGCGCGAACTGGACCCCGACAGCGATCTGGGGAATCTGCCGGTGACCGTGGCAGTCGACGCGCTTGACAGGGGCGAGGTTTCAGAGGCTCTGGATGCCGGTGAGGCTTATGCAAAACATCTGGTGGACGCGGGGATCATCGTCTCCGCGGCCCTGTCTGTGAAATCCAGTGTGCGCCTTGTCGGCACTCACAGATCTCAATTAATTCAACAGGAGGAACTGGCGTGGACGTGAAGGTACGCAAATATGCAAGCGGCATGGAGGAAATTGTTCACGACGGTGGCCCGGCACTCGATGTGCCCGTTCGCAAGGGGTTTGTCGCCGCAATTATCGAAAATCCGTTCGCGGGCCGCTACGTGGAGGACATTGCGCCGTTCATGGAGGACCTCAAGCCGTTGGGTCTGCAAATGTCGCAGCGGCTGATTGATCTGGTCGGTGGCGGTGATCCCAGGAAGATCGAGTCCTATGGCAAGGGATCGATTGTCGGTGCGGACGGGGAAATCGAACATGGCGCGTTCTGGCATGCGCCCGGTGGCTATGCCATGCGGGAACTGCTCGGCGAGGCCCTGGCGATCGTGCCTTCGGCCAAGAAGATAGGCGGGCTCGGCACGCGAATCGATATTCCGATTCATCACATCAATGCGGCCTACGTCCGCAGTCACTTCGACGCTATGGAAGTAGGCGTCCCCGACAGTCCGCGTGCCAATGAAATTGTCTTCATCCTTGCGATGGCAACCGGATCGAGACCCCATGCCCGCATGGGCGGAATGGCCGCGTCGGAAATCTCGAAACGCGATGGATTGCGGTAATCAAAATTGTTTGCATGCAAATGATCGATGTGTAAGAATTGACATGTATTGTAAGGTGAGACTCTGCTGATGGCCGTGACGCTGGAAGACTCCAGAACCAAACCTGTCCCTGTCGAACGAACCTCATTGGAGGCAGCCGTTGTCCGTTTTGCCGGCGATTCCGGCGACGGCATGCAACTGACCGGCAGCCAGTTCACGCTGGCGACCGCTGCTGCCGGCAATGACCTGGCGACATTCCCCGATTTCCCGGCTGAAATTCGCGCGCCTGTGGGCACCACTTTCGGCGTATCCTCGTTCCAGATCAACTTTGGTGCCCGGGTTATCAAGACCGCGGGCGACCAACTGGATGCCCTGGTGGCCATGAACCCGGCCGCCCTGATCACCAATCTGGAAGATTTGCGCGACCATGGCCTTCTGATAATCGACGAAGGCAGCTTCAAGGACCGTAATCTGACCAAGGCCGGGTATGAAACCAATCCGCTGGATGGCGATGCCCTCGACGGCTACAGGCTGCTGTGCCTCGACATATCGAAACTGAC
>JAJFHD010000131.1 GCA_021775805.1 Alphaproteobacteria bacterium | reverse complement strand
AACGCCGGTGATCAGATTGATGAGGGTGGTCTTGCCGGCCCCGTTGGGCCCGATCAACGCGTGGCGGGCGCCGGTTGCCAGCGTCAGCGATACATTGCGGGTGACCTGCAGGGCACCAAAGTTCTTTTGCAGATTTTCTATGGCGAGTGCGGCTGTCACGTCGGCGACTTTCTGAACAAGCTCGTCAGGCGTTCGAACGCAACAATCAACCCGCCCTTGAAGAACAGAACGACGACGACGAGGAGGAGGCCGACGCCGAACTCCCAAAATTCAGGACTGAGTTTTGCCAGTTCGTCTTCCAGGATCATGAATACGGTAGCCCCCACGAAGGCGCCGTAGAGCCTGCCTGTGCCACCGAGAACGAGCATGATCAGCACCGTGCCGGAACGGGCGAAACTGAGCACGTCGAGCGTCACATAGGCGTTGGATTGCGCAAACAAACCGCCGGCAATCCCGGCCATTGCCGCGGAAATCGTATAGATGGTCACCAGCCGCATGTGCACAGGCGCACCGATTGCAGTCATCCTCTGGCGGTTTTCGTGGATGCCGACAAGACCTCGGCCAAAGGACGAATGGGCGATCCGGCGGGAGACCAGGAAACAGATGAACAGGACGGCCAGGCAGTACCAGTAGTAGTTATGCCCCCACAGGTCGTTCTCGAAGACCCCGAACAGGGGCGAGATCGTTATGCTCAGACCGTCGAATCCGCCGGTCCAGACCTCGGCTGCGTTGGCCGCTTCCTGCAGCAAAATGGCGGTCGCCAGGGTCAGCATGAGCAGGGTCAAGCCGTGATAGCGCAGCAGGACCCAGCCTGAAACAAACCCGATGGCCCCGCCGACCAGACCGCCGAACAGCAACCCGGAGATCGGCTCGCTCCAGCCTGCGTGCGCCGACAGCATGCCGGTGGCATAGGCGCCGGCACCGAAATAGGCGGCATGGCCAAGCGTAATGATGCCGGCATAACCGAGGATCAGGTCTAGCGACAGCGCGAAGAGTATGGCGATGACGATCTGGGTTCCCAGGGCCATGTAGTCGGGCAGCACCAGAAAGGCACCCACTGCGATAAGCCAGGGCAACGCTTCTATCGGGCGCCAGCGTTCGCGGCGCCTGAGAAAATCATGGGCAGACTGATAGGGTGATGCTGAGGTGTCGGTCATAACGATCTGCCGAACAGGCCCTCCGGCTTGGCGAGCAGGATGGCGATCGCCACGGCATAGATGAAGAAAGCGCCGCCGTCGGGCCAGAAATACTTGCCTGCGGTGTCGATGATACCAAGGACCAGCGCTGCCACGAAGGCGCCGCGGATGCTGCCCAGGCCGCCGACCGCCACAACAATCAAGAAGAAAACCAGATAGCCGATGGCAAAGGTGGGCGACAGCCCGACGATTTCGATCGCCAATCCGCCGCCGACAGCGGCCAAGCCGCTGCCCAGGGCAAAGGCAATCACGAACAACCGGTCGACATCGATACCGATCGACTGCGCCATCCGGCGGTTGTCGACGGCCGCCCGGATCTTGGCACCGGTAATGGTGCGCTCGAAGCCGTACCACAGGGCGACGATCATCGCGAAGCCGATCACGATCGTGAAGGTCCGGTAGGCGGGGAATAGGCCGACACCCAGATCGACCTGACCGGTCAGGAATTCCGGCACAACGATGCTGGGCGGCGTCGGCCCGTAGACGAAGGCGACGCCGGCTGTAGCCATGAACACAAGGCCGATGCTGAGCAGGACCTGGTCAAGTTCGTGCGCCTTGTAGAGACGGCGATAGAGAAGGCGCTCGAACGGTACGCTGACGGCGGCGATGATCACGAACGCCAGCACCAACCCAAGCAGAAAGGGCACGTCAAACCGGTTCATCAGGGTGACCAGCACATAGCCCCCGGCCATGGCAAAGGCACCATGGGCGAGGTTTGCAAACCCCATGAGCCCCATCGTGATCGACAGGCCTACCGACACGATGAACAGCAACATCGCGTAGGCCACCCCGTCAAACAGGATGCTCAGAGCCACCGTCATCGTCTGCTGCATGGTTCCCGTTACCGCCGGACGAACAAGCGGCCCCCGCGGAATTCCACCGTGAGGGCCGCTAACCGTTCTCGCTGTCTTACTTGCACTTGCCAATCTTGAGTGCCTTGCAAGGATCCTTGACCTGCGGGATCGTATCGATCACTTCGATCATCAGTTTCCCGTCTTTCGCCACGACCTTGTGGACGTTGGAATCCTGAATGATGTCCCGGGTTTCCGGGTCGATCGTGATCTTGCCGCGCGGGCTGTCATAGGTCCAGCCGGACAGGGCCTTCATGGTGCCCTCGGCGGAAATCTTGCCGCCCTGCGCCGTTATGGCATGCGCGATTGCGGCCATGCCGTCATAACCGGCCACGCCCATGAAGTCAGGTGTGGTGTCGGCGCCGTAGGACTCCTTCCAGGCCTTGACGAAAGCCAGGTTGGTCGGCGTCTTGTAGTCGGCCGAATAGTGATGGACGGTGATCATGCCATCGGCGTCCGCGCCCATGGACTGAAGCTTGGTGTCCTGGGTGATGTCGCCTGGTCCGATCAGCTTTATGCCGCCGTCCTTCATGCCGAGTGTCGAAAATGTCTTGATCACGGCGACGGAATGGTTTCCGGCCGGAACAAAGACGTAGAAACAATCCGGCTTGGCATTCTTGACCCGCTGGAAGAACGGCGTGAAGTCAGGGACTTCGCGCGGGCCGCCCATGGGGATCGCTTCAAGCACCTTGCCGCCGGCTTCTTCAAATCCGGTCGTGAACGCGTTGCGGCTGTCCTTGCCCGGAGGATAATCGGTAAACCCGATGGCTGCGGTTTTGCAGCCGAGCTTTTCGCTGGCATATTTGCCCATCGGATAACCGGCATGCCACATGGTGAAGGACACCCGGGCAATGTAGGGCGACAGGCTCGGAATCCAGGCCGTGCCTGCGTTCATGATGATCATCGGCACCTTGCCCTGGGTCGCCAGCGGCGCGCTTGCCATGGCATTGGGCGAGAACACGAATCCGGTCAGGATATCGACCTTGTCCCGGGTGATCAGTTCCTTGACCGCGTTCTTGGCGATGTCGCCGCCGGGGCGTTTCGAATCGCGCTTGATGAGTTCGACCTTGTGGCCGCCGAAGGCATCGGCATTCTGTTTCATGAACAGGTTCATGCCGCGGTCAATCTGCTCGCCGAATTGAGCGGCGCCTCCCGAATAGGTCAATACAACGCCTATCTTCACGGTTTCGGCGCCGGCACTGCCGGCTCCCAACACTAATGCGGCGGCAAGTGCGCCAGCCCAGTTTCTCAATCGCATTTTATTCCCTCCCTGATGGTGCCAGCCGGTGTGTCTGCCGGTGACTGTTGCATGTTTCAAAGTGCCGCAACGTTTGATTGTGCCCGATTACCCGGACATTGGCTGCAGTATAGGAATGCCGGGCCGTGAAGGGCCAGCAATTTTGTTGACATGGGTGTTTTTGGTTTTTGCATATCTGGACCGTCCTCACGTTTGATTTTCCAGCGTATCGACATCAACGCAGGGGCTGCCTGCGCTGATTGGTGCAAAAAAGCGGTCAAGTTTTTCCGGAAAATCGGCCATTTCTGCCACGGTCAGCGCCGCCGCGATGTAGCGATCCGGGCGGATTACAAGAACAATGTCCGGCTGGAGGCCCAGAAAACGCCCGAGGGCGCCATCGGCATCCCGGTAGACGGCATCATCGCCGCCGCCTGCGTCAGGCAGACAATCCTTGGGAACAACGCCCACCAGCACACGTGTGCCCGACAGCGATGCTCGAGATAAAGCGTTTCCGACATCGTGCGCTGTCGTGTGACCATAGGCCAGCAGGGCCATCCGGTTGCCCAGAGCGTCATCGAGCAGGATCTGGCGCCCGTCGGCGGTTTCGATCGTCGGCTGCGGGATCATGCGCCCAACCAGTCCGCTGGTGCGGCTTGTCTCTGTGTTCAGCAGAAACCCGTTGCGATAATGAGGCTTGGGCTTGAACCGCATCTGGGTCACATATCTCAATGCGGGCGGACAGACCTTCAACAGTCTGAAAAATGCCTGCTGCAGCGCCGCGTTCAAAGGTGATGTCGGCACCATCACCCGGCCAATCGTCAGAGCAAGATCGATCAGGGCACGGGCGTGGGGAATGCGTTCGGCCTCGTAGGTGTCGAGCAAATTCACCGGCAATTCCCGCTTGACGACGGCAGCCAGTTTCCAGGCAAGGTTGTGAGCGTCCCGGATGCCGCTGTTCATGCCCTGGCCGGCAAACGGCGGCGTCAGGTGGGCGGCGTCACCGGCCAGGAACACGCGTCCCTTGCGCCAGTGCGAGGCGATTCTGGCGTGAAACGTATAGACCTGCTTTCTAACGATCGGCGCGTTGCCATCCGGCCCGTGAGCCGAAACAAGTTCTCTGGCGAACTCTTCCGATTCGGCATGCTCATCTGTCTCATCGTCACGGAGCTTGAACTCGAACCGCCTCGACCGGTAGGGACCAGGCAGGGAAATGGCGGGTCGGTCGGGGTTGGAAAAGACCCTGGTATGGCGGAAGCGATCGGTGGTCTGCAACAGGTCGACGATCAGCCAGCGCTGTTCGAAGCTCGCGCCCTCCATCACGGCGCCGATTGCGCTGCGAACACTGCTTCTGCCGCCGTCACAGGCCACCAGCCAGTCAGCCGTCAGCTCGATCGTTTCGTTCGAGGCTCGCTTCACCATCAGGGTCACGGCATCCGGGGTTTGCGAGAAGTGCAGCACTTCATGAGCGAAAAGGACCGTCACGTGCTCGAAGCGCTCCAGACCGGATCGCAATGTGGCTTCCAGACGCGGTTGATGGAAGGCGTTACGGCGGGGATATCCGTAATCCCGGACGTTCGGCTCAACCTTGGCAAAGCAGCGTCCGTGTGCGTCGAAATAATGCGATCCGTAGTCGAGCATGACATCGGCCAGAACCTCATCCACCAGGCCGGCCGCCTGCATCGTTCGCAGGGATTCATCGTCGATCGATACCGCACGCGGTTCGCTTACCGTGGCGGTGTTGCGCTCGATCAGGACGGTCCGGATACCGGCGAGTCCCAGCAGATTGGCGAGCGTCAGGCCAGTGGGCCCAGCACCGATGATGGCGACCGGATGATGGTATTTGCCATTCATTCAGGACAACCCGGGCTGCGGCGGGCCGGAGAGAAATTTGGATCACGGATCGCGCTCCGCTTGTCCGGGAAACGGGCTGGTCGTTTCCTGTGCTCGATGCGGCACGCCAGTGACGCTTCGCAGACACGGGGCCGCGAAACATGCAAACGCCGGCGTCTGGAACGGTCCCGGATCGCGCTGCTCCTGTCCGGGAAACGGGTCTTGTTTGACCCGGCCGGAAACGAACCCCCTCTCGTTCGCCGGTCTTGAGCCGGCGCCCACTCGCGCCTGCCGAAACCGGGGTGGAACAGGATTCTGGTGATACGCCGCATAACGCCAACAGGCTGGCCCTGTAGGATCGCCATCACGCGACGTTCCGGGCAGGCTGCGCCATGACCGGTTCAAACTGCCCGATCCGGCCGGTCAGTGTTGCGGCAGCCACCGTCGTGAGACCCGCCAGTCGAACGGTGTCGGCGGCTGAAACCGTGTCGGCTGCAACAACCACACTCAGGCTGCCCAGGACGGCACCGTCCCGGTCAAACACGGGCGCCGCCACGCCAAGGCAGCCCGGATCGATCTCCGCCCGCGCAATACAATGCCCTGCGCGCCTCAAGTCCTTGAGCAAAGACAAAAACGCCGCCCAGTCGCCAACCTCCGTGCCGGCGCGAATTTCGTCCCCATGACGATCGAACAGCCGTCGCAACGTGCGGCGCGGCAGGTAGGCCAGTATGATCTTCGAGGTGGCGCCCCTGAACATCGCCATGGGCCGGCCGCGTTCATAACTGATCTGGGGAGCATTCTCGCCTGAAACCTCGAGCAGGCTCATGACGGTCTCCCGATAGAGACGGCTCAGGAATGTCATCGTGTTGCGGCCGCACTCTGCCTGGAGTCTCTGCAAAACCGGCGTTGCCGCAGCCAGCATGGGATCGCTCAGGCGGATAAGCCGGTCATATTCGATGATCGCCGGCCCCAGGCGGTAACCGTCGCCGTGGACCGGGTCCAGAAGACCGGCATCGCACAGGCTGCGCACGTAGCGGTAGGCGGTGCTGTTCGAAACCTCGAGCGTTGCGGCAATACCCTCCACAGTCCAGACGGTCTTGCGTTCGCCGAAGAGCGACAGAATTCCTAGAAGACGGTCGGCACTGCTCACGGGAAAGGGCCCTCTCAGCGGCGCGTCATTCGTTTTCGATGGGGTTGGCCAGGACACCGATTCCGGAGATCTCAACTTCGACGCGGTCGCCCGGTTTCATGAACACCTGCGGATCCCGCTTGAAGCCGACACCGCCCGGCGTGCCGGTGACGATTACATCGCCGGGAACAAGTTCGGTGAAGCAGGAGATGTAGTTGATCAGGACAGGGATCGAAAAGATCAGCATGTCGGTGGTGGCATTCTGCATGACCTCACCATTGAGCCTGGTCGTCAGCTCAAGGCTTGCCGGATCGGTGAGTTCATCGGCGGTCACCATCCAGGGCCCGAACGGACCGGTTGACGGAAATGTCTTGCCGGGCGTGAACTGGTGCGTATGGCGCTGCCAGTCGCGCAACGTGCCGTCGTTGTAGCAGGCATATCCGGCAACGTAGCCGAGGGCATCGGCCTCATCGATATAACGGCCGCGCCGCCCGATGATGACGGCAAGCTCGCCCTCGTAGTCGAGTTTGTCCGAGACCCGGGGCAACAGGATCGGCTCGTCGTGCCCGATCTGGCTGTTCGCGAACCGGGTGAAGAGCACGGGATGTTCGGTCTTGTCGCGGCCGGTCTCCTTGCGGTGGGTTTCGTAGTTGAGGCCGACGCAGACGATCTTGTCGGGATTGGGAATGACCGGCTTCAGAGTGACATCCGCCAGAGAGTGGGTCGGCGCGCCGGCCAGATCTGCAGCCCCTACAAGGGCTGCCGCATCTCCGGCCTCGATCAGTGAACGCAAATCCGTGACACCGTCCCCAAGCTGGCCGGCCAGGTCGACAACATTGTCGCCGTCGACCATACCGAATGACATGCGGGAACCGATCGAAAAAGTTACAAGTCTCATGGAAGTCGGGCCTTTCGAATAAACTTCAATCTCGGATGGGCGCAATCAGCTGCGCATGATGGCTTTGCCCCACATATTGAGGGAATGAGGGCTATGCGGCCAGGCTTTCAGTTCGCGGTCTTGCGTGAGGACTTCGAGCTCGGCGGAAAGTTCGATCCAGTTGCCTTCGGGATCCTCAATGAAAATGAACAGGTTGTTGCCCGGACCATGGCGGCCGGGTCCCCATCGAAGGGAAATTCCCAACTGGGAGAAATGATCCGACCAGTGTTTGATGCCGTCCCAGCTGTCCAGCTCGTAGGAATGATGGTCGACCATGGACGCGTCGGACTTGAACACCGCAAGCGAATGATGCTCGGGGTCGGATGCAAAAAACACAGTCCGCACGTCGCCTTCGTCGACATTGACCGTGTCGGCGAGCAGAAAGCCTAGACTGTCGCGGTAAAACGGCGTGATCGGAGCAAGGTCGGTGGACCGCAAGGTGATGTGCTGCAGTCTCGCGTCGAGGGGGCCCGGACCGTTGCCGATTTCGGGTGGGGCGGAACCGAACACAAATCGGTTGCCGTCGGGATCGGTCACCGTAAAGGCATCGGAATCGAACAACGGGCTGACTGAGGCGCTTGAAGGAATGCCGTGCTGACGGAGCCAGTCGCGATAGGTCTCAAGATCCTGCGGCGTTTCAAACGCGAAGGCGGCAAACCCCAGCCCGCGTTTTTCACCTTGGGTGAACAGCACCCGGCGTTTGGGGGCAGAACACAAGAAACCGCGATCCACTGGCGAGAATTCCATTTGCAGCGTATCGGCATGAAACCGGGCCAATTCCTGCGGCGCGTTCGCTTCAAGCTGAATGTGGTGAAGGCGTGCTTCAGGAACCTGCCTTGGTCCGATCATCGACGGTCTCCCTATCTTGTTCGCTATTCTTCACGCGAAATCCATGAGAAGTGCAACAATTTCTGAACTTAATTCTCATATAATGCGAAAAACGCGTGAAACACAAATGTTTTGAGACCCTGGCAGAAACGATTTGGGTCGAGAAACTAGAATACCGGATACCGAGATCCAAAAAACTTGGGACGGTCATATCTTCCATTCGGGTTCGTTCAATGATCCACTGCAGACTTTCGGCTTAACCGAAAAGCGACTCCCGGGACTGCCAATGCAGTACGGAAGCTGAGGAGGCGTATGAGGCTGCCGTTCGATCATCCACATTCCAAGCAATCCAACGAGATTCAAGCCAGCCACGTGGGGGGATGAAGCAGTTGGCGCGGAGGACACAACGATAACCGATGGGATATTCCCATGTTGCAGAGGCGATATGATTCAACATCGAGTCACCCAAACTGATATGATCACTGAAAGCGACCGGAAACGCCGAACCCGGTCAGCGCTCTTCGTCAACGTTCCTGGAATCAGTAAGGAGGATCAGATATGGGGTCGATGAACAGGTGGACCATGGCAGCGATCGCGTTAGTAGCTGGAGGGATACTGGGCTACATCTACATGCAAGGCGCGGCGTCCCAGCTTAAAGAGCAGATATCCGAATTGAAGGTCCAGGTTGAAAAGTCAAACTCGAATGTGGCAACAGCAAAGACCGAGGTCGCGTCTCTGAAAGATGAACTTGCCGCGACCACGGCACGTGCTGACAAATCCGAGATCGAGCTTGCCGAGGCAAATAAGAAGGTGGACGCAGCGGCGGCCGAAACGGATGAACTGACAAAAAAAGCCACCGAAGAATCGGCCCGCATTCAAGAACTCGAGAAAGAACGTGCTGAAGCAAACAAGAGAGAGCAGGCAGCAGCAGCCGAAGTCGATGCACTGAAAACCGAAATTGCCCAGGAGATTAAGCGCACTGAGGACCTTGAAGCCCAACTTTCGGAAGCAGACAAAACGGCGGAAGCGGCGATGGCTCGGGTGCAGGCGCTGACGAACGATGTTGCGGAGAAAGGCGGACTCATCCAGGAATTACAGGCAAAGATCGCTGAACTTGCAACACAGACCCAGTGACTTTGCTCGCGGTCTGGGCGGTTCGTCCGCTGCCGTAGCGATGTATCATCTTTGGGAATTACGGTGACAGTTTACTTAACCCCCGCTTCCACATCGATGGACGTTCCTTTCGGTCGAGAGCCTCTGCGCCGGGGCGCATGCTGACACGCACCCAGTCAATAGCAAAATCATGGTTCCTTCTTGCAGCGTGCAGCCTATAATCCACTGGTGCCGGGGTATTACAAAGAGCGAGGAAGCGGACATGATTGAGATGACGGACGGTGTCACCGCCGCAGGCGAGAGCATTGACGGATCTGTTTGGAACATTCTGGGCCAGACTTACGTGCCCAAGCAGGTTACCGAGGATTCGTTTTCCTGGCATGCGACTTTCCCGCCCGGCACCTTCGTGCCGCCGCATATCCATCCCAATCAGGACGAGTTCATCTATGTGCTCGACGGCCGCTTCGACCTGGTGCTCGGCGGCAGCGAGGCGAACGCCACCAACGGCGACCTGATCCGCCTGCCGCGCGGCAAGCCTCATGGGATCTTCAACAAGACCGAGACGCCTGTGACCTGCTTCTTCTGGGTGACGCCGACGGGGAAACTCTACGACCTGTTCCAGCAGATCCACAACGTGCCCGATCCGGAAGAAGTGGTACGGCTGGCCGGCCTGCACGAGGTCGATTTCCTGCCGCCGCCGGAATGATGTCCCAGCAAGTTCAGCCTGGTTCCTTGACGCCGTAGGTGTGCAGGAACATCTGCACCGTGCTCTCAACGATTCGTTCCATCTGGGCCTGCGTGACCACCTGGCCTGAGAACACGGACGGCCAGAAGGCCTGCGACTTCAGGAGACCGAGGAACTGCTCGGCGGCTTCTTCCGCGTTTCGGGCGTTGATCGCGCCGTCGGCGTGGGCGGCCGTCACGAACTCGCGGAAAACGGAAATCTTCTCGAGCTTGCGGTTCATTTCGGCTGCAAGTTCGGGATCGCGCAGGGTCTCGCCCACGGCCATGCGGGCGAGCCTCATGAACGGCGCACTGGTCATCAGCTTGCCTTCCGCCCATCCGAGATCGTGAAGCTGCGGTTCGATCGGGCGGGCCGGTTCGTATGCGATGTCCAGGGCTTCATTGAGCGTTGCCGCCATCAGATCGAGGATCGCGCGAAACAGGGCTTCCTTGCTCTCGAAGTGGTTGTACACAGTGCGCTTGGACACGTTCGCCCGGCAGGCGATCCGGTCCATGCTCGATCCGGCAAAGCCCAGTTCCTGAAACTCCGATACTGCCGCGTCAAGGATCTGGCTTCGTTTTTCCTCTGTTACCGTCATAACTCCACCCCCCGATCCGCCTCCGCGTGGGCCCGTTCCCCGGCGTCCGATTCGTGCCTGCAAAAAAGTACACCAAGCAGTTTACTTTTGCATGAATTTGATTACACTACACTGTGTAGTATACTTTCTGAATTCCCCAACCTCAATGCGACAGGGAGACCGAAATCGCATGTCGACACCCCTCATGATAAATGGCCAGGCGCTGGAGGTCGAGGCCGGACCGGACACACCACTGCTCTGGGTGCTCCGCGACGAACTGAACCTGACCGGCACGAAATTCGGCTGCGGCGTTGCCGCCTGCGGCGCCTGCACGGTGCATGTGGACGGTGAGCCTGTACGATCCTGCCAGACCTCGGTCGAGGACGCGGCGGGCGCAAGAATCACGACCATCGAAGGCGCCGATACGCCGGTGGCAAAGGCCGTCCAGGCCGCCTGGCGGGAGCTTGACGTCGTGCAGTGCGGCTACTGCCAGTCCGGACAGATCATGTCCGCGATCGGCCTGTTGAGCACCACACCGAAGCCGTCAGATGCCCAGATCGACGCGTACATGTCAGGCAATGCCTGCCGTTGCGCGACGTATCACCGGATCCGGGCGGCAATTCACCGTGCCGGCGACCTGATGGAGGCCTGAGGACATGACAGCACAGACATCACGCAGGACATTCCTGAAAGGAGCTGTGGCTGCCGGCACAACTGCCGCCGCACTCATGGTCGGATTTGGCCCTAAGGGCTTGCTTGCGGCCGGCACCGAGACCGCACAGTTGAATCCGTTCGTCAGGATATCGGCTGACGGCACCGTTTCCGTTATTGCCAAACACTTTGAAATGGGCCAGGGCACGACCACAGGCCTGACCACTCTGGTGGCTGAGGAACTGGATGCCGACTGGCCGGCCGTGCAGGTGGAGTTCGCGCCCGCCGACGACAAGCGCTATGCAAATCTGCTGTTCGGCTCCCAGGGCACCGGCGGCTCAACCGCGATCGCCAACTCCTACATGCAATACCGCCAGGCGGGCGCTGCCGCCCGCAACCTGCTGGTCCGGGCCGCAGCCGAGGCCTGGGGGGTTTCGCCTGACAGTGTCACGGTTGAGAAGAGCCGGTTGTCGTCGGGCAGCCGCAGCGGTCATTTCGGCGAATTTGTCGCCAAGGCGGCAACCCTCGAGCCGATTGCCGAGCCCAAGCTCAAGACACCGGACCGGTTTCGACTGATCGGCAACGCCAAGCTGCCCCGCAAGGACAGTGATGCGAAGACCAATGGCACGGCTGTCTTTGCCATGGACGTCAAGGTGCCCGGCATGGTCTATGCCGTCGTCCTGCGGTCGCCCAAATTCGGCGGCAAATTGACGTCGTTCGATGCCAATGGAGCATCGGCCATGTCGGGTTTTGTCGACGCCAAGGCGATGCCCGACAAGTCCGGCGTGGCGGTCTTTGCCAAGTCGACCTGGGCGGCCCTGAGGGCCCGTGAAGCGATTACGGCTGCGTGGGACTTTTCCAAAGCCGAAACCCGGAGCACGGCAGACATGATCGCCGACCACAAGGCCTTGCTCGACAAGCCCGCGTACCAGACCCGTCACGGCGGCGACTTCAAGGCGTCCGCGCAGGCCGTGGCGAAGGCGGCGTCAACGGTCGAGGCCGCGTTCATTTTTCCAAACCTCGCCCACGCGCCGATGGAGCCGCTCAACTGCGTCGTTGAACCGACCTCGACAGGTGTGCGGGTCCATGACGGCTGCCAGTTCCCCGGCCTTGCCAAACCGACGGTTGCCGCCGTGCTCGACCTTAAGCCCGAGCAGGTGGAAATCAACACCGTCTACGCCGGCGGGTCCTTCGGGCGGCGCGCCAATCCGACCTCGGACTATCATGCCCAGGCCGCCATGGCGTTCGCCGTGCTCGGCGGCAAGACAGCGGTCAAGCTGGTGTGGTCGCGCGAAGACGATCTGGCCGGCGGCTACTACCGGCCGATGGCCGCCCACCGTGCCCGCATCGGACTGGACGACAACGGACAGATTGTCGGCTGGAACCACCGGATCGCCGCCAAGTCGATCCTGAAGGGTACGTTTTTTGAAAGCGCGCTGGTCAAGAACGGCATCGACGAGACGTCGGTGGAAGGCACCGCCGACACCCACTACGCGATCCCGGCGATGTCGGTCGGGCTGGCCGATGCGCAATCGCCGGTGTCGGTCCTGTGGTGGCGTTCGGTGGGGCATTCCCACAACGCCTATGCCATGGAGGTGCTGGTCGACATGGCCGCCGAAAAGGCGGGCAAGGATCCCGTGACCTACCGGCTCGACTTGCTGAAAGGCGACGGCAAGGACCGTCAGCGGTTGCGCGGTGTGCTCGAGCTTGCTGCGAAGAAGGCCGGCTGGAACACACCCGTGGCAGCAGGCCGGGGCCGCGGGATTGCGGTTCACAAGTCCTTCAATTCCTATGTGGCGGAGGTGGCCGAAGTGTCGGTCAACCCGGACGGCGCGATCAAGATCGAGAAGATCACCTGCGCGGTCGACTGCGGCATTGCGGTCAACCCGGACGTGATCAGGGCCCAGATGGAGGGCGGCATCGGCTATGGCCTGGGGGCGGTGATGCGTAACCAGATCACCTTTGCCGACGGTGTCGTCGAGCAGGAAAATTTCCCGGACTACGAACCCTTGCGGATATCCGACATGCCCGACATCGACGTCCACATCGTGCCATCGGCGGAACCGCCCACTGGTGTCGGCGAACCGGGAACGCCGCCGGCGGGTCCGGCCCTGGCCAACGCCATTTTTGCTGTGACAGGCAAACGGGTGACGTCGCTGCCGATGACTGCAGCCGGGATCGAGTTTGCCTGACCCGGCGCATGGCCTCGTGTTCAGGTGTTGACCTGGTCCTGGTCGAAGCCAGCCAGCTGCGAGTAGCCCCTGACGATGGCTTCCAGTTCGGCGTGGCTGGCGACGTCCTCGATCCTGTCGAAGCCGTCCGGGCAGCGGGCCTCGATGACGTCGATGACGCGTTCGGGACCGCCGCCGCGGTTCTGCTTGACGATGTCGGTGGTGGCGGCCAGACGCTCGACCTCGTAATGCTGCAGGGCCTCCCAGGCGGACGGGACGGTGGCGAGCTTTTCGGCCAGTGCCCGGGCATCGAGAATGGCCTGGCTGGCGCCGTTGGAGCCGACCGGGTACATGGGGTGGGCGGCGTCGCCGAGCAGGGTGACGCGGCCGAAGGTCCAGCGCGGCAGGGGGTCGCGGTCGCACATCGGGTATTCAAAAAATTCGTGAGTAGATTCAATGAGTTCCACCGGATCCAGAACATCGAGACTGAACAGGCCGGAGACGTGACCGAGCAACTCATCAAGGTTGCCGGTGCGGTTCCAGTCCTCGCGCCGGGGCGGCGGACTGGTGCCGTCGCCGAGCTTGACCGCGACCGCCCAGTTGATCAGCTGGTGGCCTTCGTCCTCGGCCTCGTTGGAGATCGGGTAGAGCACGAACTTGGCGGCCATGCCGCCGGCGATGATCATCGAGCGGCCATCCAGAAACGGTTCACGCTCGACCGCGCCGCGCCACAGCATGATGCCGTTCCACGACGGCGGGCCCTCGCGCGGATAGAACCTGGACCGGGCAAGCGAATGGATGCCGTCGGCGGCGATCAGCACGTCGCCCTCGACCTCGACCTGGCCACCGTCGCCGTCGCGGAACTGGAAGGTGGCCGTGACCTTCTCGTCGACCTCCTCGAAATCGACCAGCTCGTGGGCGGTATGGATGCGGGCATCGCCGATGCGGGCCGCCACCGCCTCGTGCAGGACGCCCTGCAGGCGGCCGCGGTGGATCGAGAACTGGGGATAGTCGTAGCCGGCATCGAGCCCGCGCGGCTCGCGCCATACGGTCTGGCCGAAACGGTTCTGGTAGGTCAGTTCGCGGGTGCGGATGCCGACCCGGTCGAGCTCGTCGAGCAGGCCAAGATCGGCCAGTTCGCGGATCGCGTGGGGCAGCGTGTTGATGCCGACCCCCAACTCTCGGATCGACCCTGAGCGTTCATAGACATCGCACTCGATGCCCTCCTCGTGCAGGCTGAGGGCTGTGGCCAGCCCGCCGATACCACCGCCGACAATGATCACCTTCATGAAAAGCCTCGTCCCTCGCCCTCAAATCACGCGCGCTTATACCAGAGGCCTATTGATCCATGGTAAACGCGCGACCGCAAGCCCGGAGTGCAGGCGGCAACGGCGCCGGCCGCGCCCAGGGCATGGAAATTACTGCGAGAGGCTGTCGAGATAGGCCAGGAAGGCGGTGATCTCGTCGGGCTCGAGGGTGAATTCCGGCATGTCGGAATGGCCGACCATGATGCCCTCGGCAAGCGCTTCCTCCAGGGTTTCCAGCGGATAACGCCGCGCCAGGGTGCGAAACGGCGGCGCCTTGGCATGGGGACTGTCGCCGGTCTTTTCGATGGCATGGCACCGGGCACAATTGGCCCGGGCAATCGCCTCGCCTTCAGCGATCCCCACCTGTCCGCTGCTGAAGGCCGGGTGCTTCCAACCGCCAAAGGCCATGAACAGGCCGACGACGATGACCACAATAAGCACCAGTCCAGGCAAGTTGGGTCGAGTCATGAGTCACCTCCGCAACAATTGCAGCAAATTGGACGTTTGCCGGCCGGGCGTCCTTGATCCTGATCAAACCTGTCCGCCCCGGCCGGCGACCGGGCACTAGTTGCGGCAAACCTTGATCGACATCAAGCAGGCCGTCGTCTTCAAGGCTATGCTGGAACCATGATCGGAAACCAAAAAGCGTCAATGGCAACCCTCATGCTTCAGGACCAATCAGACGTCATCGCCCTGCTATCGGACGCGGACTCCTACGCGCCCCGGCCGGATGCGGTCACGGTGATCGAGACCCACGGGGCGATGGTGTTCCTGGCCGGCGGCGAGGCCTACAAGATCAAGAAGCCGGTGCGGTTTTCCTACATGGATTTCTCGACCCTCGAGAAACGCCATCGGATCTGCGCCCGTGAGGTCGCGCTCAACCGCGCCTTCGCGCCGGACCTCTACCGCGGCCTGGTCGCGGTCACGCGGGAGGCCGACGGCCGCCTGACTCTGGACGGCGCCGGGGAGCCTGTGGAATGGGCTGTGCACATGAAACGCTTCGACCAGGACCAGCTCCTGAGCGCGGTCGCCGCCCGTGACGGCCTCGACACGGGCCTGATGGTACGCCTGGCCGACGCGGTCGCCGCCAGCCACGGCCGGGTGCCGGAGACGCGGGTCGACCGGGCCGACGTCCGGATCGAGGCGGTGGTGCGTCAGTTGTCCGACTTTTTCAGCGCCAGCGACTCCGCCGACGACAGGTTCGATACCGAGGCCTTCCGGGCGCGGCTAGGCGAACATCTGGAGGCGGCGCGCTATGGCCTCAAACTGCGCGGCCGGCGCGGCTTTGTCAGGCGCTGTCACGGCGATCTTCATCTGGGCAATATCGTAGCGCTGGACGGTCAGCCGGTCCTGTTCGACGCACTGGAGTTCAATGAGGACATGGCGACCATCGACACGCTCTACGATCTTGCCTTCCTGCTGATGGATCTCGACGAACGCGGGCTGAGGCAGCAGGCCAACATCGTGCTCAACCGCTATCTGGCGCGCACCGGCGAACTGATCGACCTGTTCGGCTTGTGCACCCTGCCGCTGCTGCTCGCCTGCCGGGCGGGCATCAGGGCGCTGGTGCTGCTGACCCGCGCCGGTCAGACCGCCGGCCCCGAACAGGCCGGCAAACACGCCGCGGCACGGCGCTATCTGGATGCGGCCCTGGGCTATCTCGAGCCCGCCCCTGCCCGCCTGATCGCCATCGGCGGTTTGTCGGGCACCGGCAAGACGACGCTCGCCTGCGCCCTCGCGCCCGCCGTCGGCGCCGCGCCCGGTGCCGTGGTGTTGCGCAGCGACGTGGAACGCAAGGCGATGCACGGGGTCGAGGAGACCGAACGGCTGGGCCCGGAGGCTTATGAGCGGCCGGTATCGGTCAAGGTCTTCGATGCGCTGTGCCAGAAGGCCCACACCGTGCTCAAGGCCGGCCACAGCGTGGTCGTTGACGCGGTCTACCTGCGGGCGACCGAACGCGCCGCGATCGAACAGGTGGCTGAGCGCACCGGTGTGGCCTTCCAGGGCCTGTGGCTCAATGCCGCCCGCGATGTCATGGTCGAGCGCGTCGCCAACCGCACCGGCGACGCCTCCGACGCCACGCCGGAGATCGTCGACCTGCAGGTGACGCTGGGCACCGGCCCGGTGGCATGGCTGCCGGTGAATGCCGGCGGCGATCCGGCGAGCACGCTGGAGCAGGCGAAAAAGGTTCTTGGGGTTGAGTAGGTTGCAGCGTCGTTTCCCGTGCGCGATGCAGCACGTCAGTGCTGCTTCGCAGACACGGGACCGCGAAAAACGCATACGCCTGCGTCCGCGTCATAAACAGTGGTTTCGGGGGGTCTGCCGCAAAGGCGAGTAGGCACCGGCTCGGGGGCCGGTGAACGGTTTGGCTGGAACCGCAAAACTGTTCAACCCGTTTCCCGCGCGCGATGCGGCGCGCAGTGCCGCATCGCAGACACGGGACCGCGAAAAACACAAGCGCCGGCGGCCGGTACGGTGTGTCAGAGCCGCCGCAACCACCGCCGCCATGACCCCGGCAGGTTGGTGACCGTGATCAGGATCCCCGCGGTCACCACACTTAAGCCGATCCAGGCGAGCTGGCTCGGCCATTCGCCCAGGAGGGGAATGGCGAGGATCGCGGCCATGCCGGGGACCCAGGCCATGACCGCCGCCGTGGGGGTCGAGCCGATGGTGCGGATGGCGATGGTGAACAGCGTGATGCCGAGAATGCCCGGGCCGAACCCCTGGTAGAGGCCCTGGAGCAGGATTTCACCCATGGGCGCCACATCGATCGCCTTGGGCAGGACCAGGCCGTAAAGCGGCAGGTACCAGGCGAGGTTGATCAGAGGGACCGTCACCAGCACCTGCATGGCGGTAACGCCGAGCACTCTCGTTGAGACCATGTAGGTGGCCAGAAGCAGAGCCGAGGCCGTGAAACACAGATGGCCGATCCAGGCATCCGGGCTGACACCGCCGGACGACTGGTCGAGGCCGATCAGGGTGCAGCCCGACAGGATGATGAGCATGCCGACCCCCTTCCAGAGCGGCGGCCGGTCGGCCAGCCAGGCCCAGGCGATGAGGGCGGCAAAGATCGGCATGGTGCCGTTCATGAGGATGCCGGCATGGCTGGCGGGGGCGAACTTCATGCCGGTGAGCGCAAAGGTCAGATGCGGCACGCCGGTAGTGACGGAGAACAGGCAGAGCTTCCACCAGGCGATGTGGCGCGGCCAGTAGCGCCAGGCGAACGGCGCCATGACGGCACCGGCGACGGTGAAGCGCAGGAAGATCATGTCGTAGATGGTCAGCGTCTGGATGACGCCGAGGCGCGAAATCACAACCCAGCCCGACCACACGAACAGCAGCCCGAAGGCCGCCAGCCAGCCGACCGACGGCGCGCTCGGGGCGGCAACCTGCGCCGGCGCGGTCATGCCAGCCCCTTCAACAGCCAGCCGATGCCGTAGGCGACACCGGCCGCCGCCATGCCGATGGCAAGGGTCTCAAGCCCCGAGACCCACCAGGGCGCCAGCGACCATCGGCTCTTGGCAGCACCGATGCCGAAGAACGCGACACCGGTCGCGGCAATGGCATAGAGGAAAGGCTGATCGACGGGCATGACAAACTGCAGCAGGAACGGCACCAGCGGCACCGCGCCGCACAGGACGAAGGCGGCAAAGGTCGACCACGCCGCGGTCATGGGATCGCGCTGGGTGGCGGCGACGCCGAATTCCTCGGTCAGCATGGTGTCGATCCAGGTCTCCTCGTTCGACGTGATGGCGGCGACCGCGTCCTCGAGCACCTGGCCCTCGAGGCCCTTGGCGGCCAGGATCTGGCGGATCTCCTCGCGCTCGCCCTCGGGCACCAGCGCAATATGGCGGCGCTCCATCTCGCGCAGGCGGTCGACCTCGTCGGTCTCCGACTTGGTGCCGGAATAATTGCCCGCCGCCATGGAAAAGCCGTCGGCCAGCAGGTTGGCGAGGCCGAGCACCAGGATGATGCCGGTAGCCAATTGCGCGCCGACGACGCCCGAGACAATGGCAAAGGTGGTCACCGCCCCGTCGATGCCGCCCAGCACCCAGTCCTGGACATAGCTCGGCCGGTGGCCGAGCGCCAGGCGCTTGCCGATGCCGTCGACGGAGTGATCGTGTTCGAGGTCCATGGGGTCGGGTGTCCGTTGGGGTTTGTTGGACGCACAGTCCAGGCCAGGACGAGGTGGGGCTCGCGTGCTGACAGACCGTGCCGATGTCTTCTGGACCCGAAGTGCTGCCCCGTCAACCACCGCATAAAGCTGGAAACGTGATCTCAGTCCCACCCCCCCTGTCGTCTTCGGGCGCCGACACAAGGATCTCCGCGCCATTCAGCGTGCACGACAGCCGGCGCGTGCTCGCCTATGCCCCACATCGCCGTTCCCCGAAGGCCCGCAAGGGCAATCCGGGGCCGTTCCAGACACGGACGCTGGAGACTGGTACGGTCCCGTGTCTGCAAAGCAGCACTGTCGTGCCGCATTGCGCACGGAAAACGCGGTACCGGCGCACCGCATCGCGCCCGGGAGACGAATTCCCGTTCACCGGGATATTTTCCGTCGTCATTGCGGTGAAAACCGCAATCCAGGGCGACAACGACGAACACGCCCCGCATTGCTCTGGACACAGGCCTGCGCCGGTGTGACGATGGCGTGACAGAGACTTCAATGCCCAGACACAGCCATGCCCATCG
>JAJFHD010000014.1 GCA_021775805.1 Alphaproteobacteria bacterium | reverse complement strand
AGCTGCGCATGGGTCTCGAAGGCATCTACTCCGAGCGTGAAATCGCCGGTGGCGCCAACGACGACAACATCCGCCTGCAGTTCGGCACATGGTTCTTCTTCTAGGCCATACGAACACATACTGAGAATCAGGGCGGCCCGGTGGGCCGCCCTTTTTCGTGCCGAATGCTCCTGGGTTCAAAAAGCCGCCAGGATGTGTCCCTGTCCGTCATGATCTCTTGAGCAAGCGGCCGCCACGGACGACGTCATCAGGGAAACCGGACGGTCTGGCGATGCAGCCCCTGCTGTTCTCTCAGGCAATTGCCGCTGCAATCCAGGCTGCTGCAAGGAGTGAACCGGCAGCGCCGGCACACTTCCACTGCAGTGGCCCGTCCGACGACCGGTCCCAGTCACGCCTCGCCAGCACAAAGCCTGCTGTAATGCCGCATCCAAACCCCATGACATGCGCAAGGATGTCGGTGTTGCCGCCGCCCAGGCCCAGAAACACCAGCAATGTCGCGCCGCCAGCCAACGGCGCCCAATCCCGCATAGAAAATTTGCCTCGATCCAGCCGCCACACCTGACGCAAGGCAGCCAACAGGCCGACGGCAGCAAATATTGCTGTGGAAGCGCCAATCGACGTGTGAGCCGGTGCATGTACATAGGCATTCAGGACGTTACCGGCCGCCCCTGCTGCGACCATCGATAACCCGGCGGCGCCGGCTCCCAGGACCTGCGACAGAAGAACCAGGAACACTGTGCCGAAAACGAGATTGCTCAGGAGATGGGCGACGTCCACATGCAGACATAAGGCGGTCACCGCTCTCCACCACTGACCTTCCAGCAGCAGACCTGCCTGGGCAGCGCCCTCATCGACCCAAGCATACGAAAATGCGCCATTACGGGCGGCAGCGAAGAAGAAGAGCAGGATGGCCCAATAGGTCATGGCGACTTCCAGACGCGGAAAGGGAAGCCGTACCGGCTGTTTGCCCTGCGGACGTTCGCCATTCTCCCGGTCATAGGCCCAGAGTTCGGCGATCGCTCTTGCGGCATCCTCGGGTGCCACAAACAGGCCTGTGCAGGTCTTATGCGGCGCGATCGATGACGGCACGCCCATGGCGGTCAGCACCAGGGCATATTGTTCCGCCTGGCGACGGCTGGCGAATTGCCGTACAACCACCAAATCGTCCTGTCTACCGTGCTCCACGCTGCCTGCCTTATCCACCGTGTGATTAACCGCGCGATCACATGTGAAATAAGCCGTCAGCGACGCCAGTACAAGGATACCGTTTCGGGCCCCGCCCCCAAATGCCGTAAACCCTGCACTTGGGGACGGCAAAACCACAGAAAACATGAACGCCCTGCCTGGCAAACCTATTCCCGCCCGGGAGTTTCTGAGGTAATGAACTGAGGCGTATTTCATTATGAGAGGCGTTATGAACAAGGATGTGCTGACAAAAGACGTTCGAGACCTGGTGCAGGCCTACAATACCGACGGCGTGGTGGTGGTGAGAAACGTGCTGACCGCCTACTGGCTCGAAGCCCTGCGTCATGCGGTCGATCACGAACTTCAAAAAGGACGGCGGTACTTCGCGAATCGAAACATGCGCATGGAAGGCGGCGTCTTTCTGGATTTCTGTCTCAATTCCGGGATCGGGCGGATTGCGGCAGACCTTGCTAATGCCCGCTGCAGCTCTCTGATATTCGATCACATATTTGCCAAGGAGGCGGGCACGAAAACCCGGACCGGATGGCACACCGATCAACCTTACTGGCCGATCAGTGGCCCGATCATGACCACATGGATTGCTCTAGACCCGGTCGATGACGACAATGGCGCGCTGGAATTCATACCAGGCTCCCACGCCTGGGGAAAAAAGTACCGGCCGTTCAAGACCGGGAAGAACGGCGAGTTTCTCGAGTACTTCAAACTGGATGACCCGCAATACAGCGACATGCCGGACTTCGAAGCCGAGCGCGAACGCCACACCATGGTGTCCTGGGATCTGCAACCCGGCGACCTGCTCGCCTTCGACGGTTTCATGGTGCATTCGGCAAAGGGAAACAGGACGTCGACCCGGCCCAGGCGAGGGTACGCCATAAGGTTTGCAACCGAAGGTGCCACCTATCAGCCGGATCAGGGGGTAGCGGAATGGCTGGAGGACGAGACCCTGCAGCCCGGCGACGCCTTTGCAAGCGTGAAATTCCCGCTGGTCTATCAGGCCGACCTCCTCTGACCGGCAACCTAAAACACCTGCCTCAACTCCCCGGTTATCGGCTAAACGGCGGCAAAACAAGACAAACCGCCCTCCTTTCGGAGAGCGGTTTGCTCCGTTTCCCGGTTATTGGAATCGGGTGCTGTTCGCCTTCGCGGTGCGATCAGGTGCCCGGCCTCAACCAGGAACCCGCAGATCAGTAACCGTGGCGGCGCATGCAGCGGCGGTACTTTTTCCACCAGTAACGGCGGCCGGTCCAGCGCGCCTTGCGCTTGAAGTAGCGGCAGTCGCTGCCGTAGTAATAGTTGTCGTGATAGTCGTACCCACCAAATCCGAAGTGGAATCTGTGGCGGTGCTTGTGCTTGTGCTTGCCACCGACCTGGAGGACGAGGCCTTCACTCTCGAAACCCACACCAAGGTCCTTGGCCTGAGCATTTGACGATGTGTTTGCCAGAGCTACCGCGCCAACGCCGAGAGCCAAAACTGTCAATACCTGCTTGTTCATATCTACGTTCCTTTTCCATTTGTGTTGTGTTGGTCAAGTGAACCCGACAACGCTTTCTACAAGGGTCTGTCCATCGAATAATCGCTTCGTGTTCACACTTCATCAAATGGGGGTGATCTGTCAGGTCTGCGTCATTTGCGCGGAGGATCGGCTGTCAAAAAGCTGTCAATTTCAGAAGAAATGCGTTTTTTGCCGATGCATTGGCGGCGCCAAGATTTCTGCTCTTACGCTTTCCGGGGGGAGAGTGTAACCATGATGCTCCGTACGCTACCTTCGTGAAGGCCTTGCGCAAACGACTGAACGGAATGGGGAAAATTCTGCCCGTTGTTGCGCCGGCATCACGCTCCGGAACTTTTCAATCTGAAACAGAGAAATGTCGACCCGGAGCCCGGCACGCTTGAACGGCTGGTCATGACACAGGTTTACGAAGATTTGGGTTTCATACTCACGGAGATCCGAAGTACATGTTGCCCGGGACAGCCGTAGTGCACGTCAGGACTTGTCCCTGCTCCCCAAACGCAAAACCGCCCTCCTTTCGGAGAGCGGTTTGGTGCAAGTCTGGATTGTCTGGGTCAGGGGCAGACGAGACGCCTTGCCGGTCTGGACATGTGGTGGCCTATCCAGTTTTCGATTGGCCGGTGGTTGCTCCGGCACGGCATGGTCATTCGAAGCAGCAAGGGTCTATGGGCTGACTTTATCGTCTCGTCTCCGCTCCCCGGCCCCAACCGGGACTTGGTGATCAGTACCCGTTCCGGTACATGCAGCGGCGGTACTTCTTCCACCAGTAGCGGCGACCGGTCCAGCGCGCCTTGCGCTTGTAGTAACGGCAGTTTTCACCGTAGTAGTGGTTGTCAAGGTGGCCGCCGCCAAAGCTGAAGTAAATGCCACCGTGGCGGCGATGCTTGTGCTTGTGGCCGACCTGAAGGACGAGACCTTCGCCCTGAATTCCTGTACCCCAACCGCTTGCCTGCGCACTCGAAGATGTGTTGGTCAGCGCAACCGCGCCAATACCCAGAGCCAAAACCGTCATTACCTGCTTTTTCATCTGTTCGTTCCTCTTCCATTTGTGTTGTGTTGGTCAAGTGAACCGAGAGCGCTTTCTACAAGGGTTTGTTTCTGAATAATCGCTTCGTGTTCACACTTCATCAAATGGGCGTGTCCTGTCAGGCTTGCGTCAATTGAGCCGTTCATCTGCCGTCAAAAAGGCGTCAATTTCGCGATAATGGACCTGAAAACGGCGGAAAGTGCTGTTTTCTCCGTATTTTCATCAGGCATTTGTCTTGATCTATGCCAAGGCGGACGGAACTGGCGCGATTCATTCTTTGGTATTGGCAAAACCGTTAGGGAGTACATTCATGCTTGTGACACAGATACGCGAACATGCCCGGATGCTCTACCAGGCGCATGGAGACAAGGCGGAATTTGAAGCGGCCCAGAAGGCACGCGCTTTCGAACAGAGCGGCGATGCGGACCAGGCCCAGGACTGGCGTGCCATCCGTGACGCCATTCACCAGATGCGCGGGCCCCACGAAAGTTAGGGCATTATTGAACCGTACCGTAGACGATCCAAGCGTTACTCTTCAGCGTCCGGCAGGGCATCATCTTCAGAATCGGTGAAGGCGCCGATGCCGTCCGCGGTGGTGCTGATGGCCGAGCCGGCAACATCTGCCGTGGCCGAAACAGCCGATCCGGCCAATTCAACCGTGCTGACCATCACGGACCCTACCGCGCATCCTGAAACCATAGCCGCCGTGGCCACAGCCAGCGTGATCTGAACCGCCGCGCGGCATCTTCCTGCGATTGATGTCATGAAAGCCCCTGTTCCACGGCGTACGCCGCTGCCCCATGCGCGCTCGTTAATTGCCGGCACGCTTGGGCGCAACATAAACCGACTGCCTTAAATTTGAGTGAACCTCATGCCACCACGCGGAATCCCTGTGCAAAAGGCCTTTGCCGGAACCCATAGTCTGACGCAGGATGAGATCTGAACATCCGAGACAGCATGAGGCTCCTATGACGGCATTGATGAGTACGTTTCCACCCGACGCTTCGGGACAGGTCACCTTGGCCAACTGGCGCACCGGCCCATTCAATCGTTGGGCCTTCCATCATGTGCGGGAGATCGTCGCCTCTGCCGACATCGCCAACGATCCCGACGATGTTTGGGACCTGCCGCACACCCCCGTCGATTTCGGCGCCTTGCATATCGGCGGTCTCGATCGTGCACCGATCGGAATTGACGAATTCCTCACTCAGACGGACACCGACGGTATTGTCGTGCTGCATCGCGGCCGGATTGTCTTCGAGCGCTACTGCAATGGCATGACGGCGGCATCACCGCACATCCTGATGTCGGTTTCAAAGTCCGTGCTCGGCCTTGCCGCCGGAATTCTCGGGGCTGAAGGTACACTTGACGTTGCGGCCCTGATTACAGCCTATGTGCCGGAAGTCGCCGCAACGGCCTATGCCGGGGCTACGGTCCGGGATCTGCTGGACATGCGGGCCGGCGTCCTGTTCGACGAGGACTATCTGGTCACGTCGGGGCCGATTGTCGATTACCGCAAGGCGACAAACTGGAATCCGCTCGGACCCGGCGACACCCTGACAGACCTGCGATCGTTCTTCACCACCCTGACCCAGAGCGACGGCGATCACGGACAACGGTTTCATTATGTCTCGCCCAATACCGACCTGCTGGCCTGGGTGATCGAGAGGGCGAGTGGCAAACGCTATGCCGATATCCTGAGTGAAAGCCTGTTCAAGCCTATGGGCGCCGAACGCAGCGGCTATATCACCGTCGACAGATTGGGGGCGCCGCGTGCGGCGGGAGGCCTGTGCATGACGACACGTGACCTGGCACGCCTTGGCCAGTTGCTCGTACAGGACGGCCGTCGTGGCGGCAATCAGGTAATCCCGGAGAACTGGATCAGCGACATCTGCGCCAACGGAGATCGTCCGGCATGGGACAAGGGGGATTTTGCGGCAGACTTTCCCGGCATGCCAATCGCCTACCGCAGCAAGTGGTATGTGCTCAACGATGCCTCGCCGATCCTATTCGGCATTGGCATACACGGTCAGAATCTCTATGTGGACCGGGCGAACCAGGTTGTTATCGCCAAATTCTCGTCCCGGGCGGCGCCCGTTGAAACCGGGCCAGAACGCCTGTCGCTCGCAGCCGCCGGGGCGATTCGCGATTATCTGCTGTCGGTCTCCTGACGTGACTCCCGACAGGTCAGCTTGACCATGGCTGCGTCGACCTGCGGTTGAATCCGCCGAGCGGCCTCGGCCTTGACCGGTCCAAACCCCCGAATATCGAGCGGTTTCGACAAGGTCTCAACGAGTGCGCTGTGGTTATCCGGGGTCAGGCTTTTCAAGGCGTCATCGACGTGACCGCGATACCACACCACAAGTTCACGCTCCATCCGGCGTTCGGCGGAATAGCCGAAGATGTCCAGAGGCGTGCCGCGCAACCGTTTCAGGGCGGCCAGCAGACGGAAAGGCTTGTTGACCCAGGAACCGAAAGCATGCTTTCGCGGCCGGCCGCGCGCATCCCTTCCGGTTTGCAGGAACGGCGGCGCCAGGTGATACCTGATCTTGAAATCACCCTCGAAGACCTGCTTCAATTGCGCCTCGAACCGACTGTCCGTGTGCAGGCGGGCAACTTCGTACTCGTCCTTGTAGGCCATGAGGCGGAACATCGTGCGGGCCACGGCGTCCGTCAGGTCGGTGCGGCCGAGACTGCGTTCCCGGTTCGAGACCCTATCGACGAGCGCACGGTATGCGTTGGCGTAGGTCTCGTCCTGATAATCCTCCAGAAAGGAACCGCGACGCCCGATCTTTTCTTCGAGCGTCTCCTTGCTCTTCGCCGGCGCCTCAGTGTCGACCGCCGCCAGACGTCCCCATGCAAACGCCTTCCGGTTTGCCTCGACCTTCAACCCGTTAAGCTCGATCGCGCGCAGGATGGCCTCGAGCGACACCGGCACCAGTCCCCTCTGCCAGGCCAGGCCGAGCATGATGACGTTGGCATAGATGGCATCGCCCAACAGGTCTTCGGCCATCCGGTTAGCGTCAATCGACTTTAGGTTGGCCGGACCGACAATCGCCCCTAGTTGCCCGGCCCGTTCATCTACAGCCAGGTCCGTGTCCCTGAACCGTACCACATCCCCCGTCGGCATGACGGCGGTGTTGAGAACCGCCTTCATGCCCGGCCGATAGCAGGCCGACGCCTTCGCCGATGTCGATGTGACCACATCGCATCCAATGAGCGCGTCGGCGGCACCGGTATCGATGCGCACCTGATTGATCTCTTCGGGCCGGTCCGCCAGTCGGATGAAACTCAGTACCGGCCCGAATTTCTGGGCAAAGCCGGTAAAATCGAGCACCGAAGCGCCGCGCCCTTCCAGATGGGCCGCCATCGTGATGAGCGCGCCGATGGTGATGACACCGGTCCCGCCGACGCCGGTTACCAACAGATCGTAGGGCTTCTCCAGATCGCCAAACGCCGGATCGACAAGGCCGGCAGCCATTGCCTCGGCATCATCGCGCGATCCGCTTGGCTTGCGGCGCCTGGCCCCTTCGACGGTGACAAAACTCGGGCAAAACCCGTTGAGGCAGCTGAAGTCCTTGTTGCACGAAGACAGATTGATCCGCCGTTTGCGTCCAAGCGGGGTTTCAAGCGGTTCGACGCTCAGACAATTCGATTCGACCGAGCAATCGCCGCACCCCTCGCAGACCAGATCGTTGATCCAGGCGTATCTGGGCGGGTCCGCAAGAAGGCCCCGCTTGCGACGGCGGCGTTTTTCCGTAGCACAGGTCTGATCGTAGACCAGAACCGACACCCCCGGCACATCGCGCAGTTCTCTCTGGACCGCATCAAGGTCGCCGCGATGATGAACGGTTACGCCAATCGGCAATATGATGACGCCGTATTTCTCTGGCTCGTCGGAGACCACAGCGATGCGGTCGACGCCTTCGGCACGCACCGAGTGGGCGAGTGCCGGCACCGTGAGCGGACCGTCGACGGGCTGGCCTCCTGTCATGGCGACGGCATCGTTGAACAGGATCTTGTAGGTGATATTGGTTCCAGCCGCGACGGCCTGGCGGATTGCCATGGAACCGGAGTGATAAAACGTGCCCTCTCCCAGGTTCTGGAAAACGTGGCCGTTTCCCGTGAAGCGTGATGATGCGACCCAGTTCACACCCTCACCGCCCATCTGGATAAGCGATGTGGTTTCGCGGTCCATCCAGCTTGCCATGAAGTGACACCCGATGCCGGCCAGGGCCTTGGACCCGTCCGGGACCTTTGTAGAGGTATTGTGAGGGCAGCCGGAACAGAAATAGGCGGTGCGTGCAGCGCCCGGCACATCGAGATGTACCGGCACCTGCGAGACGATGTACCGGGCTCGTTGGGCGTAACCTTCATCAGGGAACATGCCGTCCAGCCGTGCCGCAACAATCGGCACAAGCTGGCGCGGCGAAAGCTCACCCGTCCAGGGAACCAGACGGTTGCCCTGTTCGTCACGCTTGCCGACCATGCGCTCCGGTTTCGCGCCGGGGTAGTCGTAGAAATATTCCTTGAACTGGCTTTCAATGATGCCGCGCTTTTCTTCAATCACCAGGATCTCGCGCTTGCTTGTGACAAATTCCAGTGCGTCGTGCCGGGCCAGCGGCCAGACCATGCCGACCTTGTAGATGTCAATGCCCAAGCGACGGCAGGCGTCGCCGTCGACGCCGAGGAGACGCAAGGCTTCCATCAGATCGAGATGGGCCTTACCGGTGGTGACAATGCCGAACCGGGCCCCGGGAACATCATGGATGTGCCGGTCGATCGGGTTAGCCTGGGCAAACGCAAAAACCGCCTGCTTTTTTGCCTCCAGACGTTCCTCGATCTGGGGTCCGGGCAGGTCAGGCCAGCGGTAGTGAAGGCCGCCTGCGGGATGGACGAAGTCCGGTGCAGCGAAGATCCGGTCATCGTGCAGGCAGACAGAGGCGGCCGCTTCGACGGTTTCCGATACTGCCTTGAAGCCGACCCACATGCCGGAGAACCGGCTGAGCGCATAGCCGTACTCGCCGAACTGAAGGTACTCGCTGACGCTTGCGGGACTGAGTGTCGGCATGAACCAGGACATGAAGGCCACGTCCGACTGGTGCGGCATCGAGGACGACACGCAACCGTGGTCGTCGCCGGCGACCACAAGCACGCCGCCGGTGGGCGACGATCCGTAGGCATTGCCGTGCTTGAGAGCATCGCCGGACCGGTCGACACCCGGACCCTTGCCGTACCAGAGCCCGAAGACGCCATCGACCGTGCGGCCGGGCTGGGTCTCGACCTGCTGCGACCCCAGCACCGCGGTGGCCGCCAGATCCTCGTTGACGGCGGGCATAAACGATATGGCGTGGCTTTCGAGCAAGGCGCCGGCGCGCCACATCTCGAGGTCGACGCCGCCCAACGGTGAGCCGCGATAGCCCGAAACGAATCCGCCCGTGTTCAGCCCCGCATTCCGGTCCCGTCTCGCCTGATCGAGAACGATGCGCACCAACGCCTGGGTCCCGGTGAGGAAGACGCGACCGCCGGTGCAGGCATAGCGGTCCTCCAGCCGGTAGGCGTCGTCGATTCGGCTGTGGGATGGAGCGCGGGTTTCTGCAGCATGCACGTTCATGGAATCATTATGGTGCGGGCGAGAGGAAAAGTTCTGTCAGAAACGCACCACTCGATGGCAAAATCTGGTGAATTTTACCGATATGGGGCACACTATGGGTGAATCTACCGAAATGGGCTCGAAAATCATGACGGCTTTGTTGCAACAGGACATTGCACTCCTGACCGAACTCCAGAAAGACTGCCGGATCTCAAACCAGGAACTCGCCGATCGCACGGCAATGTCGGCGTCGGCGTGCTGGCGGCGCGTCCGGTCGCTGGAGGCCGCCGGTATCATCAAGGGATATGCTGCCTTGGTCGACGCCGAAAAGGCGGGATTGGGCTTCAGCGCCATCGTTCACGTGTCGCTCACCCGGCATGACCGCAATCATGTGGACACCTTCATCTCGGAGATCTCCGACCGGCGCGAGGTTCTGGAATGCCTTGCCACCACCGGCGATGCGGATTATCACCTGCGCGTGGTCTGTCAGGACCAGGGCGCCTACAATGCCTTCCTCGACGACTTCCTGTTCCGGCTGCCCGGTATCGCCAACGTCAAGACCAATCTGGTGCTGAAAGAGATCAAGCTGGATACCAGTGTTCCGGTGTGACGCCGCCTGCCGGACCGAGAGACATCAACCGACGTTTCGTCTGATGAACATGGCTCGGCGTGAAGCGATGCGCGTTTCCAAAAAGGCACGTCAAAGTCTTACCGTACAGGTGCCTTCCCTCGCATCCGGCTGACCGGAACAATGCCTGCACCCACCAGTGCCGGCACATTTGGAAGGCAAAGATCACGGCGGACACCTGTGCCCGACATACCAACCGACGGCCAGAATCAAGCGAGGGGCCGTTCAGTCAGGTGCATCGGCATCGGCCGCTGCCAGTTTGACCGGAACAGTTTGCGCACGCTCCTCCTCATCGACGAAATAGAGCGCAATTTGTGCCTCATCAGAGAGGTGATCTTCCTTGAGATCAGGCAGCGATAGGGTCACGACATCGCCATTACGCACTGCCTTGATCGCCATCTCATCGGTGGGCTGGTCATGCGTTGTCGATGGTACAAAGCGCGCGCCCAACTCCTTGTTGGCATCGGTCGAATCGGAGGCAATCGTTACGGCTCCTGCGTAACCACCAGCCGCCGATTCTTCCAGGACGACCATAGGCGAGGATACCGAAAACTGACCGCCGTCCGCCTCATCGCCCGCGTGTTCCTCTTTGTTGGTCGGGTCCGGCTCGTCAGGCGGATCCTGGGGCTCCTCTTCGACTGGTTTCGGTGCGTCCTTCGCCCGGCTTCCAAAATAGAACCCGATGATCGTGGTCGATATCCCAAACAGAGCGATCAGGATCTTGTCGAAATATGCGAGGATCTTTTCGTCGATCTTCACTTCTTTGGCATGGATGACGTTCCATCTGGCGGCCTCGCCAGTCTTTGCTGTCACCAACGTCATCTCAATGATTTTCTCGATGCCGACCGCGTTTATCAGGTTGTCCTTGTCAGCCGTTGAAATACCCGACAATGTCGACCGCTGGCTCCCGAACGAAACGATGCTCTGTGTCGAATAGAGTACGAACACCATCAAAAACATGAAAATCAGGAACGTTAGCAGGCTGCGTATCGAATGACGGGGCAGCGCCAATGCGTGTTCAGTGTCCTGAAGACCCAAGGTGCGGAAGATGGTCGCGCCGAGGAAGAGCAGCCCAAGGAGAACCCCGAAGCCTCCAAACGTCAGCACCATCCAGCTGACTCGCTGCTCCTTGTCGAGAAAAATTCCCAAGAAACTGGCGGCGCCAATCAGCCCAATCAAGAGCGCGAGAACGCCAATAGCAATCCGACCGTTGCCCGGCTGGTTGTGTATTTGGTCTGGCATAGATCCGCCCTTCAGCTATAGAAAAACGCGTGTGCCTGATCGACTATCTTGCGACCTATCTCAAACTTCTTGGCACGGAGGAGGGCTGCATCGGCGGCATTACTCCCAAACGCAGGTTCCGTTATGATTGCTGGCGCGGCTCCGCTGACGAGGCTCAGCCAGCCTCGGTCCTGTTTCTGCCGGTTGCGGATCTTCACGCCGCGGGAGTCGCCGTTGCGATTCAGGAGACTGCAGAGTTCGCCTTGAACGAGTTTCGCGAACTTGAGACTAGCCGCGGAACCTGAACTCAACGTCTCGGTTCCCCGCGCGGTTGGCGTTGCGGCGTTATAGTGCAATTCGACAGTCGCATTAGCACGCCATTCATCGGCCGCACGATAAGCCCCGGGAACGCCGACCAGGTCGCGAAAGAAGAGTTTCGTTTCCAGCGGATGTGTAGAAGACGAACCGTATGTTCCCGCCGCGTAGTTCTCCATGTCCTTCGCGACCTCTGAATTGTAATGATATTCGACGCTCAAGTTGATCCCCTTGGCGCCGCCTTTTGCAGCAGTGTGGCCAATAACTATCCCAAGCTTGAAGGTCACATCCTCACTCCCAATTCATGCCACATCATTCTTACCACGGCACCGTACTTCAAATATCGTATCTCCAATATTCGAGACATACAACATGTACGTGCAACCTAGATAAATATTCATATTTTCGAATATTTATTTTTTTCAATGTTGTTTCTATTGTGTTGGGAACACGGATTTGTCCATTTCACCTGTAACTTCCCACATATTTCAATCAGCATTAGGGCTCTATAAAACGGACACTATCCAAATTAGTGACAATTCATAGCAGATGTATATCTCAAGCTCTCTCCGCAATAAAATTCTGTCCCTGAGCGAAGAGCATTAGAAATCGCCTAAATTTGCTTGGAGGCTCTCGACATTAGATTGCATTTAATGCTGCAGGGGGCGGCGCAACCAATGGGTGTTCGTCAGTAGACTGTTGTCCGATCCCCACGCGGCGAATCTATGCCTTCCCCGGCTTCCGGTTGACCAGAACAATGCCCGCGCTCACCAGCACCAGCGCCCCGATAATCGAGACCGAAACCGACTCGTCCAGGATGAGCCAGCCGAACAGGACCCCGAACAGCGGTGCCAGGAATCCGAAGGACGCCATATCCGAGGCCGGATAGATCGACAGCACCCAGAACCATGTCACGAAACCGACGGACACGACCACCAGGACCTGGAAGGCAAAGATCGCGACGATCGCCGGTGTCAGATCCCGCACCAGATCGCCAAACAGGAAGGAGGCGGGGATCAGGATGACCGTGGAAACGGACAACTGATAGAGCAACTGCATTTCCGGACCGGACCGGTTGAGCGACGTGGTTCGGGCAATCAGGGCGATCGCCGCCCAGAACGTGGCGGCAACCAGACATAGAACATCGCCGAACAGGGCATGCTCGGTCGCCGGTGCCGTGTCGTCGGCGAGCGCCCAGGCAACACCGCCGACCGCCAGCAACAGACCCGAAAGCCGGACAAGTGTCAGGCGTTCGCCGGGGATCAGGAAATGTGCGCCGACCGCAACCCAGAACGGCATGGTGTAAAACAGAATCGATGCCCGCGACACAGCGGTGTATTCAAGGGCCAGGAACAGCATCAGGAATTCGAAACCGAAGAGTGTGCCGGTGATGATGCCTGGGACCAGGCTGCCATCGGAGACAGACAGCCGTTTCCTTGCCAGCCACGCAAATATCAGCACCGGGAAAAACGCGCAGACCGAACGCGATCCGGCCTGAAAAACCGGCTGCAACCCGGCATTCACAAGCTTGATCAGGACCTGATTGAGACCGAGAAGCAGCGAAAACACGAGCAGGAGAGTGGCCCCGAAAGCGTCAATGCGTTCCTTGCGTTCCATCTCTGCCCACCCTTGTTGCCTGCGCCGCCTGTCAGCCCGCTGCACTATCGTCTGGTATCACGGTTGCGGAACAAACAACACCGGTTTAGCGCCTCACTTTGTGGATGCCATTCCGGACCCGACAGTGTAGTTGTGGTGCAGGAACCTGCGACGTTGCGTTGCTTCAATTCTTTGCCTTCAGGCCTATCACATGACCCTTCCGGGCGGCGATCATGACAGCCCCGTTCAGACAGCGGCGGCGAACCAACCTTCCCTATGGCGGATGGAGACCAGGCTTCTGTTGCGGATTGCCCTGCCCCTGATCGGCGCCTACGTGGCGGAATATGCCATGTTCCTGACCACAAAGATGGTGGTGGGCCGGCTGGGTTATCACGAACTGGCCGCGGTCGGCCTTGCCGGCGACATGGCCTTCGAACTGATCGTCGTTCTGATGGGGCTGTTGTCGATCGTCGGTGTTCTTGCCGCCCATGCCGAAGGCGCCGGACGCAAGCGCGATGCCGGCCAGGCGGTGCGTCAGGGCTTCATCGTGGCCACCGCGGTTGGCGTGCCCGGTTCCGTACTGATCTGGAACCTCGACTGGATCCTGTCGGGGTTGGGCCAGGACCCGGCGGTCGTGGCGCTCACGACACCTTACCTGCGCGGCCTTTCTGGCTTTCTTTTGCCGGTGCTCTGGTTCGCGGTATTGCGGGACTTCGTTGCCGCGATTTCGCGGGCGGGCTCGGTCATGGTGATCACGGTGGCGGCCGTCGGTATGAACTACCTGCTGACGCTCGCACTGGTCCACGGCCTTGCCGGTCTGCCAGCGCTCGGCGTGGCCGGCGCCGGTTGGGCCACGAATATCGTCTCCTGGGTCATGCTGATCTGTCTGACCGTCTATATCTTTTTCACACCGTCGCTGCGCGGCTATGGCGTGTTCTTCGGCCGTCTCCGGTTCGATCCGGTGCTGTGCCGGGAAATCGTCCGGCTGGGCACGCCGATTGCCGCTCTGGTGCTGCTTGAGGCCGGTCTGTTCGTCGCGGTATCGATTTTGTCCGGTGTGATCAGTGCCAAGCTGCTCGCAGCCCATCAGGTGATCATGGGTTGGGTCGGCATTCCGTTCGTCGTGGCGCTTGGACTGGCTGAGGCAACCATGGTCCGGGTCGCCCATTGCATGGGCCGGTCAGGACTGGAGGCGGCAAGGCGGGCCGGTATTCTGGGAATGGCGATCGGTGGCGCCACGCTGACGCTTATGATGATCGTCCCGCTGGCTGTGCCGGATCACATCGTACGTGTTTTCATGGAACCGGGAGACACGGGTTTCGAGGATGTCGCCGCCATCGCCGGCCAACTCCTGTTTATCGCCGCGATATTCCAGGTGTCCGACGGGCTGCAGGCGGTATCGTCGCGTGCGTTGCGCGGCCTCAAGGACACAGTGGCACCGCTGTGGTTGGCGGGCTTCGGGTACTGGGTGCTGGGTATCGGCGGGGGCTGTTTGCTGGCATTTCCGCTGGGACTCGGCGGCCGCGGTCTGTGGTGGGGGCTGGCACTCGGATTGATTGTCACGTCGATCCTGCTGACAATTCGATTTCTGCGGTTGACAGCCCGGCCGGTCACTGCGGTAAATCGAGGAGCCGATCCGACAGTTTGATTGACAACAGGACACGCAAAATGGCCGACATCGAATATTTCTATGCTGCGCATTCAGCCTACGCCTATCTGGGCTCCCGTCGTCTGCGTGAGATTGCGAAGGCAGGCGATCACCGGATCGTTCACAAACCTTTCGACTTGCGCAAACTGATGCCTTCGACCGGTGCAACGCCGATGGCCGATCGCACCAAGGCGCACATCGACTACTACTTTGGCAGGGAGATCAAGCGCTGGTCCGAACACCGGAATGCCCCGGTCATGAAGAGCACGCCGACCCATCACGCCAACGACATCACCGTGCCGAACTGCGTGCTGATCGCCGCACTGTCCCAGGGCGTCAACATTGATGAACTGTCGCACATTTTTCTGGAAGCCCACTGGCGCGATGATGCCGATCTTGCGGACCGGGCAACCCTGGAGACGCTTGTCAAAAACGCCGGGCTGTCGCCAACGGTTCTCCTGGAGACCGCCGGCTCCGACCCGGTGGTCAAGCTCTATGACGACTTCACAAACGAGGCCGTTGCCAGATCCGTGTTCGGATCGCCAACCTATTTTGTGGCGGGCGACATGTTCTATGGGCAGGATCGCCTCGAAATGGTCGAACGCGCCCTCGACAGACCCTATGCCTAACTCCCGACACCTGGATTGACCTGGACGTCGCGTTTCACAGAGCTCGCAATTCCTGTGTTTTGTCCAATTCTGCCGCAAATGCAACGGCTGTATCCTGCGGACCAGAAGGACTATGAAAAGACAGGACCTGATTCCGGAGCCCGAACTGCCGGACACGGCGGCGGTATGTGCAACTCTACGACAGGATTGACAAGGCCGGCTACACGCTCGACCGGATCGGGTTTTCCTTCGATCAGAACATGGGCTATCCGTCAGCGCTGCGCGATACCATGCCCAGGGGTGCCTGCCGGATCCTGCGGCAACCGTTTGCCTACCGGGCGACAGATCTTGACGACGATATCCATGTAACGGAAGAAACCATCAAGGCGGTCGTGATGGTCGGGCGCCAACACCATCCGGCCACCGTCCAGTCCAACCTCATGCAGGGCCTGGCCGAAGCTGGAATCGAGACGGACCGGCTGCATCGCCTCGACGGATGTGCACGAATACGGAAAGATGCAGATTGAATCGGTTTGCGGCATGCTCGGTTTTTGAGACAGTTGACGGCGGCGTCAGCGCCGACCCCGGGGCCGGGGCCGTGCCATGCAGCGGCATAGAGGCATTTCTCGAGAAGCTGACGGGAGTGGAAAAATGAACATAGGATTCGTCGGAACCGGTGCGATTGCAGAGGCCGTGATCCATGGATTGTGCACGTGTGCCGAGCCACCGCAGTCCGTCGTCGTGTCGCCGCGCAGCACCGAGCGATCACGGCGCCTCGCCGGCCTGTACGGCTGCTTGACCGTCGCCGACAGCAACCAGGCGGTAGCCGACCGCAGCGACTGGACATTCATTACGGTCACGCCGGACATTGCCGGCACTGTGCTGGAGGCGCTCTGCTTCAGGCCGGAACAAAATGTGGTCAACTGCGTCTCGACCCTGACATTTGACAGAGCCCGGGCTCTGGTCGGGCCAGATGTGAACCTGTTCAAGGCAGTCCCGCTGCCACCGATTGCAAAAGGCCGGGGACCGGTTGCCTACTGCCCCTTCAATGATGGCCTCGAGCAGATGTTCGGGCAGATCGGAACACCCGTCGCCGCCAATGACGAAGCGGAACTGCGTGCGCTGGCGGCGGTCACCTCCCAGATTGCCGCCTTTCACATGTATCAGGCGGAGGTCCAGAACTGGTTGGAGCGCCGGAACATCCCGTCGGATCGGGCACAGGCCTATGTCAGTTCCATGTTTTACGCGTTGTCCAGCCAGTCCGTTGCAACCGATGCCCCATCGTTCGAGGACCTCGGCAAGGAAGCATTCACTCCGGGTGGACTTAATGCTCAGGCGATGTCGTTTCTCAGGCAGGAAGACTGGTTTTCCCGGACCGCTGTCTCGCTGGACGGGATTCTCACGCGACTGAACGAGACTTGAGGATCGTCAGGTCTCGCGCTCAGCACGAAGGTTCGAAATCACCCGGCGGTTTTGCGACTTGCAGGCGATGTCAGGGCAGTCACGCACGAGACGTTCGCGGCCGTAGCCGCGCACCCACATCCGGCTTCGTGCAACGCCGCGAGACACCAGATAGGACATTACCGCCTGCGCGCGCTTTGTCGACAGGGCCTTGTTCTGGGCGGGCGATCCCGGATCATCGGAAAACCCCTGAAGCTTGATCAACCAGTGGGAATGCTGCTGCAGCCATTCTGCCTGTTTGTCGAGCGTTGTTCTGGCGGTGTCGTCGAGCGCAGCCGAGCCTTCCGCAAAATGGGTCCGGCGCCCGACTTGGAGGATGAAATCTTCCTCGCTGCCGGTGTTCAGATTGGCAAAAGCATCGACGGGAGCATTGGTTCCGGTCGCGGTTCTTGAATTGCCCGACCCCAGAGAGCCCAAACCCAAGGACTGGCAACCGGCAAGCAGGAATCCCAGGATTGCGACCATGGCCAAACCGGCGCCGGCGCCGTGTGATGGTCTCGTCGCGACATGTGCCATTGCTTCAACATCCCCTGCTGTACTCAGCCCGCCCTGCCGGACCTACCTTGCGGTGGCCGCCTATGCGTCCGGCGAGCCCAGGTGTTTCAGGACCAGGACGCGGGTACCCTTCGGACAGCGCTGATAAAGGTCGATCACGTCTTCGGAGAACATCCGGATGCAGCCGCTGGAAACATCCGATCCGATCGACCAGGGCTCCAGCGTGCCGTGCAACCGGTAGCCGAGATCCCGGCCATCCCTGTAGAGATACAGTGCGCGCGGCCCCAGTGGATTTTCGGCACCGCCAGCGACGAATTTCGGCAGATCCGGCTGACGCTCAAGCATTTCCGGCGGCGGCACCCAGTTTGGCCAGATCGCCTTGCGGTCGACCCTGGCCTTACCGAACCATTTGAAGCCTTCGCGGCCGACTCCGACGCCGTAACGCAGTGCGGTCTGGTTTTCCCAGACAATGTAGAGAAAGTGGTGCCGGGTATCGATGACGACGGTACCCTGCGGTTCGGGGCTGTGATACTGCACCACCTGGCGGCGCCATTTGGGATCTATCTTCTGGAAGTTCGTTCGCTTGTATGTCACGCCATTGTCAGTAGCAGGGCCGGCAAAATATGCCTGTGCGCCCGACGCGAAATTCGTTGCCGCAAGCGATGAAGGCCCCGACACGGCCAGGCCAGTGGCTGCCGCACCCAGAACAAACTGCCTTCGAGAAATCTGCCCGCTCGTGTATTGCCTGATCGTCGTCGTCATTTTTGGCACGCTCCCTTTACGTTCCATCAAAGACCCCGCCCCTACCATCATTCAGCCCTATATTTGTCGTCCCGACTGAAAAGATTCAAGGTGCAATACTATTCACACGACAGACGGTACGGTCAACCGCCAGGATCGTCCGCGCCGGTTCGGCCATCCGCGACGTGCTTTCAGGGCTGCCGGGCGATTGTCGCCATGGTCGTGGCGCTATCGGCAGTCCGTTTCAAATGGGCGACTGGAAAGCCGCCCTTGGCCATGACCAGCAGCCCCATATAGCTCGCGGTGAGATGATCGCTCAGGCGCGCGACTTCGGACCGGGAACGGCTGGCGCCGTCGCATTCGAGCGCGGTCTTGAAAGCGCCGCGCAACCGTCCCAGATGCTCGACGACCTTTTGTTCGACGTCCTGGTCATGGGGGGCAAGCTCAATGGCGGCGTTGCACAGGAGACACCCCCGCCTGTCACCGCCCAGCCGTACGGAGTCCACGGCAGACTTGAAGAGCATGCGAATCGCCGACCGTTTGGAACATGTGTCCTCAAGCAGAGCGACCGCCGCGCCGATCTCATGGCTGCCATAGAGGTCGAGGCACTCAAGATACAATCCGTGTTTGTCGCCAAACGCATTATAGAGAGATCCCCTGTTGAGCCCCGTGGCGCGGTCGAGATCGTCCAGTGACGTACCGGCATAACCCTGAGCCCAGAAGACGTCGGTTGCGTTTGCCACAACGGTCTCCCGGTCGAATTCCCTCGGCCTTGCCATGGTGCTCCTCCTAAGTCAACGAATGCGGACACCCTTGTGAAGACATGGGACAATCACCGCGCCGCGCCACCCCCGATGCCATCACAGTTTTATGATGAAGAGGTGATTGCGTCAATTATTGACTGATCAATCAAAAACTATTACTTCCCAGTCTGACCGGCAAACACACCGGCGTTAAAGTTCATTCACTTGGGAGCATTCGATGTTCAAACGACTAATCAGACCTTTCGTCATTGCCGGCATAGCAGCAATGTCCCTTTCGGCCGCGACAGTCGCGAATGCCGCCAGTTCGGTCATCGCGCAAGGCACGTTCACCGGCGCCAGCGATCACGTCACAACCGGCGGTATCTCAGTCATCAAGACGGCGAACGGCGCGGTTCTCGTGCTGGAAGGTGACTTCTCGCTCGACGGCGCACCTGACCCCAAACTCGGATTTGGCAAGAACGGCAAGTATGACGCGAAGTCCAAGATTGCCCATCTCGGCAAGATCAAGGGGCTGCAGGTCTACAAGATCCCGGCGTCCATCGATCCGTCGAAATACAACGAACTTTATGTCTGGTGCGAAAAGTTCAGCGTGCCGCTGGGCGTCGCCAAACTGAAGTAATCGATCAGGCAATGCCTGCGGCGTTTTGCTGCCGAAGAAACAGTCAGCCCGCTCTGCACGCAGAGCGGGCTTCTTCTTTGCTGCCATCGGCGCATGTGGCAGGCATCGGATTGTCAATGCAATTGCCATGATTTGCGATGGCACCCTTATCATTAGCTATGGTATCTGCATTGCAGGGCATCCGTGCTCCGGTCGTTTAGTGGCAAGACCGTCCGGTTTTCAGAACTGGATTTCGCAGGGTTCGATTCCCGCTCGGGGCACTCTCAAGCTGAATGTTCGACGGGGCGGAAAATCCCGCTACGCAAATCGCTGGCGTGATATCAACACACTGCGGCGTCGTTCCACCTTGTGTCCTCGAACAGACGGCCGTGATAACGCCCGGACAGAATGTCGTTGCGTGCCCGGTCCCAGGATTTCGCCCAGGCGTCCGCATCGCGAAGCTCGGTTTCGGGATGAGCGCGGCTGCGGGCAACAAATCCGGGAAAAGCCGGCCGTCCGGTTGCCTGGCCGGTCGGGTGGAAGCGCATGTCGATGCTCCAGCGCAGGGCGTCCGACCGATTGGGCAACGCGCGGTGGACGTTCATCTTGTGAAACAGCACCACACCGCCTTTCCCGACCGGCAGGGGTACGGCCTCGCGTCCGGCCATCACCTTGTCCGGCACCTGAGGCTCCGACGCCAGGGCAAGGTTCGAGCAATGCACCTTCGGTCCTTCACGGTGGGAGCCAGGTACCGAAACAAGGCATCCATTCTCGACTGTCGCCTCGGTGACCGCCAGCCAGACTGTCAACTGCCGGGTGTCGTCAGCTTCCGGCAACAGCGCGACAATGTCCTGATGCCAGGTCGTGGCGCCGACATTGGAATGGTTCTTCAGATCCCCGTGCAGCGCCTTTTCCGGCGGCTTCATGCGCATCTGCTGGACGGGACTGGAGTAGATTTCAGGCCCGACGATTGCCTCGACCACATCCAGAATCTTGGGGTGGCGCATCAGGTTGAAGACTGCCGGGCCGCTGTGCATGTGGAAGGTTTCAGGGTCGATCTCTCCGTTCAGCAAAGGCAAAGAGACGTTGAAAAAGCGGTGCAGTTCGGGATACTCGGCGATGATACGGGAATAACGGTCGCCAAACTCAAGATCAGCGAAACGGCCTGAGATCGCGCCTTCGGCAAAGAGCCGGTCAGCCAATCCATCGAGGAGGACTGCATACTCGTCCTCAATCTCCTGCAGATCGTCGGGGTCAACCAGACTCTCAATTGCCAGAAATCCGTGTTCCTCGAATGAGTCGAGTTGTTCGGCACTCAATGCGGACTGCAGTGTATCGGTCATGGCAGCATTTTCCCTGCTTGAATTCAATCATATCCGGCGCGGTGTTCGACAACCACTTCGGCGCCCTCGCCTTCAGGTTCATGATCCACCAGGCATTCGGGGAAGCCCGGGGCGCGCAGGTCCGTGCCGCAATCGTCCTCCAGCCGCTTGACCACCTGGCTCGACCATACCCGCGGGCCAAAACGTTTCAGGCCGTCACGCATAATCTCGACACAGACCGGCGACAACTCCAGCGGCACGCCCAGTTCCTTGCCTAGGTCATCGAAAAGGGTCAGGTCCTTGACCTCGTGATCCATGGTGAAGTTGATGTTGTAGCTGCCGTTGAGGATTACCTGGCCCTCGGTTTCATGGACGAAGGAATTACCTGAGCTGACCCGGATCGCGTCATAGGCCACGGCCAGGTCGATGCCGGCCTTCCTGGCGACCATGAAAGCCTCTCCGGTCGAGACCAGCTGGACCCCGGCCAGATAGTTGGTGATCACCTTCAGGACGGAGGCGGTGCCAAGGCCACCGGTGTGCACGATCTGCCGGCCCATGGCCGAAAGCAGCGGCAACACCTTTTCGAAGGCGGCGCGGTCGCCACCGGCAAAGATGGCAATGTTGCCGGTCGATGCACGATGGCAGCCGCCGGAAACGGGCGTGTCCATGGCAATGCCACCCCGGGCTTTGACCAAAGCACCCAGACGTCGGACATCGTCGGCTTCAGTAGTCGACATCTCTAACCAGATCGTGCCGTCCGCAATGCCCTCCAGTACACCGCCCGGTTCTTCCAGAACCCGCGCGGACACGACCGGCGACGGCAAACAGGTGACGACCACCTCGCACGCCTCGGCCAGAGCCCTGCCCGACTCGCCCCAGGCTGCGCCTGCCTGCAACAATGGTTCGGCTGCGTCCCGGTTGGTATCCCTGACAATGACCTCATAACCGTTGCGGATCAGGCTGCCGGCAAGCTTTGCGCCGACATTGCCCAGGCCAATGAAACCTACTTGCATCTGAAAACCTCATTGTTGACTTCGCAGATATCCTGATCGAGCTTAGAGACGCAGTCAAACGCATCCTTAGACCCGTTAGACCCACAAAATTTCGTGGGAGAAGCATACAGAAGGAAAGGCCATGTCAAAGAGATTGCCACCTTTGCTGGCCCTCCAGGCGTTCGAGGCGGCGGCCCGGTATGAGAATTTCGCGTTGGCTGCCAAGGAATTGAATCTGTCGCAGTCGGCAGTCAGCCACCGGGTACGCGGACTGGAGCGCCATATCGGCCATCCATTGTTTGAAAGGTTGCCGCGCGGGCTACGCCTGACTGAGGCCGCCAAGGCTTATCTTCCATCGGTGCGGCGTGCCTTTGAGGACATCCTTGGCGCCACCTCGGGTGTTTTTGGCCAAAGCGGCGGTGCTGTATTGAACGTCCGGGCGCCTATCAGCTATACCGCGCTCTGGTTGACGGGGCTCGTCGATAAGTTTCAAAGGGCGTTCCCGCACATTGAGATCCAGCTCACCAGCACAATCTGGGCGGACAAGACCGCCAGCGGCGAGGCGGATATCGAGTTCCGGCTGGGACATGGCAAATGGCCTGGCCATGATGCACAGTTTCTGTTCCGCGACACCCTGATGGCGGTCGGCTCACCCGGAAGTGCGCGGGCTCTGGGTTCACCGGTTGGCGCAGCCGACCTGGTTTCGCAACCGCTGCTGCATGTGATGGGGACGGAAGACTACTGGGGCCGGTTCTTCGAACAGGCCGAAATAGAATGGTCGCGGAGTGTCCGTGACATTCGGGTCGATTCCTCAATGACCGCAGCCGAATACGCCGCTGTCAGCGACCGGGTAGCCTTGATCCACCGCCGGTTTGCCGAGCATTACATCCATCATGGCCGTCTGGCTCTCGTGTCGACCGATTGCGTGGAGCCTGAAGAAGCGCTGTACATGTTGCGCCCCGAACGGTCCGAACGCCGCAAACCCGAGGTTATACTGTTCGAGAAGTGGATGCGTGAACAGCATGCGGTGACATAGCTGTCCCACTACGACAGCCGAGAATGCAGGTCAGATCCAGACGCCCAATGAGGGCTTGCTCAATCCCGACCGTTCGTCAGTGCGCCACGATCGGCTGCGCCTTGAGTTTCGGCTCGTTCACCGGTGTGTCGGGAAACACAGAGCCCTCCTCGAACCATGACTTTGGCGCCGGCATGCCCCACAAGGTCTGGCGCTGGGTGTCGCGCAGGGTCCAGCGGACGGGCTCGAGGTCGGGGTCAACCGTGAGGTAGTCGCTGGTGTAGATCTCGACGCGGTGGCCGTCGGGATCGCGGATGTAGAGGAAGAAGGCGTTCGAGATACCGTGGCGTCCCGGTCCCCGTTCCAGGTTGTCGAGATAACCGGTGGTCGACATGACATCACACAGATGAATGATATGGAGCGCCGTAGGCACCCAGAATGCCACGTGGTGCAGGCGCGGTCCGCGGCCGTTTGTGAAGGCGATATCGTGGACGCTGCCCTTGCGGTGCATCCAGGCCGCCCAAACCTCCGGATCGTCGCCCTCGGATTCGGTGTATTCAGTCGTGCGGAATCCGATGGCGTTGTAAAAATCGACCGAATTTTGAACGTCATCGGAGAAACAGTTGAAATGGTCGATCCGCATGGGATGGACACCGCCATAGAGCCCATACTTCTGCAGGATGCGTTCGGACTGGTCCATCTGGAAATAGAATTCCAGTGGCATCCCGCGCGGGTCCGACACTTGCAGGGTGCGGCCCTGATGCGGCATGTCTGCCCAGGTGACTTCGGTGTCCTGGTCGCCGAACCATCGCGCGGCACGGTCCAGATCGTCCTCGCTGCCAAGCTTGAATGCCAGACGATTGCAAGTTGGTTCAAAACCCTGACGGCACACCAGAGAATGATGGTTTCGCTCTTCCATTCCCCGCATGTAGAGAACACCGTCGTGCTCGTCGGTTACGTTCATCCCGAGCATGGTTTCATAAAAGGCCCTGGTCGCCCCAAGGTCACTCACGGTCAGATCGGCATGACTGCAGCGAATAATGTTGAAGGGCGGTTCCAGGTTGGGCGCAGGCACGGGCATGTTGATCTCCGGTCTTGGGTATACGGGTTGGTGCGGTCACAGCCCCAGTTTAGGAATACGGTGGTCCCCCAGGGCAAGGCAGATGTTCTTGGTTTCCATGTAGAAGTCGAAACTGTAGTCGCCGCCATCGCGGCCGATACCGCTGGCCTTGACGCCGCCGAATGGCGACGGCAGGTGACGTACGTTCTGGGAGTTGACCCAGACCATGCCGGCGTCAACCCCGTGGCTCATGCGCAGCGCCCGTGACACATCGGCTGTCCAGATGTAAGCGGCAAGTCCGTAGGGCACGTTATTGGCGATCTCGAGGGCGTCTTCTTCGGTGTCGAACGCCAGGGTGGTGAGGACGGGTCCGAAAATCTCTTCCTGGGCGACCCGCATGTTGGCCGTGGCACCGGCGAACAAGGTTGCCTCGACATAGTTGCCGTCTGTCGGCGGCTTTTCCGGACGACGACCGCCAACCTTCACGTCAACGCCCTCGTCTCGGGCGATGTCGAAGTAGGACGTCACTTTTTCCAGGTGACGCGGATGGATCAGAGGACCAAGCCATGTGGCAGGGTCGAGCGGGTGGCCGACCTTGATCTGGCGGGCCCGGTCGGCGAGTTTTTCAACGAACGCATCATGTATCGAGCGCTCGACGATGACCCGGCTCGACGACGTGCAGCGCTCGCCGTTGAGCGAATAGATCATGAAGATTGCCGCATCCACCGCGCGCTCGAGGTCGGCATCGGCGAACACGATTACCGGGTTCTTGCCGCCCAATTCGAAATGCACCCGCTTGAGGGTCGGCGCGCCCTGCACCTGGATCGCCGAGCCGGTTGCCGACTCGCCAACGAAAGCGATCGCCTTGATATCGGGATGTTCGGTGAGCGCCTTGCCGGCATCCTCGCCGAACCCGTGCACCGTATTGAGCACGCCCGGTGGCAGCCCCGCCTCGTGCATCAGTTCGGCAAGCCGCGTCGCCGTGACCGGGCTCCATTCCGCCGGTTTGTGAACCACGGTGCAGCCGGCGGCCAGGGCCGGGGCAATCTTCCAGGTCGACAGCATGAACGGCGTGTTCCACGGCGTGATGACGCCAACGGGTCCGATCGGTTGACGAACCGTGTAGTTCATATGCTCCGATGCCGGCAGCGCCAGGCCGTCGCCTGCTTGCGGCGCCCGGTCGGCAAAAAACCGGAAGTTCGCGGCACCGCGCTCAGCCGCCTTGCGCATGAACCGGAATGGCTGGCCCGTGTCGTAGCTCTCCAACAGGGCAATCTCGTCTGCATGTTCGATGATCTTGTCAGCTATGGCATGCAGGATTTCCTGCCGGGCGGCGCCCTCCATTTGTCGCCAAGACTTGAACGCCTGTTTCGCGCTGACCGCCGCCCTGGCAATATCGTCCGCCGTACCACGTTCGGCCTTGCAGAATGGCAGGTTATCGATCGGGCTTGCGACGTCAAACGTGCCGCCATCGGAACTGCTGCAGGACTCTCCGGCAATGAAATGTTTGACGCCGTCGCGACGGAACCGGGCCAGATGGGTTTCCAACGCCGCAATGTTGGACGCCAGTTCGGGTGTCGTGGCCTTCGCTGCCTGTTCGTTCATCTGTTTTCCCTGTCTTTCAGAATGTCGTGCAGATTGTTCTGCTTGAAACTTGCAGTGGGATCGATCTCGGACAATTCGAACGAAATACCGAGCGGGTTCTCCGCAAAAACCTCGCTTAGTGCCCCACATACGGCATTGAAAATGTGCTCGCCCGCCTTGGCGCGTGCCTCCGCCGGCCGGCCGGCACCGATGCGGGCACTGACATGGACAAAACCATTGTCGGGATGTCCATCGGCAATCCGGTAGATTTCCCGGCAAGCGGCGCGCGTTCGGATGCCGCCCCTGGGAAACATACCGGTTTCCAGTGCGGCCTCGTGCACGACCCTGACCAGACCGGCAATGTCGACCTGAGGCTCCAGGTTGGCAGAATACTCAACAACGAGATGAGGCATGGGCGTTCTCCAGAGGGTCGCATTATTCGTTTACATGTTATCATTAACATGTTATTGACTTTGCCGTCAAACGTTTGATGGAGAATTTCATGATTGCCCTCGACGCCGACTTTCTGATCGGTTCAATGCCGCCTCTGATCACGCCCTTCAAGAATGGGGCCGTCGACCACGACACGTTTGCCCGGCTGGTCGACTTCCAGATCGTCAACGGCACCCACGGTATTTTGGTCAATGGAACCACGTCGGAGCCTTCGAGTCTGACCGTCGAGGAACGCAACCGGCTGGTGGACGTCGCCATCGAGGCTACGGGTAAACGCGTGCCGGTGGTGGCGGCGACCGGCTCCCAGTCGCTGGCCGAGACTAAAGCCCTGACCGACCATGCGGCGAAGGCCGGTGCCGACGCGCTTCTGATCGTCACGCCCTATTATGCGAAACCGCCGCAACGGGGTCTGATCGACTATTATCTGCAAGTGATCGAGAACACCGACCTGCCCTGGATGATCTATCATATCCCCGGCCGCACGGCGGTAAGCGTTACGCTGGAGACGCTCAAGACGCTGTCGTCAGAGTCCGCGACATTTGTGGGCATGAAACACGCGGTCAATGACCTTGGATTTGTGTCCGAGTGCCTCGGCGAGTTCGGATCCGAGTTCAGGATTTTCGTCGGCCTCGAGGAACTCAGCTTTCCCATGATGGCCGTCGGCGCCTGCGGGTTGATGAATGCGGTCGGCAACCTGCGTCCCCGCGTGCTGGCGGACATGTGCCAGGCGGTGTTCGACAACGATCTCAACCGCGGCCGCCAGCTGCATCAGCAACTGCTCGAAATCAACCAGGCGGTGTTCTACGACACCAACCCGATCCCGATGAAATACATGATGAAGAAGCTGGGCATCATACCCGACAACACCCACCGGTTGCCGATGGCGCCGGCGACGCAGGAGCTGGAAAAGCGGCTCGACGGCGTGCTCGCACGTGCCGGATTGCTGGAGGCTGAAGTCGCATGACCAGACTGGTTTCCTTCCGCCACAACGACACCAACCGCTTCGGCTGCGCAACCGACCAGGGTATTGTTGATCTGAGCACCCGGCTGGACGGGCGGTATCGCAGCATCCGTCACATGATTGAAGCAGACGGCCTTGAAGAGGTCCGCCGTGAATGCGCCATTGCCGAGGCCGACCTGTCTCTCGAGGACGTAACGTTCCTGCCACCGGTCCCCGCTCCGGAAAAAATCCTTTGTGTCGGCGTGAACTATCAGAACCGCAACGCAGAGTACAAGGACGGTTCCAGCCTGCCCAAGTATCCCAGCCTGTTCATGCGCACGCCCGGTTCGTTCGTTGGCCACGATGCGCCGATCGTCCGGCCGCCGGAATCCGATCAGTTCGACTATGAGGGCGAAATCGTGATCGTAATTGGAAAACCGGGGCGACGGATCCCCGCCAAACGGGCCGATGACCATATTTTCGGACTGACCCTGATGAACGAAGGTTCAGTGCGCGACTGGTTGCGGCACGGCAAGTTCAACGTCACCCAGGGCAAGAATTTCGACCGTAGCGGTTCAATCGGCCCCTGGATCGTGCCACGCGACGAAATCGGCCCGACCGACGAACTGGAGATCGTCACGACGGTCAACGGCGAGGGACGCCAGCACGGTTTCACAGCCGATCTGATGTTTCCTTTCGGGCGGATCGTCGAGTACATCTCCACCTTCACCACACTTCAACCCGGCGACATAATCGCCACCGGCACGCCGCCCGGAGCGGGTGCCCGATTTGATCCGCCGCGTTATCTGGTGCCCGGCGACAGGGTGGATGTCCATTCTCCGGCCATCGGCCGTCTTTCCAACATTGTTGAAGACGAAGCCTGAGACCGGATTCAGACCATGCGGCCGCTGGACAATTCCCTACCCCTGAAACTGCTGAAGGCCCGAGAAGCCGTGATGGACCGGTTTCGCCCGCACCTCAATGCGTCAGGCGTGACCGAGCAGCAATGGCGGGTGCTCAGGGCGTTGTCGGAACACAACGAACTCGATGCCGGAGCGCTGGCACAGTTGATCTGCATACGCATGCCGAGCCTTTCGCGAATCCTGCGTGACCTTGAAGCCATGGGGTATCTCGTCAAGGAACGCTCTGCCGACGACGGCCGCCTGGTCAACACGCGTATCACGCCTGGAGGTCGGCGTTTCTTTCACCAGGCTTCCACTCATTCGGAAGACCTCTATGACAACATAGAAACCACGCTTGGCAGCGAGACCTACGACCGTCTGATGCATGATCTCGATACCCTGATAGACACGTTGAAAGACCGGCCCGTCGCGAAAGGATCGCCAAGCGCCGACAAGAGAAAACTGGTGAGACCGGCTTGAAATTGCAGTCGAGCGGTGCCACGTGGGTCACGGAAAGTTGGCATCAAATCCACCCTTTCGGATCTCATAATGGCCCTGAAATACTGTATGGTTCATCCATGACAGGTTTATCGGAAAATACTTCATGGTGAGGTTCCGGGTCTTTGTTATTGCGTTCCTGGTCCTTGTGGTCCTGCCCATCGGAGCAGGTGCGGGACTGTATTTCGCAAAGGGCGGCCCATCGAGCTGGCACGAAGCCGACTGGTCGTCGTCCGGCATCGCCCCCGACCCCACGGTTGACCGGGAGGCCATCGTTCAGATCTATGCCGCCCGGACAGGCGGATGGAAAGGTGTGCTTGCGGTCCACACATGGATTGCCCTCAAACGGGAAAACGCTCCTCACTTCGATCGCTTTGACGTGGTCGGCTGGGGGCGACCGGTGCGACTCAACAACTATCCCGTCGACGGGCGCTGGTACAGCAACATACCCAAGGTCATCCACGAAGTCCGCGGCCAAGCGGCGAAAAGACTGATCCCGCAAATCGAAGCCGCCGTCGTTTCGTACCCGTTTCATGAACGCGGCACCTACAAGATCTGGCCCGGCCCCAACTCCAATACATTCGTGGCCTGGGTTGCCCGCTCCCTGCCCGACCTTGGCCTGGAGATGCCGGCAACCGCTGTAGGCAAGGACTTCATGGGGCCGGGCTTCAATTCCGGGCCGTCGCCATCGGGCACCGGCTGGCAGTTTTCCTATTCGGGCCTTGTGGGCGCCACCCTCGGTCGTCTTGAAGGGTTTGAACTCAACCTCCTTGGCCTCACGATCGGGCTCGACCCACAGGATCTTGCCATCAAACTTCCAGCCTTCGGACGCGTCGGCGCCGGGCTTTCCGCGCATGCCGAGCCTTGACGCTAACGAGAGCTTTGATGGCACTCTGGGATTCGCATCATCGGACCGATACAGCCTGCACGTTGGGCATTGCTGGCAATAATACGACAAATATGCGGTCCCCTTTGTGCAACACCGAAGAAGCGGTGTAACAGAGTCGGGCGCGACAGGGATATTCCGGCACGGGCGCTGCATGCATACAATGACCGGCGCAGACGACAAACTTTGTAACGCCGTTTCGTTGTGTACTACGTGCACCGAAGCGGCCCATGTTTGTATTTTTCTCTTCTGGACTTGTGCAATCCACAGAAAGAATGTTCTGAAAAAACTGAATAATGCGAGAGGTTTCAGTTTATTTGGTGTTTACAGTGCCGATACGTGTGGAATTTCTGTGACGCCCTGCCTATAGTCCAAATATACTTTTTGACGATCCTAAATCAAAAATACAAGAATTCTGCGAATGGGGAGTTCGTAAATGTCAAACATCGCCGGCAAAGCCTATGCAATGAATGTGCTTACGCCCATGAAACCCAGTAGAACCTGGATCAATCGGTTGATTTTCATGTTCGTTCGCGGCCTACCCGATAGACTTGAAGGGCTTCTTGGCCTCAGTCTAATCCACTTCGCACGCTGGACCATCGTAAAACCAGACCAGTGGCCGCGCCCGGACGGCGCGGACGCAAGCCAAGCTGATGCAAAGCCAACCGTCAAGAACGACTACATGTTGTTTTGTTCCAATTTCAATGGCACCTGGGATCAGTACATCGACGCATTCTCCGATGGGATTCCGGATGGTCTCGATCTGTTTTGGTATTCCAGCACCAAATACCCGCGGTCCCTGCCGATTACACCCTTCAAAAACTATATCGCGTACAATCAGATCGACACCGATTACTATTACAACGCAACGCCGGGCTCTGCGCAGCGCGATGTGAAATGCGCGCTTAAGGTCTACGACGCGTTGCTGGACCTCACCCAAAAATTCAATCCAGACAGTTCGCCTCAGGCCATAGAAGAATTCGCCGCCGCCTACGGTGAAGCCCTGGGCAAAGTCCAGAGCTGCCTCGGAGATCCAGGTCTCGCCCCGATCGCCAGCCGCGATACGGCCAACGCCGATACAAACCGCAAAAACATGGTGATTGATATCTGGCGCCAGAACCGACGAAACCCGTCAGGGGGAGTTGTGTGATGCCGAATTTCGATGCCGGAACATACTTTCTGACGATACTCGTTCCCGTGAAAACAGAGACGATCAAGAGGGATCCGAACGAAGGGGCAAATGACTGGGACACAAGGTATTTGCAGGCCATCGCCGGGGCCGAAAACCAAGGCGTCGCAGGTTATCAGCCCAAGGCCATATCCGAAGTTTCGTGGGCGCAGCGTTTGCGCGCCGTGTTGGCCACATTGCCAACCGCCCTGCAATCACCGGCAACGATCGATATTGATGTGATGAGTCCGTTCGCGCGCAACACACGGAACCACCTGAGCCGCCTGGTTCTGATCGAGAACGCGATATTCAATGGCCGCTCCGCAGCAAACCCGTTGATGGATATTCTGCGGCGGTTTCGAGTATTTCAGACGTTGTTCGGACCTTACGAGCCGCCGCTCGTTCCGCAGCACATAGATAAACTGAAGACACCCTACCTTCTCTTCGCTACGGAATTCGACGCCGTGAGCCAGGATGGCGCTGCTTTGCCGGCTGAGATCAGCGCAGATGAACAGGACAAGGTGCGCGACAGTTATCTGAAGAAGCTATGGGACACCGCCCCGGTGGAGATGCAGGCTGTGTTCGAAAACTGTGTTGGGTTCAATGCGGTGACGGATGCTGAGAGCTTCGTACGCTATATGTCAAATCACCAAGTCGAGACGACCATGCCGTTTCATGACTACTGGATTGAACCCCCGAGTATCAAGTCGCTGCCATTGCTTCCCCTGAGCGTCTTGTCCCTTTTTCCTCCGATTGCATTCGTGATTGCTACGGGCTGTTGGCTGTTCGGCGTAGAGCGACTGTTTTTTCTCGGCTGGTCGCCCGGTATCGTTGCCCTGGGCGCACTTCTGCTCACCGCGGTTGCGTTGACCATCGCCTACAAATGGGTCATGTGGAACGGTAACAAGCCTTTTCCGCCACCCAAACATGGCGATTTGCCGTCGGTCCTGAAGGCGCTCTATCTGCAGCAGAAGTTTGCCGATTTTGTCATCGAAAATCAGGGCGTGCCACCGGAGGACCTGCACTCCGCGTTCCGCGATTTCATCGACAAACACAATCCGCAAGACAAAAACCGGCCGACGCAGCGGCCCGGATATATCAGTTCCAGCGAGAGTGGCGCGGTTCAACCATAAAGGGCGCAAGCGATGACCAGAAGACTCGACCTTGCCGACATCCAGGGCAATATCGTGCACGCTTACGGCAAAAAAAACTTCCCGGTGGCGCGCTATTTCTTTTTGCATATCGAGGCAAGCGGGGCCGAGGGTCCAAAAGAGGGCGAGAAGGGCCGAAGATTTGTCGATGCGGTCCGGCACCGGATCACGACAGCGACGGAATGGGACAAGAACATAAAACCGGGGGAGCCAGGAGGTCCACCCAAGGTTACGCTGAACATCGCGTTCACGTTCTACGGCCTGCTGGCGCTGAATCTGCCAACCAGAACTTTGAAGTCCATGCCACCGGAATTTATCGACGGCATGAAGGCGCGCGCTCACATACTCGGCGACAGAAATCAAGAACCACCAGTTTCCGAGGCGGAACCGTCGTGGGACGCCAATTGGGATCCGATCTGGAAAAACAACGTGCCGCAAACCGACAGCAGCGTTCATATCTGGATTTCAATGAACGCTCACGTTGAACCAGGTACGGATCAGCCCGTGCCCGAACTCGAGGAACAGACAAAATGGCTGGTTGGTCTGTGCAAGGAAATTGGCGGTATCAGGATTCTTGCACAGAACGGCAAGGTGAACGACGACGGAGACCACAGTCAATACTACCAGGCGGCCAGTGTCATTTTTGAGAAAGTCGACGGGTTGGGCAAAATTCCCACCCCAAAAGAGCACTTTGGATTCTCTGACGGTATCGGCAACCCGGTTTTCGAAGGTCAGTTTACACCGGAAATCCAGAAGAAACGGGTCTTGGGGCGCGGCAAATGGATGCCGCCCAAACAGGGCAAGTGGGCCTCTCCCGAGGAGGGATGGCAACCGCTGGCAACCGGCGAGTTCCTGCTCGGCCATCCCGATGAAGGCCAGGAGGACCCACCAGCGGCCCGCCCCGATGAGTTCATGCGCAACGGGTCCTTCATGGTCTACCGAAAACTGCATCAGAATGTTGGCAGTTTCAATGAATACATGGCCACCGAAGCGAAGAAGTTCGCCAAGGTGATGGGCATGGATGCGGCTGAAGCCGAAGTGACACTCAAGGCGAAACTTGTCGGACGCTGGCCCGACGGTGTCCCATTGTCCCGGGCCGGAACCCACGAGGAATGGAGAGATGTGGTCGCCGAAAGGGGGCTCGAAGATACCGATCCAAAGACACGACTTGGCAACTTGCAGGAGTATAGGGCGTCCGACCACATTACCAGCTTCAAGTATGGTGACGACATCCGAGGCTTCAAATGCCCGAGCGGCTCGCATCTGCGGCGGGTAAACACACGCGACTATCTCGATCCTACCAATGATCCGGACGAGACCAATCCCAATGCCACGACACAGTTGAACAAAAGGCGCCGTATTCTGAGACGTGGATTGCCCTATGGCGACAAGCCCGCCGGCCAGCAAACCGACAAGACGGAACAGGGCATCGCCTTCATGGTGATTTGCGCGAGCATTTTTCGTCAGTTTGAATTTGTTCAACAACAATGGATTCAGTACGGACTCGACTTCAATCAGGGCAACAACACCTGCCCGCTCCTGGGCAATCACTCAAAACACAAGCGCCACACAATTCCGTCGGATCCGGCGACCAAGAAGCCGCCCTATATTTGCGATAATCTTCCACAGTTCGTTGAAACCCGAGGCGGCGACTATTTCTTCATCCCGAGCGTGACAGCACTTTGGTTGATCGCACAGGGCATCATCGACCCAACATGATCAGCTAAAACGACAGCCTTGGCGCGGTGGCAACAGGCAAACCGGGTGTAAACTTCATGGCCATAATCGCAAACTTGATCACCGCCCCCCTGCAAGCAATCTTCAGTTGGGCCAATGGCTTATGGAGCCTGGTCCGATTGATTGGCATCGGTTTGTCAGCGCTGGCGGGGAGCGGTGGGACCGTCAAAACCCGGTTGATTGCAAAAGTGGCGGGGCCCGACGGCCAACGTTACGGCTTTTCCGTGCTGCGCGCCTTCATTCCAAACATTTTAATCTCGCGCTCGCTCGTGAAATGCTACGAGAACAACGGCACCGCCATCGTCACACGACGGGAGGATGTGCTCGACGTCCTGAACCGCAACGATGAATTCGAAGTGGTCTATGGCCCCCGTATGCGGAACATTACCGATGGGGAGAATTTCTTCCTCGGGATGCAGCCGGGCTGGCCCTACACCCGGGACACCTCCGCCATGCGTCTGGCGGCGCGCGCAAGCGATGTTGCCAAAATAATACTGCCGCGGGCAACCGCAAAAGCGGAGGAACTTGTCGCGGCACAGAACGGTTCCATTGACCTGCCGAAGGACCTGAGCTTGCGTGTGCCGGCCGACATGGTTGGCCACTATTTTGGTACGCCCGGACCATCCGAACCAGAGATGATCGAATGGACGACGATCATGTTCTGGTATCTGTTTGCCGACCTCAGCGCCGATCCGGACATTGAGAAGCAGGCGCTTACCGCAGCCGCTGCAGGCCGGGCCTATCTGGATGGGGTCATCTCGGAACATAAGGCAAATCCGACCGATGACGAAAATGTGCTAAACCGTTGTCTGGCACTACAATCAGCAGCGACGCCGGGCATGGATGATCTTGGCATCCGCAACAATCTGATTGGCCTGTTGATCGGCGCAATTCCGACAATTTCAAAGGCCAGTGTACTGGCAATCGACGAATTGCTGCGCCGGCCGGACGCTCTTGCCGGTGCGCAGAAAGCGGCACGTGAAGACGACGACGCGCTGCTGTGCCAATACATACTGGAAGCTCTCAGATTCAACCCACACCAACCGCTGATTTATCGACGGGCAACCCGCGATGCCGTCATTGCCCGGTCTACCCTGCGCCAGAGGAAGATTCCGAAAGGCACGATGGTGTTCGCGGCGACTTTCTCAGCGGCGTTCGATACGTTGGAAGTGCCTGACGCCTCCAGTTTTCTGGCAGACAGACCCCGGGAAACTTACCTGACCTGGGGTTACGGAATGCACGCCTGCTTTGGTGCTGCGATCAACCTCGCCATTATTCCTGCGATTTTGAAGCCGGTGTTGAAGCTGAAGAACTTGCAGCGGGCGCCCGGGCCCGAAGGTCAGATGGATATCTCCACGCCGTTTCCCAAGCAAATGGTTCTTCATTACGACGCTCCGTAGTCCAATGCTTGCGGGTAGACCGGTCATCGTATTGTCCAACCATCCAGCAATTGGGTCATTCCATAACCGGATGGCATTTTCGGTACCTATACCGAAAGGGATCAGCGGCGCACTGTCGCGACAGCGCCGCTTCTTTGCAACCCTGACGGGAGATTCCCCATGACGCACCCGCGAATACTTGTCAATCTGGCTCCCGCCGTCAGCACGGATGTTTGCCGATGGTTGTTTCAGCATTGGGGTATGGAACTTGCCGAGAGCCTACATGTGCCGGTGTTTCACGTTCTCGCCCTCGCCTGGTATCGCACAGGCAACGATCAACGGCCCTTAATTGTGGATGGCAGCGACAAATTCCGCACCGAAGAAGACATTGTTCACCATTACGACCCCCTGGCATCGGCGGCCAAACAGCTGGTGCCCGCCGACCTGGAGCAGCGCCGGTTGACCCTCGAATTGCGAGAATATTTTCATCGCCAGATGCGCGCGCACGGCGCTGTGAAATATTCCTACTGGCACATGTTGAAACAAAAGGACCTTGTCTGGCGGAGTTTTACCACGGGAACGCCTTCTTTCGAGCGCGTCATCGCGTCGGTCTCGTTCCCGATCATCCGGTTCATTCTCACAAAAGGGCTCGATCTAAACGAGGACAATGCAAAAAAGGGGTTGGCAATAGTTCACGAAGCGTTCGATAAGGTAGAAGCATTACTTGATGACGGTCGCAACTACCTAACCGGCGACCAATTCACGATTGCCGATTTGACCTTTGCTGCAGGCGCCGCACCAATGGTACTGGCGCACGGTTATGCCGGCAATCTGCCGGAGCTGGACATTCTGCCGGATGCCATGCAGGCGGTTGTGAAGGAACTTCGAGCCCGACCTGCTGGATTGTTTTGCCAGAAGATGTACGACCTGCATCGACGTGGCCCGCAGTGAATGGCCTGGAAAATCATCCGACATAATCGGGTCGTTGCTTTAAACCTGGGCATTCTCACGGTCACCAATCGTGACATCGCTCTGCAACTATGAAGTCAACGTCAGGAAAGCGCGCGCCATGAAGCGGGTATCACAATGGCCCGACGGGACGGCCATTCGGCCGCCCCGCCATTGTCAAGATGGATCAGCGGCTGCCGAATTTCTTCAGTGCAAACCAGGCGGCCGGCAGGATGGCAGTTCCCAGAACAATTTTCAGCAGGTCAGCGTAGACGAACGGATAGACTCCGAAAGTCAGAGCCTTGTCCATGCCGATGAGTGACGACAGCCACAACACACCGGGCACATAGACCGCCAGAACGCCGCCAACCATTGCGACGAAGGTCGTCAGGGCGGACCGGTCCCAACCTCGTTCCGCAAGCCAGCCCACGAGCGTTGCCGCCAGAACAAAACCGAGCAGGTAACCGCCGGTGGGGCCGGCCATATAGGCAAGGCCCAGACCCTTTTCCGGCGTGCCGGCAAAAACCGGCAGTCCGGCGGCGCCCTGTGCCATGTAGAGCAGCACGGTCGCTCCACCCAGGCGCCAGCCGTAGGCTGCGCCGATCAGCATCACCACGAGAACCTGCATGGTCATGGGAACGGGATAGAAGGGGACTTGAATTTTTGCCGAAATCGTCAAAAGCAGCGAGCCGACGATGGCAAGTACACCCCAGCGAACAACATTGGAGGCCGAAGCAGATGGCCAGAGTGTCGACATCAGTGTCGACTGCACTGTGGAAGAACGATCCATTTTCCTGATCCTGTTTGTTATCGGTATTCCGGCCTTGGCGGCTGACCTGGAATACCTGTCTCTGAACACCACATTGGTATATTGTCCCGCACGCATTCAGACAAGTTGTTTCCCTGTCGCACCGGATTGCAAGAAAATGTCAGAGAAAATCCCGTTCCGCCGCGAGATGGATTTCGAATACGGCGAGGCGCAGGACCTGTCGCCCCTGGTGCGCCGGATCATCGCCAACAATCCCTCTGCGTTCACGTTTACCGGGACCGGCACCTATATCGTCGGACGAGACCACGTGGCTGTGATCGACCCCGGCCCGCTGGACGAACATCACCTGGCCGCCCTCCTGAACGCGCTTGAGGGCCGGACGGTCAGCCACATACTGATAACCCATACCCACAACGATCATTCCCCGCTGGCGGCACGCCTGTCTGAGATCACCGGTGCCAAGACCTATGCCTTCGGGCCCCATGGGTCCGGCCGGCCCGGTTCGAACAACCCGGACCCCGCTCTCCAGCTCGACGCCGGTGGCGACCGGGATTTTGCGCCTGACGTGCGGCTTGAACATGGCGACGTGATCGAGGGGGCCGGTTGGACGATGGAGTCCGTTTTCACGCCCGGCCACACCTCCAACCACATGAGTTTTGCCTTGCGCGAAGAACGGACGCTGTTCGTCGGCGACCATGTGATGGCGTGGTCAACCAGTGTCATCGCCCCGCCCGACGGCAACATGGCGGACTACATGTCATCACTCGATCTGTTGCTTGAACGCGATGAGACACTCTACTGGCCGACCCACGGGCCTCATGTGGAAAAACCGAAACCGTTCGTCCAGAAGTTCATCAAGCATCGCAGCCGCCGGGAAGAGGCGATACTCCATCGCCTGCGCGAAGGCGACCGGACCATTGCGGAAATGGTACCGAAAATCTATGTGGGCGTGGATCCTCGTCTTTTTCCCGCGGCGGGCCTGTCGACGTTTGCCCAACTGGAGCATCTGATGGAACGGGACATCGTCGAGACCGAGGGAGCACCCGGAATTTCATCCAAGTTTCGTTTGAAGTAATCGGACAACGCAGCACACCCGTTCAAAGAGATCTCGATCGCCGGCGCATGACCGGGAAACGTTTTAATTCGAAAGCCTACGCTGTGGCCACCATCTCGACTGGTGCGATGATACCGTCCTTGATGTTGGCGAGCATGTTCTTGACCTTGACCACGCGGGTCTCGCCCATCAGCAGGTGGATGCCGAGGGCGGGCGGACCGCCGGCTGCAGAAACCCTGGCCTGCATTCTTTCAAAAAACGCCAGGGCGAATTCGCGCCGATTGCGTTCTGCCGTGATCGTGAAGCCGGCCGCCTCCAGAGTTTCACGATAGACGTCGGGTGGGGCCAACGCACTGGTTTCCGGTGTTTCCGCCCAGGGGACGGGATAGGTAAGGTCCGCCCCGCCGAAGCGCATGACGTCGTAGACCCCGAACACGCCGCCCGGCTTCATGACCCGGTAGATTTCCGCAAACAGTGCCTTCTTGTCGGCGATGTTCATGCCCACATGCATCATGTAGGCACGGTCGAATGTGTCGTTGCCGAACGGCATCGACAAGGCACTGGCCTGGCGCAGGGTAATGCGTCCGTCCAGGCCAACCCATTTGCTGATCGTGTTACCGGTCTGGACATATTCATCGGTCAGGTCGATGCCATCGACGTTTGTTCCGTACCGGTCGGCAGCGAATCTCGACGCTCCGCCGATGCCGCAACCGACATCGAGCACGGCGTGGTCCGGTTCGATGGCAAGCTGGTCGAGGAATGCTTCGGATGCCTGCCGGCCGCCGATGTGAAATTCATCGACCGGGGCCAGATCGTCGAGCGTGACCGTGTCGATGGTCTTGCCGAGGCGGGCTATGCCGGCCTCAAGCTCGGCCACCAGGGCGCCGTGGGTGTAATGTTCCGCTACGTTTTTTTCTGTCATCGCATTTCTCCCGTCCTGCGCCCAAAGACAAGGCGATACCTGCCACGGGCTTCATCAACTGCTCCGCCGTCGCCTGCGGGACCGGTATCGGTGGTCATGCGGTCGGCAGACGATGGCCCTTGAACTGCTCGCGCAGGGTCAGCTTCTGAATCTTGCCGGTTGCTGTATGAGGGATTTCATCGACAAAGGCGACATCGTCGGGCATCCACCATTTGGCAATCTTGCCGTCCATGAAGGCCAGAATTTCCTCTCCGGACACTTGCGACCCGTCCCTCCTCACGATCACCAGAAGCGGGCGCTCGTCCCACTTGGGATGCTCGACGCCGATGACCGCCGCTTCGGCGACTTCGGGATGGCCGACGGCAATGTTCTCGAGGTCGATCGACGAGATCCATTCACCGCCGGACTTGATGACGTCCTTCGAGCGGTCGGTGATCTGCATGAAACCGTCGGCGTCGAGGGTCGACACATCGCCGGTGTCGAACCAGTTGCCGTCATCGACAATCCGGCCGCCCTCACCCTTGAGATAGGACTGCGAGATACAGGGGCCGCGCACCAGAAGATGGCCGAACGACTCACCGTCGCGCGGCATTTCGTTGCCATCGTCATCGGTGATCTTCATTTCAACACCGTAAGGCGGGCGTCCCTGCTTGCATTTGGCGGCGAATTGCTCGGCTTCGGAACGATTTTCCATGCCGCCCCTGAGCACGCCGAGACTGCCCAGCGGACTCATTTCCGTCATGCCCCAGGCGTGGACGACCTCGACGTCGTAGTCACGCTCAAAGGCCTCGATCATCGATGGCGGACAGGCCGATCCACCGATCACGACCCGGGTGAGATGAGGCAGTTTCTTGCCCGTCGATTCAAGGTACTGAAGCAGCATCAGCCAGACTGTGGGCACCGCCGCGGTCATGTAGACCTTTTCGGTATCGAGCAGTTCGTAGATGCTCTCGCCATCCATCTTGCCGCCGGGCATCACCATCTTGGCCCCCGACATCGGGCAGGAAAATGTCATTGACCAGGCATTGGCATGAAACATCGGCACAACCGGCATGATGGTCTGGCGGTTGTCGATAGCCAGCGCATCGCCGGCGACCGTCATGAGCGAATGCAGCACATTGGAGCGGTGCGAATAGACAACGCCCTTGGGATTGCCTGTGGTGCCGGATGTGTAACACATGCCGCAGGCGGTATTTTCATCGAACCTGGGCCATTCCATGTGATCGCCTTCGTCAATCAGATCCTCGTAACAGATCGGATTGCGCAACGATGTCTCCGGCATGTGCTCCCGGTCGGTCATGATGACGTAGCCTCTGACGGCGGGCAGCTTGTCCTGGATGGCTTCAAGCACGGGCACGAAGGTCAGATCGACAAAGATGAGCTGATCTTCCGCGTGGTTGATGATGTAGACAAGCTGCTCGGCAAACAGACGCGGATTGAGCGTGTGCACAACGGAGCCCAGGCTCATCAGGCCATACCAGATTTCCATGTGGCGATAGCCGTTCCAGGCCATGGTCCCGACGACGTCGCCCAGTTTCAGGCCGCGCTTGGCCATGGCGCTTGCCAGTTTGCGGGAGCGGGCATCGAGGTCGGTATAGGTGTAGCGATGAATTGGTCCCTCGACCGTGCGCGACACGATCTCGCGGTCACCGTGATATGTCCTGGCATGATCAAGAACCGTGTGAACCAGAAGCGGCCAGTCCTGCATCAACCCTTGCATCTCTTCTCCCCTTGGCGTTTTGTTCACGCTCGATATTTCAGTTTACGATCCGCCGTTGTAACCGCCGGCAGGGCCGTCAACAACGATACAAAACTTTAGTCCCTCATAAGGCACAGTGATCATGAATGCACTCAGATTCAAGTCCACATCTGCACTGGCTTCGATGATCTCGGCACAACAGATCAGTGCCCGTGACCTGCTGGAAACCTACATAAAGGCAATGACGCGCCACAACCCGCGCCTCAACGCGATTGTTGCGGCCGATCTCGATGCCGCCAGGACGCATGCCGACGCAGCCGACGAAGCCCTCGCACGCGGCGAGAACTGGGGTGCGCTGCATGGTGTGCCGTTCACCATCAAGGATGCCTTTGAGACAAAGTCGCTGGTAACCACGGGAGGTGCGCCGGAATGGCGAAAACACGTGCCGGACCGGGATGCCGATGCTGTGGCACGCCTGCGCCAGGCGGGTGCCGTGATCTTCGGCAAGACCAACGTCCCGCTCTACAGCGGCGACTGGCAGAGTTTCAACGAGTTCTATGGCAGAACCAATAACCCCTGGGATCTGGAGAAGACGCCCGGCGGTTCCTCAGGCGGGGCGGTCGCCGCTCTCGCTGCCGGCATGACGGGCGGAGATATCGGCAGCGACATCGGCGGATCGATACGCCTTCCGGCCCATTTTACCGGGCTGTTCGGACATAAGCCCAGTTTTGGGCTGGTATCGCCGCGGGGCCACATTCCCGGACCGCCGGGCCGGTTGTCGACCGGCGACCTTTCCGTCGCCGGACCACTGGGGCGCAGCGCAGCCGATCTCGATCTCGTGTTGTCGGTACTGGTCGCTCCGCGCCCCGAGGACCGGGCGACAAGACTGGAGTTGCCGGAACCGCGGTTCTCAAAACCCCAGGACCTCCGGGTTGCCGTATGTGCCGACGATCCATTCTGCCCGGTGTCGAATGCCACCACGAAAGCCGTCATTGCCGCCGCCCGCACCTTGGAGGGGGCCGGTGCACATGTGGTATTCGACGCACGCCCGAAGATCGACTTTACCGACCTTCTCGAGCTTCACCTGGTTCTCATGACCGCACTCATCAGTACCGGGTTTCCCAAGTCAGTCCGCAAATGGCTCACAGCTCATGCCTCGACCGTATCCGACGATGACCGCGACATGCTCTCGTTTCAGGCCAGAGGCGCTGCCCTCACCTATTCCGACGCCATGGTCCTGTGGGAAAAGCGTGAACAGGCAAGAGCGCGGTGGGCTGACTTTTTTGAGAATTTTGATGTCTTCCTATGCCCGGCCGGTCCTGTCGGTGCGATCAATCATGATACGGCACGCAGCATACCCGATCGCAGGATCATGGTGGACGGCAAAGAGCGCGGTTACATGGATCTGCTGCCGTGGATGGCGCTGGCGACACCGACCTATCTGCCGGCCAGTGTGGCACCCGCCGGGGTGGACGATTCCGGGATGCCGGTCGGTGTCCAGATCGTCGGCCCGTTTCAGGAAGACCGTACAACCATTGCGGTTGCGGCCCTGCTGGAAAAAACCCACAAAAATTTTGTTGCCCCGCCCTCTTTCTCCTGACGCCGAATTGTGCAGAGATAGCCGCTGTGGAGCAGCCTGCGCCTGACCGGGTGGCAATGGCTTGTTCCAGCACGGCAAGACCAGCCGGTTTGCTTCTATATCAAATGGCCTATATCGGGATACCGCTGTCCTGATGCAGGCTGACCCAGATTTACTGCTTTTAAGGACGATCAGATGTCACCGCTCAGCAATGCCGCAACACGCGATATCGAAACTGTTATTCACCCCTACACCAACCTTGCAACTCACCGTGAAGTGGGGCCCACGGTCGTCGACCATGGCAAGGGTATCTACATCTGGGACTCGGAGGGCAAGCAATATATCGAGGGCCTCTCGGGCTTGTGGTGCACATCGCTTGGGTATGGCAATGAAGAACTGATCGAGACCGCCACGGCCCAGATGCGCAAGATGTCCTACACCCACATCTTTGGCGGCAAGAGTCACGACCCGGCGATCGAGCTTGCTGAAAAGCTCAAGGAAATAGCACCTGTGCCGATGTCAAAGGTGTTCTTCACCTGTTCGGGTTCCGAGGCCAACGACACGCAGGTAAAGCTGGTCTGGTACTACAACAATGCCCTTGGACGGCCAAAGAAGAAGAAGATCATCAGCCGCCTACAGGGTTACCACGGTGTGACGATTGCCAGTGCGAGCCTGACCGGTCTGCCGGCCAACCATAGGGACTTCGACCTGCCGATCCCAAACATCCTGCACACCGATTGCCCACACCATTACCGGAACGCCGAACCGGGCGAGACGGAAGAGGAATTCGCCACCCGGCTGGCGGATAACCTGGAGAAGATGATCCAGGACGAAGATCCCGACACGGTCGCTGCCTTCATCGCCGAACCGATCATGGGTGCCGGTGGTGTCATTATCCCGCCGGCGACCTATTTCGAGAAGATCCAGGCTGTTCTGGCCAAATACGACATCCTGTTTATCGACGACGAGGTGATCTGCGGATTCGGCCGGACCGGCAACATGTGGGGAGCCGAAACCTTCAACATGAAGCCGAGCACGATTTCGACCGCCAAGGCGATCACATCAGCCTACATGCCTGTGGGCGCCGTGCTCATCCCCGAGGATATTTATCAGGCGATGCTCGACGAAAGCCGCAAGATCGGTACATTCGGACATGGCTTCACCTATTCGGGCCACCCGGTCGGAGCGGCGGTCGCGGTCAAGACCATCGAGATTTACCAGCGCGACAACATCATCGGCCACACCAAGGAAGTATCGAAAACCTTCGAGGCAAGAATGACCAGGCTCGCCGATCACCCGCTGGTCGGCGAGGCCCGGGCCAAAGGCATGATCGGCGCGGTCGAACTGGTAGCCGACAAGGCGACCAAGCGGCCCTTCGATGCATCCCAGATGGTGCCAGCAAAGGTGGTGGCGTTTGCCCAGGAAGAAGGCCTGATCGTGCGCAATGTGCTCGACAACGTGGCGCTGTGTCCGCCGCTGATCATTACCGACGAGGAACTCAACACGTTGTTCGACCGGCTCGAAACCGCGCTCAACCGCGCCGAAGCCTGGGTATCGGGGGAAAACCTGCGGGCGGCCTGAGAATGGCAACAGACCTGTTGGTATCAGGCGTCTGCGAGTATAGATCCCGGTGCGAGGCCGGGAAGCGGTTGCGCGCAGCCGCAATCATGGTTACACGACCAATTCGTTCCCCCGACTTGATCGGGGGCCTACTCGCGACTGCGGCTCTTGCAAAGAACATGACGATCAGACGTGCTGACCGCCGTTGATCATGATCTCCGAACCGGTGACGTAGCTTGCTTGTTCAGAACACAGGAAGTAGATCGTCTTGGCGACCTCTTCGGGGGCGCCAAGGCGGCGAAGCGGGATCTTTTCGACGATTTTTTCAGTACCCGGCGACAGGATCGCGGTATCGATCTCGCCCGGCGCTATGGCATTCACACGCACGCCCATGGGACCGAAATCGGCGGCCATCTCGCGGGTCAGCGCCGCGAGCGCGGCCTTCGAGGTCGCGTAGGCGGCCCCGGCAAAGGGATGAACCCGGCTGCCCACAATAGATGTCACGTTGACGACGGATCCTCTCGCCTCCTTGAGTTCGTCGATCAGACCACGGGCCAGCATGATCGGGGCAAAGAAGTTGACCTGAAAGACTTTCTTCCAGTCGTCGGTGTTCATATCGATCGTGCCCAAACGGGCGCCGTCTTCGCCCTTCGGTGAAATTGCCGCATTGTTGACCAGCGCCTCGATACGGCCCCGGTCAAGCCGTGTGCGCATGTCGGCGATGGCTTCGCGGACGTTATCGGGGTCGCCCAGATCGACCTGAATGTGATCTTCCGGACCGGCCTCCCAGGGACAATCCTCTGGGAAAGGCTGGCGCGAGCAGGTTATCACCCTCCAACCAGCGCTCGAGAACCGTTTGACGGTGGCATGGCCGATCCCGCGGCTGGCACCGGTGAGGATCAGTGTCTTGCGTTCATGGTTAGGTGTTGTGGTCATAGCTGTCTTTTCAGTTCGCTCGGGGCTGACTTGTATCACGAGTTCAGGGAAACAGGCGTTCTTTTTGCCAGGGGCTTGCGTCAGTCGACCGGAAGAACTTCACTCTGTCGTGAAGCTTGTCGGGGCGGTCGTGCCAGAAATCGAACGCGCCGGGCGATACCCGAAATCCGGACCAGCGATCGGGCCGGGGTATTTTGCCATCGTCGAATTGCTGCCGGTAACGCTCGACCTCGTCGTGATAGTGCCCCCGGGATTCCAGGATGCTGGATTGACGCGATGCCCACAGACCCAGTTTCCCATCGCGTGTTCTGGAGTTGAAAAACCCGTCGGCGGCGGGGGCTTCAACCTGGGCGACGGTGCCCCGAACGCGCACCTGGCGCCTGAGTGATTTCCAGTGAAAACACAAGGCCGCCGCCGGGCTGGCCAGCAATTGAACCGCTTTGGGACTCCCGAAATCGGTGAAAAATACAAAACCGTGCTTGTCGATTCCCCGCAGCATCACGATCCGCACATCCGGGAATCCGTTTTCGTCGATACTGGCCACGGACATGGCCGCCGCATCGTTCACTTCATGTTTGCGGGCATCGGCAAGCCAGGCGTCAAACAATGCAAACGGGTCGGTTTCTGCAAAAAAGTCAGGAGCCTGCAGGTTCAAATAATCGTTGGCACGAGGCATATCGGTTGGCATCTGCTGCAGTCCGGTGATAAGGTTGCGCCTGCTAATGAAATGCGGCATTGGGCAATTGTGAACACTACATGAACCAATGGTTCATGTCCTACTCACTTGAGACATGTGGTACTTGTCCTTTGAGGGGTATTGTGACGTATGCCGTACAGGAAACGGCTGCTCGGGAATGCCATTATGTTGCCACAAGCGCCGTATAAAGCGCGGGTCATTTCCCGGATGGGTATCGTGAACCGCAAGAGGCCTGAGACAAGAGTAGTTCCATGATTGCAAAACTCCCGAAGATGTTGAGGTTCCTGGTTGTATGCTCGGTGGTCATGCCGTTAGCCGGATGCCTGACAAACGACCGCGGAAACAAAGAGTTGGCCGGTGGCATTGCAGGCGGCGTCGCCGGCGGCGCGCTCGGCAGCACTGTCGGTTCGGGGAGCGGCAGGGTTCTGGCGACGGCGGCGGGGGCAACCATCGGTTACCTGATCGGTTCCCAGATCGGCCGTTCGCTGGATGAGCAGGACCAGGAAAGGGCCTATGCCGCGGCCCAGAATTCCTTTGCAACGGGGCGCACCACGCGCTGGACGAACAAGCAGACAGGCCACTATGGGACGGTTGACCCGACACCGAGTTTCACCAGCCAAACCGGTCAGAACTGCCGCAAGTTTTCCCATACCATGTGGGTAAAGGGCGAAAACGAAGCAGTAGACGGAACCGCTTGCCAGCAACAGGACGGAACCTGGCAGATCGTATCGTGAAATCTCGAGGCCAACTGACCAAAATTCATCTGTGACGTAATCGCCGCAGGATCGGCAACACGACTTTTCTGCCATGCCGGATTTGTGCTTCTGGCCTGATTACCACTCCCGTGATAATAGTCACCCTGCCGGATACGGTTTCGTATTCAGTTCCGGTTGCTTATTTCAGATGCAGCCGCCCTTGTTACTACCCGGTATTTAGAGAAAATGGCTTGAGAATGAGTGACCCCTACGAGGTTATTGGCGTTTCCCGTGACGCAAGCGACGCTGAAATCAAGAAGGCCTATCGCAGGCTTGCCAAGAAATATCATCCCGACAGCAACAAGGACGACAAATCCGCTCAAGCCAAGTTTTCCCAGGCGACCGCCGCCTACGATATCCTGAGCGACAAGGAAAAGCGTGGTCAGTATGACCGCGGTGAGATCGACGGCGACGGCAATCAGAAGTTCCAGGGATTCAATCCGTTCGGCGGCGGCCGCAGACAAGGGTCCACCGGCGGTTTCCACGGCGGTGGACATGGCGGCGGAACGTCATCGGGCTCCTTCAGGGCAGAAGACATATTCTCGGAACTGTTCGGCGGCGCTCAAGGTCCAGGATCGGCACCGCGCCCGGCAAAGGGAGACGATGTCGCCTACAAGCTGCAGGTGACGTTCCGCGACGCGATGTCGGGAGCCACCAAAAGGGTTTCCCTGGCCAATGCCAAAACACTGGACGTGCGCATACCGAAAGGCGTTCAAGACGGCCAGCAGATCCGGCTTAAAGGACAAGGCAAACCGGGCGCTCACGGCGGACCGTCCGGCGACGGAATCGTCACGGTGAATGTTGGCGCCGATCCCGTGTTCCGCAGAGATGGCAAAACGCTGCTGGTGGATCTTCCGATAACCCTCTATGAGGCTGTACGGGGAGCAAAGGTGAAAGTGCCGACACTGGACGGCTTTGTCGATCTTACCGTGCCGGCCAACAGCAGTTCCGGCAAGACGTTGCGGCTGAAGAACAAGGGTGTTCCCGGCTCCGACGAGGCCGGCACCGGGGATATGCTTGTCAGCCTGAAGATTATCCTTCCCGATTGGGAAGACCCGCACCTGAACGACCTGATGGAGCGCTGGGGCCGGGATACGCCCTACGATGTGCGTGGCCCCAAGTTTGGTAACAATTAGAAACCTTACTCAAATCCGCCCGTGAAGCGGGTGATTTTGATGGACCGGGTCCGGCTTTTATGTAGGATGCGCGGAATTGGCACCGGGCTAACCGGCGGCCCTAGGGGATTTATCCACAATGACTGAATCAGCGCAGTTAATGGCAGGAAAGCGCGGCCTCATCATGGGGGTCGCCAACAGCCGCTCCATCGCCTGGGGGATAGCGCAGGCGTGTGCTCGCCACGGTGCCGAACTGGCCTTCACCTATCAAGGCGATGCCCTGAAAAAGCGTGTGGAACCTCTGGCGGAGTCGGTTGGTGCAAACCTTGTGGTGCCGTGCGACGTCTCCGACATGGCATCGCTCGATGCTGCGTTTGGCGCTGTGGAGGAGGCCTGGGGCGGTCTAGACTTCGTCGTGCACGCCATCGCGTTCTCCGATAGGGAAGAATTGACCGGCCGCTATGTGGATACGTCGGCTGAAAACTTCAAGCAGAGCCTGTTCATCTCGTGTTACTCGTTTACCGCCATCGCCCAACGTGCAGAAAAGCTGATGAACGATGGCGGCTCCCTCCTCACCCTGACATATTATGGCGCGGAAAAAGTCATGCCCCACTACAACGTCATGGGTGTGGCAAAAGCGGCCCTTGAAGCCAGTGTACGGTACCTCGCAGCCGATCTCGGCAAGCACAACATCCGTGTCAATGCGATATCGGCGGGCCCGATCAAGACGCTGGCCGCCTCCGGCATCGGCGACTTCCGCTACATTCTCAAATGGAACGAGTACAACGCTCCCCTGCGCCGTACCGTCACCATCGACGAAGTTGGCGATGCGGGCCTTTTCCTCCTGTCGGATCTCAGCCGCGGCATCACCGGTGAAATCCAGCATGTGGACGCCGGATATCACATCGTCGGCATGAAGGCCGAAGACGCGCCCGACATATCGGTTGTCTGACGATTCAAAAACCGAACACGTGCTTTCTTGGCGCTCGCAGACCCCGGCCGATTGACGCCGGCGCGTCCGAAGGACTAAAACCGCCCAAGGTTCAACGGATAGCAATCAATGTCACACAACACCTTCGGCCATCTTTTCAGGGTAACGACCTTCGGCGAGTCCCATGGTCCGGCGATCGGCTGTGTCGTCGACGGCTGTCCACCGATGATCACGCTCAGCGAAAGCGACCTTCAGGGCTGGCTTGACAAGCGCCGGCCGGGTCAGTCCCGCTTCACGACCCAGCGCAGGGAGCCCGATCAGGTGCGTATCCTGTCAGGTGTCTTCGAAGATGACGCCACAGGCGAACAGGTCACGACCGGCACGCCGATCTGCCTGATGATCGAGAATGTCGACCATCGCTCCAAAGACTATGGCGAAATCAAAGACAAGTTCCGGCCGGGGCATGCGGATTTCACCTATCTGGAAAAATATGGAATCAGGGACTATCGCGGCGGCGGCCGTTCGTCGGCCCGGGAAACCGCCAGCCGGGTGGCGGCCGGCGGCGTCGCCCGCCTCGTGATTCCCGACATCACCATCCGGGGAGCGCTGGTTCAGGTCGGGCCGCACAAGATTGACCGCGACCGCTGGGACTGGGATGCAGTCGACCGCAACCCGTTCTTCTGTCCCGATGCCGATGCCGCGGCGCAGTGGGAAACCTATCTCGACGGAGTCCGCAAATCCGGATCTTCCTGCGGTGCGGTCGTCGAAGTCGTAGCCAGTGGTGTTCCGGCAGGGCTGGGCGCACCGATCTACGGCAAGATCGACCAGGACCTCGCGTCGGCGATGATGAGCATCAATGCGGTAAAGGGTGTGGAAATCGGAGCGGGCTTTGCATCCGCCGCCCTCTCCGGTGAAGAAAACGCCGACGAGATGCGCATGGAGGACGAGAAACCTGTTTTCCTGTCCAACCAGGCGGGCGGTGTGCTCGGCGGCATTTCCACCGGTCAGGATGTGGTCGTGCGGTTTGCCGTCAAACCGACGTCGTCGATCCTGGCGCCGAGGAAAACTGTCGACCGCAACGGCCAGGAAACCGACATCGTCACCAAAGGGCGTCACGATCCGTGTGTCGGCATTCGTGCCGTTCCCGTAGGCGAGGCGATGGCCGCTTGCGTGCTTGCCGATCATGTTCTCCGGCACCGCGGGCAGACCGGGCGATAGGCCTCGTTGCATCCACTGTGTTCCATAACAATGTTGTCTCAAAGCAGGCCTTAGTCAGAGTAACGTGATGGATGTACTGATTGTCGGCGCTGGTCCAACTGGCCTTACTGCCGCCGTCGAACTGGCAAGACGCGGCGCCGATGTAGAAGTCATCGACCGGCGTGACCAGGCCTCGCCGTTTTCGCGGGCAGTCGGCATCATGCCGCGCAGCCTGGAGAGTTTTCAAGCCTCCGGTGTCACCGACAGACTGGTGGAGGAAGGCATGACCTTCCGCCAAGTGAAGTTCTACAATGAAGCCGATCCGGCCCTGGCCCTGCCGCTCACCACATCGGCGCCACAGCATGGATTCGACTTCATTCTGGGCCTGGCTCAGGACCGGACCGAGGATATCCTGCGGGAAGCATTCATCGATCTGGGGGGAGTCGTCCACTATTCAACCGAACTCACCGAACTGGAACAAACGGGCGATTGCGTCGTTGCCAAAACACGGGAAGGGTCGGAGGTGTCCGTTGACTACCTGATCGGCGCAGATGGTATCGCCAGCACCACCCGCCAACTGGTAAACATCGACTTCCCCGGTCACGATCTGCCGGAAACCTGGTCGATCGCCGATGTCGATGCAACCGGGTGGTCCAACACCGACGCCTTTACCATCTGCCGGCTTCCGGAGGGAGAAGTTGTCGTTGTCGCGCCTCTTGAACCGGAACGATTTCGCATAATTTCAAACACTGACGATGCCTTGTCCGACCTGCCCCTGGACATGAACATCACCGATATCCGGCGTGAGGGCCAGTTCCAGATCTCGATCAGACAGGTGAAAGAGTATTCGGCAGGCAGGGTTTTCCTGGCAGGCGATGCCGCCCACTGCCACTCTCCGGTCGGCGGTCGTGGCATGAACCTCGGAATCGCAGACGGTGTGGAACTCGCCCAGAGGATGACCGACGGCACCCTGGAGGGTTACAGCGCCAGCCGCCACAAAGACGGCGCCCGCACGATCGCCTTGAGTGAACGGGCGCGAAAGATCATGACGTCGGCAAACCCGATTGTCCGCACCGGCGTATTGCTCGGACTCAAAGCCGTGTCGGCGGTGCCGAAACTGCAACAGCGTATGGCGAACACGTTCCTGTACGGCTGAATCCCGTGGCAATGCGGTCTGCTCAATGTTTTCTTCCGGCACTGAGAAAGCTTCCCATCAACCGGCGGACCAGTGTCCGGGAACCAGACAGAACAGAATGATGAACCGGCCGCTCAAAGATGACATTGAATATCCGCCGATGACGATCCGGCGGACAACAGAGTTCTTCGACACCATGCCAGGCCATTTCTGTGTTTTTGAATAGCAGACTACGGTTGTTCAAGAATTCTGTCGATTGCCTCGATTCGAAGTCGGCGGGTTCTGGATTAAGCCGATTGGATCGTTGGTTTGCGTAGAAGACCGCGCCTCCCCCCCAATCGGGCGACCAATCTTCGGTTTCTGGTTCCCTACTTGTCCAGGTTCGAAGGACTGGCGGTGTATTGCGACAATGATTTCCTTTGGCATGACGATGTCCAGCGCCTGTTGGGCGATTGCACTGGGAAACCCGCATTGCACTGTGTTCAGCATGACTATCGCCCTTTCGAACCATCCAAAATGGACGGAAAATCCCAGGCCGTATATCCTCGCAAGAACTGGTCAAGCCTGATGGTTTTAGACTGCGGCCATAGTGCCAACAGAGCCTTGGATCCACAAACCGTGAGTTCGGAATCGGCAAGTTACCTTCATCGGATGCAGTGGCTTGGCGATGATCAGATCGGCAATTTGCCGACACGCTGGAACTGGCTGGAAGGTTGGCATTCGGGCCATCTGGCACGTTCTGAACACGCCACGCTTTGAGGCCTATCAAATAGTGCTGCTGGGCTTCGGGTTTGAGGGATGGTCAGGACATGCATTTGCCGCAGAGGTCGCCCTTGTGGAAACCTTCGCAAGCAAAGGAAAACTTCGCTTTCTGCAGGCCAGCGACCTAGAGTATTGAATTCCGGAGACACCACCAGGGCGGTTTATTTTTCAAAGCGGCACGGCGGTCGTGCGTTTGACGGTGCGCAGGGCAAGCGTCGAGTGGACACGAACGACACCGGGCAACCGGGTCAGGATTTCGGTGTGGATGCGTTCAAAATCGGCGGCGTCGGAATAAATCACCCGGACCAGATAGTCCGCTTCGCCGGCCAGCAGATAACATTCCATGACGTCGGGCACGTGGGTGATGGCCTCTTCGAAGGTATCCAGCGCCTGGCGCCCCTGCTGGTCGAGCGACACGTGGATGAATGCGGTGCCCGGCTTGCCGCAAGCTTTTTCATCAAGCAACATGGTGAAACCGGCCACAAGCCCACTCTGTTCCAGAATTCGCATCCGCCGAAGGCATGCTGATGGGGACAGATTGACCATTTCCGCAAGTTCCACGTTGGACAAGCGTCCGTCCTTCTGAAGCTCCGCCAGGATCGCACGATCGCGCGTGTCCAAATCTTCGATTCGCATTTAATTCCAACAAATTCTCAAGTTGCCGAATTAAATTTATATTTATTTGTTCTGAGCTGCAACTTCCGTCTGAAATTGCGTGTCCGACTCACTAAAATTCGAACTTCGCAGCGTTTCGTTTAGGGAGTATGAGAAATGCTTATCGGTCTGCCGAAAGAAATCAAAGTTCACGAGTACCGCGTGGGTCTCATTCCGTCGAGCGTATCGGAGCTTGTCCACCATGGCCATGACGTACTGGTGGAAACCAACGCCGGTGCAGGCATCGGGTTTTCCGATGACGACTACAAGGCAGTCGGAGCCAGCATCGCCGATACAGCCGAACAGGTGTTCGCCGAAGCGGAAATGATCGTCAAGGTCAAGGAACCGCTGGCCGAGGAACGCGCGCGGCTACGGCCCGATCAGGTGCTGTTCACCTACCTTCACCTGGCCCCCGATGCCGATCAGACCCGCGATCTGGTCGAAAGCGGCGCCACCTGCATTGCTTATGAAACCGTCACTGACCGGGCCAACCGGTTGCCGCTGCTGGCACCGATGTCTGAGGTGGCCGGGCGCATGTCCGTACAGGTCGGCGCTGCTGCCCTCGAGAAATCAGCCGGCGGCCGCGGCGTTCTTCTGGGCGGTGTCCCCGGTGTTCCGGCCGGCGATGTGGTCGTGCTTGGCGGCGGCATCGTCGGGTCCAACGCCACCATGATGGCGATCGGCATGGGCGCGAATGTTACCGTGATCGACCGTTCTGCCGATGTCCTGCGTCGCCTGGTGTCTGAGTTCGGCACACGGATCAACACGGCGTTTTCGACCCGTCACACCGTCGAAGCCCTCGTCGAGAAAGCCGATCTCGTTATCGGCGGCGTCCTGATCCCCGGCGCGGCAGCGCCCAAGTTGGTGACAGCCGGCATGATCAAGACCATGAAGCCCGGCGCGGTTGTGGTCGACGTGGCGATCGATCAGGGCGGATGTTTCGAAACCAGCAAGGCCACCACCCATGCGGATCCGACTTACGTGGTCGACGAAGTGGTTCACTACTGTGTTGCAAACATGCCCGGCGGTGTCGCACGCACATCCACTTTCGCGCTCAACAATGTGACGCTGCCGTTCACGATTGCGCTCGCCGACAAGGGCTACAAGCAGGCCCTGCGCGATGACGCATATTTGCGCGAAGGCCTGAACGTTGAAAAAGGCAAGGTGACCTACAAAGCCGTGGCCGATGCGCTGGGCTACAGCTATCAACCGGCCGAAGACGCAATCGCCGCGTGATCGTACGCCATGGGGTGACAAACGCGAGCGGTGTCATTTCCGCTCAAAAGACATGACTTTCGACAGAAAAGCGGGCCTCGTCTCCAGATGGACGAGGCCCTTTTTCGTGAACAGTCTTTCGAGATCTTCCGCGACGTAGGACTCGAAATAGGGCTCGTGGAAGCCCGCATCAAAGACCTCAAGAAGACCGTCGTACCCCTCCCGGTCGCCGAACTGCAGCGAGTCGACAAAGACGAACAGGCCACCTGGCTTGAGCACCCGCGCGATCTCGCCGGCCACGGTGCGCCGGACACGTGGCGGCAGTTCATGAAACAGGAAGATGCATGTCACGATGTCCTGGGAGGCATCTGCAAGGGATATGTGCTCAGCGTTGCCGTGCAGGAAACGACAGGCCGAGCGACCTGCGAGGTGGACCTGGGCCTCGTCCAGATAGGCCTGCGACAGGTCAACGCCGGTGACGTTCAGCCTGGGCCAGGCCTGTTTTGCAAACTTGAGAAACCGGCCCGTGCCACAGGCCAGATCGAGCATAGCAAGCTTTCGCTGGTCCCGCCCCCTGATCCACGACGACAAGGGCACAAGAGCCTGCCGGCGCATGGCGTTGGCTGACCCGGAAAACAGAACTTCAACCTGCATGTCGTAGAGGTCAGCCGACTCCTCGGTGAGATAGCCGCCGGTCTGGTAGTGAAAATTCTGGAGATAGTAGGTCGGCAGCGTGTCTTTGAGACCGGGATCGATCCCATCCCGGACATTGCCCTCGCGCCGGCGCCGGTCAACGCCGGCAAGATCGCGGAAAAAATGCCGGCTGCGGTTCAAAACCTTTCGCAGATCGCCATCGTCGTCATCCGGCATCGGATAGATGCCGCTTTCCACATTGCGCAGGTCGGTTCGAAACAAAAGCGCCATATCACCCAGCATGCGTTCGCGGCTGATAACTGGAGACGACGGGCGAATCGGTTTGCCGGAAGCTTGCAGCGATGGCGTCTGCTTCCGCCTGGCGGCAAAGTAGTGCCCCATGTACCAGGCGATCCGAGTGCCCTGCCTAGCGGCGTATCCGGCCTTTGCGATGACTGAGACCATGTCGCTTCCTCATGTTTCCAAACACCCCCGCGTTTGCCTCAAGGCGCCCTGGACAGAATACCAACAACCTCCACATGTGGCGAGTAGAGGAACTGGTCGATCGGCGTAACCGTCTCCAGCCTAAATCCACCGTCAAGCAGAATGCGGGCATCGCGGGCAAAGGTCGCCGGGTTGCAGGACACGGATACGACACGCGGGACCGCCGATTGTGCAATGGTCTCACATTGTTCCCGGGCGCCGGCCCGGGGCGGATCGAGCACGACAGCATCGTATTCGGCGAGTTCCCGAACCATCAGCGGCCGCTGCACCAGGTCCCGGCGTTCGGTGGAAACCGGTTTCAGCCCACCGGACGTGTTTGCCGCAGCCTGAAGCGCCGTCAGGGCCTTCTGGTTCATTTCGATGGCATGCACCCGCGCCTGCCTGGCCAGCGGCAGGGACAAGGTACCGACGCCGCTGAAAAGATCCAGCACACGTCCTGCCTGCGCGACGCCCGTGCAGACCCGCTCAATGATCCCGGCCTCCGCCTCGCCGGCCGCTTGCAGGAATGCACCGGCCGGGGGCGTGACATCGATACCGGCAAACGACTGCACGGGCGGTTTGCGCCGGGATACTTCCTCACCGTTCCAGGACAGCCGCGCCAGATCGAGCCGATCCGCGAATTCGGCAAGAGCCGCCCGCATTTCCAGGCCTTCCAGCGGCTTGCCGTCGTTGACGGCGACATCGAGTCCGTTTCGGGTTGCCGTTACCTGCAGGGACGCCGGCTTGCGTCGGGACAGTCCGGCGCGAAGCAGACCGTGCAACTGGGGAAGAATGGCAAAAACACCCGGCAACAGAATCCGGCATTCCTCCAGAGCAACAATTTCATCGCTTCGCCTGGCATGGAAACCGATCGTGGCGCCGGTCTTGGTCCGGCGGGCGGTGAATGTGGCGCGTCTGCGGGTGTACTCTGCAAGGGGAACGGTGGTTTCAACCGGCACATCAATGCCGCGCGCCTTCAGGGCATCGACAACCAGTTGCCGCTTCCATTCAAGGTAGGTTTCGCCGCTCAGGTGCTGGACCGCACACCCGCCGCAACGGTCAAAATGACGGCACGGCGGGACCCGGCGGTGTTCCGACGGCTCGATCACCTCGATCAGGTCCGCGCGGGACCCGTTGGGTTCGGCACGTACCGTCTCGCCCGGCAGAGCGCGTTCGATGTGAATGGCCTCGCCGTCGAGGCGCGCAACACCGTCGCCCTTGTGACCGAGAGACTCGACCAACAGTTCAATCGACATCGCTGACGCTCCGCTTGATTGCCGACACGAGGAACTCACGATTGCCGTCGGGACCCTCCACCGGTGAACGATCGATACCCTGGACCGGCCATCCGCGGGCATTCATCCATGCCGCAACATCGTCGCAAACCATCCGGTGCACCGCCTCGTCACGCACAATGCCACCCTTGCCGACTTTGTCCCTGCCGGCTTCGAACTGCGGCTTGATCAAGGCGATGAGCCGGGTTCCCGGCCGTGCCATGTCGAGCACGGCAGACAAGGCGAGCCTGAGGCTGATGAAACTGACGTCGCAGACAATGAGGTCGAAGTCCTGGGGTACATGATCACGCGTCAAATCCCTGGCGTTGACCTTCTCGAGCACCGCCACTCTACCGTCTTCGCGCAACGCGGCATCCAACTGACCGGTTCCGACATCGACCGCAAACACACGTTCCGCGCCCCGCTGGAGCAGGACATCGGTGAAACCGCCGGTCGACGCTCCCAGATCGATCGCCGTTGACCCAGCGGGGTCGACTGAGAACACATCGAGCGCATGGGCAAGCTTCAGCCCGCCCCGCGACACATATGGATGGGCGTCTTCGGCGACCTGCAGGGTCGCCTCGGCAGCCACAAGCAGGCCCGGCTTGCGTGCCGGACGTCCGTCGATGGTGACAAGACCGCGGATCACGGCATCGCGGGCCTTGGCGCGAGTTGCGCACAGACGGCGCTCCACAAGAACAACGTCCAGCCTCGTTTTATGGTGGTTCGGCAGGCTTGCGCCCATGATAGGTCAGGCCAGACGCGGCGACTCGAGCACGACCGGCTGTTCCAGAATCGACAGGGCGGTTTCAACGATGCCCGGCGCATTCAATCCGGCGGCGTCATACATGGCGGCCGGCTTGTCATGGTCGATGAAAATGTCCGGCAGCACCAGGGGCCGGACCTTCAATCCCCGGTCGAGCAATCCATTGGTGGCCAGGAACTGAAGAACATGGGATCCAAATCCGCCGACGGCTCCTTCTTCGACCGTGATCAGCACTTCATGATGAGACGCAAGCTGGCGTACCAAATCACCGTCCAGAGGCTTGGCAAACCGGGCATCGGCTACCGTCGTGGAGAATCCCAGGGCGGCAAGCTGGTCGGCTGCCTGCAGGCATTCCTGCAGCCGCGTGCCATAGCTGAACAGAGCAACCGTCGATCCCTCGCGCACGATCCGGCCCTTGCCGATTTCCAGCGGCACGCCAACTTCCGGCATATCGGTGCCGATCCCCTCGCCGCGCGGATAGCGCAGTGCACTGGGTCCGTCATCGATGGCCGCGGCGGTCGCCACCATATGCACGAGTTCCGCTTCATCGGCGGCGGCCATCAGGACAAAGCCCGGAAGAGTTCCCAGATAGGTAATGTCAAACGCGCCGGCATGCGTCGGTCCGTCTGCCCCCACAAGCCCGGCCCTGTCCAGGGCAAACCGGACCGGCAGCCGCTGGATCGCAACGTCATGCACGACCTGGTCGTAGGCGCGTTGCAGGAAGGTCGAGTATATCGTGGCGAAAGGTTTGTAGCCTTCCGTGGCCATGCCGGCTGCAAATGTCACCGCGTGCTGCTCGGCGATGCCGACATCGAAGCACCGGTCGGGATAAGCTTCGGCAAACGCATCCAGCCCCGTGCCGGAGGGCATGGCGGCGGTCACGGCAACAATCTTGTCGTCCTTCTCGGCTTCCTTGATAAGGCTCTGGGCAAAGACCTTGGTGTAGGACGGCGCGTTTGGTTTTGGCTTGGATTGTGCACCGGTCACCACGTCGAAGCGGGCGACACCGTGATACTTGTCGGCGGAGGCTTCCGCCGGCGGATATCCCTTGCCCTTCTGGGTCACCACATGGACAAGGATCGGGCCTTCTGTTGCATCGCGGACATTGCGCAGGACCGGCAGGAGATGTTCGAGGTTGTGACCGTCGATCGGTCCCACATAATAAAATCCAAGCTCCTCGAACAAGGTGCCGCCGGTCCAGAAACCGCGCGTATACTCTTCGGCGCGCATGGCCTTTTCTTCCAGGACCTTGGGCAGTCTCTTGGCCAGCTGTTTGGCGAAGTTGCGCACATGACGATAGGCGCCGCCTGAAATCAGGCGCGCCAGATAGGCGCTCATGGCACCGACCGGCGGGGCAATCGACATGTCGTTGTCGTTAAGAATGACCGTCAGCCGGCTGTCCATCGAGCCGGCATTGTTCATCGCTTCATAGGCCATTCCGGCACTCATGGCGCCATCGCCGATCACGGCCACCACATTGTTGGTGCCGCCCGACAAGTCACGGGCGACAGCCATGCCGAGCCCGGCGGAAATCGACGTGGAGGAATGCGCCGCACCGAAAGGATCGTATTCACTCTCGGCACGCTTGGTGAAACCCGAAAGCCCGTCGCCCTGGCGCAGGGTTCTGATCCGGTCGCGCCGGCCGGTCAGGATCTTATGCGGGTAACACTGATGGCCCACGTCCCAGATCAACCGGTCGGACGGTGTATCAAATATGTAATGGAGGGCGACGGTGAGCTCGACCACACCGAGACCAGCACCGAGATGACCACCGGTAACGGAGACCGCATCAATCGTTTCGCTGCGCAGTTCGTCAGCGAGTTGCCGGAGATCTCTTTCGTCGAATGTCCGCAGATCTGATGGCTCGCGCACGGTGTCGAGCAAAGGGGTCTTGCTTTCCGCAGTCACCGTAAACCTCTCATTCGCCCCTGAACCTGCTGCAGCTTCCACGGTCTACCATAAACTCATTTCATGGGTGAAATGCGCAAATAACGGTTTTCCCTGAGGCTAGTATCTCATGTGGAGCAGGTTTCTTGCAATTCAACCGGTCGCGGTCAACACCTCGACACGACGTTCTCGCTTATAGCAAATGTAGCCAGGATTTGAAACCATAACCCTTTGTGCGCGAAAGAGAATGCCGGTTTGTAACGGGCCGGCGCAAAATTTCAATTTCCATTGCCAGAATTAGTTCCTATTAAAGAAAGAAAATACTTTCTTTTATTAACCCGCGTTCAACCACAAAAGGCGACGGGACATGTCTAACGCCGGCATCGGCACCGTCAGATGGAGCGAGATCCTCAACCGGCGCTATGCCCTGTCGCTGGCCCTGGTGTGCCTCAGTGTCTGGCTTCACGCCGCGGACAGTCTTCTGGTTGCGACAATGATGCCTGCAATCATTGCAGAGATCGGCGGTGCGCATCTGATTTCATGGACTGTGGCGCTTTATGAGATCGGCACAATCGTCGCCGGGGCCGCCAGCGGCCTGCTGGCCATGCGTTTCGGTCTTCGCCTGCCCATGAGCCTTGCCGCCGGATTGTTCGGTACGGGCTGTGTTGTCAGCGCGACGGCACCGGACATGTGGGTGGTGCTTGCCGGACGCCTGATGCAGGGCCTGGGCGGCGGCGGCCTGGTCGCGCTTTCTTTTGTTGCCACCGGGATCTTCTTTCCTAACCGGTTGCTCGCCCGCGCGATGGCGGCGATCTCCACGTTGTGGGGCACCTCGGCCTTTATGGGTCCGCTGGTGGGCGGCCTGTTTGTGGAGTACGGGAGCTGGCGGGGCGGGTTTTGGTTCTTTGGCGTTCAGGCGGCTCTGCTGGCAATGTGGATTGCGACCAGAATCGACGGCGGCGACCGGCCTTCAAACGACAAAGTTTCGGGACGCTTTCCAATCGTGAGGCTGATGTTTCTGTCCGCCGGCGTTGTGTCGATTGCTTATGCCGGTCTTGAGGTTTCCCTGCTCAGAACGCTGGTCTTCGCGATCGCCGGCCTGGTTTGTCTGACGCTGTTCCTGCGGCTGGACTCGGCGCGGGACGCCAACCGGTTGCTGCCGCGCAACGCCATAAGCCTGACCAACCCGGTGGGCGCCGGTCTGACAATGATCCTGTGTTTCACAATCGCCGCGATCGCGATTTCCGTGTATGGCCCGCTGCTGATGGTCCAGCTCCATGGCTCATCGGCTTTGGTTGCCGGCTATGTGGTGGCGTGCGCCTCTATCGGCTGGACCCTCGCAGCGGTTCCGGTTTCGGGCCTGCCGGAACGTTACGACGCCCGCATGATTGCTGCCGGGATGCTGGTTCTGGTCGCAAGCATACTCGGGTTTGCCTACAGCGTGCCGAACGGGCCGGTCTGGCTGATCGCGGTATTCGCCAGCCTTGAAGGCATCGGATTCGGAATGTGCTGGACGTTCATTCTGCGCCGGGCGACAGCGCTTGCCGACCCGTCGGAGGCCCAGCGTGTCTCGGCGGCCATCCCCACCATCCAGCGCTCCGGCTACGCGGTCGGTGCGGCCTATGTGGGCGTCGTCGCCAACGGCGCCGGACTGGCACCGGCGGCTTCGCATGCTGTAAACGCATCCGCGGCCGCAACCATATTTCTTTCATGCATGCCGTTTGCCGTGCTCGGCCTGATCGCGGCAAGCCGGTTCCTGCGCGCCAAGCCAGCCCTCGATTAAGACCAACTGCGCCTACGGACCAATCAGTTTCACGTCAGAGAAAACTTCACGATCGCCCCAATTGCAATCAACAACCCTGCCAAGCCCAGAACCGGCCCTTTTGCATGCTCTACAATCCGGAGCAATATAAACCTGGCAATGAACACCATAGACTCGGCGTACAGCACAAGAATCATCACCATCCAAAGCACCAAAAACGCTAACACAAATAAATATAACACCGTAAAAAACAACCCAAACAAAAACATGAAAACTAATTCAATAGAAATTGCTCCATTGAAAAAATCGTCATTTATATGTGAAATGAAACCTGTATCCAAATTCATGAGTGCAAATTTCATTAAACCAAATAAAGACAAAAACAACACAAAAAAAGTTGTAACTGTTTTTACAGCACACACAAATACATTGCCGTCGCTTGCATAGAATTTTAGAAACACATGCCATGGTCGACGTAACACAATCCCTAAAACAAAAAACAAAAAACCGGTGCCAATTGACATCTTCACCAACAGAGAACTTTGAGATTCTTCTAGTTCTCTGTAATAATCTCCAAACATCAATAAGTATAGAATCCCAATAATATAGAATCCGGCGATACTCCAATGAACTATAATGCAAGCGCCATATGCTGATTTCCTTTTTCCCGCCCACAACAATATGGTCCGTGCACTGTATTCACTAAGCTTTAACCAAAGTGTTTCGCTTTTGTCTTGGATCCAGTCCTTTTGGGGCTTCCGCAACACCCAATCGAGCAACTTGAGCATACCGACGACAAGGCCGACATAGATGGCGATGTCGCCTGCTAAGCCCCTGAAGTTGTCTGCATCCATTTGTAAATCATTCCCGCTTGCACATTGGATGGGCGACTAGAATTCAGATCCTGTCACATCCGATCCACACCTCAACATGAAAAATTCGTCTAAAACAAATGGGGGGATGTACTGTACATTTCAGCACTCAAAATCGTCCGGTGCGTTCAGGTCAACTGATACCAACGGTGCCCGCTATCGCGCTGATTCACCGCGAGAATTCCGGTTTGCCGACAAAGCGCGCTTTGCGCCGGCGGGCGGTGTACTTCAAGCGGAACGCAACAATGCAAATTATCGACAGGGATCAGACTCAATCCGCGTCCATCGGTTCCACGCCTGCCGGTTTGCCGTCCGATGACAGGGTGATCTTTTCAATCCGGGCCTCGGCATTTTTTAACAGCGCGTCGCAGTGGGCTTTGAGTTTTTCGCCGCGCTCGTAGATGGCGATCGAATCCTCAAGTTCAACGCTACCGCCCTCGAGCTTGCCGACGATCTGCTCGAGTTCGGCCAGTGCCTTTTCGAAACTCAGGCTCGCAATGTCTTCATCGCCTGCTTCAGGTTTTTCCGCAGCCATTCGGTTCAGCCTCCCGTCAATCAGATCCGGCCTGCATCAGCGTGCGCACATGGGTGGCGGTGGATGCGGCAAGTGCGCGCAAGTCATACCCGCCCTCGAGCAGCGAGACAATACGTCCCGAGGCGGTTTTGTCCGCAACATCCATCAGGCGGGCCGTGACCCATGCAAAATCCTCTTCGGTGAGGTTGAGATTGGCCAGCGGATCGTCGCGATGGGCGTCGAACCCGGCGGAAATCATGATCAGGTCGGGCGCCATGTTCTCAAGGGCCGGGATCACCACGGAAGTAATCGCCTCCCTGAACCGGTCGCCGCCGTCGCCGGGCGACAGCGGCGCATTGAATATGTTGCCCTCGCCTGTTTCAGTCCGGGCACCGGTTCCCGGATAAAGCGGCATCTGATGGGTGGAACTGTAGACCAGATTGCGATCGCTCCAGAAGATGTCCTGGGTGCCGTTGCCGTGATGCACATCAAAATCAACCACCGCGACCCTTTCCAGGCCATGAACGTCCCGGGCGTAATGAGCGGCAACGGCAATCGTGTTGAACAGGCAAAACCCCATGGCCCGGTTCGCCTCGGCATGGTGTCCGGGCGGACGCACCGCACAGAACGCATTGTCGACCTCGCCGGTCACGACCTGATCCACAGCCTGCTTGGCAGCACCGACGGCGCGCATGGCGGCTTCCCAGCTTCCCGGCGATGCCCAGGTGTCCGGATCGAGCGGCACCGAGTCCTCGTCTTCGCCGGGTACCGCGCGGCGAATCAGGTCGATAAAACTCTGCGGATGGGCCCGGACCACATCCTCGGTCGATCCCATGGCGGCTTCCACACGTTTGAGCGTGTCGAAAGCGTCAGCGTCCAGCACCTTGCGGACGGCCCTGATGCGGTCGGCCCGCTCGGGATGGCCGGAGGGTGTTTCGTGGCCGGCAAAGGCGTCGTGGGTGATAAGCAACGTCGTCATTGATCTGTCCTGGCTTGATTTGCCGCCTTGAGCGAGGCCGGTGGAATGCTGTCTTCGGGAACAAAAAAGTCCGGATAAAGGTCGTGGGTCGGATCGACCCTGTAGCGGTCGAAATCGGTCACGCCTTCGGCCGCCAGGAAGGTGTCATCGATGCAGAACTGACCGGTGAATTCCTTCGACGGTTTGGTCACAATGGCATAAGCCGCATCGGCCATGATGTCCGGCGTCCGGCTGCCGAGAACCATGGCATCGTCGCCGACGACGAATTTCACGGCGGCAGTCGCGATGGTTGTCCTCGGCCACAACGCGTTCACGGCCACGCCGCTTTCGCGGAACTCCTCCGCCATTCCCAAAACACACATGCTCATACCGAACTTGGCCATGGTGTAGGCCACGTGAGGGGCGAACCATTTGGCGCTCATATCCAGCGGCGGCGCCAGATTGAGTATATGCGGATTGGAGACTTCGAGCAGGTGGGGCAGGCAGCATTTCGAAACAAGATAGGTGCCGCGCGTGTTGACCTGATGCATCAGGTCATATCGCTTCATGTCGGTTTCCAGGGTGCCGGTCATCTGAATGGCGCTTGCGTTGTTGACGCAAACATCGATTCCACCGAACCGGGAAACTGTTTCGTTTACAGCATTTTGGACGGACTCTTCATCACGGACGTCAACCACCAGAGGGAGCGCCCGGCCTCCTGCCGCATCGATTTCTTCCGCGGCGGTATAGATCGTACCCTCAAGTTTTGGATGAGGTTCGGCGGTTTTGGCAGCGATCGCCACATTGGCGCCGTCCCGCGCGGCCCGCAGCCCGATGGCCAGGCCGATACCGCGGCTGCCGCCGGTGATGAACAGTGTCTTGTCCTTGAGAGGTTTCATGCAAAAAACTCCGGGTTCACAGGGCCAGTTGATCGTCAGGCATGGCAAGCAGGCTGTCGGCGCCGGCGGTGACGGACACAGACAGCCCGGCAACGTGAGGCACGATGTTTTCGCAGAAGAACCGGGCCAGGTTCAACTCAGCGCCGTCGCGGCCACAAGCGCGCGCGCCGCGCACCAACGCGACGCCGCCGGCAACCAGACCGAACATCCGCAGGTAACCCGCCGCACCGGCCAGCACCCTATCGGGCTCGTCGGCGCCCCGTTGAAGAATCCAGTCGGTCGTCTCGGACAGAGCCTTTACGGCCTCGGACAACCGGTGACCGGTGTGGCCAAGTGAAATGTTCTCGCCCTCGAGAATCAAATCGACATCCTCCCGGATGCCGGCAAGAAATTTGCGCACGACCTCACCGCCCTTGACCGGCAGTTTACGTGCGACCAGATCGATCGCCTGAATGCCGTTGGTTCCTTCATAGATCGGCGCAATGCGGGCGTCGCGGTAATGCTGTGCCGCGCCGGTTTCCTCGATGAAGCCCATGCCGCCGTGCACCTGGATGCCCATCGAGGCAACCTCGACACCGATGTCCGTGCTGAAGGCCTTGGCAACTGGTGTAAGAAGATCCGCCAGATCCTGACCGGCGACACGGTCTGCTTCATCCGGGGCAAGGCGTGCCTGATCGAGCGCCTGCGCCGTCAGATAACAGATGGAACGGGCCGCCGCCGCGTAACTCTTCATGATCATCAGCATGCGCCGGACGTCGGGATGCTCGACGATCGGTGCAGCTTCATGGCCGCCGGGCCTGCGACCCTGCCGTCTATCGTGCGCGTAGCCAAGCGCCTGCTGATAGGCGCGTTCCGCGATCGCCACGCCCTGGATACCGACATGGAGACGGGCGTTGTTCATCATGGTGAACATGCAGGCCAGGCCCTTGTTCTCTTGACCAAGCAGCCACCCGGTCGCGCCGCCGTTCTCGCCGAAGGCCATGACGCAGGTAGCACTCGCGTGGATGCCCAGCTTGTGCTCGAGCCCGGCACAGGCAACATCGTTCCGCTCGCCTAGCGAGCCGTCGTCATTGACGAGGTACTTGGGTACCAGGAAAAGCGATATTCCCCGTGTCCCCGCCGGCGCGTCCGGCAAGCGGGCCAGGACCAGATGAACAATGTTATCGGTCAGGTCATGATCGCCATAGGTGATGAAAATCTTGCTACCCTTGATGGCGTAGGTGCCGTCGCCGCGGGGTTCCGCCGTCGCCCTGATGGCGGCGAGGTCCGATCCGGCCTGCGGCTCCGTCAGGTTCATCGTCCCCATCCACGCGCCGGAAATCATGGCAGGCAGATATTTGGCCTGCAACGCTTCGCTGCCATGTTCGTAGATCGCCTCAACCGCACCCTGCGTGAGGATGGTGCCGATGCCAAACGCCATGGACGCCGAGTTCCAGATCTCCTGAACCGCCAGACCAACCTGCAGAGGCAGACCCTGGCCGCCATGTTTCGCACGGCAGGGAAGAGCGCCCCAACCGGCCTGTGCCCATTGCTCATAAGCATCGCGCCAGCCTGGAGGCATGGTCACGCCGCCGCCGTCCAGTTTGGCGCCGCGCTGGTCGCCGGGGAAGTTTATCGGTGCGATGACATCGTTGGCAAAGCGACCGGCCTCCGTCAGGATGGCATCAAGCAGGTCGCCGTCCAGTTCCGGAAAGTAGCCGGCGGCCCGCTGTTGGTCGAACTTCGTGATGTGGCTGAGTGTGTGTCGGATGTCGTCGACCTGTGCCTTGAACGTCATTCGATTCCTCTGACAGTCCTGCCTGATGACCCGGTGGTGCGCCGGTTGCCTGCCGGGCTTGCTTGACGCCGCCGCCGCCTGCGCTTAAACCGCCGATCACATGCACCACTTTGCCATACAGGCAAGGTGGACGGTTTATCTTTTCGCACCGACTTTAGCGGGCAGCAGTTCAACGTCAATGTGCAATTCCGACTCAAAGACCATTGGCCCGGGGAAAAAACCGGGCTCCGACCTTGAACGGGCAGCGGAACTTCTGGTCCAGGGCCTCCTGGTGGCATTTCCGACCGAGACGGTCTACGGGCTGGGCGGCGATGCCACAAACGATCTTGCCGTCGCCGGGATATTCGAAACCAAGGGACGGCCCCACTTCAACCCGCTGATCGTTCATGTGGCCTCGTTCGAGCAGGCCAGATCGATCGCTGTCTTTGCCGGCGATGCCGTGAGACTGGCAGAGACCTTCTGGCCCGGACCACTCACGCTGGTGGTGCCGCGGCGGCGAGACTGCCCGGTATCGCTGCTGGCGTCTGCCGGACTGGATACTGTGGCGATCCGCGTTCCGGCACATCCTCTTGCCCGGGCGCTGCTGAAAGCGGTGGACCGCCCCATCGTCGCCCCCAGCGCCAACCGGTCAGGGCGTATCAGTCCGACCACTGCCGATCACGTGCGCGGCGACTTCGGTGACGACATTGCCATGATCCTCGACGGCGGGCCTTGTGACATCGGTGTTGAATCGACCATCGTCGGTTTCGGCGATGACGGACCCTGTCTGTTGCGGACCGGCGGCGTCGCCCGGCCGGACCTGGAAACGGTCCTCGGTCACCCCTTGAAAGACGGCGTTTCGGATCCGGCGGCGCCCGCGGCTCCGGGCCAGCTGACCAGTCACTACGCACCCCGTGCTGCCGTGCGGCTGGAGGCCACGGATGTCAGGGAACACGAAGCCCTGCTGGCTTTTGGGCGGTCGGTTCCGAACCCAACCGGCCCTGTTCTCAATCTCAGCCCGAGCGGCGATCTGACTGAGGCTGCTGCGAATCTGTTTGCCTATTTGCGCCGTCTGGACGAACGCTCTCCCGACGCTATTGCGGTCATGGCGATACCCGACCACGGTCTCGGCGAGGCGATAAACGATCGTCTCAGGCGCGCCGCGGCACCCCGGGACGAGGTTGCTGGAAGACCCCACGTCGCGACCTGAGACGCTCAAGAAATCGATTCACGTTCTGTTAATAACTTGTTGATTTTTCGAAATTAAGTGTGCGCCTTAAAGTGACATGTGAGGGCGTTGGCGGGTATTCTGCAAACCCGTTGGCGACCCCGACTTAAAGCTATTGTTCAACATGAGCCGCGCTGGACTCGGGGCACAATTCACACTATCCAAAATGCAGCATGAACCGGAACCGTTAATCAATGATAAACAAGAAACCCTCCGATGAAGTCCTGGCGCAGTTGGCGGCAACTGTCGGCCCGGGCAATGCGATCACCGGACATGACGAGATGGCAACCTACCTGTGTGAAGGACGCGACCGCTACTTTGGCAATGCCGCGATGGTGCTGCGTCCCGGTTCCACCCAGGAGGTTTCCGGCATTCTCGAAATTGCCAGCAGAACCGGAACGGCAGTGGTTCCCCAAGGCGGCAATACCGGGCTGGTCGGCGGTCAGATTCCATTCGAGTCGGGTCATGAAATCGTGCTCTCCCTGAGCCGGCTGAACCGGATCAGGAGTATCGACCCTCTTGACAATACGATCACGGTCGAGGCCGGCTGCGTTCTGGCATCCGTCCAAGCGGCAGCCGATCGGGTCGATCGTCTGTATCCGCTGTCGCTGGGCTCGGAAGGCAGCTGCCAGATCGGTGGCAACCTGTCGTCAAATGCCGGCGGTACGGCGGTGCTCGCCTATGGCAATGCGCGCAACCTGGCGCTTGGCCTTGAGGTCGTGCTGGCCGACGGGCGGATCTGGAACGGGCTGCGGTCACTGCGCAAGGACAACACCGGCTACAACCTGACAAACCTGTTCATCGGTGCCGAGGGCACTCTGGGCGTGATAACGGCGGCCGTGCTGAAGCTCTTCCCAAAGCCGCGCGATGTGGCCACTGCCTTCATCGCGGTCGCAGGACCGGAAGCGTCCGTCGAGTTGCTGTCCCATGCCAACGCGATCTCCGGCGGCCGGGTCACGGGGTTTGAGATCATGCCGCGCATCGGGCTGGAGTTCGTGTTACGCCACCTGCCGGGCGCCCGCGATCCGCTGAGCGGCGAACACGGCTGGTACGTCCTAATGGAATTGTCCGGCGGCGAACAGGAAGGCGTCCTTCGCGACCCGTGCGAACGCATCCTGGAAGCCGGCTTTGAGGCCGGCCTTATCGAAGACGCGACGATTGCCGAGTCGGGCGCCCAGGCCGAAGCTCTCTGGTCGCTCCGCACGGGCATGTCCGAAGTTCAGAAGAAGGAAGGCGGCAGCATCAAACATGACGTCTCGGTGCCGGTATCAAAGATGCCTGCCTTTATCCGTGAGGCGAGCGAAGCCATCGTGAAGCATATACCCGATGCCCGGCCGGTGGCATTCGGCCACATCGGGGACGGCAATGTTCATTTCAACGTCAGTCAGCCGATCGGCGGCGACAAGGCCGCTTTTCTTTCACAATGGGAGGCGGTCAACCACATCGTTCACGAGATTGTCCTGGCCTATGACGGATCGATCAGCGCCGAACACGGTATCGGGCGCATGAAGCGGGATCTGATGCCGGCAATCAAGGATCCGGTTGAACTCGATCTGATGCGCCAGCTGAAATCGACACTTGATCCCGGCGGCATTCTCAACCCGGGCAAAGTGCTGCCCCTGAACGAGGCCTGAGGCATGACCGGACTTGTATTCCGTCCGATTGTGGACGGCGACGTGGAAACCGTCGTTGATCTGTGGAAACACGCCGGCCTGACACGGCCGCACAACGACCCCCACAACGATATTGCCTTCGCACGTCAGAGTCCATCGACAGAGATACTGGTTGGCGAGGCCGGAGACCGGATTGTCGCCAGTGTCATGGTCGGCCACGACGGCCATCGTGGCACGGTCTACTATGTTTCGGTCGATCCCGATTGCCGGGGGTCGGGCTATGGCCGCGATGTCATGAATGCGGCCGAGGACTGGCTGATTGCAAGAGGCGTGTGGAAACTCAATCTCCTGATCCGGGAAGACAATACGCAGGTTCGCGGGTTTTACGAGTCGATCGGATATCTGCATGAACCCCGCACGGCCATGGCCCGCTGGCTGGATCCGGCGAAACGCGGCGACCGTTGAGAGCGTTAAACTCACCGTTTGCCGGGCTTCGACCCGGCACCCACCCGCCAAATCTGTACCGTACCGAAAGGCCAATGGGCACCGGCTCAAGGCCGGTGAACGATACACTTAGATGAAGGTTGAGTTCTTGGGACGCGGACGTTCAGAGCAAGGTCAGTTGATCGTCTCCCTTATCGGAACTGGCGTCGGCTTCCGATACCCCTGCGTCATCAGGCGACACCGGTGTCTGCACGTCGGGATCGTCATTGGCGACCTTGTTGACCCGGTCTCCGATGGCGACGGCTTCGAGCCAGTCGTCTGGAGACGGTTCTAGCAGATCGGACAGGTTTCGAGCCTCGCTTTCAGCCGTAGAAAGCCAGCGATCGAACTCGGACGGAGCAATGACGACGGGCATGCGATGGTGAATTGGCGCCAGTGTGCCATTGGCCCGGGTTGTGATCATGGCTGCGGATTCAAGTTCACTGCCGTCAGAACCTGTCCAGTGTTCCCATATGCCGCCGATCGCATAAAGGCCGCGGTCTCGGGCGCGGACGTAATAGGCCTGCCGTCTGGGGGCACCGCGATACCACTCGTAGAAGCCATCGAGCGGAAACAGGCATCGGCGGCGGCGAATGGCGTTTCTGAATGACGGCTTTTCGAAAATTGTCTCAGCGCGGGCGTTGATCAGCGGACTGGAGGGGCTGACCTGCTTCGACCAGCTTGGCACCAGCCCCCAACGCACCAGCGAAAGTTGCCGCACGCCGGCGTCCTGCCGTACGATCGGCACAGGCTGTGTCGGGGCGATATTGTAGCGTGGCGGAAAATTGGGCTGGTCCATGTACCCGGCAAATTCCCGAACCGCCTCGGGTGGTGATGTGATCGCGTATCGCCCGCACATTGGGTAAACTCTCTCTAGCAGCGTTTCGTCAACAGTATATCAGTCATCGTCATCACGGAAACCGGCCCATGTCCAACGACAGTTCAACAGGCGTGCCGCGGCTCGGCGTCAGTGCGTGTGTTTGGCAAAATGGCCGGTTTCTGATCGTGCAGCGCGGCAAGCAACCGGGCAAAGGCCTGTGGAGCCTGCCGGGCGGCCGCGTCCGTTTTGGTGAAACCCTGCGCGCTGCTGCCCAACGGGAACTGATGGAGGAAACCGCGGCCCAGGCAAGGCTCGATACGCTGATCGATGTGGTGGACGCGATCCGACACAACGACGACGGTCGCGCTGTGCATCACTTCGCTATCGTCGTGTTCGGAGGTCACTTTTCAAGCGGCACCGTGCAGGCTGGCGACGATGCTGCACAAGCCGAATGGCTGACCATGGATGAAGCCCTGTCCAGACCGCACACGCCCAACCTGGACGTGATCCTCGGCAAGGCACAGATCCTTTTCACGGCGGATTGATTGGCGGTCACAGCAATTTGAAGGCAATCTTGGCGCATTATGACCAGAAAAATGAATCATTCACCGTTCTTAGTCTCCATGTTTGTTGTTCTTGCAGGCATGGTACTGGCTACTTCGTCCCCGGCTGCAGATGCCAATGACCCACGCGCCCAGCGATGGAAGGCAGAAGGATGGTCGACGACCGACTTCTCGAAAGCTGCCATCGACTATTCGGAAATCCTGTCCGGCGGCCCGCCGAAAGACGGCATTCCGCCGATCGACAAGCCGAAGTTCGCGGCCCAGTCTGATGTGTCAGACATCGGCGATACCGAGCCGGTCATCACGGTCGCCCTCAACGGCCTCGTGCGCGCCTACCCGGTACGGGTCCTGATGTGGCATGAAATCGTCAACGACCAGTTGGGTGACACACCGGTTTCGGTGACCTATTGCCCGCTGTGCAACTCGGCCATCGTGTTCGACCGCAGGCTGGGTTCGAAGGTCCTGGACTTTGGAACCACCGGCAAGCTGCGCAATTCCGATCTGGTCATGTATGACAGACAGACGGAGAGCTGGTGGCAGCAGTTCATGGGCGAAGCCATCGTCGGCGAGATGACAGGCAGCAAACTCAAGGCCATCCCTGCCCGGATGGAGTCCTATGCTCAGTTCAAACAACGCCATCCTGGCGGACAGGTCCTTGTGCCCAACAATCCGGGCATGCGCCGATACGGCTTCAATCCCTACCAGAATTACGACAAGCGCGATTCGCCCTATCCGATGTTCGCCATCCAGGGCGGTTTGCCTACCTACATTAACCCGATGGCCCGCGTGGTCGCCTTCGAAGGCGGCGGCAAACCCCAGGCGGTGGCCCTTAAGTTGCTGTCGGAGAAAAAGGAACTGGCGGTCGACGATATCGTCCTGAAATGGACGCAAGGCCAGAATTCAGCGCTTGAGGCAGGACGCATTGCCGAGGGCAAGGATGTCGGCAATGTGACGGTTCAAAAACGCACGGACACAGGCCTTGAAGACATTGTCTATGACGTGACCTTTGCCTTCGTGGTCAATGCGTTTCATCCGGAACTCCGGATCAGGCAGGAGTGACGCGGCGATTGATATCCTGACACCCTCGACATCGGGACCGAGAATCACTAGGTTTCGTAACGATGCCGGCAATTGGGACGCTATGCGCCTGACTTTGAGACCATGTACTGCGAAATCAAGAAACTGATCGTTGCGGCTGTGTTGCTGACGACGCCGGCCTTGGCCGGGCATGCGTTGGCGCAAAGCAGCAACGAGCCCTATGCACAGAAGCTTATGAGGCTCTCGGAGGTTCTGGGCGCCATGCATCATCTGCGCAACATCTGCGGGGCCAACGAAGGTCAGTTGTGGCGCGATCAGATGATCCGCCTGCTTGATGCCGAATCGCCCTCGCCGTCGCGACGCGCACGATTGGTGCGGCAGTTCAACAAGGGGTATCGCGGGCACCAGCGTTCCTATCAAAGCTGTACGGATTCTGCCTATCTGCAGGCTGAAAAGTTTGCCCAGGAAGGTCAAAGACTGTCCCAGGCGATGGCGCTGGAACGGGCGGAATACTAACATTCTGGGTCAGCCCGACCCATTAACCTTTTATTTACTTTCTAAAAACGGCTGCTCTGGGGTATGCTAGAACCTAGTCCGTGACCCGGGGCATTTGTTATCGGCCCGACACGGTGCGTTGAGCCATTCTGGATCATGGTTTTGACAGACAATTTTTTGGATCCAGACAGTGTTATTGTTGGTTGTGTCCCAGTAGGTAAGTCATGCTCAAGGTCGATGTCGAGGACGCTGAAGAACAGCAGATTCAGGAACAAAAACAGGCTGCGCTCCGTTACATTCTCGATGCATGGGAGGAAGGGGTCTATGACGGCGTCGATCCCGACATGCTGGCCACTGCCGCAATTTTTGCAGCCCTCAGCGACATGGTCGTGACCTATGGCGAGGATGCAGTGGCAAACATGACCGACGGTCTGGCGGAACGCATTCGTTACGGTGAGTTCACGGTCAACCGGGTTACGCAATAATCGTTGCTGCCAGCTTTCCAAGCACAAACAATCCGAACACGACAACTGCTGCACCGGTGACCTTGTTTATGGCCGTGAGTCGCCGGGCGTCGATCCTGTTGCGGAAGACCGCGACCAGACGCGCCAGAAAAATCCACCACAGGCTGCTGCCGAGGGCAACCGAGACCACCAGGACGGCCAACGGCCCGTAACCGGCACCGGTTGCAAACTGCCCTGACAGCCCGCCGAACATGGAAATGAAACCGGTGAACGTGAACGGGTTGGTCAAAGTTAGCGCCAAAGTGGTGGAGACGATCGCCGCTCTCTGCCCTGCGGTCAGCGCCTTTGCCATTTCCGCATCAGTCACGCGGGCGCGGAACGAGACGAGACCGAGAATCAAAAGAAAACAGCCGCCGACCAGAAGGAGCCAGTTGGTGTACGCGGCGATCAAACCGGCAACGGCGGTTATGCCAAGACCGGCAACGATGGCGAATATGACGTCGCCAATAACAGACCCGATCCCTGTGAACACGCCACCCCAGAAACCGAACTGCACGGTGTGGCGGATGCACATGAAATTGATGGGTCCAAGCGGCGCGGATACCGCAAGTCCGATCGCTACCCCCCAGGGAATCAGTTGCCAGTCGAAAGTGCCCATTGGCGTATAAATGTACCACCAGATCCACGAAGTCTCCGTGTGTGAAGACAATCGGCTTGACGGTCAACGGTAAACCGTCAAAATCAGCCCACGATGGCGTTGTTGTAAACGCCTAACGGGTGGAAAGTTTTGCACGACCGATCAGCCTTCAGTCTGCGAGTTTCCCAAGCATCAAGGTCACTCCTTGGTCTTGGCGCTGTTATACTTGTCGCTTTGATCTGGCCCGGAGCGCCGATCTATGCCCAGGACAAGGACGAAGGCCGGATTACGTCAGGCGCCGACGCAAAACCGGAGACTGAAGACAAGGATGCCGAACGCATAAAGAGCAGTACCGCCGAGGTGCCGGTGGTACGCTACGACATCGGCAAACTGCCCGAGCCTGTGCAGAAGATGCGCAACTGGATCATCTCGGCTGCACGTTCAGGCGACATGGAGCGCATGCGGCCACCATTGGAGTCCGGCGAGTTGCCGCCTGCCTTCAGCTTTGGCAGTGAGACCGATGCCATTGCCTATTGGCGCAAGGTCTCGCGCGACGGCGAAGGCCGCGAGATCCTGGCTGAAATGCTGAAAGTCCTGTCGGCCGGTTTCACGGTCATCGACCCTGGCACCGCGGACGAGTTGTTCGTGTGGCCGTACCACGCGGTTTATCCGCTGAACAAATTGACGGGATCGCAGAAGGTCGAATTTTTCTTGCTGGTGAATCCCGACGATGCGCGGACGATGGAAGAATCCGGCGTTTATTTCGGCTACCGGGCCGGCATCTCGGCGGACGGTACCTGGCAGTTCTTTGTGGCCGGTGACTAATACATCCCATACGTCGCATCCACTCGGCCTAACCTCTCCTCGTCACACCGGCGAAGGCCGGTGTCCAGGTGCTACAGCGCCAGACCTTGCGCGTTGGCCCGTGGATTGCGGTTTTCACCGCAATGACGAAAGGGTTTGCAACGCCGACTTGAGCTTCGTCTAACGGCTTCAGATCACCGCGACACCGCGAATTCAAGCAACCTTTGATGGCAGTTCCTTCTCACGTCTTGCAATGAATTCACACAAGGCCTGGTCGAGGGCGTCGTCGATTGGCGGCGGTTCGTAATGGGCGAGCCAGGCTTTCGCCTTGTCGACACCGACCGCGTCGGACTGCTTTTGACCTTCGATCTCCCATTGCTCAAAAGTGCCGTTGTCCTGGGAGGGAAAGATGAAGAGATTGGATTTACGGGTGTGGGCAGCGCCCAGAAAATGGCCGCCCGGGCCGACTTCCCGGATGGTTTCGAAGATCTCGTCAAGGTCGTCGAACCGGCAGCCGTTCGAGAAGTGATAAAACGCGTCGACCTGTTCAAAATCGAGAACAGTCTTGGCATAGCTCAATCCCAGCGTGCCCTCGATCATGCCGCCGGCCATGGTGATCCAGTGAGCGCCGGCAAGGAACGACGGGAAAAGGCCCCACATGGAATCGAAACCCGCCTGCATGTCCGGTGTCTTCGAGGTCGCGCAATTTGCAATCGCCCGGTGTGGCACCCGGTATCGCCGGGCCATGGCGCCTGCCAGAAACTGCACGATCGCCGAGTCGGGGCTGCCATGGACAGGAGCACCGGTGTTGAGCGCCACCGTCATTGCGGGGACGCCGAACAGCATGGGCGAGCCCGGGCGGATGATCTGGGCAAAGGCTATCGCCATCAACGCTTCCGCCGTGACCACGGCCATGGTGCCGACATTGCTTGCGGGTGTCGACGCGGCGGCCATGGAAAACGGCGAGCACAGGACAGCGTGATTGTTGGCGGCGTAGACCTTCAGCGCGTCGAGCATGGTCTGATCCCAGACCAGGGGCGAGTTCGAGTTGATCAGGGACGTCGTGCAGCAATTGTTGGTGGCGAATTCATCTCCGAACACGATCTTGCACATGTCAATGGTATCGCGGGCACGGTCGGCTGACGTGACATTGCCGATAATCGGTTTGTCGGAATATTTCAGGCCGCTGTAGGCCATGTGCATGTGGCGGTGGGGCACCGGCACATCGACCGGCTCGACAATCGGGCCGCCGGCGATATGCACGCTGGCGGCCAGGTGATTGAGTTTTTGCAGGTTGTTCAGATCATCCAGAGTGGCATGTCGGCGCACGCCCTCCAGATCGAGCACGAAGGGCGGACCGTAGGACGGAGCGACGACCATGTTGGTTCCGCCCACGGTCACCGTGCGGTCCGGATTGCGGGCATGGTGTGTAAACGTCTCGGGCGCCTTGCCGACCAGCGCCAGAAGGGTGTCGCGGCCTACACGCACTTTGTAGCCATCGACTTCCGCGTCTGTCGTTTTCCAGATCTCAAGCGATTCCTCATCGCGGAATTCGACGCCAAGCTCCTCGACAATTCGCATGGCAAGGTCGTGGATCATGTCCACGCCTTCGGCATTGGCGACGTCGTAGACCGGGACATTGCGCACCAGGGTCGGGTGGTGGACGAAGGCCGCCTCGGCCCGTGCCGCCTTGCGCGCCGACCGCCCGCCGCGTCGTTTGATATCCGGGTCGAGGGTCGTCATGGTCGAGGTCTCCTACATGCGGGGTCTCTCATTTGTCGGATCGTAGGGAGAATCGGCGATCACCGTGGCTCTGCGACGTTCACCCAGAAGCGGGATTTCAAGCTCGGTTCCCACTGCCGCATGCTCGACGTCGAGGTAAGCCATGGACAGACACGCGCCAAAATTGTGCGAGGTAGCCCCCGACGTCACGCGCCCGACCAGCTTGCCCCCCTTAAAGACGGCTTCGTTCATGAAGGCATCGGCGTCGACGGTCTCGACCTTCAATGTCACCATGCGCTGTTCAAGACCGTTTGCTTGCTGGTTGACCAAGGCATCACGACCCCTGAAGTCGCCCTTGTCGAGTTTGACGAACCGGTCGAGACCGCTCTCCAGCGCCGTGTGCTCCACGTCCATGTCGCGGTACATGGCACGGTAGGATTTCTCCAGCCGCAGAGATTCGATGGCCCGATAGCCTACGTGCTTTAAGCCGTGCCCGGCACCCGCCTTCGTCAGTTCATTGAAGAGATGGTTGTTGTAGCAAATCGGATGGTAGAGTTCCCAACCCAGTTCGCCCTCATAATTGACCCGCATCATACGGACGTCCGATGCCAGGCCGACTGTTACGGAACGGCCGGTCATCCAGCGGAAGGCTTCGTTGCCGATGTCGGCGTCGACAAGGGGTTCAAGCAAGGCACGGGCGTTTGGTCCAACGACGGTAAAACAGCCGCGCTCAAGTGTGGCGTTGCGCAGGCTGACGCTGCCATCGCTTGGCAAAGCTTTGAAAAGTAGGTCGAAATCATGCCTTTCGCCGCGTGGTGTGGCAACCAGGTAGAAGCTGTCATCCGCAAGACGTGTGACGGTGAACTCGGCCCTGACCGTGCCCTTGTGAGTCAGGAAATGCGCCAGCGCGATACCACCTGCCCGCTTTGGCATGGCATTGGCAAGAACCCGGTTCAACCAGGCTTCAGCACCGGGTCCTGAGACTTCGAACTTTGCCATCGGCGTCATCTCGATCATGCCGACGGCGTTGCGCACGGCATGGCATTCGGCAGCGATGTGAGGCAGGCTGTTGAACGTGCGGTAGCTCCATTCGTCACGGGGCTCAACACCCTCGGGGGCAAACCAGTTTGGGATTTCCCAACCGTAAACTGCCCCCCAGACCGCCCCCTTGGCATCCAGTTTGTCATAACAGGGCATGGTCTTTGCGGGCCGGGCTTCCGGCCACTCGTAGCCTGGATAATGAATGCCGAAATTGTGGCCAAAGGTTTCCTTGTTTTTGTGCCCCGTCCAGACCTTGTTGGCGTAATCGCCGAAGCGACGGGGATCGACTTCAGAAAGATCCACATGGGGCTCACCGTCGATGATCCAGTTGGCCAGTTCGTGCCCGATGCCGCCGCCCATCAGAATGCCGCCTGAAAAGGCTTCCGCCAGCCAGAGATTCCTCTTGCCCCAGGCCGGACCTGCCAGAGGAAGGTTATCGGGTGAGACACAAATCGGACCGCGGACGTTGCTTTGGATACCGACTTCACCCAGCACCGGCACGAGCTCCAGACCCGCTTCCCAGTTCTCTTCGGCCGACTCCATATCCTCGGCCAGGAGATCCGCACCAAACCAGTCCGGCACACCGTCGCGGGCAAAATGTTCGAGACGCTGCGGCCGCTCGTAGGGACCGAACATCAAGCCGTCGCGTTCTTCGCGGACATAACCGTTGATCGCTTCGTTGCGCAGGACCGGCAGCTCCGGCAGGCCCTGTTCGTGGCGCTCGCGCACCGCCGGTACGGTTTCCGTGACCCAGTACTGGTGCACGACCGGAAAGCCCGGCAGATTGAGACCCAGCATCGCCGCGGTTTGCTGGATGTAGTTGCCGGTCGCGGTCACGAGATGTTCGCACGTGATGTCGCCCTGGTTTGTCTTGACCAGCCACTCGCCGCCGGTTTTCTGTTCGACACTCAGGACTTCCGTGTTGCGATGGATCTGGGCGCCCAGATTACGCGCGCCCTTTGCCAGAGCCTGGGTGACGTCTGCGGGCGCAATGTGGCCGTCATCGGGGTTGTAGACGGCGCCTAAGAGATCCGGCGCCCGCTTCATCAGGGGCCACAGGTCGACGGTTTGCTCAGGTGTCAGAATTTCCGCACGCACGCCTTGCGTCTCGGCGATCGAGGCGTAACTGAGATATTCATCCATGCGATCAGGTGTGCTGGCGACGCGCAACTGGCCGCACTTGTGCCAACCGACCGCCTGACCGGTTTCGGCTTCCAGGCCTTCGTAGATCTCGATCGTCTTGGCGATCAGCCGGCCGAACTTGTAGCTGAAACTGTAGAGTGGAATCAGACCGGCGGCATGCCAGGTCGATCCGGCCGTCAGTTCCGTGCGTTCCAGCAGGCAGACATCGGTCCAGCCGCGATGGGCGAGACTGTAGAGAATGTTCGCGCCGACACATCCCCCGCCGATGACAACAACCCGTGCATGAGACTGCATGTGGCCTCCCTTTGTGGCGATTTCTTATCTTTGAAGGGAGTGTCGGCCCGGGGGTTCGGGTTTGTCAAAGTGAAAAAATTCAACCGCAGGCATTACCCCACATCAAGTCATGGTGCGGATAACTGCACGCTTTTATCCCACATCAACGTGATTCCGGCGTCGGTGTGTAGGTCTTGAGTGCATTGCGATGCTGCGCCGGAGCAAACACCCCGACGCAGCAGCAGAGTCACGCGGCCACTTCTGCAACGGGCCTCGGGTTGCTACAAGCGATCCTGGAGAACGCGTCAGCGACATCGGCTGCTTTTCGGTCGGCAACCAATTGAACAAAGCGGCGCGCGCCCGTAAAGGACGCCCAGGACAGTATGCGAATAAACCTCTGCTCATCCTGCTCGTTGCCGAGCACGGCTTCTGCCATCGCTTCGTCGACCTGATATGGCGCTTTCGCCAGAACTATGGCCAGCCGCGCAATTGCCTCATCATCGCCTTCAAGGCCCTCGATATCAGCTTTCACCCACGAACGGCTGATCGGCATTTGCTCGCCGTTCCAGTTGTCGAGCGATGCAGCCACAGCGTGCCTGACTTTTGGAGATACGACGCCAATGGTTTCCCGATCCACAGCCGCTGCCCATCGAGCCATTGCATCGGCAACCCGCGGATTGGGTTCGGCCCACCACATGTCTCCTGGCAGTGTCGCGGCTGGAAGAAGCGGCAGCGACCGGCCGGGCTCCAGAGGGTTCTTTCGCGTGGATTCCAGTTCGGAGCCAAAGACACGCAAGGCCGTCGCCTTGACCGATTGCGACCCCAGGGGTGCGCCAACGGGAGAGTCTGCCATAACCACATGGCTGAAACGGTTGATGTCGCTCATGCCCAGAAGTGTGCCGAGCACTTCCGGCAACTGCTCGTCGGTGAAAGGCGTTTCCGGAATCTCCCCAGTTCCCGGCTTGGCGACAGCGCGCACCCAGTCGAGTCGCTGGCGCAGTTTGTCACTTGTGGCCTCAAGTCCGTTTTGCGCAAGGATGTCCCGCGCCGCCTCATGGTCGCCGCCGGCGTGGACGAGACTCACCAGCATATCCTCGCAGTAGGGACAGTCGTTGATCTGGGACAGCACGGCACAGATCGCGTCCTTGGTGGTGCGGTCAACCTTGTCTTCCACCAGCATGGCTTCGCGGCCGCCGGTCCAGATCGCCGCCATGAGTTCGGGCACTCTGGAGCGGCTTGTCAATGAACCGTTCTTGAAAAAGTCCTGTTCGATCATGTCGTAGACCTGCTTTGTCAGCCCGGTGGCTTCACGTGCAGGAACGGCGGTGACATAACGCATGGTTTTTACCGACATGCGGTCGAACAACCAGTATCTGAGTTTCGATGGCAACATGGTTCTACTCCTTGGTTTGGTTTCAGTCGAGGCATCACCATGTTGTGGGAGCGCATTACATCTCAAGTATGAAATCTGTATCACTTATCTCCTATATTGATCTGAGATTAGCTTTCCATCTCTCATGAATCACATTTTTATGATTGATATCAATGAAATAGGAATCATCATTGGCGACAAGGAACTTGCATCTTTGTTCAATTCGGTACAAATTTTGTATTTGCATTGAACTATCAGATATTCCAAACTCTCCCCCATGAATAGCTTCGGACAGTTCTGCCCTATCGCAAAAACCTCCGAGATTCTCGGGGAACGGTGGACTCATCTGATCCTGCGGGAGCTCGGTGCCGGCAGCGAAAGCTTCAACGATCTGCGCCGTGGTCTGCCGCGCATATCGCCGTCCTTGTTATCGACCCGGCTCAAGTCGCTGGAAGCCGCAGGCGTGGTGGCCCGCACACAAAGCGATGGCGGGATCCGCTACACGCTGACGGAGGCGGGACTGGAGCTGAAGCCGATCATTGTGCAGATGGGCATATGGGGACACCGCTGGGCCCGAAGCAAGCTCACGCCGGACGACCTCGATCCATCGTTGCTGATGTGGGACATCCACCGCACGATGAATGCCGGTTATTTCGAAGACAATCTTGTAACCCTGTACTTCGAGTTCTCCGACTACACGGCAAAGTTCCGCCGGTGGTGGCTGGTTATCCGAGACGGTGACGTAGACGTGTGCATGAAGGATCCCGGATACGAGGTCGACCTGACTGTTTTGACCGACGTCAGAACGCTCACCGGCGTCTGGATGGGCGACATCGGCCTGGGTCAGGCGCTGCGGGACCACCGGATCAGGCTCTCGGGTGCAAACCACCTGAAACGGGATATCTCGACATGGCTCGGCAAGAACTACTTTGCCGACGTCGGACCTGCCCGGCGATGAAACTCTGGATCAAAGGGTTTCCAAAAACCGCATCGGCTCGCCACCGGCAGGATCGACAATTTCGTCGTTCCACATCACGCGCCGGCCGCGGATGACAGTACCGATCGGCCAGCCGGTCACTGAAACACCGTCAAATGGGGTCCAGCCGCAGCGGCTTTCGATCCAGTCGTTGGTGATTGTGCGTCGGGCTTTCATGTCGACAATGGTGAAGTCGGCGTCATAGCCTGCAGCGATCCGGCCCTTACGGGCGATCTGGAACAGGCGGTTGGGCCCGTGGCTGGTGAGATCGACAAATCGTTCCAGGGAAAGCCTGCCCGCATTGACATGGTCGAGCATGACCGGCACCAGGGTCTGAACCCCAGGCATGCCGGACGGCGACGCGGGATAGGCTTGCGCCTTTTCTTCCAGCGTGTGCGGCGAATGATCGGAGCCCAGGACATCGACGATGCCGGCGGCAAGCCCCGCCCAGATGCCGGCGCGGTGATGCTCGTCACGCACGGGCGGGTTCAACTGGGCCTTGGTGCCCAGGCGCTGATAGGCATCCGGCGCCGCCAAGGTCAAATGGCTGGGGGTCGCTTCGACGCTCGCCACATCCTTGTTACGCGCCAGCAATGGCATTTCCTCAGCTGAAGATATGTGCAGGACATGAATCCGCTTGCCGGCGGAACGGGCAAGGTCGATCAAACGGCTGGTACAGCGGAATGCGGTTTCAACGTCGCGCCACACCGGATGGCTGACCGGGTCGCCCTCGACCCTTTCACCCTTGCGCTCGTTGAGGCGGAACTCGTCTTCGGAATGGAACGCCGCACGGCGACTGATATTGGCCAGAACAGCGGCAATGCCTTCATCGTCCTCAACCAGAAGGTTGCCAGTGGACGACCCCATGAAAACCTTGACGCCGCAACAGCCGGGCAATCTTTCCAGTTCGCCGAGCTGATGGGCGTTTTCCCGGGTCCCGCCCATGTAGAACGCAAAGTCACAGGCCATGCGGTGACGCCCACGGCTCACCTTGTCGGCCATCGCTTCGGGCGAGGTCGTCGTCGGGTTGGTGTTGGGCATCTCGAAGACACCGGTGACACCACCCATGACGGCCGCCCTGCCGCCAGTTTCGAGATCTTCCTTGTGCTCGTTGCCGGGTTCGCGAAAATGAACCTGGGTGTCGATCACGCCGGGGAGAACATGCAGGCCGGTGGCATCGATCCTTTCGCCTGCATCTTTGGCCGCCAGATCTCCGATTTCGGCTATACGTCCGTCGCTGATACCGATATCTCTTTGTCCGGTGCCGTCATGATTGACAACGGTGCCGCTGTGTATAATCAGGTCGAATGATGTGGCCACGTGATGATGCTCCTTGAAGGGTAGGCACGGCTTACGTAAATCTAACGGGACATGCAAGAGTGTCGGGAAAAATTTGAATGACAGACTGCAGTTTCTCCATATTGCCCGACCGCGGCCTGCTTCGGCTCACAGGTGACGAGGTTACAGCGTTCCTTCAGGGACTGGTGACCAACAATGTCGATGGGATCGGCGAAGGCGATGCGGTTTATGCATCCTTGCTGACGCCTCAGGGAAAAATTCTGTTCGATTTCTTCATTATCGGGCAACCGGACGGCGTGCTTATCGACTGCGCCCGGGAGCAGGCGCCCGATCTTCGAAAGCGTCTCATGTTCTATCGCTTAAGGGCTGCGATCGAGATTGACGACCTGTCTGAGACACACTGTGTGGCGGCGCTCTGGGGCGAGGACTGCCCTGAATCTCTGAACGTCGACGTCGTCCGGTTCCAGGATCCCAGGGTACCTGACCTGGGCATACGGATTATCGCTGAAGTCGAGGGAACCGGTCGAACTCTGGAGAATCTGGAGGCAAACCGCGTAACACCAGACGTCTACCTGTCTCACCGTCTGAGCCTGGGGGTCGCGGAGGGCGGTAACGACTTCGAAAGCGGAACGCTTTTTCCCCATGATGCCAATCTGGATCAGTTGTCGGGAATCGATTTCCACAAAGGCTGCTATGTGGGCCAGGAGGTGGTATCCCGGATGTATCACAAGACGACCGCGCGCAAACGGATCCTTCCCGTGACGGTTTCCGGTGAACTGGATCCGGATGAGGTCGATATCGTTGCAGGTGACCGTTCGGTCGGCACTCTTCTTTCGAGGACCGGAGATGCCGGTGTTGCTGTGATAAGGCTGGACCGTCTGCAGACGGCGATAGACGGGGATATTCCCGTCACAGTGGGTAAGCAGGCGGCGGCCGTCAACAAACCGGACTGGGCCACTTTCGACGTTCCCGAGGCGAAGAGCACATCATGAACCCGCCTCCTCCCGATCTGAACCTTCACCGTTGCACCTGGCCTGGTGAGAATCCGCTCTATGTGGACTACCACGACGAGGAGTGGGGTGTGCCGGAGTACGACGATCAGCAATTGTTCGAAAAGCTCATTCTCGATGGTTTTCAGGCAGGGCTCTCGTGGATCACTATCTTGAAAAAGAGAGACGCCTTTCGAGAGGCCTTTGACGGGTTTGACCCTTCCAAAATCGTAAAGTATGACGACGCCAAGATTGACGCGCTGATGAACGACGCCGGGATCGTCCGCAATCGATCGAAAATCGTCGCGACGATCGGCAATGCCCGAACCTATCTGGACATCATGGAGGAAACCGGTTTTTCAAGCTACCTGTGGAATTTCATGGATGGCGAACCGCTCCAGAACACATTTGCAACGATGGACGATGTTCCCGCGGAAACCCCGTTGAGCAAAACGATCTCCAACGACCTCAAGAAACGCGGTTTCAGGTTTTGCGGCCCGACCATTGTCTATGCCTTCATGCAGGCGGTCGGCATGGTCAACGACCATATCGTGCCGTGTTTCAGACATGAGCAATGTGCCGCCATGGATAAAAGGTAATGGCGGCGACCAGATCGACCAAGACATCGCCGCCGCCCAGGGCCTGGCAGCGCATGCTGAGCGGACGGCGGCTTGACCTGCTGGATCCCTCGCCGCTGGATATTGAGATCGAGGACATCGCTCACGGCCTTGCCCGCGTGGCGCGGTGGAATGGTCAGACCCATGGCGATCATGCCTTCAGTGTTGCCCAGCACAGCCTGCTGGTGGAAGAGCTGTGCTGTCACTTCCGTCCTGGCCTTGACCGGCGCTGGCGCCTGGCCGCCCTGCTGCACGATGCTCCCGAATACGTCATCGGCGACATGATTTCTCCCTTCAAGGCGGCTCTCGGTCTCGACTACAAAGAATTCGAGAACCGGTTACTTGAAGCCATTCACCGGCGCTTCGGTCTGCCTGCCGCCTTGTCCAACGACATCACTGGCCTGATCAAGCGGGCCGACAAAGCGTCAGCCTTTCTGGAAGCAACACAGCTAGCAGGCTTCACGGACAGCGAAGCCGCAAAGCTGTTTGGACGGCCCAGAGGTCTTACAGGGAGCAGCGCGGACGCCTTTTTTGCACTGACGCCCACAGGCGCACAGGATGCGGAAGACCGATTAGTCGAACGGGTACACTTTCTCCAGTGAACAGGGCTGTTGCCATGCCAGACAAACAAAACAGATAAGTGGGTAGGTAGGGAAGAATGGAAACACGACAGATCGTTGTCTGCCCGTTGAGCGCCGTGGAAAATGTGGTGACGCTTTACAAGCCGTCGCGACTGATAACCCTGCTCAATGCCGACATGATGATAGACACCCCGCCCGGTCTCGCCACCAATCAGCACCTGAAGTTGGCGATGAACGATATCAACGCACCTACAGAAGGACTGGTTGCCGCCAAGGAGGACCAAGTGGGCGGGCTTATCGATTTCATCGACGGCTGGCAGGATGACGCGCCCTTGGCCGTCCACTGCTGGGCCGGAATCAGCCGCTCCACGGCCACTGCGTTTGTTGCACTGTGCCGTCTAAACCCTGATCGCGATGAACGCGAGCTTGCCGCGGTTCTGCGCCGGGAGGCACCGTTCGCCTCGCCCAATCTTCTCATCGTTCATCTGGCGGACGAAATCATGGGTCGGGATGGACGCATGATCAATGCCGTAGACAGCATCGGGCGCGGCGCGGATGCCTGGGAAGGCAAGGTCTTTACGCTCAACCCCGACGGCTCGTAAGGCCGCGCAAGTCACGCGTCAACGCGTCAATTATTCGATCTTGATTGATTTCAGCGGAAAGAACTGGCCGGTTCGATCCGGGTCGCCGAGTATGCGCTCGCCAAGTTACGCTTCTTGGAAGACCTGACCCTGGTCCTGGCCTTTTTCCTGACACGCTTGCTCGCATAGCGGCGCTCGGGGTAATAGAAGATATGGCGGCCAATCTTCTTGACCTTGCGCATCTTCTTTGACCAGTCCGGGCTCACGTAATCGGCGTGATAGTGGGTCGCCGTGCGAATGACGTGAGCCTTCTTCTTGCCCGTGATAAACGCCTTGGCCATTTTCATGGCACTGCGCCAATGTTTCTTGCTTGTGGCGATGTCGGTTTTGCCGTCACAGGCGAATGAGAACTGGCAGGCGTTGCGCTTGTGCTGGTTCTGGAAAACCACACCGCAGACTGTGTTCGGATAATTGCCGTGGCGGACACGGTTCAGGACAACACCGGCCACAGCCATCTGCCCGAGAGTGGGTTCGCTGCGCGCCTCAAAATAAATCGCCTTCGCCATGCAGGTCTGCTCGGCATACTGGATCTTGCGCTGCTTTACCCAGGCAACCTTGGCGACCTTGGCACGCTTGAACATGGCAACGATCTTGCGGCCTGACGGCACCTGACGCCCCAGAGGCTGGGGCTTGTCCAGACCAACATATCCCGGCGTGGCTGTGTCAGTACTCTGGTTGTCAAGCTCACCCGGCAGCGTCCCGACGCTCGATGTCGTGTTCGCTGCCAATGGTGGATCGCTGAGGAAAACGGCCGGTTTACCCAGATTCAAGCTGGATTTCACCGACGCTGCACTGCGCTCGAGCAAGGTGTCGACATCCGGTGCAGCCGGAATCAGAGCTGCGAGAACGTCCGTCCTGGGTGCGCGCGCATCACTCTTGGTCGGTGCCTTGATAACGATCTTGGCGGCGGTGATCCGATCCTGGTCTTTTGCAATGCTGGTTTTTTCAGAAACGACTTTACGGGCACCAATACGATCCTGGTCTTTGGACACGATCACACTGTTGCTTCCAGAGTTGCTTCCAGAGATGCGATTCTGAGACTCTGCAGCGTCGGCCTGCAGTTCTTCGAATGAACCTCGAAGCAGTGCCGACTTGCCCAAAATGCTGGAAACGACTTCCGGCTCGGGCTGCCAATCCGTAGCGGCTACCGACCGGGCCGCAGCCTGTTGTCCAAGATGATTGCCGAGAAGAGCACCACCACTGAGTACGCAGACACCAGCCAAGAAAAACGGAAGATACCGTTTAAACCCAGACCGTCGCGGCGCGTAGATTGTTGCTGAAGGCTCCATAGAGCGCTTATTCTCCCCTCAGGCACGACCACAATTGTGAATCAGAAACACCGTCAAAACCATCGTCCCAGATTCGATTACGTCCACAGAGTAGCCACACACGGTTTACCACAGGTTAACCATGGCTGCAACATGGCCCGAAAGCACAAATTGATAACTCAAATTCACGGTTAACATGTTGGACCATCTCCGTTTTATTAAATTTCCGGTTTGTCGCTTTTTGAGCCACAGGAACGGCTATTCACGCGTCGCTGCAATGTTCGTTCCAACTTCAAGCTGCCGGGAAAATGGGCTCTGTCCGTGTGGTAATTCCAATCCAGATCCGGCTCGAACGATTCCATCCTTTCCGTACTGGGCGATGAGCGTATCCTCCAACCAGGATTGGGCCTGAATATGACGTTCATTTGACAAATTTTCGTCTTTTGCGAGCCAGTCCCAGTGTGCCTTGAGTGCCTCATCGAGCTGGTCCAATCCATCACCGCTCTCGGCTGAGAGTGTCAGCACCCGCACCGGCCAAGTGTTGCCGCCGTCATAAGAAAACAAACTCAGGGCACCCTCCAGATCCGCCGCGGCGCGGACGGCAGCGGCTCCGAGATCCGCCTTTGTAACCGCCGCGATATGCGGGATTTCCATGATACCCGCCTTCATGAACTGCAGACTGTCGCCAGACGCCGGTTGAACACAAAACACAACACTATCAGCAACTTGAGCGATATCGGCTTCGGATTGACCGACGCCCACCGTCTCGATCAGGACGACATCGAACAAGGCACGCATCACAATCATCGCCCCGTAGGTGAGCGTCGACAGTCCACCCAGCCGCCTGCGCGCCGCCATCGATCTTACAAATACGCCGGAGTCGCCGGGGTCGGTTACAATCCGCGTACGGTCACCGAGCAAGGCACCGCCGGTGCGTTTTGACGAAGGGTCGACTGCGATTACGCCAACCGTCAGGCCCTTGTTCCGCCACAGTCCGATCAGGACATTCACCAAAGTCGACTTGCCGACACCCGGCGGACCGGTCAGACCGATGACATGTGCCCGAGGTTGGGCATAGGCCTGATCCAGAAGATCCACCACATCGGCGTCATTGGGCCGGATTTCCAGCACAGCAAGGGCATCCGACAGCGCCTTCTTGCCGCCGGAACGAAGGTCCTGGAATGTCAGCGTCTGATTCGCTGCGGACACCAAGGCCTAGGCGTCCTTACTGCTTTTCCGCGACAGGGCGGCCTGGGCTGCCGCGAGACGGGCAATCGGCACCCGGAATGGCGAACAGGAGACATAATCGAGGCCGATTGATTCGCAGAAATCGATCGATTGCGGGTCACCGCCATGCTCGCCGCAGATGCCAAGCTTGATATCAGGCCGGACCGAGCGCCCGCGATCGGTTGCGATGCTCACAAGCTCACCGACGCCATCGATATCGATGGTGACAAACGGATCGACCTCCAGAATGCCCTTGTTCGCATACTCGGCCAGAAACGAGGCGGAATCGTCACGGCTGATGCCAAAGGCGGTTTGTGTCAGGTCGTTGGTGCCGTAGGAGAAGAACTCCGCGGTTTCGGCAATTTCAGCCGCCCGCAGCGCGGCGCGCGGCAATTCGATCATGGTGCCGACCAGATACTCAATGGCTTCTCCGGTTTCCGACTGTACCGCTTCCGCGACGGCGACAATCCGCTCCCTGATGAGTTCGAACTCCGCCTTTGTCGCCACCAGGGGTACCATGACTTCGGGGATGACCGGTTTGCCGGTGGACTTGGCGGCGGCAATGGCTGCCTCGAAAATGGCACGCGCCTGCATTTCCGGTATTTCCGGATAGGTAATCGCCAACCGGCAGCCGCGGTGCCCAAGCATCGGGTTGAGTTCGTGCAGCGCGCCCACCCGCGCGCGCAGGATCTCCGGGTCGGCACCCATGGCTTCCGCCACCTGGGCGATTTCCTCGTCGGAATGGGGCAGGAATTCGTGCAGCGGCGGATCAAGTAGCCTGATGGTGACCGGCAGGCCGGACATTATTTCGAACAACTCGGTGAAATCATCGCGTTGCATCGGCAGGATCTTGTCGAGGGCGGCACGGCGGCCTTCCTGGGTTTCGGAAAGGATCATTTCACGCACGGCAACGATCCGGTCGGATTCAAAAAACATGTGCTCTGTGCGGCTGAGCCCAATGCCTTCAGCACCGAATTCGCGGGCTGTACGGGCGTCGAGCGGCGTCTCCGCGTTCGCCCGGATGCCCATGCGGCGGCTGACGTCGGCCCACGACATGAGAGTACCGAAATCACCCGAAAGCTCGGGCTGTATCGTGGACACACGTCCCTTGATCACCTGCCCTGTGGATCCGTCGACGGTAATCACGTCGCCGCGTTTGAGTTCGACGTCCAGACACCGCATGGTTTGCGTTGCATAGTCGATGTAAATGCCGCCGGCGCCCGAAACGCATGGTCGTCCCATGCCACGGGCGACTACCGCCGCGTGGCTGGTCATGCCGCCCCGCGTGGTCAGAATGCCTTCGGCTGCGTGCATGCCATGTATGTCTTCGGGACTGGTTTCGATCCTGACGAGAATTACGTTCCGCCCTGTCGCCTTGAGTTGTTCGGCTTCATCCGGGTTGAACACGATTTCACCGCAGGCAGCACCGGGCGAGGCCGGAAGTCCTGTCGCCAGCACCTCACGTTCCGCTGTGGGGTCAAGGGTGGGATGCAAGAGCTGGTCGAGGGATGACGGATCAATGCGCGCGACGGCTTCGTCTTTCGTGATCAGTCCCTCGGTTGCCATTTCGACGGCAATCTTGAGAGCGGCCTTGGTGGTGCGCTTGCCCGAGCGGGTCTGCAACATCCAGAGCTTGCCTTCCTGGACGGTGAATTCCAGATCCTGCATGTCGCGGTAGTGACCTTCGAGCTTTTCGTAGATTGCGCGCAACTGGGCAAAGACCACCGGCATGAGGGCTTCCATCGACGGGTCGTCGGACCCGGCCTCACGGCGGGCGCTTTCGGTGATGTTCTGCGGTGTCCGGATGCCGGCGACCACATCCTCGCCCTGGGCATTGACCAGGAACTCGCCGTAAAGCGCCTTTTCGCCGGTCGATGGATTGCGTGTGAAGGCAACACCCGTCGCACTGGACTCGCCCATGTTGCCGAATACCATGGCCTGGACATTGACGGCAGTGCCCCAGCTTTCGGGAATGTTGTGGAGCCTGCGGTAGGTTTCAGCGCGGGCATTACGCCATGATCCGAAGACCGCGCCGATCGCACCCCACAACTGCTTATGCACGTCCTGGGGAAACGGCTCGCCAAGATTGTCATCGACGCACGCCTTGTAGGCGGTGATGATCCCGGCCCAGTCTTCGACAGTCAGATCCGTGTCGAGTTCGTAGCCGTTGTCTTCCTTGAACGCTTCCAGGATGTCTTCGAAGTTGAAGTGATCGACACCCAGAACCACGTCGCTGTACATCTGGATGAAGCGGCGATAGCTGTCATAGGCAAATCGGGCATCGTTGGATCTCTTCGCAAGTCCCTCGGTGGTAACATCGTTCAGTCCGAGATTGAGAACAGTGTCCATCATGCCGGGCATCGACGCCCGGGCGCCGGAACGCACGGAGACAAGCAGAGGATTCTCCGGATCCCCGAAGCGGGCGCCGACCAGTTCGCCGATATGCGTCAACGCATCCGTTACCTGTTCCTCCAGACCTTCGGGATAGTTTGTGTCGTTGTCGTAATAGGCAGCACAGACGTCCGTGGTAATGGTGAATCCGGGCGGGACCGGCAGGCCCAGATTGCACATCTCCGCGAGATTGGCGCCCTTGCCTCCCAGGAGGTTGCGCAACTCGGCAGATCCGTCAGCAACACCGTCTCCAAATCGATAGACCCATTGGTTATCCGGCACAGACATATTCAATGTTTCCTGTTGTCAGCTTTCGATCTTCGAAAAATCAGCCACTTCCAGAGTTGCCGCCCTGATCCGCGCCAGCAGCGTCAACCGATTCTCCCGCAGTGCATGTTCGTCCGCATTGACCGTCACGTTGTCGAAGAAGGCATCGACCGGCTCCCGCAGGGCGGCCAATGCGGTCATGGCGGCCTCGAAGTCTTCCTTCTCCACGGCGTCCTTTGCCCGGCGCGAGACGGTTGCCACGGCAGCGGCCAGGGCGGTTTCCTCTTCCTGGGCAAACAGCACCGGGTCGGCGTCGCCGTCGAAGGACCGGTCGTCCTTCTTTTCTTCAATGCGCAGAATATTCGCTGCCCGGCGGACACCGGCCAGCAGGTTGGCACCGTCGTCGGTGCCGAGGAATGCCCCCAATGCCTCGACACGGCGGACGATCATCAGAAGGTCGTCCTGTCGGCCGAGCGAAAACACCGCATCGATGAGATCGTGCCGCGCGCCCTTGTCGCGCAGGTAGACCTTGAGGCGGTCGGCGAAGAAGGCGAGGAGCACATCGCTGCCGTTCTTGCCGTCGCTCTCAGACGCCATCCAGTTGGCGTCCACCAGATCCGGCGTAATCTCGCTGTAGACGAAGGCGGTTTTCTCAAACCACCTTGTCAGCGGCAGGCGCAACTCGTTTTCAAGGATCAGCCGGTTGATCCCAAGTGCTGCGCGCCGCAGGCCGTATGGATCCTTGGAGCCGGTCGGCTTTTCGTCGATCCCGAAGAATCCGACAAGCGTGTGCAGCTTGTCTGCAAGCGAAACAACGACCGATGTGGCGTCTGTCGGAACGTCGTCGGCCGGTCCCTGCGGTGCATAGTGTTCGCCGATGGCTTTTGAGACCTCAGGTGAAAGGCCGTCATTGTCGGCATAGTACTGGCCCATCAGGCCCTGCAGTTCGGGGAACTCGCCGACCATGCCGGTTACAAGGTCGGCCTTGGCCAGCAGGGCTGCCGTCTCGCAATCATGAGCATCGGCGCCGGGCACTTCGGCAGCAAGTCCCATGGCGAGACGGGCGATGCTGTGGGCCTTGTCGTGGACGGTGCCCAGCTTGGCATGAAAGATCAGGTCATTGAGTTTCGGCAGCCGGCTCTCCAGCGACGCCTTGAGATCCTGGTCCCAGAAGAACTTGGCGTCCGACAGGCGCGCCCGCAAGACACGTTCGTTACCGGCAACCACGGCCGCACCGCCGTCCTCGGCGACAAGATTGGAGACCACGATAAAGCGCGGCGCCATGGTGCCGGTGCGCGGATCGGTCAGGGTGAAATACTTCTGATGGGTCCGCATGGCGCTTGTCAGAACCTCGGGCGGAACCGACAGAAAGGCCTCATCGAAGCTGCCCATCAGGACAACCGGCCATTCGACCAGGCCTGCGACTTCGGCGAGGAGACCGGGATCATCCCTGACATCCAAACCTTGCGCGAACGCCAGGGTCCTGGCATCTGTCGAAATCGTGTCGGCACGCCGGGCCGGGTCAAGCATGACAAAGGCCGCGTCCATGGCCGCTTCATAATCCTCGAACCGGCGCACAGTAATGTCGCCGGGAGCCATGAACCGGTGACCTTGTGTGGTGTCGCCGGAACGCAGGTGTTCCACGTCAAAGGCAACCGTTTCGCCGTCGAACGTGCACACGATGCCATGGAGCGGGCGCACCCAGCGCATGGTGCCGGTTCCCCAGCGCATCGACTTTGCCCAGTGAAATTTCCGGATGACATCAGGCACGATTTCCGCAACCAGTTCTGGAACCGAGCGTCCGGCCCGCTCGATCACAGCAACGTAGAACTGGCCCTTCTTGTCATCTTTGACCTGAAGATCCGCGCGCGTCAGGCCGGTCGAGCCGAGAAACCCGTCAATCGCCTTGTCGGGCGCGTCAACACGGGGACCTTTGCGCTCTTCACGGGAATCGGGCTGCCGCGCCGGCAGGCCTTCGACCGACAGGACAAGCCGCCGCGGGGTCGCCAGACATCGGGCGCCCTCATAGACGCAGCCGGCTTCCACCAGCGCATTCGTGACGCCTTTTTTGAGGTCGTCGGCCGCACGGGTTTGCATGCGGGCGGGAATTTCTTCGGACAGGAGTTCAAGCAGGAGTTCCGGCATCACGCAGACTCCCCTTCCGTGACGGCACCGGCCTGGTCCGTGGTCAGCCAGACTTCCGCGCTCTGGCGGGAAAGACGGCGGACACGCCCGATGTAACTCGCCCGTTCCGTAACCGAAACGATTCCCCTCGCGTCGAGCAGGTTGAAGATATGGCTGGCCTTGAGGCACTGGTCGTAAGCCGGAAGGCCGAGGCCCGCCGCGATCAGGCTGTCGCACTGGTTTTCGGCATCGACGAAATGACGCAACAGCATGTCGGCGTCGGTGTGTTCGAAATTGTGGGCAGAATACTCCTGCTCGTTCTGGAGAAAGACGTCGCCGTAGGACACCCGGTCGTCGCCCTCACCGCCGTTGAAATTGAGGTCGTAGACGTTCTCCACACCCTGCACATACATGGCAAGGCGTTCCAGACCGTAGGTCAGTTCGCCGGACACCGGCGCGCAATCGAAACCACAGACCTGCTGGAAGTAGGTAAACTGACTCACCTCCATGCCGTCGCACCAAACCTCCCAGCCAAGCCCCCAGGCGCCAAGCGTCGGGCTTTCCCAGTCGTCCTCGACAAAACGGATGTCGTGCATCTTCGGATCGATGCCGATGGCGTAAAGGCTCTTCAGATAGAGGTCCTGAATGTCATCGGGCGACGGTTTCAGGATCACCTGGTACTGATAGTAGTGCTGCAGCCGGTTCGGGTTCTCGCCGTAACGGCCGTCGGTGGGCCGACGGGACGGCTGCACGTAGGCTGCCTTCCACGGCCTGGGACCAAGCGCGCGCAGGGTGGTTGCCGGGTGGAACGTGCCCGCCCCCACTTCCATGTCATAGGGCTGAAGCATGAGGCAGCCATAGGCTGCCCAATAGGTCTGCAAGGTGAGAATCAGGCCCTGAAACGAGCGCGTGGGATCCAGACTGCTGGACCCTGCTGGATGGGAGGCGGACATGGGAAAATCCGGTTGTACCAATGAACAGCCCGTCGCCGGCGCCTGCGTTTCGCAGGTGCACACCTCGGGGATTGGCGCAACCTAATGGGGCGTCTGGGCAGGGTCAAGCGATGCGCGACGGGCGTGACAATTTCACCACGTACCCGGAAGGCTCACGATGTGTGGTTATCGTCGTCGGGCACATAGGCGCCGGAGACCGGATCCTTGCGTAGCGGTATGGCGGTGGAGCCATCGCGTTCACGTTGTCCGGCGTCTCTCTGGCTCCTGGCCATTGCCCGCTTGCCTGCCTCCGCTCGTGCCGCAATTACTTTGAACACCAGCCAGGCGCCGCCCAGAAGGACAATTGTGGTTAGAATTTTTGCCATGGGTGGTCCCCCTTAACAGAAAGCCATGTCAGAAGCCGTATCGCGCCCACAGCGCGCGCTCCTCGGCTGTAGCGAGAAGGTCAGTCGCGAGGGAATTTCGCGTGTCGTCGGATGGATTCAACAAAGTCAACAAAGCCGTGTCAGCGCCCAACCGGCGCCTGAGCCAGCCTTTCTGTTGCTGGATCACCTTGAGCCTGACCTTTTCACCAAACTTTTCGCGCATGACCGAGCGCAAGTCACCGAGACCGTCGGTCAGTCCAAGCTCCAGGGCCTTGGCGCCCGACCAGAAGGCGCCGGAGAACAGGTCGCTTTCATCGCCCTTCAGGACGTCGCCGCGCCTGCCGCGGACAAGCGACTTGAAAGCCTCGTGCACTTCGCTCTGCAGCGCTTTCAGGCGTTCGACGTCGGATGCTTTTTCCGGCTGGAACGGATCCAGGATCATCTTGTTTTCACCCGACGTGTAGACCCGCCGGTCGATGCCGAGCTTGGCGATGGCGTCGGTGAAACCAAAGCCTGCGGAAATCACGCCGATCGACCCGATGATCGAACTCTCGTCTGCATAGATCTCATCGCCCGCACACGCCAGCATGTAGCCGCCGGACGCCGCCACGTCCTCGGCAAAGACATAGACCTTGAGTTCCTTCTCGTCGGCCAATGCCCTGATCCGCTTGAAGATGAGTGTCGACTGAACCGGCGATCCGCCGGGCGAATTGACCAGAATCGCCACCGCCTTGGCACCGCGCATGGAAAATGCCCGCTCGAGCGTCTCGGCACTCCCGGCAAGGGTCAGCCCGGGCCGCAACGGAGACACAGCGCCAATGGCACCACTCAACCGGACCACAGGCACCAGGGGTTTGTCCTGTCTGAAGCGGGCAGGCAGAAGTGATCGCAGGAATTTCAACATTGTGGGACACGTACTTTCAGATTACCGGATGATCCGACCATAGATATGTTGCCTCATTCGCCACCACAAGACGGATTCGTCTCAAACCAGCCGAGTGCTGCTCCAAAACGCAGCACATTCTCGATTTCGGGTTCGTAGGATCCATCGGGGCGATGCAGACAGACACCGTGCATCAACCTGACCGGCGCCCTGCTGGCCTTGGTGCCATGCAGGACCACCCGGTTTGCAGCCGTACCGGGGCGTGGGTGAATCGGCACAATGTGCAAACCGCCAAACCGATTTTCGCACGCCGCCAGCAACCTAGGCAATGCTTCGGCGGTGTGGATCAAAGTCATCGTACCGGATGGCCTGACCATCGACACCATGAACCGCATCCATCTGTCGAGGTCTCCAGGCTCGGCGGCATGAGAACGGGCGCGAACCGGATCGGGTGGCAGCCTGACCTGGCCTGCCTGAAAATAAGGCGGGTTGGCAAACACCCGGTCAAAGGATTCCGGCTTCAGGCCAGTCGAGTCCGTAGCCTTGGCACCGGCGCAGACATCGCCCTGGACAACGGCAACCCTGTGATCAAGCCGGTTTCGCGCAGCGTTATCACGCGCCGCCTCGCATAGTTGCGGCTGGACCTCAACGCCGGTCACGGTCAGATTTTCCACTCTTGACGCCAGGCAAAGGGCGGCAACGCCGACACCGGTTCCTGCTTCGATAATTCTTTCGCCGCCCACCGCCGGAACTGCCGCCGCCAGCAGGACGGCATCGATACCGGCACGATAACCGGATCTCGGCTGCAGCGCCTGAATGCGACCGCCCAGGAACGCATCGTCGGACCAGTCCTTCTCACGAGGATGTGCCATACTCGATTCCCAGATCGTCCAGTAACCGGCGGGCCTGGCGTAGGCTGTCGTCGTCGACCATGATGCGCCGCGGCAAGACGCCGAGGCTGCCGTCGACCACGCTCATGTGCGTGTCGAGCACGACGTGTCCGACCTGCGCCTCCTGCATGATCGATTCGACGAAGGAGATCAGCACCGCATCATTGGTTCGAAGAAGTTCTTTCACTGGCGCTCACGATTTACTATGCCCTGAGGCAGTTTTACAGGTCCCTCATACATAGCGACGTTAGGGGATTTGGCAAACAGCGCTATGAGAACGTCTGGGGAGATGAGACAATTCCAGCAGCACTAGATTGCAGGCCTCCCCGCCGGGCACGACAGTCAGAAACCGGTTTACGTGTTGGAGCACCCCCCGCAACAAGCGCGCTATCATCGTAAATCCTCGCACAACCATTCAAGGGTGGCATAGGCTAGCTGATCAACAAACACTGTTTTTCAGGAGACCCCGAAAAAGGCTAGCGCCACCAGTGAACGGAAGGTTATCAAATCCAAAGAACACACCCGCTGATGGTGACAGCCGAACCATGAGTCCAACCCTTTTGGCATGCTTCATTGAGGCTACATGTTTTGGCGAAAGCGGATAGGTGAAATTGAGCCAGCCGTTGGTAAGATTCTTGGAAATGGGCGTAAGATCAAAATTGTGCTTGTCTACTACGAGCCTATGTGACGGGAAAACTAGAATTTCGTCAGAGCGCCTCTGAGGATCAAAAATCACGTGCAGCATTACAACGCCTGATTGATGGCAGTAAGTTATGAATTTGTTGATCCCGTAAACAGTGTCGCGCTCTCCTTTCAGATATAAACCATCTTCAACGGATTTGATCTCCCACGTCGTCTCACCCGCCCCATTGTTTATAATGTTCAATCTGCTCAATTCCGTCGTTTTCAATTCGTAGATCTCATTCTTTCCTGCTCTCGTCATCACTTCGAAAAGTTCCGTCCGAACACCCATTTCCTTGATGTAATTTACAATAATGGCGGATGTTATCTGTGCTAGGTCGACGTCACTTTCCTTCGAATCCTGAAACGAAAATCGATGGACGCCGAAGCGAGAAGCATCTAGCGAACCAAAACGGAAACGTCCACCCAAAAACGCCATGGCGCATGCGCTGTAACAAACGCCGGGTTTTGAGCTAAATCTCTCCCCATTCGATGGTGGGGATCCAACGTACGTTGACATTTCATAGTTGCGGAGGACACGCCCCAACGCGAGACCGCCAATAAGACTTCCCCCATGGGAGTTCAGATGCACAATTGATTGTCCGGGAACTCGATTTTTTTTCAGGTATCTTTCAAGTCGTTTTCCCGCTTCGCTGTCTATAGACCAACTCAAAAATATTGACCAAGCCGTTCCAGTAATCATGACCATTGCTGGATCTGGCGGCACTCCGTGAATCGAAAGCTTCTTTGTTCCGGCAAGAACATTTGAACCAAGCCCCTGCGCACCAACAGCATACGACACCAAAAAAATCGCAAGGCTCAAGACAACAGTTCTCATTCCAACTTCCTAAGCGAGTTGAACCGCTCCAGCCTCTCCCAAATGTAACGTACGCTGCGACATCAGTCCGTGCGCACTTCAATCATCAACCGTGCCCAATCAGGAAGGTCCACCGACTGTCCACAAAACAGTCATTGGCCAATCGCGTCGCTGGTTTCCTAACCTCACCCGACTCATTATCTCAGCATGAACGCAAACCGCAACCTTCACACTTGCGTCAGCGGCCAAGAGTCGCTCTTGCCCGGCATGATGGCCGCGCTTATTGTCTGGCGCAAAGGGTCATGAAATGCGGAGTTTTCCTCGTGGGTGTAGTCGTCCCGATAGATGGTGACAAAGAGCGCGGCAGTAAACAACAGAGCGCGACGATACAGAAACTGTTCGATCTGGTTCATCCGGACATGCAGCGTGTCAACGAACTGATCATCAACCGCACGTTTTCCGACGTCGAGATGATCCCGGAAGTCGCCCAGCACCTGATCGACTCCGGCGGCAAGCGGCTGCGGCCGATGCTGACGATTGCAGCCGCCCAGATGTGTGGCTATCACGGCGCCCATCACATCACGCTCGCGGCCAGTGTCGAGTTCATGCACACAGCGACCCTGCTGCACGACGACGTGGTCGACGAGAGCGAACTGCGCCGCGGCAAGCCGTCCGCACGCATGGTCTGGGGCAACGAGGCCAGTGTGCTGGTCGGCGACTACCTGCTCGGCCAGGCGTTCAAGATGATGGTCGAGACCGAGTCCCTGGCGGCACTGGCAATCCTGTCGAATGCAGCCGCCGTGATTGCCGAGGGCGAAGTGCTGCAGCTTGCCGCGTCCAAGGATACCTCGACAACCGAAGACGCCTATCTTGCCGTGATCGGTGCCAAGACGGCGGCCCTGTTTGCGGCGGCTGCCGAAATCGGTGCGGTTATCGCCGACCGCCCCAAGGAAGAACACAGAGCCCTTCATTCCTTCGGCCGCAATCTCGGCCTCGCCTTCCAGCTGGTGGACGACGCGCTTGATTATTCCGGACAGCAGGCACTGCTGGGCAAGCATATCGGCGACGACTTCCGCGAGGGCAAGATCACTTTGCCCGTGGTGCTTTCCTTCCGGCGCGGCGACGAGGAAGAGCGGGCGTTCTGGAAACGGTCGATGCAGGAAGGCGACCAGACCGAGGCGGACCTGGAACACGCCGTAGCCCTGATGGAAAAGAACGATGCGCTGGCGGATACCATAAAGCGGGCGCATCACTATGGCGCCATGGCGCGCGATGCACTCGCGATATTTCCTGAGAGCGAACAGAAATCCGCCCTTCTCGAGGCTGTCGATTTCTGCGTCGAACGGGCTTTCTGACGAAGCCTGGGAGGTTCACCGGTCAACACTACACTTCCAGTTTGTGGCACAGTCAGCGAGTCCATGGGTCGAGCGGCAGGAGACGGCAATGCTTGAGGGGAATCGGGTCCGTGCCGTTCACGGCACGCTGATGCATGCACCGGTTGCCGGCGATGTCGAAATCCTCGAAGACGCCCTGATCGAGATCGGATCGGACGGCGATATCTGCGATGTGACGGTGCCTGGTGCGGCAGGTTTTGCCGAAAAGCTTTCCACCGCCCGTTCCAGCGGATCGTTCGTGTCGCTGAAGCCCGGTCAGTTTCTGCTTCCCGGATTTGTCGACCTTCACATTCACGCGCCCCAGTGGCCGCAGTTGGGCAAGGCCCTGCATCTGCCGCTCAACGAATGGCTTGCAAAGCACACGTTTCCGCTGGAAGCGCGGTATGCCGATGTGCAGTTCGCCAGGACCGTGTACCGTTCCCTGGTCGAGACGCTGCTGGCAAACGGGACGACGACGGCGGTCTATTTCGGCACGATACATGCCGGGGCCAACAGGGTGCTTGCCGATCTGTGCCTAGCCTTCGGGCAGCGTGCCTTTGTCGGCAAGGTCGCCATGGACGATCGCGATCAATGCCCCGACGATTACCGCGATCCCTCACCGCAGGCGGCGATCGAGGACACCGACGCGCTGATTTCCTACATTCGTGACTTGCCGGACAACGGGTCCGGCCTGGTAAAGCCGATTGTGACACCGCGGTTCATTCCAAGTTGCAGCGATCCATTGCTCGAAGGGCTCGGCGCTTTGGCGCAGAGCATGGAGTGTCACATTCAGACCCATTGTTCGGAAAGCGACTGGGAGCACAATTACGTGCTCGACCGGCTCGGCAGGACCGACACGAGGGCGCTGCAGGATTTCGGCCTTCTAGGCCGCCGCACGATACTTGCCCACTCGAATTTCATCACCGACGACGATTCAGACAGAATTGTCGCCGCCGGCACCGGGGTAGCCCATTGTCCCCTGTCGAATTTCTATTTTGCCAATTCGGTATTTCCCCTGCGCGCGATGTTGGACAAGGGTGTCCATCTGGGCCTGGGCACAGATATTGCCGCAGGTCCCAGTGCGTCCATGTTCGACAGCTGCCGGCATGCCATTGCCGCGTCGCGCGCGCTGGAGGACGGTGTCGACTCCTCTCAGCCAGCGGAGACACGTGGACGGCCGAAGTCGCGGATTGATTTTCGCCACGCCTTCTGGCTGGCGACCGCCGGCGGCGGTGTGGCGCTCGACATCCCGGTCGGCAAGTTCGCGAAAAACTACCAGTTCGATGCAATGGTCATTGATCTCAATGCGGATGCTTCGAATGTCATCTGGTGGCAAGACGCCGACAGCCTTGGAGATGTCCTCCAAAAGATCGTCTACGGCGCCACGCGCGCCAACATTTCACAGGTGTGGGTCGGGGGCCGGAGTGTAGCGGAGAAGCCTTGCGGATAGCGACCAGATTTCAATGCAAAATCGTCGCCACCACCCACCAGCCGGGAAATTCGCTCTGGATCTGGCGGGCTGCGTCTTCGGCTTCCTCCTGCGTTTCGAATATTCCGAAACAGGTGGCGCCACTGCCGGACATGCGTGACAGCATGCAGCCGTCGCAGGCAAACAGGACATTCTGGACGTCACCGATCTCCGGGACCATGGCACTGGCAGGGGCTTCCAGATCGTTGCGGGTGCCGAGCAGATAACGCACGAGATCGCCGACTGTCTTGAATCGGGCCCTGGGAGGTGGCGGCGTTTCGACGGCATTGGCCTGGTCCGGCGCCAGCCCCAATGCAGCAAACACCGCGGCTGTGGCAACGGAAACTCCCGGATTGACGAGAACGGCCGGCACCAGAGGCAGTTCCGGTTCGGGTTCGACCACATGGCCAACGCCCGTCATCAGGGCGACCTTGGACCTAAGGCAGACATTCACGTCCGCACCGATGCCGGCCGCCACCTGGTGCATGACGGTGTCGCCGACACTGGTTTCGTGCAGGCTCAGAAGGCCGCGCAGACAGGCGGCGGCGTCTGCCGACCCGCCGCCGATACCTGCGGCCACAGGCAGGACCTTGTCCAACGAGATGGCGGCGCCCGGGGGCAGCGTCTTGACGCCATGGGTCAGGGCGCGTGCCGCCATGAGGACGATGTTGTCGTCTCCCGCAGGGACTGCGTCGGCAAACGGCCCGCTGGAGCTCAGGCTGAACTCCGGCGCCTTGTCGAATGTCAGGGTGTCAGCAACATCGCCAAACGCCACCAGGCTTTCCAACGTGTGGTAGCCGTCTTCGCGTCGGCCCAGCACGTGAAGCGTGAGATTTATCTTGGCTGGTGCCTGCTCAACGATCGCCGCCATGCGTGCCCCCTACAGCCGGCCATACAAAAATATACGTCCAAATCAAATCCGCTAGGGGGCCGTCAGTTCCCTGTCAGGAGACCGGCCCTCAGGATTTGTCTTGCGACGACGAAGATGACGTCGCTTTTTCGGCTTCCTCAGGCGGCAGACCGTCTTTCAGTTTCTGCTCGATCTTCTTCAAGGCTTCCGGTTCGGGCTTGAGGTTCTTGGCGTGCCCCCACTGGAACCTGGCTTCGAGCTTTCGGCCAACGCGCCACAAAGCGTCCCCCAGATGATCGTTGATGGTCGGGTCGTCCGGCCGCAACTCAACCGCCTGTTCGAGATAACGCACGGCGTCGTCAAATTCCCGCAGCTTGTAGTGCGCCCAGCCGAGGCTATCGACGATGTAGCCGTCATTGGCGCGCAACTCGACGGCCTTGCGGATCATTTTCATGGCACGCTGGAGATTGAGCCCCTGCTCGACCCAGGAATAGCCCAGGTAGTTGAGAACCAGCGGCTGGTCGGGAAACAGCTCAATGGCCTTCAGGAAATCGGCCTCTGCCTTCGGCCATTGCTTGGAGCGTTCGTAGGTGATGCCGCGGGAATAAAACACCCGCCAGTGGTTCTGTTTGACCTCGGGGATCAGGGAAATCGCCTTGCCGTAGTACTCAGAAGCTTCTGCAAACTTTTCCCGGTTGCGCAGCAGGTTTCCCATGACCATCAGCGGCAGCCGGTCTTCAGGATACAGGGCAATCAGGGCCTTCAGTTTTTCGCGGGCCTCATCCACCCGATCAAGCTTGTCAAGGTTGTCGGCGATGTGAATGTCGGCGTTGCGGCGCAATGGCGAGTCCGGAGGCACCATCTCGTAGGACTCGATGGCCTTTTCCCGCCGCTTGGTGTCAGCATAGATGTCGCCGAGCAGCGAACGGGCGATCGTCAGGTTGGAATTGGCGTAGAGTGTCAGCTGAACATAGATCAAGGCGATATCTATGCTCGATTCTTCGGTCAGCGCGCTGGCAATACCGAACAAGGCCTCGGCCGCGCCGGCACCGGCGGTGCGTACAAGCGGCAGGGCCTTGCCGCCGGACTTGATCCGTCGCAGCGCGCTGATCAGAAGAGCCTGTTCCGGCGAGGACTTCAAAAATGTTTCATAGACCTCCACAGCCTTGTCAGTGCGCCCGCTGCGTTCCAGAAAGGAGCCGTAAGCCTGCACGACACGCAGGGACGAAGCAGACGCCTCATAGGCACGGGCATATTGTTTTGCCGCTTCCGTCGGGCGTCCGCCATGGTCATTGATGAGCGCCAGATGATAAGGGCCAAAGATGCCGAACGTATCGGTGTTTTCTATCGCTTTGAGGCTTGCCACAGCCTCGTCGGTCCGCGACTCGGCCTGAAAGGCCCAGGCCGACAAGAGCGACGAGGTTAGCTGGCCAATCGATCCGTGAAAGGCGGAATCAAAGTTCTCCCGGGCCCTCTTGTAACGCCCGAACTGAAAATGCCGGAGGCCAAGGACCAGATGCCCGATCCGGTGGCCTCTGTCATGCTTGATCAGCTTTTCTGCCAGTCTCGCGGCTTGCTCGATATGCCCCGAACTTACTTCAAGCAAAAAAGAACGCTCAAGGATAAAGGCGTTGTCGGGATCTTCACCCAACGCTTTTGCATAATAGGCCGCTGCGGCTTCGGTCTCGCGCTGGCGGCCGGCAAAGCGGCCAGCCAGATAGTTTCCCGAAAGCGACAGCGCGAAGGACTGGCCCGGCACGCCTGCCTGGCCGGCAGCGGCCGGAGGCGCGGCCAGCATTGCCGAAACGCCGGTGCCCAAGAGCAGAACCAGCGCGCCCGACCGGGCTGTTGCGGCTAGTCTGGCGCGTACCGCTGGAAGTGCGACCATGCGAAATTCCCTGTGAAAGAGTCGATGCCGACGGCCTTCATGGTACCGTCGCACAGAATGTTTAGACGGACTATACCACGGATTCGGCCACCGTTAAGCGGATACCGGCATCATTTCGCGATCACATGTTCGGGTAGTTTGGCCCGCCGGCGCCTTCCGGAACGGTCCAGGTAATGTTCTGAGCCGGGTCCTTGATGTCGCACGTCTTGCAATGAACGCAGTTCTGGGCGTTGATCTGAAACGTGGGATTCGACCCGTCATCCTCGGTCACGACTTCGTAGACACCGGCAGGGCAGTATCTCTGCGCCGGTTCGGCGTATTGCGGAAGGTTATCCCTGATCGGGGCGTCCGGGTCGGTCAGCTGCAGGTGAATCGGTTGGTCTTCCTCGTGATTGGTCGCCGAAACGAAAACCGACGACAGCTTGTCGAACGAAACCTTGCCATCCGGCTTGGGATAATCGATCGGTTTGCACTGGGATGCGGGCTTGAGGCAGGCGTGGTCCGGTTTGCCATGCTTGAGTGTGAAGGGAAGGCCAATCCCCAGGTTGTTCATCCACATGTCGATGCCGCCGAGCGCCACGCCACCGACGGTGCCAAGTTTGCTCCAGAGCGGTTTCACGTTGCGCACGCGCTTGAGGTCCTTGGCCACGTCACTGACCTCATAGGCGTCCTGGTATGTGCTCAATTCGTCGTTGTAGCGCCCAGCCCGAATGGCCTCGAAAGCGGCTTCGGCCGCCATCATGCCGGTGGCCATCGCGTTGTGGCTGCCCTTGATGCGCGGCACATTGACAAACCCTGCCGAGCACCCGATCAGGGCACCGCCCGGGAACGACAGTTTCGGAACCGACTGAAATCCGCCTTCGGTGATGGCGCGTGCACCGTAGGCGATGCGCTTGCCGCCCTCGAAGGTTTCGCAGATCGAGGGATGCGTCTTGAAACGCTGGAACTCGTCAAAAGGCGACAGGTAGGGATTGGAATAGTTCAGGTGGACAACAAATCCGACTGACACGAGATTCTCGTCGAAATGATAAAGGAAGGAACCGCCTCCGGTCTTGAACCCCAGCGGCCAGCCAAAACTATGCTGGACCAGGCCTTTGCGGTGTTTGGCCGGGTCGATTTCCCAGAGTTCCTTCAGGCCGATGCCAAATTTCTGAGGCTCGCAATCCTCATCAAGGTTGAACCTGGCGATCAACTGTTTCGCCAATGATCCACGCACGCCTTCCGCAATGAATGTGTATTTGCCATGCAGTTCGATCCCCGGGGTATGGCTGTCCTTGGGATTGCCGTCGCGGCCAATGCCCATGTCACCGGTGGCCACGCCCTTGACGCTGCCGTCGTCATTGTAGACGATTTCCGACGCTGCAAATCCGGGATAGATCTCCACACCGAGTTCCTCAGCACGTTCAGCAAGCCAGCGACACACATTGCCAAGGCTGACAATATAGTTTCCATGGTTGTTCAACAGCGGCGGCATGGCGAAATTCGGCAAACGCACATGACCGGCAGGCCCCAGGACCAGAAAATGATCCTGTGTCACAGGTGTGTCGAGCGGTGCGCCTTGCGCCTTCCAGTCGGGGATCAGACGGTTCAGGGCAACAGGGTCGATGACCGCACCTGATAGAATGTGAGCGCCGACCTCGGAGCCCTTTTCGAGAACGGTGACCGTCAACTCGAAATCGTTTTCCATCGCAAGTTGCCGCAGCCTGATTGCTGCGGAAAGTCCCGCTGGTCCGCCGCCGACAATGACGACATCGTATTCCATTGACTCGCGTTCCGGCGTCTGTTCCTGATTGTCGCTCACCTGACCCTCCATCAACCGTGCGTCCAGGGCACGCGCCCCGGCAAATTCTAACTGGTATTAGTCCGCCTCTTTAATGATGTGCAACCCCAATTACGACATTCAGGCAAACGGAATCGCTGCTATAGTGTGTAATTGCACAGTGTCTGTCCTGTAAGCGTTCCCCTTTCACCGGCCGAAATCATGCCCCAGCGCGATCACACATCAACCGACCCCACAGCCATTTTGCAATGGTATGTCGAGATGGGCGTGGATGAGGCGATCGGCGATCAGGCGACCGACTGGTTCACGGAGAGCGAACGTCAACAGCAGACCAGGCAAGCCCCGGCAGCGGCCGTGACGGCCGCCAAAGGCCGTCCGTCTCTCTTGCAACGGGATGAGACGCCGGGCCAGGCACGCCCGGACCCGAGCCCAAAACCCGCGCGTGCGGAAGATGTGGTCCAGGATGCCCGTACCGTGGCCCAGGGGTGCAACACACTGGATGAGTTGAAAATTGCCCTGGCGAACTTTGAAGGCTGCGGCCTGAAGCGAACGGCAAAAAACCTGGTGTTTGCGGACGGCAGTCCTGATGCGCCGGTGATGCTGATCGGCGAAGCGCCGGGCCGCGACGAGGATCTCCAGGGCGTCCCGTTTGTCGGCCGTAGCGGGCAATTGCTCGATCGCATGCTGGCGGCAATCGGCCGGGACCGGACCAACACCTATGTTACCAATGTGATTCCCTGGCGCCCTCCCGGCAACCGGACACCGACCCCGGCTGAGACCGCCATCTGCCGGGCCTTTGTCGAGCGCCAGATTGCTCTTGTTGACCCACAGGTCATCGTCTTCCTGGGCGGGGTGGCCGCCAAGGAGATGCTGGAAACCAGCACCGGCATCATGCGCCTGCGCGGCACATGGCGAACCTATCCCGCCAATGGCGGTCAGTACCGCGCCATGGCGACCCTGCATCCGGCCTATCTGTTGCGACAACCGGCTCAGAAGAAACTTGCATGGCGTGATTTTCTGGAAGTCCAGCAGGCCCTTGAGGAACGCGTGCCAGGCACCGAAACCTGATCAATTGGGAGCAACCATGTCGAGACTCGACGAAACCAGACCGTTCATCGCCATCAAGATCTGTGTCATGACGGTCTCGGATACCCGGACCCTGGACGATGACAAGTCCGGCAGCATCATCGTGGACCGGCTTGAGGCGGCCGGACATGTCCTGGCCGACCGGGCGATCGTGTCCGACGACATCCCGGCGATACAGGCAAAGGCCAGAAGCTGGATTGACGACACGGATGTGGATGCCATCATCACCACCGGCGGCACCGGTCTCACCGGCCGTGACGTGACGCCAGAGGCCATGTCGGCCTTGTTCGACAAGGAGATCGACGGATTCTCAGCGATCTTTCATCGCATCAGCTTTGAGAAAATCGGCGTTTCAACCGTGCAATCGCGGGCGGTAGCCGGCGTTGCCGGGGGTACCTACATTTTTTGCCTGCCCGGATCACCTGGCGCGTGCAAGGATGGCTGGGACGGCATCCTCAAGAGCCAGCTGGACTACCGCTCCATGCCGTGCAATTTCATCGAAATCATGCCCCGGCTCGACGAGCATCTGAAACGGACGAAGTCCTGAACCTGTTTCGGGATTGCATCACGTGCCGCGACGGTAACGGCAGAGATCCTCGACGGTGTCGATGTCGTCACGCTCGACGACATAGCCGGTACAGTGCCCGGTCAGGTTTGCCAGGGTGTCCTGCAACGTCCACTGGCTCGACCATCTGACATTACCGAAGATCCGCAAGACAGCCGGGCGGCGCCTTAGCCCGACAAGCCAGTAGCCGCCGTCCGGGGACGGCCCGAACACCGCATCTTCAGACCCCAGCTGCCCAAACGCATCAGCGATATCGTCGGCGCGGATGTCGGGAATGTCGGTGCCGATAATAATCACCGGGCCGGGCGGCATGGTTCGCATGATCCGGTCAAATCTGTCGCCAAGGCTGCCTTGTCCCTGAGCGACGGTGGGCAGATCCGGGGGCCAGACGGATGCCTTCATCGCATTGTCCGGTGATACCGCCAGCACTGTGGTCCAGCGCGGGTCGCGGGCCACCGCCCGGAGCGTCGCCGAAGTCATCTGCCGATAGAATGCGGCAGCCGTGGCGGCGCCGACCCTGGCACCCAGTCTTGTTTTCACGGCGCCAGCTTTGGGCTCCTTGACCATGACTACGAGATACCGGGCCAACATCCCCTGTCAGCCGTAAAGGCGTGCAATGTGGCGCGGCGACACCCGCATGAAGTAGAGCGAAAGACAGACAAAATTTCGCAAGATCCGGGTCGAGAATCCATCACGGCGGTAGCGTTGGGCGCTGGTTCGGGCGCTCATGGACAGCCTTGAGAGACGCCGGCGCCCGATCCGGCGCACAATATCGACATCCTCCATCAGAGGCATATCCGAAAAACCGCCTATCCGGTCATAGAGGCGTTTCGAAATGAGCAGCCCCTGGTCGCCATACGGCAGCGCGAAAACACTGCATCGAAAAGTAACCATGGCCTCCAGAACACGCGCCTTGAACCCTTGCTGATCTACGGAAAACTTGAAAAAGGCCGCACCATCCGGATCACCCGTCTGCTCCATGGCCAACATGTACCGGGCGGTGTCCATGTCCCACCCGGTCTCCAGCACCGTGTCGGCATGAAGAAACAGGACCCACGGCGATTTGGCGATTGCGGCGCCGGCTGCCAGTTGCGATCCCCGTCCCTTCGGCGCCTCCACGACTTTCGCACCGGATGCGTCTGCAATCATCAAAGTATCGTCGCTTGACCCCCCGTCGGAAACAATCACCTCGCTGACCAGGCCTGCCGTGCAGCCGGCGATGAGCGCCTGAAACGTTGCCGGCAGGGTGTTTGCCGCGTTCAATGTCGGGATCACGATACTGAGCATCGGCGCACTATACTCAAGCTGCGACGGACCTCAATAAAAGTTTGCGAGATAATATTTGTTCTTGTTTTGTTCTCAACCGTGTTCTATTTTGAGATCATGACCCAGCAATCAAATGCGCTGTTGAGCGCGGCAGGATTTTTCGACCCCAGCGGTGAAATCCGGAATGTGACGATCGACCCCCGCAGACGCCGGGGCCGCGGTTCTGTCAGCAATCGGTCAGGCCGGTATGAACCGCAAGCCTACGAGGATTTCGACGACGGTTGGGAAAGTCTGCTCGATACCGGACGGGCCAGGACGACGGTCACGGAGGAAAAGCCAAAGACGATCATCACACGCAACACGTCGCCCGATATCGGCTTCGACCGCTCGATCAATGCCTACCGGGGGTGCGAACACGGCTGCGTCTATTGTTTTGCGCGGCCGACCCACGCCTATATGGGCTTGTCTCCGGGACTCGATTTCGAAACACGGCTGTTTGCCAAGCCCAATGCAGCGGAACTTCTTGAACAGGAACTCAGCGATCCTTCCTACCGGCCCCAGGTCATCGCCTTGGGCACCAATACGGATCCTTACCAGCCCATAGAGCGCACCTACCGGATTACCCGGCAGATACTGGAGGTGCTCGACCGCTTCAATCATCCGGTCGCGATCGTGACCAAGTCCGCTCTCGTGGTGCGTGATCTGGA
>JAJFHD010000130.1 GCA_021775805.1 Alphaproteobacteria bacterium | reverse complement strand
TCCCCGGGAAGAAGTAAAACGAATCCATGAGCAGCGCCTGTCGAACGGTCCAGGGCTCGTCACCATGGCGATGTGTATCCGCGGCCCTGATCTTGCCTCACTGGAGGCGTGTCAGCACGATATCGACCTGGCACGGGACTTCGGCCTGATCGCAAGCATGCATATCGGCGGCAGGATGCTTTTCAATCGCCGCACCAGGGATGGCATTGAACAATTGGCACAATCGGGACACCTGGGACCACATATCAATATTGTCCACGGAAACAAGCTGACCGATGTTGAAATAGAATTGCTGGCAAAGGCTGGAGCGTCCTTCACAACCACGCCGGAAGTGGAGATGCAGATGGGGCACGGTTTGCCGATTACCGGCCGGGTGCGCAAACATGGTGTCGAACCGTCGGTGGGAATCGATGTGGAGACCAACATCGGCACCAATATGCTGCAAGCCGCACGTTTTGCGCTTCAGGTCCAGCGCGGCGTCGATAATATTGCGGTCAACGATGCCGGAGACGAGGTTGCCTCGACCTCCATTCCATCGCGTCGGGCCCTTGAATGGGCAACTATTGAAGGTGCCAAGGCACTTGGGCTGGAGTCGAAGATTGGTAGTCTCAAGCCCGGCAAACAGGCCGATCTGATTTTGGTTCGGCAAGACGATATTGGTGTTTTCCCTTGTTACAATCCAGCAGAGACGGTGCTTTTTCAGGCTGAAACAGGCAATATCGACACAGTGATTGTCGCGGGGAACATCAAGAAGCGGGACGGCAAATTGCTGTTTGACGGCCTCGCTGAGAAGAAACGACTGCTCGTGCGTTCAGGCGAGCAGATACTGCGGAATGCCGGCATCAAAGTCAGCATCGCGAACAGGGAGGAAATGGAAAATGTTTAGACCTTCAAGACTTGCATATGTAGTGGCCGGGGTACTGCTCTGGACCGGATCGGCCTATAGCGCCGAAAAAGTAGCGATCAGCATGTCGACGGGTGTCAACCAGGTGCCCACGATCGTTGCCAAAGCCAAGGGTTATTTCAAAGAAGAAGGCATCGAGATAGATCTGAAGCCGGTCTCTCGTGGCGGCGTGGCGATCGAAGCGCTGGCCGGCGGGTCGGTGCAATTTGCCGAGTCGTCTCACACCGCATTTTTCTCGGCGGTTTCCAAGGGTCTGCCATTGCACGGCGTCGGGATTGTCTCGCGCGGTTATTTTGGCCGGCTGATCGCCGCCAACAAGCACGCTGGTCTAAAAACTCTTGAAGACTTCAAGGGCATGCGTGTTGGGACCCAAGTGGGAACCGGCATGCACATGATCATTCAGATGCTTCTGGAAAAGAAGGGCCTGAAAGGCGAAGACCTTGGTATTAGCAACGTGCGGGTACGCGATATGCCGGCCGCCATGGTTTCCGGCGATACCTTCGATGCGGTCATCGGCTGGGATCCGGGGATGGAGCGCATTGTACAGGCAGGTCACGGCAAGGAGATCCTGAGCACCGGCGATTTCATGAAACTTGCCGGCATCACCTATCCGTTTATCCTGTCGACCACGGAAGAGAACCTGAATGCCAACGCGGGTGCTGTGCAAGGTGTGGTCAACGCCTATGCAAAGGCTCACAAGTTCATTCGCGAAAATCCGGATGGAGCGCTCAAGGTCTATTTCGAGCATCTCAAAACGACCGGATCCAAACTGGACGAGGCAACCGCCAGGCAAATGATGTTTGATGTCGAGCGTTTTGGCGGTGTTGCGGTTACGGATGCCGACTGGCAGGATCTTCCGGCCACGGCGAACTACCTGGTCAAGGCCGGACGCATCAAGACGCCGCTGGAACTTGACAAGATCATCCACAGGGAATTTGGTGAAAAAGCCGAAGCCGCCGTCAAGTAGGTCACTTTGATGCGATTGTGGAAATCTGAACATGGCGACAACAACAACTGAAACTGGTCGCCTGGCTAAACAGCCTTCGCCGGAAGCGTACTCCACCGGCGGAGGCTGGATGCGTGCGGTCTGGAACACCGCAACCATGCTTGCGCCGCTCGGCGTCATCATGCTGCTCTGGGAATTGTTTGCCCGGTTCGGCGGGATGCCGGCGGCGATTTTTCCGCCTCTGTCGGATGTTTTCTATGCCATCTATGAAATGGCGCGCGACGGTGTGCTCTGGAGGGACGTGAGCGGAACGATCAGCCGGTTGTTCAAGAGCGTTTTTGTCGGCGTCATTGCCGGCACGTTGCTTGGCGCCATGATGGGGTACTTCAGACTCTGGGAGCGGGCACTTGTCGCTCCAATGAACTTCCTCCTGGCCATTCCCGGCACGGCACTGTTTCCTCTGTCCATGATGTGGTTTGGTCTGACCGAACTGGCGATCACCAGCATCCTCATGTACGAGGTCGCCCTTACCGTGATGCTGAACACCTGGACCGGTGTGAAGACTGTGGATTCCTCACTCATCAAAGCGGGCAGGGCGTTCGGGGTGAAGGGAATTGGGCTCTTTTGGCGGGTGTTGATCCCCGCCGCTCTGCCATCGATCATCAGCGGGTACCGATTGGCGTTCTCGCGGTGCTGGCGCATTCTGATCGTCGCGGAAATGCTCGTGTCAGTCAGTTCCGGCCTGGGTTACCGGATCTATTGGGCCCGCGAATTCTTCAACTCCGATATCGTTTATGGCGCTCTTGTCGTGGTCGGGGTCATTGGTCTGCTGATCGAACGGGTGTTCCTGCGCACGCTTGAAGTCATGACGGTCGAGCGCTGGGGCACGATGAGGGAACTGGAGTAGACCGGTATGGGCGAGCTTGTCGTCGAAAATCTGAGCAAGACTTATCATCGCCGTGAGGGCTGGAACACGACCCGCTCGCTGACCGTGTTCGAAGATATTTCTCTGAAGATCGCCGAAGGTGAATTCGTCAGCATTATCGGTACATCCGGTTGCGGCAAGTCCACTTTGCTCAACCTTGCGGCGGGGCTGGATACGGGGAAAGGCGGGACTATTCTCGTCGATGGCGTCCAGGTCGATGGCCCCGGACTCGATCGTGGCGTTGTCTTTCAGGAGTTTGCGTTGTTTCCCTGGCTCACAGTCATCAAGAATGTGGCGTTCGGATTGAGAACCAAGGGTGTGCCGCGATCGCAGCGCCATGATGTTGCGAAAAAATATGTCGATCTGGTCGGACTGACCGGCTTTGAAGATTATCACATCCACCGTCTGTCGGGCGGCATGCGCCAGCGCGTCGGTCTTGCACGGGCGCTTGCCATAGAGCCTGCCGTGTTGCTGATGGATGAACCATTCGGCGCGCTTGACGCGCAGACCCGTGAAACCATGCAGGCAGCGCTCAACGAGATCTGGGAAAGAACCAAGAAAACCATTCTCTTCGTTACCCACGACATCCGTGAGGCGGTTTACCTGTCGGACCGTGTGGTCGTGTTGAGCGGCCGCCCGGCGACGGTGACACTCGAACTGACGATCGACCTGGACCGACCCCGCAACCGGCACGACGAGAAGTTCCAGGACTATGAGCGCGAGCTCGAAGTCGCCATCGGGCACTGACGGTTATCGAACTTCTTGATGAATTGAGGACGCCCGACGGCGATACAAGTGGAGGTTGCCATGTCTAGAGTCATCGGCCTGTCGGGCAGTCTTCGAAGAGGCTCCTTGAATACAATGCTGTTGCGGGCCTGTCAGGCGCTGGCCCCGGCGGACATGGAAATCGAGATCCTGAGCCTGTCAGAAATTCCCATGTACAACGGCGATGTCCATGAAGCAGGGCTGCCGGCGGTTGTGGACAATTTTGTTTCCGCACTACGTGAAGCCGATGGTCTGGTCATTGCCTGTCCCGAGTACAATCGGTCAGTCCCGGCCGTCCTGAAAAACGCCATCGACTGGGCCTCCAAAACACCTCCGCAACCGTTCGACAGCAAGCCGATCGCCATCACCGGTGCCAGCCGCGGCGTGCTCGGCACGATCATGGCCAACCATCACCTGCGGCAGATCTTCGTCTACCTCAATGCCAATACGCTGAACGGACCGGAAGTCCTGGTCGGCAACGCCGGTGACAAGTTCGATAAAAACGGTGAACTGATTGACGATACGACCAGGCAATTCGTCTCTGACTATCTATCCAAACTGCAAGATGCCATCGACATCTGACCGGCCAGAACGGCGAGCAGGCTTAAAGTCCTCAGTCCGGCAGACAGGTCCAAGTGCCGTCGACCAAGGGCACACGGGCCGTGGCCAGCGTGTACATGCCCATCTGATAATACCCTATGAGCGCGGTCAGTTCGACGACGCCGCGATTGTCAAACAGCTCCTCCGCTGCCGCCACGGTTTGGTCGGTCACGTTGTGGTTACTCAACAATTCGCACGTAAATTCATAAACGACACGTTCGTCGTTCTTCTCGAAAATTGGCGTTTGCCGATGTTTGATGGCCTCGACCAGGTCTGCAGCGAGACCGTTGTTCACGGCAAGTTCGATATGGTTTCGCCAGACATAGTGGCAGTTGCAATGCCTGGCCGTGACCAGGATCGCGAGTTCGGAGAGGCGGCCGTCGAAGACCGTGCCCCAGCGCAGGAATTCCCCTACTCGCTGTCCCCGTGCTGCCAGTTCCGGACTGTGCAGCCACAACAGCATGGGGCCGCGGATCTGGCCTCGTGGACCTGCCGCGATTTCGTCGGCGACGGCTTGCTGTTCTTCAGTGAGAGTACCGAGGTCAGGATAGGGAATGCGTTGTTGCATTTGCAATAGGCCTACAGTTAGCTGTTCCTGTCAGTTCGTTGTGCCGATATTGACTCGACGGACTGAACATCGATTTGAAACTGTAACAAACGGCCTGATCCAATGACGAGTCAAATACTCCCGACAACCGTGGTTGGTAGTTTTCCGCAGCCTGACTGGTTGATCGACCGACCCCTGCTGATGACCATGGTGCCCCGTGTCCGGTACCGGGAACTGTGGAAGGTCGCCGACGAAAACCTGCAAAGCGCGCAGGACGATGCGACACTGCTGGCGGTGCGTGACATGGAACGCGCCGGCATGGATATCGTTACCGATGGCGAGATTCGCCGCGAGAGCTATTCCAATCAGTTCATCAGCGCGCTCGAAGGCGTCGATCTCGACAATCCCGCGACCATCAAGGGGCGATCGGGCAATGAGACCCAAGTGCCGCGAATTGTCGGCAAGATCAGACGGCGCCGGCCGATCGAAGTCAGAAATACCGAATTTCTGAGAAACAACACCGATCGGCAGATCAAGATGACGTTGCCCGGTCCGTTCACCATGTCGCGCCAAGCGGTGAATGAATTCTATGACGAAGAAGAGGAACTGGTGTCGGATCTGGCGGAGGCCGTCAATGAAGAAGCAAAGGCGGTGGTGGCGGCGGGCGCCGACTTCATACAGCTGGATGAACCGTGGATGCAGGCCCAGCCCGAGGCGGCTGGTCGGTATGCGGTCAAGGCGATCAACAAGGCGTTAGGCGGCGTTAGCGCGGCGACTGTCGTTCACATGTGCTTCGGTTATGCGCAAATGGTGAAAGACAAACCGAGCGGCTATTCGTTTCTGCCGCAACTGGCCGACACTGTGGCCGACCAGGTCTCAGTCGAGGCGGCGCAACCGCAGCTTGATCTGGGCGTGCTCAAGGACCTGTCTGGCAAGACCATCCTGCTCGGTGTGCTTGACCTCAGCGACAAGACCGTTGAGACGCCGGACCTAATCGCCGCGCGTATTCGCAACGGACTGGAGTATGTACCGGCAGAACATCTTGTTCCAGCGCCCGACTGTGGCATGAAGTATCTCGATCGCTCGGTGGCCATTGGCAAACTCAAGGCCCTTGCCGAAGGCGCCGCCATGGTCCGGGCCGAACTGACCTGAGGATCAGGGGTCGTCCGACTGCTTTGCCAGATGCTCCTCGAGCGATAGAAGTTTTTGCTCGACGACCGCGTCGCCTATGTCAACGCCTGCGAACGGCGTGCCTTCATAGATCCATCTCTTGGCCGGCGGCAGGTCCCAGGTAAATCGGGCAGCGCCTGCCCAGCATACCGGTTCTTCGTCGATATCGATCAGCTGAATTGGCGGCGGCAGCACTTCGACCCGGTGTCCGGCCGGGTCACGGAAGTAGACGTAAAGCTGATGTCCCTGGCCATGCCGGCTGGGGCCGCGGTCGACCTGGGCAGAAAGACCAAGACTGCCGGCGGTGTCGCAAGCCCTGAACAGGCAATGGGACTCCGCCACGATGAAGGCAAAATGGTGCATTACGGGGCCTGGCCGGGTCATGAAGACAAAGTCATGCGGATTGCTTTTTCGGTACATGAACGAACCCAGGATGTGATCCTGCGGCCCACCGGTCGTGAAATAGTCAGAAATCCGAAAACCCAGATCGGTGTAAAATGTGCTGGCCTTCATCACATCCGGCACGAGAAACTGGAAGTGATCGAAGCGCAATGCGGCGGCACCCTTGTGCAGGTGGGTGTTCACATGATTGCGGGAACGCTTGTCCATGCTTGCGCAGAGTTCCAGCGGCATACCCATAGGATCGGTCACATGCAGTGTTCTGGTCTGATAGGGCCGTTCCACCCATTCCGCAGGCAGATCCTTGCTCGTGAAATAGTGATGGGCCTTCTCGAGATCCTCCTCGTCGAAAACCCTGGCCCCGACACGCTCGCACTGGTGCGGTCCGTCGGTGCGTTTCAGAACAAGGCTGTGATGGCCGATTTCCTCCAAGCCACGAAGGTACACGGTATCGGCGTCTTCATCGCTCACCAAAAGGCCAATGACTTCGCTGTAAAAGTCACGGCATGCTGCAAGATCCGTCACCGTGATAACCGTGTGGCCGGCGCGCGTGATATTGAAGGGTGGTTTTCTGTTCGGCTGTGGAATGCTCATGGTTTGAACTCTAAAGCGTTTCCGGTTCTAATTGAACCATTTGACGGGGGGCTGACACTTAAAGTGGCGACGGTCGCACGAATTTCCCAACAGCTCTCCTTTCAGGCGGCGGCAGTCCCCGCCTGCCTCGAACTCATCACTGCTAGGACAATCTTGGTGATCGTAGGTTCTTGAACACATTCTGTCCTCTCAACCAATTAAGCCCTTGAAACTATTTATGAGTTTGAGGGCCTTTTTGTATGAATCACCCATTTTCACCTGGCACATGCCTTTCCGAAATTCATCCTGAAGTTAAGCCAAACCGGTCCAAAGCGAACGGCATGTGAAGAGTCTTTCTAGTCTCCGTTTTTTAAATCCGGGTTGAACATCTTGATTGGCAACGGCACGATGTCGGCGCCACCGCGGGAGGCCCGAACGGACTGCTCATCGACCTGTGTAGTGCCGGCGGGCTCTTCTTGGAGTTCTTCTTCCTTCTGGACCTGCGCATCACTTGATGTGTCCGTGCGATCGATTTCGTCGTCGCTCGATGACGGGACCAGCAGAGGTTCAAGATCATTGCGCATCCACCAGTACCAGAAACCCTGTTCGCGGATCCATCTTTCAAGCCGTGTCAGGTCCGTCCATTCGCGGGGCAGGCCACGGGCGCTGTAGATCCGCGCCACCTGTCCGTCGACGTAGACCAAAACACCCCAAGCGAATGGATGCCTTGTTTGGTCGCCGAACCCGCCCCCCAAATTCTGCCGGTAGGCGCGGTACACCACGGCATACTCACCAAGCCGCCCGCCCTCTCGACGAAAAGGGATATCGGCCTGGGTGATGGTCATCGTCACGCCCAGGGCTACATCTTGATTCATGTTGTTGACATTCATTCCAAATTTATCTACATCTTAGAGTATGATGTACACCATGATACATGATGTTTCTGGTTTTTGCTAGCTCAGTGTCCGCTCGTGCCCAAACATGCCAGATAGCGTGCTGAAGACAACACGCTCGGCAGATAAAAAGGATCCCTCCCCATGTCCAAGAAAATTGCCCCGATACCCAAAGGCTACAGAACTGTGACCCCGGAATTGGTTGTGAGCGATGCCGGCGCGGCGCTGGCCTACTACCAGCAGGTTTTCCTTGCAACCGAGTTGTCCCAAATCACCGCCGACGACGGCGTCACGTTGCTTCGGACCGACCTCAAGATTGGGAACTCGATCGTTCGTATCATCGGCGCGCTGCCTGCGTTTGGCATTCTTTCTCCGATTGAATTTGGCGGCACCGCCGTCGCGATTCACATTTATGATGTTGAGGCCGACGAGGTTTGGGAACGTGCTATGGCCAACGGCGCCGGCATACTGGTGCCGTTTGCTGACACGCCCTGGGGAGAACGCTACGGCAAGTTCGCCGATCCCTTTGGTCATGTCTGGTCGGTTTCACGGCGGATCGCAAAAGTTGCCTCACAACCGGCGGTGGCTGACACCGCTGCGGACGCCTCCAGTAGTGCTGCGGCGTTTTCAGTCCACGAACCCCGTGCGGACAGACTTGACCCTACTGTCGAACAAGAAGTGGTGCTGATGTCGGAAGGCGTCGTTAAGACGCATGCTGCCTGACGAAAATATTTCAAGCGGGTGGCCTGCATTGCCACCCGCTACAGATTCACTGTTACCAGGAGACCGGCTATGACCGACAACCATGCGCTGCACGCGCGCCTGCAGGCCGCCACACCCCGTGGCGTCGCGACTGCAACAACCGTTTTTGCCGAGCGCGCCGACAACGCCGAAATGTGGGACGTGGAAGGCCGCCGCTACATCGATTTTGCCGGAGGCATAGCCGTGCTCAATACCGGGCATCGCCATCCAGGCGTCATGGAGAAGGTTTACGAACAGCTGTCGCGGTTTACCCACACGGCCTACCAGGTCGTGCCCTACGAGCCTTACGTGGAACTGGCGGAACGGCTTAACCGGCTGGCACCGGGCACAACACCGAAGAAAACACTGTTTGTGACCACCGGTGCCGAAGCTGTCGAGAATGCCATCAAGATTGCCCGGGCACATACCGGCCGGCCCGGCGTCATCGCCTTCACCGGCGGTTTCCATGGCCGCACCCACATGACGATGGGGCTGACCGGCAAGGTTGTTCCCTATAAGAAAGGGTTCGGGCCTTTCCCGGCGGAAATCCATCATCTGCCGTTTCCGATGCCGATCCACGGCGTCACCATCGACGACACCATTGCTGCACTGGATGCGCTCTTCAAGGCCGACCTCGAACCGGAACGGGTCGCTGCCATGATCATCGAACCGATCCAGGGCGAAGGCGGTTTCTACGTGGCGCCGAAGGAGTTGTTGCAGCGTCTGCGGGCGGTGTGCGACGAACACGGCATTGTCCTGATCGTCGACGAGATTCAAACCGGCTTCGCCCGCACCGGAAAAATGTTTGCCGTCGAGCACGCCGGCATCGAACCGGACATGATTACCGTCGCCAAAAGCCTCGCCGGTGGTTTCCCGCTGGCTGGTGTCATCGGCAAGTCGGAAATAATGGATGCCCCGGCACCGGGCGGATTGGGCGGCACCTATGGCGGCAACCCGGTGAGTTGTGCAGCCGCACTGGGGGTTCTCGACGCGATCGAAAAGGAGAAACTTGTGGAGCGCGCCGCATCGCTCGGCGAAACGCTGACGTCCCGGATACGGAGAATGTCGGGTCAGGCCAACGCCCATCCCATCGGCGATATACGCGGTCTCGGCGCCATGGTCGCTTTCGAACTGGTCAGCCGCCACGGCACCAATCAGCCCGACCCGGAAGCCACCAAGACACTGTGCGCCCGTGCCCTGGAAAACGGTTTGCTGATCCTGTCGTGCGGTGTGTTTGCCAACACGATCCGTATCCTGGTTCCCTTGACGGCCAGCGACGACATTATATCCGAGGGCCTCGACATTCTCGAACGCTCGCTCGGAGAAATTGCACCATCTTCCCTCGCAGCGGACTAAAAACGGACCCCTCGCAAGTCGAAACAAATTGGCACGGCCGGTATGGAAGGACGTGATCCGAGTGCAGCAGGAACATGGTCTACCAGGCCGCCGGCGAGGCAGAAACCATACCCATAGAGGTTGAACTCGACTTGGTACGCCGCCAGCCCGCCACCGGTTTGCGTGGTCTGGGACAGACTTTAGAAAGTTTTCGCGACCGCACTTGTGACTTTCCTGTTTATAGTGGGGGTTTCGACACCAGGTATCCGGATAGCCTGGGTCCCCTGTCCATGCCAACGCGAGGGACTCAGGAGGGTATCGGCGGAGCGCCGCCAGCCGAAGTCTCACCATTGGCGGATCAGCAGGGTGGTACTGAGGCGCTGGCAAACAAAGCGATTAGGGGAGCAATAAGTGCCTGATTCTGTGGAGAAAGCCGGCAAGCAATCGCTGAGCCAGTATTATAATGCGTCGTTGTTCCGTGCGGATACCTGGAACCGTCTGAAAAATGTTTGCCAGCGACTGGCTGAAGGCAGGGGCCGCGAGGATGACAAGGTCAAGGCAAAACAGCTGATCGACCTGGTTGCGCCGATGGAAGAGTACTTTGCATTTCCCGGCCGTCATTCCTGTAACAGCATTTCCCAGTTTTTGCGAAGCGAAGAATTCGAACCGCTGTTCCATTTGGTAAACCAGATCGTCGGCGCTCTCATGAGTGAGTCGTACCGCCGCAAACATATCAATCTGGCATCGCATTTCGAGGAGCCTGATAACACGGGCGACGATGACGACGAGCCCGACGAGCGTGCGCGGCGGCGGCCGTATTTCGAAGTCCTCATCGTAGACGCCTTGACGCCATCCCAGCAGCGCCAGCAACGCGACGCACTTGTCGACCTGCGGCGCGATGAGGATAGCTTCACCTACGAACCGGTGTTCGTCCCCAGTTTCGAAGACGCATTGATCGCGGTTCTGTTCAATCAAGCGATCCAATCAGTCGTCATCCGGTTCGGGTTCAGTTTGCACTCAACACATGACATGCCGGTCCTCAAACGTTTTCTGGCCCAGGCCGGCGCTCCCGATCTGGATGAACTTGAGCCCCAGGATTACGGCATCGTTCTGGCCGATGTCATTGCCGCTGTGCGGCCCGAACTTGACCTCTATCTGGTGACCAACCAGTCGGTGGAGGATATCGCCGGACGGGTTGGCGAGTCCTGCCGCCGGGTTTTCTATAATCGCGAGGATTTTCTCGAGCTCCACATGAACATTCTGCGCGGCATCGACTCGCGGTATGAAACACCGTTTTTCACGGCCCTCAAGCAGTATTCCAAAAAACCGACCGGCGTGTTTCATGCCATGCCGATCTCGCGCGGCAAATCCATCACCAAGTCCCACTGGATAAAGGACATGGGTGAATTTTACGGCATGAATATTTTTCTCGCCGAAACCTCCGCAACCTCCGGCGGCCTCGACTCCCTGCTGGAACCCCATGGTCCGATCAAGAAAGCCCAGGAACTGGCGGCCCGGGCCTTCGGTTCGCGACAGACGTATTTTGCCACCAACGGCACGTCGACCTGCAACAAGATCGTCGTCCAGGCCCTGGTCCGGCCGGGCGACATCGTTCTGGTCGACCGCGATTGCCATAAGTCCCACCACTACGGCATGGTGCTGGCCGGTGCCGAAGTCATCTATCTCGACAGTTATCCGCTGCACCAGTATTCCATGTACGGCGCGGTGCCGCTGCGCGACATCAAGAAAGCGCTGCTGGAACTGAAGGCGGCTGGAAAACTGAACCGGGTGAAGATGCTGTTGCTGACCAACTGCACCTTCGACGGTATTGTCTATAACGTTCAGCGTTACATGGAAGAGTGCCTGGCCATAAAGCCGGATCTGGTTTTCCTGTGGGACGAGGCCTGGTTCGGATTTGCCCGGTTTGGACCGACCTATCGGTCGCGCACGGGGATGTTCGCCGCCGAAACGCTGCGCAACAAGTATAAATCCGAAGACTATCGCGCCCTCTACGCCAAGAAGAGCAAGGCTTTGGCAAAGATAGACGCCGATGACATCGACGCATTGCTCGACCGACACCTTTATCCCGATCCTGACCAGGTGCGTATTCGCGTCTATGCAACACAATCCACCCATAAGACCCTGACCTCTTTGCGTCAGGGCTCGATGATTCATGTGCATGACCAGGATTTCAACGCGAAGGCGGCCGAACCGTTTCATGAAGCCTACATGACGCACACGTCGACCTCGCCCAACTATCAGATTCTGGCGTCGCTCGACGTCGGCCGCAGGCAGGTCGAGCTTGAAGGCTTCGAATTTGTCCAGAAGCAGGTCGAACTGGCGATGCTGCTGCGTCAACGGATCCAATCGCATTCCCTGTTGGCCAAGTATTTCAAAATCCTGACCGTCGGCGATATGATCCCGGCAGCGTATCGTCAATCGGGTATCCAAAGCTATTACGATCCCGAAAAAGGCTGGAACGAAATCTGGGAAGCTTGGGCCAATGACGAGTTTTGTCTCGACGCCACGCGCGTGACACTGTTTGTCGGCGGCACGGCGATGGACGGCGACACGTTCAAGAACGATGTTCTGATGGACAAGTACGGCATTCAGATCAACAAGACGTCGCGCAATACGGTGCTGTTCATGACCAATATCGGGACAACACGAAGTTCAATTGCCTATCTTATTGAAGTGCTGGTCAAGATCGCCAAGGAGTTGGAAGAACGTACGGAAGATATGAACGGGTATGAGCGCCGGTATCATGAACAAAAGATACATTCGCTGACCCACGACTTGCCGCCGTTGCCGGATTTTTCCCATTTCCACGACGCCTTCAGGCCGGACCCCAAGGGATCGACTCCTGAAGGATCCATGCGAGAGGCCTTCTTTCTGTCCTATGACGAAATCGATTGCGAGTATCTGGGACTGTCGGACGGTACCCTGGATGCGGCAATGAATGGGGGGCGCGAAGTGGTCTCAGCAACATTCATCATACCTTACCCGCCGGGTTTTCCGATCCTGGTTCCGGGCCAGGTAATCAGCGACGAAATCATCGAGTTCCTGCGCAATCTGGACGTCAAGGAAATCCACGGATACCGGCCCGACCTGGGTTTGCGTGTCTTTACCGACGACGCCTTGAAAGCACGGACTTGACAGATATCCGTCCATAAAAAACAAACCGATCGTTCGCAATGCCGAACACACACTTGGAGAGGGAATTTCAATCATGAATGCGACACCTGCAGCAAAAAAAACCGCACCCAAAAAAACCCCGCCTAAGCGGAAACCGGTACCGAAGGCCGCAAAGACCCGGTTGAAGAACATCTCGGAGGTGAGGCGCTATTTCCACCGCAATGAGGATCCGATCTTTTTTATCAGCGCGACCAACTTCAACCTGCTGGGCATTGATGAGTGGTGCCGCAATTTCCGCTATATCAATTTCATCGACTGTTATGACGGGCGCCATCCCAACACATTTGTGCCATCGGCACAGGCGCATCCTGAGTTCGAATCGATCGAAGACATTGTCGCCTATCTGCTGGAACACAAGGAAGTCATCGACTACATGAAGTCCAAGGGCAAGAAGCCCAAGGCCGTGTTTTTGATGTTCGACGAACGGGTCGAAAAGATTTGCAAGGAACTCGGTCTCGAGATCTGGTTCCCGAAGGCCAGCCTGCGCGAACACGTCGACCACAAGATCGAAACCGTGCGGATTGGCGACAAGGCCGGTGTGCCCAGCGTCCCCAACGTGTTGACCAAAATCGAGAGTTGGGAGCAACTCCGGAAGGCGACCAAGCCGATCGGCAGCGATCTGGTGCTGCAATCGGCCTTCGGCGACAGTGGCCACACCACGTTCTTTATCAAGAACGAGAAAGACTTCCGCCGCCATGCCAGCGAAATCGTGGGCCAGGGCGAAATCAAGGTCATGAAGCGGATCAACTGCCGCGGCTCGGCGATTGAGGCGTGTGCTACGAAGAAAGGCACGATCGTCGGCCCGCTGATGACCGAACTTGTCGGGTTCAAGGAACTGACCCCTTATCGTGGCGGCTGGTGCGGCAACGAAATCTTCTCCGATGCCTTCGACCAGAACATTCGCGACAAGGCCCGGAACTACACATTTCAGTTCGGCAATCAGCTGGTCAAGGAAGGGTACCGCGGGTATTTCGAACTGGACTTCCTGATCGATCAGGACAATGGCGAGATCTACCTTGGCGAGTGCAACCCGCGGGTGACGGGCGCCAGTTCGATGACCAATCACGCCGCCTTCGCCCATGCCGATGCGCCTCTCTTCCTGTTTCATCTGCTGGAGTTTTCCGGTGTCGATTTCGATCTGGACGTAGAGGAACTCAACAACCGCTGGGCCGATCCCCAAAACATCGACGGTTGGTGCCAGATGGTCATCAAGCACACCGACGACAACGTCGATATCATCACCCAGGCGCCGGAATCCGGTATCTGGCACATGAATCCAGATGGCAGCATTCAATACAACCGGTTCGATTACCACCGTCGTGCTGTGGACAGCGAAAGCGAGGCGTTCTTCCTGCGCATTCAGGGGGCCGGCGACTTCCGCTACGAAGGCGCCGACCTGGGCATTCTCATCACCCGCGGCCGGGCCATGGACAACAGGTTCAGACTGACCAAACGCGCGAAGTCCTGGATTACGGGGATAAAGAACCAGTACAAAGCCCGCCCCCTTCCGACCGCACTGCCAATTGCCTCGGAAGAGCCGGCCTTCAAGATTCTATAGGCCGCACTGAATCAGGATCGACTTTGTGACTCTAAGCGCTCCATCGGCTGAATTGACGTTTGAGGCGGTCTCCGAAAGGGAACCGGGTGAGCGCTGGCGTGAATTGTTCCAGCGTTATTGGCCCGCCTACGAACGGTGGTTCCTGTCCGAAGGCATCGAGGCCCGTCAGACCTACCTGGCGGGACTTCGGGCGTTGCGGCAGTATATGCCAGAGTTGGTGCCGAGTTACGAAAGGCTGGTCACACTCGCTGGCGGCGGCGATCTTGCCGCCCGTTTCCTCAGTTTCTATTGCCCGCCGCCCTATCTGTCGGGCTGTTCACAAGCCGTTTGGACGGGGAACGAACCTATGCTGGTTCGAAACTATGACTATGCCCCTGAACTTTGTGACGGCATCATTTTGAGCAGCCGATGGAACAGACGCTGGGTCACCGGTATCTCCGACGGGCTGTTCGGCCTGGTCGACGGTATGAACGAGGCGGGCCTCGCTGTCTCCCTGACTTTTGGTGGACGAACCATTGTTGGCGACGGCTTCGGGGTGCCGCTGATCATACGCTATGTGCTTGAGTTCTGCCGCACCGTGGCCGAAGCGACCAAGGCATTGCAGCGAATCCCCTGTCACATGGCCTACAACGTCACCGTCGTTGACCGTAACGGGCGGTACATGACGGTCTACCTGTCTCCCGATCGCGGCGCCGTGGTCAGCGACGCCCGGGTTGCCACCAACCACCAGGAACAGGTCGAGTGGCACAAGCATGCACGGGCGACCGCCACCGTCGAGCGGGAGAGATTCCTGTTGCAGCGCCTGACCCTGCACGAAGAGCCTGCCGACCGGTTCATCGGCGCCTTCCTCAAGCCGCCTCTCTATTCGACCGCATTCGACCGCGGATTTGGAACCCTGTACACATCCGTCTATTGGCCGGCCCGCGGCACGATCGAATACCGCTGGCCAGGAGAAATCTGGCAACACGAGGTTACCGATCTGGACGAGGGCGCGCGAAGAATCCGCTATCCCGTTGCCGGTGCGGCGCGCCAGTTTGTTTGAGAAATGGAAAATCAAGCGCGTTTAGACAGTATCTGGTCTAACCAAAGGAAGCTTTGAATGGACTATGTCTTGGCATTGCTGAGCGATCCGGTGGCGTGGGCGGCTCTGGCCACTCTCATCGCAATGGAAGTCGTGCTCGGAATCGACAATCTGATCTTCATTGCTCTGCTCACCAACAAGCTGCCTGAAGCGCAGCGACCGAAGGCGAGGCGCCTTGGGATCGGCGCCGCCCTGGTATTGCGATTGCTTCTGCTCAGCACTGTCGCGTTCATCGTCCAACTGACGGCCCCTGTTCTGGAATTCCTGGATTTTTCCCTATCCTGGAGAGACATTATCCTGATCGCGGGGGGATTGTTCCTCGTCTGGAAGGCGACACGGGAGATCCATCACATCGTCGACCCTGACCCGGCGCCGACGATCTACAAGGTTCCGGCCCGGCAGCTGGGGTATTCCGCAGCGATCGTTCAAATCCTCGCCCTCGACCTGGTGTTCTCGATCGACAGCATCATCACGGCGGTCGGGATGACGCCGCATATCCCCATCATGATGGTCGCGGTGGTTGTAGCTGTGCTCGTCATGCTGCTGGCTGCCGACCCGCTGGCCGATTTCATCAACAAGAACCCGACGATCGTCATGCTCGCCCTTGGGTTTTTGCTGCTCATCGGGTCGACCCTGATTGCCGATGGTTTCGGTGTCCACCTTCCGCGCGGATACATCTACGCGGCGATGGCCTTCTCGGCTCTAATTGAAACATTGAACATGCTCTCCAAGCGTGCCGCACAACGTGCGGCAACCTCTGCAAGACCGGACGGCAACTCCAACGGCCCGGCAAACCATGAATAACATCAGCCGCAGCGCGTCGCTTGCGCCGGTTGCATCGCTCCTGCTCAGCGTCGCGATTCTCCTGCTGGGCAACGGCCTGCAGGGCACGCTGCTGCCGGTGCGTGCCCAGCTCGAAGACTTTTCGTCGATCAACATCGGCATTATGGGTTCGTCTTACTTCCTCGGCTTTGCCATCGGATGCCTGTTGGGACCTTTTGCCATAAGGCGCGTCGGTCATATCCGCACTTTTGCCGCATTGGTATCAATTGCTTCAACGCTGTCGCTTCTGCACGCGCTGATCGTTATGCCTGGAGCCTGGTGGATTTTTCGGGCGCTTACCGGTCTTTGTTTTGCCGGCCTCTACATGATCATCGAAAGTTGGCTGATGGAAAAGTCAACAAACGAGACCCGGGGGTTTGTGTTTTCCGTCTATACGGTAATCAACCTCACCGTCATAACCCTGGGCCAATTACTGATCATGATTGACAGCCCGTTGAGCTTTCAGCTTTTTGCGCTGTCGTCCATACTTGTCTCGATCGCCGCCGTGCCGATTGCAATGACGACAGCAACGGCACCCGTTGCGCCAAAGTCTGTACGTGTCCGCCCTCTCCATCTGCTGAAAATTTCACCCGTTGGCGTTGTCGGCTGCTTTGCGGTCGGGTTGGCGAACGGGTCGTTTTGGTCGCTGGCGCCGATCTTCGCGCAGCGGGAGGCCGGCGATGTGACGGCGATTGCGGTGTTCATGAGCCTGACCGTGATAGCCGGCGCGATTGGCCAATGGCCGATCGGTATGGCGTCGGATCGCTTCGACCGTCGCCTGGTGATTGTTGTTGCATGTTTTGCGGCGGCTACGGCTGGCATTGCCCTGACCGTTGCTGCGCGTTTTTGGGCACCTGATCTGGTGGTTTTTGCCGCCGCGATCGGCTTCGGTCTTTTTGCATTCCCGATCTACTCGCTTTGTGCCGCACACACCAACGACCACGTCGAAGCCGATGGTTTTGTCGAAGCGGCAAGCGGACTGCTTCTGGTGTTCTCGGCCGGCGCCGTCGTCGGGCCGCTCGCAGCCTCCACCGTAATGCAACAGTTCGGCGTTGCCTCACTGTTTGGTTTTACGGCGGTGATCCATGTGTCTCTGGCGGTCTACACGGTGTACCGGATACGCAAACGCAAACCGCCGGCCGCCGAAGACCGGGAGAGTTTCGCGGACTCTCTCCGGGTTTTGCAGACCGTCTCTACGATAGACCCGCTGCCTGAATCGAAACCGCAAGGCGACTCCGACAGCGCGACGGCGAACTGACAGGCCACCGTACAACCAACTGCTTTCGTCAGGCGGATTCCGTCTCCGGGATAAGGCGGACGTCGCGTTGAGGGTAGGGACTCGTGATGCGGTTTTCCCTGAAGCTCTTCCAGATGGTGTGCATTGCGTCGCTTTGCGGTTCGTAACGCCCGTCGGACACATCGTCGACCCAGAAGTACAGCTTCCAGTATGAATTCGCGGGCCATCTGGCCATGGATGACGATGGTGGCTGCCAGCGTCATCACTACGGCAAATTGCCCGGTAATTTGTGCCCCACCTTTTTTTGAGGCAAATGGTGCCGATCAGTACTTCAGCTTGTCAGTTGTACTAACAGATTCGGGCATCTTGCTGTTTGGCGGGTTTCGTCGCATTCGCGGTATACGCCTGAACTCAGATAATCTCGTCTTCGTCAAACAAAGGATCTTCATCGAGTTGGGTTGCAAGATCGTCGATGGTCGCGCCGGCATCTTCACTGCCTCGCACAAACGCAACATGGAACAGCCCGTCGCCTTCGTTGACGACCGGCAGGTTCGTGCGACCGATTAGCAATCCATCGTGTTCGGCGGTGATCTCCATTTCGATTTCTCCGAAGGGATCGGAAATCATTGCTAAGACATCACCGGATCTGACCTCTTCGCCGATGGTCTTGAAAGTGCGCAGGAGTCCGCCGGCCGGCGCGCGAAGCCATTTGCTCGATGTTGATTTAACCGAGGCGACTTTGGGCTTGGCGACACCTTTTGCCGAGATCATCTCCAGGTGCCGCATGACCCGCAGTATTCCGGAAACGCCCGCCCGCGCTGCAAACTCATCGAACCGCAGACCTTCTCCGGCTTCATACAACAGAATGTCGACATTTTTTTTCTGGGCGGCGTCCCTGAGCGATCCGGGCCGCGTGTTCGACGTCAGGATCAGCGGCGCGCCAAAAGCCTCGGCCAATGCCATTGTCTCAGGCTTGGAAGGGGTCACGCGGATTTGCGGCAGATTGGTTCGGTGCAAAGCCGCCGAATGGAGATCGATGCCGACATCGGACCGCGACACGATGGCGGTCATGAATATATGGGCGAGCCGCGCAGCCAGGGACCCTTGCGGACTACCGGGAAACGTACGATTGAGGTCGCGGCGGTCCGGCAGGTACCGTGAGTGGTTCATGAACCCGAAGGTGTTGACAATCGGAACCGCCAGCAGGGTTCCATGGATCCGGTCCAAACTTGGCGATCGCAGCAGCCTGCGGACGATTTCCACACCAATGACTTCGTCGCCGTGCACCGCGGCACTGACGAACAGCGTCGGTCCCGGTTTGCGCCCGTGAGCCACATGGACCGACATTGCAACCGGGGTGTGATCCGAAAGCACACTCACCGGCAGGTCGATGGTTTCACGGGTGCCGGGCGCAATCCGCCGCGAACCGAACTCGAATGCTTCGCGGTTTGGCACTAACCTTTGCCCTTGGTCTTGGTCTTGCCGGGCTGCGCCTGCCTTTCGACCAGTTCGATGATCTTGCCTGCCACATCGATCCCTGTTGCCTTCTCGACACCTTCGAGGCCTGGCGAGGAATTGACTTCCATCACCACCGGACCATGATTGGAGCGCAGCATGTCGACGCCGCAGACATTGAGCCCCATGATTTTGGCCGAGCGGATGGCAGTTGACCGTTCTTCGGGCGAGATCTTGATTGCTTTTGCACTGCCCCCAAGGTGCAGGTTCGAACGGAAATCGGCCGGTGTCCCGGTGCGTTGCATTGCGGCGACGACCTTGCCGCCAACGACCAGCGCACGAATATCGGTGCCGCCAGCCTCCTTGATGAACTCCTGCACAAGAATGTTCACCTTGGCGCCACGGAAAGCTTCGATGACCGATTTCGCCGAACGGTCACTGTCGGCAAGAACGACACCAATGCCCTGGGTTCCCTCTAGAAGCTTGATCACCAGCGGCGCGCCGCCGGCAAGTTCGAGCACTTCCTCGGTCTGCTTGGGATCGTAGGCAAAGGTCGTAACCGGCAACCCGATGCCGGCTCGAGCCAGCAATTGCATTGAGCGCAGCTTGTCGCGGGACCGGCCGATGGCGACAGATTCGTTGAGCGGATAAACACCCATCATCTCGAACTGGCGCAGCACGGCAAGGCCATAATGGGTCACCGATGCTCCGATCCGCGGAATGACGGCCTCGTAATCGACCAGTTCCTCGCCATTGCAATACATCCGGGGCCTACGTGAAGCGATGTTCATGTAGCAGCGCAGAGTGTTGATGATGTCCAGCGTGTGACCTCGCGTTTCCGCGGCCTCTTTCAGTCTCTTGTGAGAATAAAGGGTTGGATTGCGCGCCATCATTGCGATTTTCATAGATCGTTTCCTTGAGTCAATGTGAATTGGTTCATTGCTACTGTTTCTATTTGAGCGTTCGCATCAAGCCATCATCGAACCGGGGTGTGTATTTTTTTTGCCGGTAATCCAATCGGAGGTCCTGCGAGGAATGAACTGCCTGGATTGACCAGCAAACGCCGTCCCCGTATGGCGGTTCGCCCAAGAATCAGGTCGAACTCCATGTTTTCCCGATCCGCCAGCGAGACTTCAATGCGCCAGTGTCGCCGGCCAAAAACGAGCATGGTCTCGACAATATATCTGTGTTCCGCCGTGCCGCTGGTATTCTTGATCGGACGGTCGTCCAGAATGCGTTTCGCTGTCCGCTTCCATTTTGGCGTACCTGGCAACGGGACGTGAAACTCCACCCAGTGTTCGTCATTCCGTTCGAAGACGTCAAGATCTACCGCATGCAGCGCCGATGTGCGCGCTCCGGTATCGATCTTCGCCTTCAGTTCCGGAATTTCCAGATCCGGCAAACCTATGGTCTCCCTCCAGCCAATTGTCGAAAAGACCGGCACAGGACGCGGACGGGCGACTTTTGTCACGCAATTGACTCCTCTTTAACACGGCGGTCCTCGACGCTTCAAAGAAACTGTCCGTGCCGATCGGGACATAACCTCGTTCCGGCTCAGCGCAGGCTGGTTTCGGGATATCGCCTTTATAGAGATGCCGGAGGCCGATCCGACGGCAGTCCGGATTTGTTGAAATCCGGTACCGGCCGTTGGTTTGCCGTCCATCTTTCGGTGGTCCGGACACGGGTGTTGATGTTCTCAGTCATATTGAGGTTTTATATCGAGGTGAATGTTACTTGTCTATAGCAATGAATTTTTATCCAATTTACAATTAGTTTGATATCAGACCTAGGCTCAAACATACCCGGACTGAGGAGCAGCCGCCATGCACCCGCACCAATCGCCAGAAGAGGAGATCGATGTCTCCGTCGCTGACCAGATACATTCGTACCTTGAAAACAGCGATCCGGATGGCCTGATGAAGCTGCTCGAGCCCTTGTCTTTCAGCGACGCCTTGCGGGAGATTCTGCACCTGGCGCCGGAGCAATGCGATCGTGTGCTGTCGATGATTCCCGCCGAGATGGCCGCAGAGTACATAGAAGAAGCACCGAGCGAGCTTGCCGCCGACTTGTTGGAGCGTCTTCAGGCCAACACCGCGGCCGGGATCATCGATGAACTGGACTCCGACGTTCAGGCAGACATCATCGGCGAACTGGGTGAAGAAGACGCGGCCGCTATCCTGGCGGAAATGGACGCGGAAGATGCCGAGGATGTGCGCCGGCTCGCCGCCTACGATAATGACGAAGCCGGTGGGTTGATGATTGCAGAAGCCTTTACTTTCCACGAGGCCGACACAGTGGCCGAAGTGCTCAGGCGGCTCGCATCCGACGAAGACGATTTCGAGCGCTATCGGGGTCAGCACCCCTACATTCTGGATACCAATGAGATCCCGGTTGGGGTCGTATCCCTGCGCGGTCTGTTGACAGCCAGACGGTCCTCACGCCTGACGGACATCATGGTCCAACCTCTAACAGTTTCTGTGGATACGTCCCTGGACGATTTGCGAGATGTTTTCGACAAACATCCGTTTCTTGGGGTTCCGGTTGTCGAATCCGACGGCCGTCTGGTTGGCGTGGTGTCGCGGTCGGCGGTCGATGAGGCCGCTCTCGAGCGCGCCGAAGCCGAAAGCCTCAAGCTCCAGGGTGTCTTTGGCGATGAGCTGCGCTCGATGCCTTTGCCGGTTCGCTCGCGCCGGCGGCTGGCATGGTTGTCGGCCAATATCGGGCTGAACATCATTGCGGCAAGCGTGATATCCGCCTACGAGGAAACTATCGCCGCAGTTATTGCGATCGCGGTCTTTCTGCCCATGGTGTCGGACATGAGCGGCTGCTCAGGCAACCAGGCCGTCGCCGTGACGATGCGGGAACTGTCACTGGGTCTGGTCAAACCTGTCGATGCGATGTGGGTCTGGCTCAAGGAAATATCGGTTGGCGCGATTAATGGCACGGCACTCGGCATTCTGATCGGCGGCGTGGCCTGGATCTGGAAAGGCAATGCCTATCTGGGTCTGGTCATCGGGTTGGCCTTGTCCCTCAATACATTGATTGCCGTTTCCATTGGGGGCGTGGTGCCGTTGCTGTTGAAACGGTTCGGGCAGGATCCGGCGGTTGCCAGTGGCCCACTCCTGACAACCATCACCGATATGGCCGGTTTCTTCCTGGTGTTGAGTCTGGCGACAGCGTTCATGCCATTGCTGGTTTAGACCGTATCTGGTCTAGGGGACACGGCCTACGGCAAGGCGATCAGGGAATGCTGAACAGGCATGCCGATCCTTCCCCCTATTACAAAACCATCTGCCGAAATCGGATCTGACAAGCCCGTCAAGTCACTGTCGCATCTCCGAGAATTCTGACTTCCCGTTGCGGGAACGGAATTTCAATGCCGTTGGCCTTGAGCGCTGTCCAGATCATCATGTTCAGGTCTCCGCCGACGCGATTGTCGCCATCATCGATCCCTTCAATCCAGAACTCGACGAGGATCGTTATGCCGGAATCGTCGAAGCTCTGGATCTCGGCATCCGGGCGCTCTGCAAGCGGCACGTCTTCACCGCTCAGGACCTTGGGATGGCTGGCGACAATGTCGACAACGATGGGGAACAGTTTTTCCAGATCGGTCGAATAGGCGACCTGAAATGTCAGCGGATACCGCTGCTTCTTGTTGTTGTGCGTCCAGTTGACGAATGACGTCGTGATGAACTTTTCGTTCGGAACCATGATGTCCTTGCCGTCGAACGACTCGAGCGTCGCAGAACGCATGGTGAGTTCGCGCAGGGTTCCCGAGCGGCCATCCTCGAGTTCGATGAAGTCGCCAACGGTCACGCTGCGGTCCAGCAGGATTATCAGTCCGGAAATGAAATTAGACGCGATTTGCTGCAGGCCGAAACCCAACCCGACCCCGAGCGCACCACCGAAGACGGCGAGCGCCGTCAGGTCGATGCCCATGATGTTGACGAGGATGAGGAAAACGGCCACGAAAATCGCAATTTCGAAGAGCTTCGCCAGCACCTCCTGGGTGCCTACGTCCAGTTTTTTCTGGCCGCGGATTACACGCTTGCCGGTGTCGTTTGACGCCCGGCCCATCCAGAACAGGATCACACCGAACACAAGAGTTCTGAGGATGCCGTAGGCGGTGACTCTGATGTTGCCCAACTGGAAGGCGGTGCTGTCGAGTTGGGCAATCACGTCGTCATGAAACCCAAGCGCGTAGAGAATTGCGACCGGAACGCCAATCCACTTGATGATCGCGATGACGGCTTCGTTCCTGATGAAGTGATCGGCCACGTTGTAGAGCAGAATGACCATTGCGACGCCTTGTGCCGCCTGGGCAAGCCAAACCTGCCCGGCGACGGCATTACTGATTGGTACAGCAATGCCCAGCGCAACGACGGTCAGCAATGGCCACAGCAACGGTTTGGCGTCACGGATAAATTTCAGAACCGCCTGAAGGGGACCTGGCATAGGGTCGGTACGGAATATCCTGACATGTGTTGCCATTGAGGCTGAGAGCACCCAGGCGATCAACAGGGCAAATGCCACAATACCCAACTGCAGGTAAGTTGAACTACTCGAAGATATTTCGAGGCCCTTTTGCCAGATAAAGTCAGCGTTGTTCCTGAGCCAATCCATGTCGTGGTATCCTGTGTTGATGGATCTCAACCAAATTGTGCACCTTCCTGTGACCGTTGCGAATAGGGCACCGGTGCAAAGGTGCGCTATCTTGCAAGGACGCCGTACAACTCAGCTTGGAAGAAAGACCTATTGCAACGTGTTGCCTCCCGACATCTGCTCTTGGTCTTGAAGACATTGCTCGTTAACACGCCGGTAATTCAGGAATGTGTTGGAACTCATCACGACGTAGAAGCTATCCATATCGACCAGTACGTAGCCTCTCTCCAGAAGTGCCCGTGTCAATTCACGGATATCAGCCTCGTACAACCTGCGTCGTCCGGTGAGCTCGCGCAGGAATTTTGTGGCGATGCGATAGCGTCCAGACATTTTGCCACCAAATGGTTTTTCATAGAGCCCGGCCAGATGGTCCGCAGCACTTTCTATGGATGGAATGTCAGTCATGTCATGCCTCGTAGCTTACACAATTTTATCTATAGCAGAAAAAGTTGCCTAATAACCAAATAAGTCCTACAGCTTGCCCTTGGATCGGTTGCGTGGGCCGATTTCAGACATCGTGGGGTTTCTTTTTTGACATCGCGACGAAGATGCCGCGAATGAATTAGGTTCAGGCACTTACTCGCCGGTATCTTCCCCGAACGACCATAGAGAACCAGCATCATCGGAAACATCATATGGCGGCAGGCAGCTCCAAGACGGTCATCTATGCGGCGTTCATCGGAAACGCTCTGATCGCGGTTTCAAAATTTGTCGCGGCGGGTTTCACCGGCAGTTCGGCCATGCTCAGCGAAGGCGTCCATTCGGTCGTTGACTGCGGCAATCAGCTGCTTCTGCTGTTCGGCATGAGTCGCGCAGAGAAAAAGCCCGACAAACATCATCCGTTCGGATATGGAATGGAGCTCTATTTCTGGACCTTCGTGGTTGCATTGCTGATTTTTGCCGTCGGTGCCGGTGTGTCCATATATGAAGGCATCGAGCGCATCCGGCATCCCCACCCGGTAAGCAATCCGGGATGGAACTACGCCGTGCTGAGCCTTGGGATGGTGTTCGAGGGCGTGGCCTGGATGATCGCTTACCGGGCATTCAACCAGCAACGCGGCGACATGTCATTCGTGTCCGCCATTCGGCACAGCAAGGATCCCACTGTCTTCACGGTGTTGTTTGAAGACACAGCGGCCATGATCGGTTTGCTGATTGCACTTCTCGGGATTGCCGGGGCCCAGTATTTCGGGATTCCGGAGTTGGACGGGATCGCGTCTGTCGGCATCGGTATTGTCCTGGCTCTGGTGGCGGTACTGCTGGCGGTCGAGGCCAAGAGCCTCTTGATCGGCGAGGGCGCGGATCCAGAGGTTGTTGAATTCATTGAAAAAATGGCGACGGACGACAAACGAATCGGCAAGACCAACGAAATTCTGACGATGCATCTTGGACCAAATGACATATTGCTCAACGCGAGTTTCGATTTCGTACCGGGTCTTTCAGCCGACGAAGTCGAGCACGCCATATCCGAATTTGAGCGCAAGATCAAAGCCACATACCCGTCCATCCGCCGGGTGTTCATCGAGGCCCAGGGCTGGAGGGGGCACGCCGCGGATGTTGAGAGACAAGACCCGTAGTCGAGTCCCCCGCAAACGGGGAAAACAAGGCGTTCGAGCGAGGCCTCCGACGCGGACAAGACAAGGTCGGTCATTTCAACGCGACACGACCGACACCACTCCAGGCTCATGAAAATCGCTGGAATGGGCCTCTTGCTTTGTCCACTCGATGAATGTTGCACCCTCGCTTCTGGACTGGGCGGTTTCGGTCGTTACCAGGTCATATCCGATATCGGTCGCTACGCCGCAGGGAAACGGGTTTATCAGCAGGTTGGCTTCGACGAGATCGCGCAAGATCGATGTGCTGCCGATGATGAATCCCTGACCGGCGATCGCTGCCTGAAGCGCCAGGTTGTAATCGGTGAAGCGTAGCCCGTCCCCTGCATGATATGTCCGCGTCGACCATATTGCATCGTCACAAAAAATCACAAGACAAGCGTTCCGTTATGATCTCAGTTGTCTGAAAAGTGGAATCTTGCCGTCAACGGGTCGCGCTGCGGGTTGCCCAGAATGAAGTCGGCAGCGCGGGCCGCGATCATCTGTGTCGGGGCATTGAGGTTGGCACTGATCACCTGCGGCATGACCGAGGCATCGACGACCCGCAGCCCTTCAATACCGTGCACCCGAAGCTCGTCATCGACGACGGCCATGGCATCGGTGCCCATCCGGCAGGTCGCACAAGGGTGGTAGTCGGTCTCGGTTGAATTCCTCAGGAAAGCGAGAATGTCGGCATCGCTGGAGACAGCGTCACCGGGCAGAATTTCGGCGCCGCGGAGGCGGTCGAATGCCGGCTGACGGACAAGATCCCGGGTCAGGCGGATACCCTCGATCAACTCACGGCGATCATGCTCGGTCTGCAGGTAGTTGAAGTGAATCGCCGGCTTTTCGAAGGGATCGGCGGATTTCAGGTCAATCCGGCCACGGCTGGTGGGCCGCAGCTGATCGATGTGAATGGCAAACGCCTGGTGCAGCTTGATGTCATCGCCTTCATAGCTGAAGCCGACCGGGCCGAAATGATATTGCAGATTGGGATAGGGCACACCTGCGTTGCCGCGCACCAGGCCACCGGCCTCCCATATATTGGACGTGGCAATCCCTTTGCGGGTCAACAACCATCGAGCGCCTGCCATCAGTTTGTGGTGCGGTTTGGCCACCCAATCGATGCTGACCGGTTCAGTGCATGCCACCTGGACAATCACCGTGGGATGGTCCTGCAGGTTTCGGCCGACGCCCGGCAGGTCGAGCTTGGGTTCGATGCCAACCGACCGCAGGTGGTCGGCCGGTCCGACGCCGGAAATCATCAGGAGCTGGGGCGAGTTGATCGCGCCGCCGGACAGAATGACTTCACGGTCCGCCCGCGCTGTGTGGACTGTTCCGTTGCGCTGATACTCGATCCCTGCAGCGCGATTGCCTTCAATGACAATCCGCCGCGCCATGGCACCGGTTTCCAGAGTCAGATTCCGGCGCTTGAGTGCGGGCCGCAAATGGGCAACGGCAGCACTGCAGCGCCGGCCATTCTTCTTGGTGCTGTCCAGCCGGGCAACCCCTTCCGGCTGATAACCGTTCAGATCCTCTGACCGCCCCTGTCCGGCCTGTTCGCCGGAATCCAGAAAGGCATCGAACAGCGGGTTTTCCAGGGCCCCCTTTGTAACGCCGAGCGGCCCTTCCGCACCACGCCACTCATCGGCGCCACGGTCACTTGCCTCACCCGCCTTGAAGTATGGCAGGCATTGATCGAAACTCCACTTGTCGAGTCCGAACTCGCTTGCCCACCGGTCGTAGTCCTTGGGGTGGCCGCGCATGTAGACCATGGAGTTGATCGACGACGATCCACCGACGACCTTGCCGCGCGGTGTAAACACCTTGCGGCCGTTCAGTTCCGGTTCGCATTCGGTCTCATAGTTCCAGTTGTATTTGGGATTGGTGTAGACAGCATAAACGCCGGCCGGAATATGGATCATCAGATTGTGGTCCATGGGCCCGGCTTCCAGCACCAGAACGCGTACGCCCGGTTCAGCGCTGAGCTTGTTTGCCAGAACACAGCCCGCCGAACCGGCGCCGCAGATAATGTAATCGTAGGACTCTGTGTTCATGGAATCGTCTTTTCCAACCCCCTGGCGATTTTCTTTTGCGGATCGTAGAACGGCAGGTCGACAATTTCTGCGTCATGTTTTTTGCCATCGGACGACAGGAGTGCGAGCGTTTGTCCAGTCCATGGTCCGGGCGTGTTGAATCTGACATAGCCTATGCCGCAGCCGAGCGTCGGTGAATGGGCACTTGCCGTCATGCGCCCGACCGGGATATTGCCATCAAGAACAACGCTGCCCATGGACGGTGTGGCGTCAGAACATTTAAGGCCAAGGAGCAGGCAACGCCGGTCTGCATTCAGAAGTGCCGAGCGCCCGATGAAGTCGGCCTTGTCCATATCGATGAACGGAGCGAGGCCTGCCTCGAATGGGGTCATCGACATGTCCATATCGGTCATGTTGCCCAGGATGCCCGCTTCAATGCGGCGCGTCGTCATCGAACTGGTGCTGGAAAACTCCATGCCGAAAGGCTCGCCCGAGGCCATCAGATGGTCCCACAGGGACCCGTGATCCGTGGCTTCGCCGCGGCAATAGATTTCGTAACCGAGTTCACCGGTGAATCCGGTTCGCGAGACGTATAGCTCCTGCCCGCCAAGGTCAAAGAAACCGGACTGAAAGTAGCGCATGGTTTCGTCGATCCGGCCGGCGGAGGCAGCACCCATGATGTCGAGTGACGCCGGTCCCTGGATCTGGATTACCCGTGATTGCGGGTCGGATATGGTGATGTCGTAACCGCCACTATGGGCGATAAGCCAGGTTTCCAGCGCACCGTCTGCCTGTACGTACCAGTAACGGTCGGGCGCAAGCTTGAACAGAACGCCATCCATGAACACGCCGCCCTGCGGTGTGCATGCAATGGCGTACAGTCCACGGCCTTCGCTCAAAGTGGAGACGGTTCGCGCGAATATTTTCTCCAGGAACGGCAGGGCATCGGGCCCGGAAATCTCTACCGGTTTTTCGGGCACATCAAAAATCGCCGCCTTGCGTCTGAGGACCCAGTACTTCTGGACCGGATCTTCGCCGTTGAACACCGGGAAGAAGCGTCCCGCATAGACACCACGGACCATTTCCGAGGTTTCGTAGCGGTCGACATACGGTGATTCCTCAAAGCGCCTGGCGCTGATCCGGGAGGTGTTTGTGAGGTCTGAGAGTTCTTGCCAGTTCATGGAGAGCGCTTTCTGATTTTGACGCGATTGTGTTTTTGTTCGTTACCAAAAGCACTCTGTTTCGGCAACCCGACACGAAATACGACGATCGACGGAATTCCCAGAGTCATTTGATCTGCGCATATTGGTTAGTTTATCTAATTGACTATATTCTTCACTTTCGGTTTTCGGAGCGGGGAATGCCATTCGAATCCGGCGGTATCGAAGTGTTTGGTGATTCGGCATTGATGTTACTGCCGGCGGCAGCGACGGCGCCATGGCTGCTGAACTCACCCGAATGGGCTGCCGAGCGTTGCGGTATTGGGCCCGATACGGTCCGCAGCCTCGCCCTCACGACGGCGATAAAACGCACACTGTTTACCGTTACCTGGTGATTGCAGCATGACCGGAACGGTGAGCGGTCCGGCATCTTCTTTTGAATACGAGCACTGCCATTGCCGTCCGCGCGAAGGCGCGATTGAATGCTGTCTGCAGATCCTCGCACGAGATTCCGTTTACTGTCCCAGGTCCTGTATGCGCTCTGTCACCGAAAAACACGTGCAACATTGACCGGCCGGCCCGTATATATGCAATATCCTCGGGCGGCCGTTAAACAGCAAGAGAGAACAAAAAATCACCATGACAGACCCTGTTACCCGACCGCGCCGCAGTTTCATTTTCACGCCGGGGCTGAAGCCCGACATGTACCCCAAGGCGTTGAGCAGCGGTGCGGATATCGTCTGTGTCGAATTGGAGGACGGGATCGCGCCGAAGGACAAGGCCGAAGCCCGCGCGGCCGCGCTGGGGCTGTTTGAAACGCCACAGGCAGATGATGGCGTTGAGCGGGTCGTGCGGATCAACTCAATGCGTGAGGCATTTGGCATTGCGGATGTTCAGGCGATACTGGCAACCGATACGCCGCCGCCGTCTTTGATGATGCCGAAGGTCCGCACGCCCGATGAAGTTGTCATGCTCGACAACCTGTTGACCGAGAGGGGCCACGCCACACGCCTGCAGGTGATTATCGAGACCAATGCAGGCCTTGAGGCGGCGTACGACATCGCGCACTGCTCGGGCCGGATTGACGCCATCCTGTTTGGCGGCGTCGACATGGCGGCCGAACTTCGATGCCAGAATGCCTGGGAGCCGCTCCTGTATGCGCGTTCGCGGGTTATTCATGCCGCCGCCAGTGCCGGTCTCGACGCTATTGATGTGCCTTACCTCGATCTTGACGATCCCGAAGGAATGGCTGTTGCCGCCCAACAGGCCAGAGGTCTTGGCTTCGCCGGCAAGGGGGCCGTGCACCCCAAGCAGATCGCGGCACTGAACCATGTCTTCACGCCAGGCGCCGACGAGATTGCCCGGGCCCGGCGGATAATCCGGACCTTTGAAGAAGCGGACACCGGCCTCGTCGTGATCGACGGAAAGCTGATTGAAAAACCGGTGCTGCGTGATATGCACCGCATTGTCGCCATTGCCGAACGGATTGGAGCCTGATTATGGAATGTTGCGGACCGGGCTATGCGTCACCTGCGGAGGCCACGAAAGCGCCACGGGAGAAGCTGCTTTATACCATCGCGATTTATACCGGCACGGGTATTCAGAAGCCGGACTATCTGGCCACAGTGGATGTGGATCCTGACAGCCCCAGCTATTCCCAGGTCGTTCACCGGCTGGATATGCCGGGCATTGGCGACGAGTTGCACCACATGGGCTGGAATGCCTGTTCGTCCTGTCATGACGATTCCAGCATGAGCCGCAAGTACCTGCTGCTTCCCGGGGTACGGTCAAACAACATCCATATTGTCGATACCGCCACTGATCTGCGCGCACCCCGCCTGCACAAAGTGATCGACGGGGCAGAGATCAAGGCAAAAACCAACCTGTCCGGACCCCATACCGTACATTGCCTGGGGTCCGAGATCATCATCTCGATGCTGGGTGATGCACAGGGTGAAGCGCCGGGCGGCTATCTGCATCTGAACAAGGACTTTGAGATTGTTGGGCGCTGGGAAAACTCCATGGGCGACATCAAGTTCGGCTATGACTTCTGGTATCAGCCGCGCCACAACGTGATGGTGTCATCCGAATGGGCCGCCCCCAACACCTTTATGCCGGGTTTCGACCTCGAGGAGGTGGGACACCTGAAATACGGACGCGAGTTGCATTTTTGGGACTTTGAAAAGAAAGAGCCGGTAGAGACCTTCTATCTCGGCGAGGATGGCCTGGTTCCGCTGGAGGTAAAATTCCACCACAACCCCGACAGCAGCCACGGGTTTTGTGGTGCCGCGCTTAGCTCCAACGTCATTCACTGGTGGAAGAATGATATTGGCAAATGGCAGTGGGAAAAGATCGTTGATGTGGAAAATGAACCGCATCCCGAATGGCCCATCCCGATTCCTGGGGTGATGTCGGCGATCCTGGTCTCGATGGATGACAAATACCTCTACCTCAACAACTGGCTGCATGGCGATATGCGTCAGTACGACATTACCGATCCCCATAACCCTGTGCTGACCGGTCAGGTCTGGATGGGCGGCTTGCTGGGCAGGGCACCAGTAGTGAATGGCGTGAAAATGGCAGGCGGGCCGCAGATGTTCCAGTTGAGCCTCGATGGCAAACGGCTCTATGTCACCACATCGCTGTTCTCGACATGGGACAATCAGTTCTACCCCGAGATCCGCGAACAGGGCGGCGTTATGGTGATGATCGACTGTGATCCCGAAAACGGCGGCATGTCGCTCAACAAGGATTTCATCGTCGACTTTGGCAATGAGCCCAACGGGCCGAGCCGCTGCCACGAGGCCCGTTATCCGGGCGGCGACTGCACCAGCGATATCTGGCTATGACTACCTACACGATCACCATCGCCAACAGACAGAACGCCTGCTATCAGGTTGACGGCAAACGTCCGCTGCTCGACAGCCTTCGCGATCAGGGGGTAGACCTTCCCTATGGCTGCAAATATGGCGGCTGCATCACCTGTGCGGCAAAACTGGTTTCGGGCACCGTCCATCAGAAGGCCCAGGTTGCCCTCAACAACCGGCAACTGAACGACGGTTATGTCATTCTGTGCGTCGCCCGCCCGACCAGCGACTGCGCCTTCGAGATCGGCGTCGAAAGTCACGACAAGCTTTATCGCAACCCGTTCCTCGATCCCCTTAAACCCCACGAACTCAAGGCAGACATTGCCACCCCGCTTGAGGACGCCAAATGACTTACATGAACCATGATGAACCTTACAGCGAAGACTATCTGCAGGGCATCCTGAAATCCGTCAAGACCATCGCCATGGTCGGGGCCAGCCCCGATAAAACCAAGTTCTCCTATGGCGTGCTCCGGGTGCTGCATGAAACCGGATATGACATGATCCCGGTCAATCCGCGCCCTGACGTCACCGAAATTAGGGGCATCAAGGTTTATCCGACCCTGGCTTCAATCGACCGCCCGGTTGACATGGTCGAGGTGTTCCGCCGGCCCGAAGACCTGCCCGGCATTGCCCGTGAAGCCGTTGCCATTGGCGCCAAGGTGTTGTGGGGCCAGATCGGGGTTGTCAACATGGAAGCCGCCCGGATTGCGGAAGACGCGGGCATGAAAGTCGTCATGAATCACTGCCCCAAGATCGAACTCTTCCGGCCCTTCTGGAAACCAAAGCTGCATCTTGGGATTTGAGCCTTACTCATAATATCACCATGAGTGCCGAAGACCTCGTGGCGGCGGCAAACGTTACGTGGTTCGTGATCGGCGGAGACGGGCGATTAAGCGCGGCGGATGTTCACGAGCGCGGATCATTGGCTCTCCGAAAGATTAATCCGTAGTCCGTCTGTGCCGATATGAAGGGTTCCGTTCCAACTCGGGCGGACCGCGGCATGCCAATCTGAAGCGCTGAAGTCGGGGTCATCCGACGGGATAAGATGGTGGAGTGCCAGAGCCTTGACGCCGGCCTGTGCCGCGATCTTTCCGGCATCGCCTGCCATCGTGTGCGACCGTAGCCAGTGCTTCATGAGGCGGTCGTCGGTGTTGCCGATCCGTTTGAACAAGGCGTCAAGCGCGTCGCCCAGCATCGCTTCGTGGATGAGTAGTTCAGCGCCTTTGGCAAAGTCGGCAAGCTTGGGCAGGCAGGCGGTGTCGCCGGAAAAGACGACGTTGTGCCCGCCGCCGGAAAACCGGAGGGCGAATGTGTCGACAAGGGGGGGATGCTCGTTGCGCATGGCGGACACGGTCAGGCCGTCTTGGTGAAGCATTTCGCCATCATCCAGTGACTTGAAGGTTATGAGCCTTGCAAGGTCGGGGCGTCCTTCATCTTCCATTCTGAGGTCAATGTCGGCTTGCATGGACTCGAGGAAATGCCGCCAATAGTCTCCGGTCCCCCGAGGTCCGAGAACAGTTACCGGCGATTTCAGGCCCGCAGTCCAGGCGGTGTGCAGCAAGGGCCCCAATTCGAGATAGTGATCGGAATGCAGGTGGGTGATGAAGATCAGGTCGAGATCTTTCAGCGCCATTCCCTGATCGACGAGGCCCCGCGTTACGCCCAGCCCGCAATCGACAACGATCTTCCTGCCGTTCATGACCAGAAGGCTGGAGGTCGGGTTGGTTGATCCCGTTCGAATGGCGGGGCCACCCTTGGTTCCGAGAAGGGCCACGAAGCTGTCTGTTTCCAGAATTTTTTTCATCGACTGAATCCACGCTCTATCCATCAATTGCGGACAGCGGCGAGGCCTGCGTCCAAAGCCGCCAACACCTGTTCGACTTCGCTTTGCGAGATGATCAGCGGTGGCGACAGGATGATGTTGGGGCCGGAAACCCGCACCAGCACGCCGTTCCGGTAAACCGCTTCCTGAAGTTTGACAGGTGTCGCCTTGTCCACCGGCGTTTTTGTTGCCCGGTCGGAAACCAGCTCGATTGCCGTCATCAGGCCATGGCCGCCGCGCACATCACCGATTATCTCGTGTTTATCCATAAGGACTCTGGCGCCCTCGTGAAGCTGGGCACCACGGGCCGCCGCATTTGTCGGCACGTCGAGCCTTATGGTTTCGGCAAGGCAGGCAATCGCTGCGGCGGCACCAACAGGGTGACCGGAATATGTGTAGCCATGTCCGATTGTCGCCGCGCCGGTTTCATCGTCCTCGAATACCTCAGCAAAGTCTCTGGCCATCATCACCGCGCCAAACGGGAAATACCCGTTGGTGATCGCCTTGGCCGTGCACATCAGGTCCGGCTTGATGCCCCATAGGCGCGAGCCGGTCCATGCGCCTGTGCGGCCGAAAGCCGTGATCACTTCATCGGCGACAAGCAGAATGCCGTGGCGGTCGCAAATGTCGCGTACCATTGGCATGAACGATTTGTGCGGCGGGATCACGCCACCGGCGCCCAGGATCGGTTCCATGATAAATGCCGCGACCGTGCCAGGTCCCTGAAAAACAATCTCGTCTTCCAGGGCTGCGGCACAAAGCTGTGCTAGCTTTGCCGGATCGGTTTCGTTGAACGGATTGCGGTAGGTGTAGGGTGCGGGAATATGGTAGCAGCCCGCCAAAAGCGGTTCGTAGGCTGAGCGGAAATTGGCATTGCCGTTGATCGATGCGCCCCCCATGTGCGTGCCGTGATATCCCTTTTTGAGACTGATGAACTTCACGCGGCCATGATCGCCCCTGATCTTGTGATACTGCCGGGCAAGGCGCAGGGCGGTCTCGATACTGTCTGAACCGCCTGACGTAAAAAATGCCCGGGTCAGATCGTCTTCAGCAAAGAATTCCGCAAGATCGAATGAAAGAGAAATGACGGCATCGTTCGATGTGCCGCGAAAGGTCGAATAATAGGGCAGGGCGTCGAGTTGCCTGGCGATGGCTTCCTTGACCGGATCGCACGAGTAGCCAAGATTTACGTTCCACAAACCGCCGACGGCATCGATGGTTTCCTCGCCATCCACATCGCGGACGCGCACGCCTGCACCGCCGGTGATGATCTTCGGCGGGTTGGCGAGGCTGTCGGCAGGATGCGCCATTGGATGAAACATATGGCGGGCATTGTTTTCTTTGAGGAAGTTTGAGTCTTTCATTTCGGCTAGCCTTGCGTGGTCATGAATTGGGTGTTCTGCAATTTCTGAATGTGGGGTTGCTGGCCCATCACCTAGTTTCATTTTTGCCAAACGGATCTCAGTTTATCGGGAATGGATCCACCCAGTTCCGATGAAATCTTTTCCGATGTTCGCCAAAGCGCCTCTACGAACTGGGCCTTGGAACTCTTGCTCATCCGGGTGGCGGGCACTGCCGTTGCAATCGAGCCAGCCGCGTAGTTGCCGCCGTCAAAAAAGGGCACAGCAACGGAACAAACTTCCACCTCGATGGCCTGGTCTGAATAGGAGAACCCCACCCTGCGAGCCTTGTTCACGCGCGCGTTCAATGTGTCGGGGTCGGTAACAGTGTAGTCCGTGTATCGGATTAACGGTTCTTGAACTGCTCTTGCCAAGATACCGGGTTCACCGAAACTCAACATCACCAGTCCCGATGCCGTTGCGTGCAATGGCAGCATGTCCGCCTGGTCGAAGTACACCCTCGTCCCGCCGGAACCGGCATCCCGGTAGTAGATGGGCGACAGCCGCTCGCCCTGCATCATCGATGCGTGGACCAGTTCACCCAGTTCCTCCGACAGGGCATCGACCCAATGAGAAACAACCTTTGTGGTCGGAAATGTCTTTTCGCGAATGAAGGAGAGACGCAAAAGCGCACCGCCCAACCGGTACTTTCTAGTCTTTTGATCTTGCTCGAGGAATCCGTTTTTCTCGAGTTCCGTGAGATGGCGGTGAATGGTTGCCTTGTCCTGGCTTGAGAGTTTCTTGAATTCCAGTAGCCCTATCTCCGATTTCGACTCGGAGAAGTAATTCAATAAATTCAACGCTTTGGTTATTGTTCCCATGATTTCCGTTGGTAGGAAGTGGACGTTTTTCCGCTTTGATTTGATGGCACGTTGACAGACTTCAATAATTGGAGCAAGATAAATTTGCAAACGATGGTTCAAATAATGAACCTTTCTAGGGAGAGGAATATATGAAATCGCTACTCACGTTAGCGCTTGCCACCACGGTTTCCCTGGGTGTCATGGGCGCCACTTCGTCTTTCGCGGAATATCCGGAAAAGCCGGTTGAATTTGTCGTGCCTTGGGCCCCTGGTGACCTTGAAGACGTTCTCACGCGCATGATCGCCGAAGACTTTCAGAAAAAGTACGGCTCGCCTGCCGCAGTTCTGAACAAGCCGGGCGGCGGCGGCGGCCCATTTCCGGGCGCCGTGCACGTCGCCAAAGCACCTGCCGACGGCTACACTGTCGGTTCTTTTGTGATTGGCGTTCCGACAGTCGGGCCGAAAATCGGCATTCCTGAACTCAATCCAAATCCGTTTGAACCTCTTGGCATATTTCTGACCTACCCGTTCGTCATCGTCGCCGGAGAAAAAGCTCCGTATGATGATCTCGCCGGACTGGCAGAACACGCCAGGAGCAATGACGTGGCGCTCGGTCATTTCGGAGCACCCCTGGTGCCGACCAAGGTGACATTCGCCCTGGCCAAGGCGAAGGGCTTCAGCTTCTCGTCAGAGGCGGCTTTCGATGCGCTGGATTGCAATTCACTGGCGTCAGGCGACGTCGATGTGATGAACACGACAATCCAACTGGTCCTGCCATGCCTTGACAAGGTCAAGGTCCTTGCCTCGATCGGCAATGAGCGGATTTCGCTGACACCCAAGACCCCGACCGTTGCCGAACTCGAGCCGTCGCTCGACATCGCACTTTGGAACGGACTGTTCGTGCACAAGGATACGCCAGCGGACGTGCGTGAAAAGATCATCGCGGTGGCGAAGGAAACCATGGCCTCCGATCGCGCCAAGAAACTGGCGGCTGAAACCGGTGCTCAGGTCTATTGGCAGGATGCAGCTGCCGCCACAGCGCAGATCGAAAAGGACATTGCGACTCAAGGCGCAATTGCCGATCTGTTGAAGTAGGCACATCACGAAATCAGAGACAGCGCGACGTTCGCGCTGTCTCCACACTGTCATCAGGCTGTCTGACGCCAACGCGGAGCGAGAGGCTCATGCTGGTTCAAATCAAAACACTGAAGCAGTTGTTTCAACGATATCGGCGACCCGGAAATCTTCTGTTCGCCGCAATCTTCCTCGTCATGTCGGTCGTTCTCGTTAGCCAGATCGGCAGCCAGACCGTCTGGAAAACCTCCACCAAGTTCTCTTCACAACCAGCACTGTGGCCCATCATATCGCTGGTCGGGATGACGGCGTTTGCACTCCTGAACTGGATTAGCGCGGTTGTATCCCCGAAGATCGAAGGCCGGCTGGCCGAAGTCCTCTTCTGGGTCCGCTCGCTCGAATTTGTCCTCTGGTTCATGGCCTACGTGTTGATTGTACCGCTGCTGGGCTACCTGCCCTCGACCATTCTGTTCGCGATTTTCCTGACCGTACGCGTGGGCTACCGCACGCCAAAAATGATCGGCTTTTCAATGCTGACTGCCGTCGGTGTTGTGGTGATCTTCAAGTCATTCCTGCAAGTGAAAGTGCCCGGCGGGCAAGCCTACGAAATGCTGCCCGACCAGTTGCGCTCGATCATGCTGATCTATTTCTAGGAACAAGCGATGGAAGATCTCTTTTCAGCTTTTGGGCTGCTGGCCAGGCTTGATGTGCTCATCGCGCTCCTGATCGGGTCGGTCGGCGGCGTCATCATCGGCGCCATACCGGGCGTCGGCGCCGCGGTGGCGATCGCCATTTTGCTGCCGGCAACGTTTTCGCTTGATCCGCTGGTCGGCCTCACCCTGCTTTTGGGCATATACGGTTCGTCGATGTACGGCGGCTCGATCCCGGCGATTCTGATCAATACGCCGGGCACTGCAGTAAACGCCCTGACGACCTATGACGGTTATCCGATGACACAAGCCGGGGAAGCCAGACGTGCGGTCTCGCTCGCCTATTCGGCATCCTTTTTCGGGGGCATCTTCGGCATCCTGTGCCTGATCCTTCTCTCCCCGGTGTTGTCGTGGATTGCGCCGCAATTCGGCAGCCGCGAGATTTTCCTGGCAGCGCTTCTGGGGCTGATCCTTGTGGTGCTGGCTCATCGCGGACAGATATTCGCTGCGGGCATGCTGGCCTCGTTCGGTATTTTTCTGAACACGATCGGGCTTGAGCCGATCAAGTACACCCAGCGCTTCACTTTCGGACAGACATGGCTGTCTTCCGGCATTGACCTCATCGTCGTGGTGCTGGGTCTGTTCGCTCTCTCGCAGGCATTTATTCTGCTGGTCGACAAGGATGGCAGCCCCAAGGCCCAACCGCTCTCCGGATCGCTGTTTTCAGGGCTAAAAGAACTATTCCAGCACAAGCGCGTGGCAACTGCGGCTTCCGGTTTTGGCGTGATGATGGGGATGATCCCGGGTGTCGGCGAATTCACGGCGCAGTTTCTGTCATATACCTATGCGCAGAAAACGTCGAAAAATCCGGAACTTTTCGGAAAAGGATCTCCCGAAGGGCTGATCGCATCGGAGTCCGCCAACAATGCTGTGCCGGCTGCCGCAATGATCCCGCTTCTTGCCCTGGGAATTCCGGGAGAAGCGCTCACCGCAATGATGCTCTCGGTGTTTTACGTACATAACGTGATACCTGGCCCACAGCTGTTTCAGAACGAGATGGATTTCGTTCTGGCGCTTTACATCGCCATGCTGGTGCTCAACGTTTTTGTGCTCATCTTCCTGCTATTTTCCACAAACCTGCTGACCAAGATCATCCAGATCCCGACGCGATTTCTCGGGGTCGTCATCCTGATTTTGAGTTTCGTCGGCGTTTACTCACTCCGCAACTCGACCGTGGACTGTGCGATCGCCGCCGGATTCGGGGTGCTCGGTCTGGTTCTCAAGCGGCTCAACCTGCCGATCGTGCCGATCGTTCTGGGAATGGTTCTCGGTGGAATCATGGAAACCAAACTGCGCAGCGCTATGGCACGCGTTAAAACGCCTCTCGATTTCATCGACAGGCCGATTGCCGCCATTCTCTTTGTCCTGATCATTGTCGTCATCATTCTGCACATCAGAACCATGGTGATCGAGCACAGGAAACGTGTGCCCGATCCTGATCATGATCTGCACGATACCCAGCAACGCTAGATGGATCCAGCTGTGAGCGCAACGTCAACATCCCGGCTGCTGGCAAGAAGGGCGCGCTTGCTTGGCCCGAACGTTTCAACATTTTACGACGAGCCCGTTCACCTGGTGAAGGGCAAGGGTGTGTGGGTCTGGGATGCGGATGGCAACCGATATCTCGACTGCTACAACAATGTTCCCCATGTGGGGCATTGCCACCCCAGGGTTGTCGATGCGATCTGCCAGCAGGCATCGACGCTCAACACGCATACGCGCTATCTGCATGAAGGCATACTCGACTACGTGGAGCGCTTGGCCGCTACATTCGATGCGCCGCTTGCCACCGCCATCATGACCTGCACGGGGTCTGAAGCCAATGACATCGCTCTGCGCATGGCCGAAGCGGTGACCGGCAAGCGTGGCGTCATTGCGACCGACCACACCTATCACGGCAACACGACCGCGGTCGCCCAGCTGTCACGGACAAATGTTCCCGGCACGGGTGACGGCAGCCATGTACGCCATGTGCCGGCCCCGGACAGCTATCGCCCGCTCGGTGGAGTTGCAGGTCCTGCCCACGCACGGGCCTTCGCCGCCAAGGTGGAAGAAGCCATCGACGATCTGGAGACGTCGGGTCCCGGATTTTCCGCGATCATTCTCTGCCCGGCATTCCTGAACGAAGGTTTCCCGCAGCTGGAACCGGGCTGGCTCGATCCTGTGGTGAAGGTGGTTCGCAAGGCAGGCGGTGTCTTTATTGCAGATGAAGTGCAGCCCGGTTTCGGACGCAACGGTTATCGTTTCTGGGGACACCAAAGGATCGGTGTGCAACCCGATATCGTTACTCTCGGCAAACCCATGGGCAACGGCCACCCGGTGGCCGGCGTTGTGGCCGATGCAGACATCATGGCGGCGTTTCGCAAGTCGTTTCGCTATTTCAATACGTTTGGCGGGAATCCGGTCTCCTGCGCTGCAGCGATGGCCGTGCTCGACGTGATGGAGGACGAAGGATTGCAGGACAATGCGCGCGTGGTTGGTGAACACGCACGCGCAGGTCTTTCAAAGCTTGCGGAAAAACATGACTGCATCGGCGATGTCCGTGGTTACGGCCTGTTTTTCGGTGCCGAACTGGTGACCGACCGCGAGACAAGGTCACCTGCAACCAGTTATGCGACCAAGGTGGCTAACGAAATGCGCCGGCGCGGCATTTTGTTGAACAAACTGGGCCTTCACTACAACACGCTCAAGATCCGCCCACCCATGCCGTTCAGCAAGGAAAATGCGGATTACATGCTCGGAACACTTGATGGCGTTTTAAATGATCTGGGGCCGGCCCGTGACTGAAGAACTGGCACGAAAGGCTCTTGAACATTGGGACATCGGCCCGGCCCTCGTGGCTCTGGTGGCTGCACGCGAAAACACGGTCTACAGGGTGGAAACGACTGACCGGAAATTTGCACTCCGCTTTCACAGGCCGGGTTATCGCCGGCAGTGCGAACTAAAATCTGAACTCGACTGGATGGCTGTGCTGTCGCAGGGAGGCCTCAATCTTCCGAAACCTGTCGCGGCGAAAAATGGTTCCTTTTGCGTCATCGTGGCAGGACATGCTGTCGACATGCTCTCCTGGTTGGAAGGGCGTCCCATGAGTGAATACGGGGCGCCGACATCTGCAGAGACCGTAACGCAAAGCTTTGCAGCGCTTGGTAAGTCCATGGCGCAACTGCACCGCCTCTCGGATGAATGGAGCCTTCCGGAAAGTTTCTCCCGCCCCGCCTGGGATGTTGACGGCCTTGTCGGCGATGCGCCCCTGTGGGGGCGGTTCTGGGAAAACCCGACACTCACCGCGGATCAGGCAAAGCTGTTCACAAGTGCAAGAGACAGGGCGGCGTCGATTCTCCGACGGCGGTGTGACGAGCTGGACTATGGCTTAATTCATGCCGATCTGATTCCGGAAAACGTGCTGCTCGAAAACGGCAAGGCCCAGCTGATTGACTTCGATGACAGCGGCTTTGGTTTCCGACTGTTCGATATTGCCACGACGCTGAACCGTGCGCACCGCGACGGCCATCGCCAAGATCAGTGCAGCGCTTTCCTGGCTGGATATCAATCTCAAAGGCGGATCGATCTTGAATTCCTGGGTTTGTTTCAGGGGTTAAGGGCACTGACTTATCTCGGCTGGATTGTGCCACGCATGGGCGAAGCTGGAGCGCAGGCGCGCAACGAACGGTTCATTCGCGAAGCGGAATTCTGGACAACTGAATTGTTGAGGGCCGCATGATCGACGCAGGCAAGACCCTGCCTGAGTCAGCGCCGATGGTGATCATCGGCGGCGGTATCGTTGGCGTTTCCACGCTTTATCACCTGGCTCACCGGGGTGTTCCCGCCGTTCTCCTGGAGCGGCGCAAGATTGCCAGCGGGACGACCTGGCACGCCGCCGGGATCGTCGGCCAGCTTCGGGACAGCACCGCTCAAACCGAGCTTGGCAAGTACACGGCAAAGCTGTTCCAGGACCTTGAGGCCGAGACCGGGCAGGCAACGGGATACAAGCAGAACGGCACCATCAACATCGCTCTGGGTAACGTTCGGCATGAGCAACTTTTACGCAGCCATGATCACGCCGCCCGTATGGGGATTGCAACACACATGTTGTGCCGCGAGGAAGTCGCCGAGAAATGGCCCTGGATCGTCACCGACGATATCAAATCCGGCTTGTTGGTGCCCTCGAACGGTCAGGTCAATCCGCTCGATGTTTCCGTTGCCCTGGACAAAGGGGCACGTGCACTCGGTGCGGTCAGGTTCGAGGACATCGAAGTCCGGAACCTGATCGTCAAGAACGGAAAGGTTGCAGGTGTTCACACCGATCAGGGCGATATCGCCACGAGCAAAGTGCTGCTGGCCGGTGGCATGTGGAGCCATCTGTTTGCCAAGACGCACGGTGTGACGCTGCCGTTGCATGCGGTTGAGCACTGCTACATCGTCACCGAACCGATGGAGGAACTGCCGCGCGATCAACCGATTCTGAACATCGTCGAAGAGCGGACCTACTGGAAAGAAGATGCCGGCAAGCTTCTGATCGGCGCCTTCGAGGCCATGGGCAAGCCCTGGGGCTCGGACGGCATCCCGAAAGATTTCGAGTTCGATGAACTGCCCTTTGACATGGAGCATGTGGAAAGCGAACTGGAAGCCATGTTCGCCAGGATGCCGAAGCTGGGGGAAATGGGCATTCAGACTTTTTTCAACGGTCCGGAAAGCTTCACACCCGATGGACGCCCCTACCTTGGACCGGCGCCGGAGATCGAGGGCCTATTCATCGCGTCAGGCATGAACTCGAACGGGATCCTGAATTCCGGCGGTGTCGGCCTGACCATGGCGGAGTGGATGACGGATGGCGATCCATCGCACTCTATGGGAGCGCTGCTGACAGCGAGAGCGCATCCGTTTCAGTCCAACACAAAGTATGTCCATGATCGCAGTGCCGAGGCGATCGGCTTGCATTACGGCGTTCCCTGGGCGGGCCGGCAGACCGTGACAACACGCAACGTTCGCAAGGTGCCTCTGCACGACCATCTGAAAGAGGCGGGAGCTGTGTTTGCCGAGCGGATCGGTTGGGAAGTCCCGATGTACTACGATCCGGACAATCAGGAATGGTCCGAGGAACCGGCGCTTGGCTGGAAACCCTGGTCCAGCCAGGTTCGTGCCGAGTGTCTTGCAGCGCGGGACGATGCTGTGCTGATCGATCAGTCGATGTATGCGAAAATCCTGGTTCAGGGGCGAGACGCCGTGAAGGCCCTCAACCGTGTCTGCGGTGCAGAAATCTATGTGCCGACCGGCACTTCCGTTTACACCCAGTTTCTGAACGCCCGCGGGGGGATTGAAGCCGATGTCACGATCACGCGGATCGGGCACAATGCGTTCCTGGTCATCACCGGTCATCCGTCCCAAACGAGAGACAAGGCCTGGATCAAACGTCACGCCAACCCGGAATGGCAGTTTGAAATATTCGATGCTACGTCGGCGTACGGACTGCTGACGATCCATGGCCCGAATTCGCGCGAGATCCTGTCCCTGATTTCCGGCGATGACGTTTCCAACTGTGCGCTTCCATTCGGAGCCGCACGCGAAATCGATGTGGCCTATGCGAGAGGCTGGGCAATCCGCAGATCGTTTCTCGGCGAGCTGGGCTATGAGCTGCTGGTCGCGACGGAATTCGTCCAGGGCGTTTACGCTGCGGTGCTGGAGGCCGGCCGCGGCCAAGGGCTGACGCACATGGGAATGTTTGCCATGAACGCCTGTCGTCTGGAAAAAGGCTTTCGGCATTTCGGGCACGACATAGGCGAGGATGACACGCCTTACGAAAGCGGACTGGGCTTTGCTGTAGACCTTGAAAAACCAGACGACTTCCTCGGCAAAGAGAGCCTTGCCGAACAGAAATCAGGCGGTCCGGCAACCCGGTATCGAATGGTTTCCATGGTTGTGGATGACCTTGAAGCCGAAACCGGACCCTGGCTGATTCACAACGAGCCAATCTGGAAGAACGGCGAAATTGTTGGCCACGTCACGTCCGGCGACTGGGGGTTCCGACTTGATAAGATGGTGGGCCTGGCCAGTCTCCACAAGGATAGCGGTGTGAGCAGGACATGGATCGACGAAGGCGGATTCGAAGTTCAGATCGCCGGGGAGTTTTATGCAGCGCGTATGCAGTTGGCACCTTTGTATGACCCCACTGGGGAAATCATGCGTGGGTGATATCCAAAGCGACGGTCAATGGAGGAAGTGATGGCGGACAAGACTATCCTGGTGGTCGGCACCTACGACACCAAGAACGACGAACTGGAATACATGGTCGCATGCATTCGCCGTGCCGGAGGCGGCGCGTTGACCATGGATGTCAGTGTCCTCGGCGATCCGGAAAACCCGACCGATCATTCCAAGCACGATGTGGCCGAGGCGGCAGGAAGCAGCATCGACGCGGTGATCAGCAGCGGCGACGAAAACACCGCCATGCAGATCATGGCGAACGGCGCCAGCACTCTGACCCGGAAGCTCTACGATGAAGGCCGCTTTGACGGCGTCGTGATTCTCGGCGGAACCATGGGGACGGACTTGGCTCTCGACGTCTGCCGGGCCTTACCCATCGGCGTTCCGAAATATGTGGTTTCCACCGTTTCGTTTTCTCCCCTGATTCCGCCCGAGCGGCTGTCTTCCGACATCCAGATGATCCTTTGGGCGGGAGGGCTCTATGGTCTCAACTCCATCTGCAAATCGTCGCTCAGTCAGGCGGCAGGTGCTGTGCTTGGTGCGGCACGAGCTGTGGAGCGGCCCGATGGCAGGAAACCTATCGTCGGCATGACGGCGCTCGGTACGTCCTGCTTGAAGTACCAGAAAATCCTGAAGCCGGAGCTGGAAAACCGCGGTTTTGAAGTGGCCGTGTTTCATGCCACCGGCATGGGCGGGATGGCCTTTGAAAGTGTCGCGTCAGAAGGCGGATTTGCCTGTGTCATGGATTTTGCCCTGCCGGAGTTGGGAAACCTTTTGGCAGGCTCTGTCGTCAACGGCGGTTCGGACCGCATGCTCAATGCCGGACGGGCGGGTATCCCGCAACTCGTAGCGCCTGGCTGTCTGGATCTGATCGATTTTGCCGGGTGGCAGGAAATACCGGCCCAGTACCAGGACCGTCCGTTTCACGCCCACAATCGACTGATAAAATCTTCCGGCCTGAACGGTCAAGAACGCCGGGAAACGGCGCGTGAAATGGCGTCTCGCCTGTCGGGCAGCAGAGCGCCGGTTCATGTGCTGATGCCAAACCAGGGGATCGAAGAATGGGACCGGGAAGGCGGCGATGCCTACGATCCTGAAGCGTTTGCTGAGTTCCTCGATGAAATGCGCCGGGCGTTCAAGGAACCGACCAAATTTGAGGAACTCGATTGCCATATCAACGACGATAAATTTGCCGAAAGAGCCTTGCAGGTTTTCGATGCCTGGGTTGAGGACGGCACAATCAAGTCAGCTTGAAACCCGTAGCCGCGTGGCGAGATATCGATGAACTACGAGATTCTGTTTGAACCTGTAAAAATCGGCCCGGTGACCGCACCCAATCGCTTTTTCTCGGTGCCCCATGCCAACGGGCATTCTCCGTTGATGCCGAATGGTTCCATCAAAATGCGGGAGATGAAAGCCGAAGGCGGCTGGGGCACGGTTGCCATGCAACTGGCGGAGATCGATCCCAGTTCCGACATTTCCAATCTGCCGATCGAGAAGTTCTGGGACGAACAGGACATCAAGAGCCATGCCCGCCTGACCGAGCGTTTGCGGCAGCGCGGGGCGCTGTCTGCCATAGAGATCGGCCATACGGGACTTCGGTCCCGCGGCATGGCCAACGGCTTTCCGGTATTGGGGCCGTCAAATCTGGCGACCCTGAAGCCCGGTATTCCGGTTCAGTGCAAGGCCATGGACAAAGCCGATATCCGGGCACTGCGAAAGAGCTACCGCGACGCGATCAACCGGTCGAAGCAAGCAGGCTATGATATCAGCTATGTTTATGCCGCCCATGATGCCTCGATCCTTTGGCACTTCCTGTCGCCTGCCTACAACCGACGAACTGACGAGTATGGCGGGTCGTTTGAAAACCGGCTGCGCTTGTTCCGCGAGGTTCTGGAAGAAGCGCAGGAAGAGGCGGCCGGTGAAATTGCGATCGCCGTTCGTTTCGCCGTTCATGAGTTAAACGGACCCAAGGCGATAACCTGTGACGGCGAGGGGCGCGATGTGGTTGAGGCCTTGGCGGAGATCCCCGATTTGTGGGACGTGAACGTATCGGGCTGGAGCAGGGACAGTGGCACGTCGCGGTTTGACCCGGAAGGGTTTCAGGAAGAGTTCACGTCGTTCGTCAAAACAGTGACAACCAAACCGGTTGTCGGTGTTGGCCGGTTTACTTCGCCCGACGCGATGGTCAGCCAGATCAGGCGCGGTGTGCTGGATCTGATCGGTGGCGCCAGGCCATCGATCGCCGATCCGTTCCTGCCGAACAAGATCAGACAAGGCCGGGTGGAAGATATCCGCGAGTGCATCGGATGCAACATCTGCGTCGCCTCGGATGCCAACAGCCTGCCATTGCGGTGCACTCAGAACCCGACCGTGTCAGAAGAATGGCGCCGTGGCTGGCATCCCGAAATCATCCCTGCTGCAAAATCGGTCAAACATGCGCTTGTCGTTGGGTCGGGGCCGGCCGGTCTGGAGGCGTCCCTGACGCTCGCCCGGGCAGGCCACAAGGTAACTGTCGCTGAGGGGGCGAGCGAGTTCGGCGGCCGGGTCGCCCGCGAATGCCTCCTGCCCGGCCTGTCTGCCTGGGGGCGTGTGCGCGACTACAGGCTCTTCCAGCTTCGGCAGCTTTCGAATGTTGACCTCTACGCGGAAAGTGAATTGAGTGCCGATGAAATTGGTGAGTTCGACGTCGACCACGTGTTCGTCGCAACCGGCTCAACCTGGGAGAGCAAAGGCCGTGGTCACACTTCCTGCGAACCCATTCGGGGCTTTGAAGGCATCGTCCTGACCCCGGATGACGTGATGGCTGGCAAAGAAATCGACGGTCAGGTCATTATCTACGATGACGATCATTACTACATGGGGCATGTGCTGGCCATGAAACTGGCTGATGAAGGCCGCTCGGTCACATTGATCTCACCCCTTTCAGATATTGCCACCTGGACCAATTACACATTGGAACAACCCCGTGTTGTCGCTGAACTGCATGAGGCCGGCGTCGCCTTGATGCCAAACACAACGGCACTAAGTTGCTCCAACAAGACCCTGTCGATTGCCAGATCAGACACCAAACAGGAACTGGACAGCCTCGAATTCGACACGCTCATCCATGTTGGGCTGCGGGAACCCAGTCTCGAGCTCTATCAGTCGATTCCGTCCGTTGTGGCATCGACCCTGATCGGCGATGCCCTGGCACCTGGCCTAATTCAGGCAGCCGTGTTCTCAGGACATAAAGCCGCCATGGAATTTGAAACCCCACCGGACGAACGGCTTCACAATCGTGAAGCGCCTGTGCTGTTTGTATGACAACGGCGTCGCGCAGTGGTTGCCTGAATTCAGCGGCAGAACACAACTGACAGGTTGGGAGCACGGATTCCTGCCCAGCGTCGATAAAGCCGGCATCTGACCGGACACGCGGAACAAAATAACCCGACAACGCCAAGATGACGTGTTGCCAATAAATATGCATTGTAGTACCGTTATACGTAATTAGATCGATACGGTTTCCAGGAAAGGCGCAGGCGGATGAAAGAAACCTTCAAGACAGGCCTTTCGCAGGTTCGGAAGTTCGTCGTCGATAAAGACAGAACGATTGGATTTATGGGCGAGGATTGCCGGGTCTACGGTACGCCGGAAATGATCCGCGACATTGAATGGACATGCCGCGATCTGATTTTTGAACATGCCGATCCGGGTGAGGATTCTGTTGGCGTAAAGGTGTCGGTCGTGCATAGCGCGCCGACGCCACTGGGTATGGATGTGAGTATTACGGTGACCGTTGCCGAGATCGATCGCAGCCGGGTCGTGTTTGACATCTCCGCCACCGATCCGCTGGACACGATCTGTACCGGACAGCATGAGCGATTCGTGGTCGATCTGGACAAGACCAAACAGCGGCTTCGCGGCAAATCGGCAAAGGCTGCGGAAGCGATCTAACCAGGAGGGCGGCGTGTCGCCATGGAACAACCGGACAAGCTATCCTCTCAGGTCTCATCTTACTGTTATCAGTGCGTTGCCGGACCTGATTTGCTTAAGGTGAAGATTGAAGACGGCGTGGCGACCGAGATACTGCCCGATACTTCCGCCGCAAAGGTGCATCCGGCCGGCGGGCGAGTTTGCGTCAAGGCGTTTGGCCTGATTCAGAAGACCTACAATCCCAACCGCATCCTGACACCGATGAAACGCACCAACCCGCGCAAGGGCCGCGGCGAGGATCCGGGCTTCGTGGCGGTTGGCTGGGATGAAGCGCTCGCCACCATCGCCGACAAGCTGAACGCCGCGCGCCAGGCCGGCCTGAACGATGAATCAGGATTCCCACGGGTCGCTGCCAGCTTTGGTGGTGGTGGAACACCGACCGCCTACATGGGAACATTTCCGGCGTTTCTTGCCGCCTGGGGGGCTGTCGATATGAGCTTTGGCAGCGGACAGGGGGTGAAATGCTATCACTCCGAACACCTTTACGGCGAGCTGTGGCACCGCGCCTTTACGGTTTCGCCGGACACGCCGCTGGCCGAACTGATCATTTCGTTCGGGGCCAATGTGGAGGCGTCCGGCGGCGTGTGCGGGGTCAAGCGCCATGCGGATGCGCGCGCGCGCGGCGTCAAACGGATTCAGGTCGAACCGCATCTTTCTGTGACCGGTGCGTGTTCGGCACAATGGGTGCCGATCCGGCCCAAGACCGACCCGGCATTTCTGTTCGCCATGGTCCATGTGCTGCTGCACGAGACCGACCGCTCCAGCCTTGATATCGCTTTCCTGAAGGAGCGCACCTCGTCTCCCTACCTGCTCGCCCCCAACGGGCTCTACCTGCGGGATTCCGACACGGACAAGCCTTTGGTCTGGGACCTTGAGGCAGATAGAGCCGTTCCCTATGACACACCGGATGTCGACCCGGCACTGGAAGGAGATTTCAGTGTCGCTGGCCGCGAGATTGGTCCCGACGATGTGGTGTGGAACCACGATGAAGTTCCGTGCCGGCCGGCCTTTGCCGCCCTTGTTGCACATGTCCGCGACTACACACCGGATTGGGCGGCGGCTATCTGCGACGTCGATGCGGATACTGTTCGGTCCATCGCCAATCAGTTTGTCGACCATGCCCACGTGGGTGAGACGATCGAAATCGACGGCAGGACACTGCCGTTCCGCCCGGTCGCCATATCGCTGGGCAAGACGGTCAACAACGGTTGGGGTGGATACGAGTGCTGCTGGGCACGCACGCTTCTGGCGTGCCTGGTTGGGGGGCTGGAAGTGCCCGGCGGCACACTCGGTACCACGGTCAGGCTCAACCGCCCGGCGGATAACCGCTGGAGCAGTGTCACGCCCGGGCCCGACGGTTTCATGCATTATCCCATGAACCCGACGAAGAAGGGCGAGTGGCTGTCAAGTTCGCCATCGCGACACGCCCACCGCACGCTGGTGCCGCTGGCGGCCAATTCCCCCTGGAGCCAGGCGCTGGGGCCAACACACCTAGCATGGATGATGCAGAAGGAAGGTTTCGAAAACCTGCCCAAACCCACACAACCTGATGTGTGGTTCGTCTATCGGACCAATCCCGCTATCTCATTCTGGGATACGGCAGCGGTTTGTGAGGCCATGGCGCAATTCCCGTTCACTGTGTGTTTTGCCTACACCCGTGACGAGACAAATCACATGGCAGACATATTGCTGCCGGAATGCACTGACCTCGAGGGCCTTCAGCTGATCCGCATAGGCGGTTCGAAGTATGTCGAACAGTTCTGGGAACACTCTGGCTTTGCCTTGCGCGATCCAGCCTCCAAACCCCAGGGCGAGGCCCGTGACTTTACCTGGATCGCGACTGAACTTGCCCAACGAACCGGCCTGCTGGAGGATTATAACGGGGCGATCAGTCGAGGCGCTGCCGGGGTCAGGCTGTTTGGAGAGGGGTATGACTTCTCTCTCGATTCAACCAAGGCACATGACGTTGAAGAGATCTGGGACGCGAGTTGCCGGGCGGCGAGTGCCGAACTGACGGAAGGCAATGAAAGCCAGGGGCTGGATTACTTCCGCGAACACGGGTTTCGGACGCGGCCGTTCTCCAAGGAGCAATGGTATCTCTATCCGGCAATGGTGGACCAGGGATTGCGGTTTGAACTGCCCTACCAGGAACGGCTGCTACGCATCGGCCAGGAACTGGAGGCGCGCCTCCATGAAAACGGCATCAGCTGGTGGGACCGGCAGCTCAAGGAATATGAAGCGATGCCGAGCTGGCATGACCTGCCGGGCCTGTGGGAGACAGCGCTGGCCGAAGGCTTCGGTGTCGATATCGACGATTACCCGTTCTGGCTGCTGACGGCGCGGTCGATGCAGTATTCCTGGGGCGGCAATGCCGGCATCCAGATGATCCACGAGGTCGCCGGCAACATTGCCGGCCACGGCGGTGTGATCATGAACCCGTCCGCGGCGTCCCGTCTCGGACTAGGCGAAGGCGACGTGATTGAAATTACTTCGCCGTTGGGCAAGACCCAAGGTGCGGTAGTTCTGCGCCAGGGGATCAGACCTGACACCCTGCTGATGGTCGGGCAGTTCGATCATTGGGCGACGCCGTTTGCCAATGATCTCAAGATGCCGAGCATGAATGCGCTGACACCGATGATGCTTGAGCTGACCGATGCCACCGGGTCGGGTGCGGACCTGGTCAAGGTGGCGGTTCGCCGGAAGGATAACGGGGCATGACGCGCTGGGCCATCGTTGCCGACCTCAACCGTTGTGTCGGTTGCCAGACCTGTACGGCGGCGTGCAAACATGCCAATGCCACGTTGCCGGGCATCCAGTGGCGCAAGGTTCTGGATGTGGAGGCGGGCGAGTATCCGGACGTCCGGCGGGCTTTCGTGCCAGTGGGCTGCATGCATTGCGAGGATCCACCGTGCCTGGATGTGTGTCCGACCACGGCCACCGGCAAACGCGACGACGGTATCGTTACCATCGATTACGACCTGTGCATCGGGTGTGCCTATTGTGCCGTCGCCTGCCCCTATCAGGCCCGTTCACGGGTCGACCGACCAACGGCTGCATACGGCAGAAAAGCCATGCAGCATGAAACCCGCCGTTCGGACCCCGACCGTATCGGGGTCGCTCAAAAGTGCACTTTTTGCGTTGAGCGGATTGACTATGGGCTGGCAAGCGGGCTGACGCCCGGGGCGGACCCCGAAGCAACCCCGGCCTGTGTCGGTTCGTGCATTGCCAGCGCTCTGCATTTCGGCGATGCCCACGATCCTGACAGCAATGTGTCGAAGCTGTTGGAGGAAAACCGGTATTTCCGCATGCATGAGGATCTGGCGACCGGGCCCGGGCTCTACTATCTCTGGGACAAGGTGAGGAATGAGGACTGGCCGCAGGAAGCAGCCGTGATGGTCGCCGAGCCTGCAGGCATGGCGGCGGTCGGTCCGGTGCAGCAGAAAAGCTGGGACTGGCGTGCCGCTGCGAATTTCATTTTCGGCGGAACCGGAAGTGGTTTGGTGGTTGCCTCGTCAGGTGCAGCGCTTGGCGGACTTTCCGTGACTCTGCCGGCATTAGGGGCGTTGGCACTGGTGGCGCTGGGTCTCCTGTGTGTATGGCTGGAAATCGGGCGCCGGTGGCGGTTCATCAACGTGTATCTTCATGCCCGCCGTTCCTGGATGACCCGTGAAGCGATTGCCGCCGTGCCGTTGATGGGATTGGGGTTTGCCGCAGTATTCACAGGTTCTGCAGTGCTGTTGCTTTCAGGCGCCCTGTGCGCGCTGGCATTCCTTTACTGTCAGGCCCGTATCCTTCAAGCGGCAAAGGGCATTCCGGCCTGGCGGCATCCGCTTGTTGTCCCGCTCATTGCGGCAACGGGTCTGGCCGAGGGCCTGGGAATGTTTGCCATCTATGCCGCACTAACGGGCGTTGAAGGTTCCATCCTGAACGGAGTCGCTCTGGCTATCCTCGCCGTGATCGGGCTGCGCTATCTGGCGTGGCGGGCCTATCGCCGGGCGCTGGGTCTGCAAGGAGCCCCAACAGCGACGTTCAAGGTTCTGGACGGCAGTTGGTTGGGCCTGTCGCTTGGACCGCAATTGTTGTCAGCAGGTGCTGTCCTGACCGGACTGATGCTCGGAGGATGGGTTTTGGCGTTCATGACGGCGGCGGCGTCATTGGTTGTGGTGGCCACCGGCTGGGCCTTCAAATACACGCTGATCACGCGTGCCGCCTTCAATCAGGGCTATGCGGTGGAGCGCATGCCGTCACGCGGCGCAGGCGCCAGCGCACCAGGTATCAAACCCGGATGGATGTTGTCATGAGACCAGCCGCAGGCACAAAGCCAATGTTCGGCGCTGCTGGAACATTACACTTGGAGGACTCGCCATGAGCACGCAGGCACACCTGCACCCTGTTTCTTCATTGCAGTTCATGACCGAACCGGAGATGGAGACATTGCCGAGGGCAGGGCTGGCGACGCTGCAGGCCGAGCGTTTGCGATGGACGTTGGCACGGGCGTACACACATGTGCCCCATTACCGCGAAAAGTTCGACGCAGCCCGTGTCGCCCCGGACCGCCTGAAAACAGCAGAGGATCTCAAACACTATCCGTTCACGATGAAAACCGATTTGCGGGACAACTATCCGTTTGGGATGTTTGCGTCGCCGGGTAGCGACCTGTCGCGATTGCACGCCTCTTCGGGCACGACCGGCAAACCGACCGTCGTCGGATACACGGCCGGAGACATAGAACGCTGGTCGGGGCTGATGGCACGGTCGATGGCAGCAGCCGGTGTGCGGCCCGGTGATGTGGTTCACAACGCCTACGGCTATGGTCTGTTTACCGGTGGCCTGGGCGCGCACTACGGTGCGGAGCGTCTGGGATGCATTGTCGTGCCGATGTCGGGCGGCGGCACCGAGCGCCAGGTGGCCCTATTGCAGGATTTTGCCGCCGACATCCTGTGCTCGACGCCGTCCTATGCGCTGAACATTGCCGAGGTGGCCGAGGCGCAGGGCATTGACGTCAGGGCATTGCCGGTTCGGCGGGGCGTCTTCGGGGCAGAACCCTGGAGCGACCAGATGCGGGCCGAACTTGACAGCAGACTCGGCATAACTTCGGTCGATGTCTATGGCCTGTCCGAAATCATGGGTCCCGGCGTGGCCTGTGAGTGCGATACCGCGCGCGCCGGGCTCCACGGTTGGGAAGATCACTTCCTGTTCGAAATCATCGACCCCGAAACGCTCGAACCCCTGGCAATGGGCGAGACCGGTGAACTGGTCATTACCACATTGACCAAGGAAGCCCTGCCGATGGTGCGTTACCGCACCCGCGACATCACCCGGCTAACGGACGAGCCATGCGGATGCGGGCGTACGCACGTCCGGATCCTGCGCGTGACCGGACGCGATGACGACATGCTGATCATTCGCGGCGTCAATGTTTATCCCTCTCAGGTTGAAGCGGTCCTAGTCGGCCTAGCAGGCCTGGCGCCCCACTACCAGATTAGACTCGATAGCGACGGGGCTTTGGACGCGATGACGGTCGAGGTGGAGGTCGCTGCCGATGACGCCGTCACCGAGGACAATCTCGCCACCAAAGCGCTCGAGGTGCGTCACCACATCAAGTCGATGATCGGGGTGACCTGTTCGGTTGAAGCGAAACGCCCCGGCACGTTACCGCGCTCTCAGGGCAAAGCGGTGAGGGTGGTCGATCTGCGGAAGAAACCTTAACTCCGAACACTGCCGCAGATGTTGCAGTTTCACTCCTGAGCGACCGGCGGGTCCATGTCGTCACGCAGTGGTTCGTCGGCTTCGGGGTATTTTTTCAGTTCCTTGAGAACAAGCTCCACATGCTCCTTCTCTTCCTCGGCGAACTCGGCAGCGAAGGTCTTGACCTCCGGATCGCTGGTCGCTTTCAACAGGTGGTCGAAGAATTCAAAAGCATTCTGTTCCGCATTCAAGGCCAGCAGCAGCGCCTCGCGTGGGGTCATCATGTAGTGCATGTCGCCCAAGTCGAGCGCCTCGGGACTTTCGCCGCCGTTCCACTTGAAGTCCAGCGGTGCAATCTGTGGCACCTCCCGGCCTTTCATCTGCTCGAGGATTTCCCGGGCATGCAGGCCCTCGATGCGCGACAGTTCGCGAAACAGGTCCGCCAGTTCACTGTTGTTGTGGACCGTCATCTGCACCGACAGAAAGTCATAACGTTCCTGGGCTTCAAGCTCCATCTGATAGGCGTGGCTGAGCAGTTCGCCGGCTGTTGCGATCGGCGGTGCGGTGTCTGTGCCGGTCATACCGCAAACTCCTCTTCAAGAATGGTCAGGTCTGCGACACTGTCTTCCACGTGGGTTTCGTAAGCCTTGCGCTTGCCGCGGTAGAGGACGCCGACGTTGAACCCGTCGTCGGTCATGATGCGCCGCGCCGCACGCGCAGGGTCGTCGGTGGCATCGACGGCGGCGGGATGGGTCTGTGTCTTCCAGGCACGTTCGTCCGGCCGGAAGGTGACGCAGGGGCTGAGAATCTCGACGAAAGAAAAGCCCGGATGACGGACGGCTTCGATAATGGTGCGGGTCGTGCCCTTGATGTCGCCGGAAAACTCGCGGGCAACGAAATTTGCCCCCGATGCCAGAGCAATGACCAGGGGGTGGAACGGGCTGAGGCCGGTACCACCCGGCGACAGCGCGCTGTCCCAGTCCGGTTCGGTGGTCGGAGACGGCTGGCCCTTGGTCATGCCGTACACCCGGTTGTCCATGACGATGTAGGTCATGTCGACGTTGCGCCGGCAGGCATGAAGAAAATGGTTGCCGCCGATGGAAAATCCATCGCCGTCACCGCTCATGACCATGACGGTCAGGTCCGGGCGGGCGACCTTGAGGCCGGCGCCGAGCGCCAGAGACCGGCCGTGGACGCCATGAAACCCGTAACAGTTTGTATAAGCGGGAATGCGCGACGAACAGCCGATGCCTGAGATAACCGCGATATCCTCCGGTGGGGTTCCGAGCTCGGCCAGGGCCTTGGTCACCGACAACAGGACATGGAAGTCGCCACACCCGGGACACCAGACGGGTGTGAGGTCCGATTTGTAGTCGCCGGCCTTGAAGGGAGGCTTCTGCTGGACGTTCATGAGGCTTTCCAATCTTGGATCTGGGAACAGATTTCTGCCGGACCGATGGCCCTGGGGCCTGGACGGTGAAAATGCCGGACGTCGCCCGGCAGGTCGCATTTTGCGCGCAGATACTCGTGGAATTGACCGGAGTGGGTCTGCTCGACCACGAGGATACGTTGAGACCCTTCGAGCGCTGCCAGGAGCTTGTCTTTGAGAAACGGTGAGATGAGGCGCATTGCCACCAGTTTTACGGTGATACCCTCTTCGGCGAGGGTCTGCACCGCCTCGCGGGCGGGTCCGGCAAGCGATCCCCAGGTGAGGATGGTGAACTGTTCGTTTCCGTCGGAACCACCGCCGGACTCCATCTCGGCCCAGTGATTGCCGTAGTCGAATTTTTCGATCTTGTCGCGGCGCTTGTCGAGCTGGTTCTGGTGATCGGAACCCTTGGAGGAGGGGATGCCCTTGACGGTGTGGGTGAGCCCGTCCGCCGTATACTGGCCGCCTGCTGTACCGGGAATCGCCATCTGTGATACACCGCTTTCGGTCAGGGCATAGCGGTTGTACGTCTGGCCCTGTGCCGCCTCCAGCACCTCTCGTTTGGCGACAAACGCGATGTCGGCAGGCCGGTCGATCAGCGCGCGGGCCTGACCGATGGACTGGTCGGACAACAGGATCGCCGGGGTCTGCATGGCTTCGGCCAGGTACACGGTCCATTGGGCAGAGAACACGCAGTCGGCGACGCTCAGAGGCGCCACAACAATATGCGGCGCATCGCCGTGGCAGCCATAAACAGCAATATTGAGGTCTGACTGTTCCGATTTGGTGGGGATGCCGGTGGAGGGGCCGCCACGCATGACATCGACAATGACAACCGGGACTTCCGATGCCACAGCCAGTCCGATCGATTCGACCATGAGCGCCAGGCCCGGGCCGGACGTCGCGGTGATCGAAGCGCGGCCGCCGAAGGATGCCCCGATCGCCATGTTTATGGAGGCCAGTTCGTCCTCGGCCTGCAACAGGGCGCCGCCGACCTTGTTCAAGGCGGGGGCGAGCCATTCCAGCACTTCGGTTGCCGGCGTGATCGGATAGGCGGCGGCAAACCGGATTCCACCACGCACGGCACCCAGTCCGACTGCCTCGTTGCCGGTTATCAGCCAGCGCCCGGTGTCGGCGGTTTTTGGTTGTTCGAGAGGATATGACCTGCCCAGTTCTTGCGCTTCCCTCATGCCGACCGAAACACAGGCGCGTCCGGCTTCGACGGCGTCATCGCCCTTGTTCTTCAATTTGGCGGCGACGACAGACATCACGTCATCGACTGGCAGTCCCGCAAGGCCGGCAGCAATGCCGGCGGCAATCATGTTCCCGCGGCCACCGGCAATGCTGCCTGCAAGCTCTTTCATGGCCGTCTGAGCAACCGTAGCGCCGCTGTCGACGACCAGCGCGGGCACGTCGCCGCCGGCGGGGTCACCAATCGCGAGGCCATCGGGGGCCAGAGGCATTTCGGCTGCAAAGCGGTCGGCATTGCGCCAGTCAATGGCGATAAGGAAGTTGAAACTCTCCATCATGCAGTCGACCGGGCGGGTTGACAGGCGGACAAGAGCGGCTGCCTCGCCACCACGGATCTGTGGTCCAACCGAGCGATTCATGATGCCGTACCAACCGGCCTTTCCGGCCGCTTCAAGCAGGATCGCGCCTGCGGTCAACGCTCCCGCACCGCCGCTGCCGACGATGGCGAACGAAATGCTGTCGCTGGTGCCGTCTGATGTTCTCATGGGGGTGTCCATTTTTCGTCCAGTGAGTGATGTGAGCGGATTGCCTATTGACGTTAAATACGTATTAGAGTACTAATTTACGATAATAAAAAAAAAGAACACTGTCAACAACGCACGCGCAACGGCTGGAAGGCTATTCACCGCGACGATTTCGGCGAAGAGGGAATTGAAAAAATGGCGCAACGCTGGCTGATGACCGCCCAGAGCGAACCCCTGAAACTCGAGGAATTCGAGCCGCAAACGCCGGGGCCGGACGAAGTTGTCGTCGAAGTCGCCGGGTGCGGCGTCTGCCATACCGACCTGGGCTACTATTATGACGGCGTGCGGACCAATCATGCCCTGCCATTGGCATTGGGCCACGAGATCAGCGGGACGGTTGTTGCCACGGGCGAGGGGGCCGAACGCTGGCTGGATCAAACGGTCATCGTGCCGGCGGTCATTCCCTGCGGCACATGCGATGCCTGTTCGCGCGGCAAGGGGACCATCTGCCCCAATCAGAAAATGCCCGGCAATGACATACAGGGCGGTTTTGCCAGTCACGTCACGGTTCCCGCCCTTGGTCTTTGTCCGGTCGATGTGGACAAGCTTGCGGCCGTGGGTCTATCGCTTGCCGATGTGTCGGTGGTCGCTGACGCTGTGACCACCCCCTACCAGGCGGTGGTTCAGGCGGGCGTTTCACCGGGTGATCTGGTGGTGGTCAATGGTGTCGGCGGGGTCGGCGGTTATGCCGTGCAGATCGCCGCTGCCATGGGCGCCACGGTGGTTGCCGTCGATGTCGTCGAGGAAAAGCTCGCCGCGCTCACAGATTTTGGTGCGGCCCTGACCTTGAATGCTCGGGATTTCGATCCGCGCACCCTGAAGAAGGAAATCGCAGGGTTTGCCAAGACCAATGGGCTGCGCACGACGGAGTGGATCATTTTTGAATGTTCGGGCACGGCAGCCGGCCAGCAGGCCGCATTCGGTCTGCTCAATCACGGTGCCACACTGTGCACCGTTGGCTTCACCATGGACAAGGTCGAGGTCAGGTTGTCGAACCTCATGGCGTTTCACGCCCGGGTGCTCGGCAACTGGGGCTGTCCGCCTGAACTGTATCCCGGTGCGCTCGACCTGATTCTGGACGGCAAGGTGAAAATTGCGCCGTTTGTCGAGCAGCGCCCGCTCGACGACATCAATGAAATTTTTCAAACCGTACATGACGGCAAGTTTGCCCGCCGCGCGATTCTCGTGCCGGCCGTGGCCTGATCGAACCTCAAGGAGAATGACAGATGGATGCCCTGGCTGAAAACAGTTTTGAATTCAGACCTCATGACCTGGTGCCCGACGCGGCGCGGGAAGCGATTTCCGACGGTGTGCTCTATGAAAAACGGCCGGCGCGGCGCGCCGACGGCAGCGTTGCCGAAGGCTTGTACAATGCCTGGATATCTCTCAACAATCCGAGCCAGTTCAACTCCTACACGACGGCAATGACGAAGGCGGTGATCCTCGCTTTCAGGAAAGCCTCCAACGCGCGGGACGTCAATGCGGTGGTCTTTACCGCGGTCGGCGACAAGGCGTTCTGCACCGGCGGCAACACCAAGGAATATGCCGAGTACTATGCCGGACGGCCGCAGGAATACCGCCAGTACATGCGGCTGTTCAACGACATGGTTTCATCCATTCTGGGGTGTGACAAACCGGTAATCTGCCGGGTCAACGGCATGCGTATTGGCGGTGGTCAGGAAATCGGCATGGCCTGCGATTTCTCGGTCGCTCAGGATCTGGCGCGCTTCGGCCAGGCCGGCCCAAAACACGGTTCGGCGCCGATCGGCGGCTCCACGGACTTTCTGCCGGTAATGCTCGGCTACGAACAGGCAATGATCTCGGGCGTCCTGTGCGAGCCGTTCTCCGCGCACAAGGCCTACCGGCTGGGCCTCCTCACCGACATCGTGCCGGCGCTCAAGGTCGACGGTGAATATGTACCCAATCCGCTGGTCCAGATCGACCGCATGACGGATGACTGGGGGCGCATCGTACATGGCGAAGCCAAGACCGGCGAGGCGTTGGCCGCAGGCAAGGCGCTGCTGGCCAAGGGGGAGATGGACTTGAGCCTGCTGGACGAACGGGTCGAGGAGCTGTGCACGAAACTGCTGCTGACGTTCCCCGACTGCACGACCAAGACGATCGAGGAAATCCGCAAGTTCAAGCTGGAAACCTGGAACCGCAACAAGGAAGACTCCCGCGCCTGGCTGTCGCTCAACATGATGACCGAAGCCCGCGCCGGCTTCCGTGCCTTCAACGAGGGCAACAAGGAGGTTGGCCGTGAGGTTGACTTCGTCGGCCTGCGTCAGGCGCTGGCGGGCGGCGCCAAGTGGACCGGACAATTCACCAATTCCCTGATGCCTGGTGCCGGAGAATGACGTCGCCGTTGAAAGTCTGGTTCGACCGGGACGGCACGTTGCTGCGCCTCAGGCTCAATCGTCCGAAAGCCAACATTGTCGACGCGGAGATGATCGCAGCGCTCGACGCGGCATTCGGAGAGCACCTGGAAAATACCGGCCTGACGGCCGTGCTGCTGGACGCGTCCGGGCCTCATTTCAGCTTCGGTGCAAGCGTTCCTGAACACCTGCCTGACCAATGCGCCGACATGCTCAAGGCGTTGCATGGGCTGGTGCGGCGCATGGTGCAGAGTCCGGTTCCAATTCTCGTAGCAATCCGCGGCCAGTGTCTTGGCGGCGGGCTGGAAGTGGCCGCCGCAGGGCAGATGCTGTTTTCGGCAGAAGATGCCAATCTGGGTCAGCCTGAAATGCAACTCGGCGTGTTTGCTCCAGCCGCATCATGCCTGCTGCCGGAACGTATCGGCCAGTCGCGTGCCGAAGACCTGCTTTACTCCGGGCGCAGCGTGTCCGGCGAAGAAGCCGGCAGGCTCGGGCTTGCAGACCATGTGTCCGATGACCCGGAAGCGGCGGCGCTGGACTATTTCGACGCGCACCTGGCGGCTAAAAGCGCCAGTTCCCTGCGTCTCGCCGTACGGGCGGCGCGTGCCGGTTTTGCCGAACGCGTCATGGCCAAGCTGGCCGTGGTCGAGAAGCTCTATCTCGAGGAATTGATGTCAACCCGTGATGCGGTTGAAGGCCTTGAGGCCTTCATCGCCAAGCGGCCAGCACGGTGGGAGAACAGATGAACACGCCGTCAACCAGCGAAATCGTTGCGCGCTGCCAGGAACTCTACGAGGACCTGAATTTCACGTCAGCGCGGGAATGGAAGGACGCAGAGCCCGGTCGCAAGGTGATCGGTTTCCTGCCGATCTACATCCCGCGGGAGATCATTCATGCCGCCGGCATGCTGCCGCTTGGCATTCTGGGCGGCGGCGACCAGTTGGAGGTAATCCATGGCGATGCCTACTACCAGAGTTACATCTGCCGGATTCCGCGCTCGACCATCGAGCTTGGCGTCTCGGGGCGTCTGGACTTTGTTGACGGCATGCTGTTTCCGTCGATCTGTGATGTGATCCGCAACCTGTCGGGCATGTGGAAGATGATGTTCCCGGAGGTCTATTCAAAATATTTCGATGTGCCACAGACCTATGAAGACGAGGTCGGCGGTACATTCTATGAAAACGAGATGGCGGAGTTTCTGCACGATCTGGAAGAACTCGGCGGCCGCAAGGTCAGCGAGCAGGATCTGCAGAACTCGATCGATACTTACAACCTGAACCGGAGGCTTGTGCGTGATCTCTATGCCCTTCGCGCGCAAAAGCCCTGGCAGGTGCCGGCGGCGGAAGCCTATCTCGTCTTGCGTGCCGGCATGGTGCTGCCTGTCGAGGAGCACTCGCGGCTTATCGAACAATATCTGGCGGCCGCCGAGCTCGAAGACAGGCCGCTGCGCGATAACTGCCGGGTCATCCTGACCGGCATGTTCTGTGAACAGCCGCCACTTAACCTGATCAAGTCACTGGAACTGTCGGGCTGTTACGTGGTCGACGACGACCTGATGCTGGTGACACGCTGGCTGATCGACGATGTGCCTACAGCCGGCGATCCGCTGCACAACCTGTCGCAGGCCTTCCTGCATCACTCCGAATGCACGGCCGCCAAATATGAACCCAATCTCGAAGAAAAAGGCCAGTATCTGGTGCGTGCGGTCAGACGCACCGGTGCTGAGGGCGTGATCTTTGCCTCACCCAGTTTCTGCGATCCCGCCCTGCTTGACCGGCCGATGCTGCAAAACGTCCTGAAAGCGGCCGGTATTCCCTACATCGCTTTCAAATACGCCGAGAACTCCGGCCAGATGCAGCCGATTCGTGAACAGGCCGGAACATTCACCGACTCAATCAAACTGTGGAGTGCCGCATGAAAGTCACAACCAGCAGATCACCCTCAAAGGACGTCGCCAAGGATGCGTCCATGGTGAAGCAGAAGGAGATGATGGCTCAACACTACGATCGTTTGGCCAACTCGGAAGAGACCGGTGAAAAGGTCGCCGCGACATTTGTTCCCGGCAATCTCAACGAACTGATCATGTGTTTCGACCTGGTCAACAACCTGCCGGAAGTCAACGCCATTCAAAGTGGCCTGCGGCGAAAAAGCGGCGCCTATGTGATGGAGGCCGAAAAGGCCGGGCACTCGGAAGATGTCTGCACCTACGTGAAATCCGACATCGGCATGATGGCCAAAGGCAATATCGGGCCCAACGGCCGCAAGCTGCCCGATCCGGACGTGTTGCTCCTATCCTATACGGGGTGCTTCACCTTCATGAAGTGGTTCGAACTTCTGCGTGAACAATACAACTGCGAAACGATCTTTCTGCAGACCCCCTACATGGCCGACGGCAAAGTCACGCCGAACATGATCCAGTATATGGTCAAGCAGTTGAAGGAAGACGTGATCCCGACACTGGAACGGGTCAGTGGCGTCAAGTTCGACATCGACCGCCTGCGGGAGTATTTGCGGAAATCCGCGAAGGCCGAGGACGACCTCGTCTACATCCTGCAAAGCGCCAAGAACAAGCCGTCGCCGATCGATGCGTATTTCGGCGGCATCTATTATGTCGGACCGATTTTCGGCGCCTTCCGCGGTACGGACGACGCCATCGATTTTTACCGCTTCCTGCGCGAAGAGGTCGATCAGCGCCTCGCTGCAGGCCTGGGGCCGGTGACGCCGGAAGGCCCGATGGCCGAGGAGAAGTATCGTCTGGTGGTCGAAGGTCCACCCAATTACACCAACTTCCGGCAGTTCTGGAAAATGTTCTACGAAGAGGGCGCGGTGGTGGTGGCCTCGAGTTACTCCAAGGTTGGCGGCACCTATGATTTCGGTTTCCGGCACGATCCCGACAGGCCGCTTGAGACGCTGGCTGAATACTGCCTTGGCGTCTACACCAACAGGTCCCTGCCGATGCGTGTGGATATGCTGGCCAACTATATGGACGAATACCAGGCCGATGGCCTGCTGATCAACTCGATCAAGAGCTGCAACAGCTTTTCCGCCGGTCAGCTTCTGATCATGCGGGAGGTCGAAAAACGCACCGGAAAGCCGGCGGCGTTTATCGAGACCGACCTGGTCGACCCGCGCTACTTCTCGGCCGCCAACGTCAAGAACAGGCTTGAGAGCTATTTCCAGATGGTCGAGCAGAAACGCGGCAGTGCGAGCAAGGGAGTGGCGGCATGAAGACCTTTGTCGGAATCGATCTGGGCTCAACCACGACCAAGGCTGTACTGCTGGACGAAGACGAGAAAGTGCTCGGCCGCGGCATTACCAACTCGCGTTCCAACTACGATACCGCCTGCCGGGTGGCCGGTCAGGAAGCAGCGATTGACGCACGGTTTGCCCTGTTCCGCCGCGAGTTCGGGGCCGAGCAGGGGACCGATGAACAGGTCGAAGAGTTTCTCGGTGCACTCGAGCGGGCCTTCCGGCTCGAGCAATTCGTCGAACAGTTGGGTGACCTGGAACAGACCTGCCTCGAACAGGTCACGGGCGAACGCTTCGCCAAGGTCGAGGAGGGCGTCAAACAGGCCCTGGCAGAAGTGTTTCGGAGATTGCGCGACGAAGCGCCGGCCATGTTTGCGCCAGGTGCGGTTCGCAAGTCGGACTTCTTTCGCGACATCGCCGGCTCGCGCTACCTGACGGTGGCCGAAGAGGTCGCCCGCGAAGCCGGCCTCAAGTACGACCTGCTGCTCAACGTCTATGACAAGTCGATCATCGCCGTCGAAAACCGCCCGCCATCGGGTGGCCTGAGCGAAAAGTTCAAACGCGCCCTGGACCATGTGGCGAAAGAGGGGGCGGGACTGACCGGAGAACTCCAGGAACCGGTCGAACGCGCCCTCGACATCGAGCTCGAGGAGACCTATCTGGTCGGCACCGGTTATGGCCGTGTGACCCTGCCATTTTCGAAGGAACACATTCGCTCCGAGATCCTGTGCCACGGCCTTGGGGCTCACATGATGTACCCCAAGACGCGCACGGTGCTGGATATCGGCGGTCAGGACACCAAGGGCATCCAGGTCGATGCCAACGGTATCGTCGAAAACTTCCAGATGAACGACCGCTGTGCCGCAGGCTGTGGCCGTTACCTTGGCTACATCGCCGATGAAATGAACATGGGGCTGCATGAGCTAGGTCCCCTGGCCATGAAGTCGAGCAAGCCTGCGCGCATCAATTCGACCTGTACGGTGTTCGCCGGTGCTGAGCTGCGCGACCGGCTGGCGCTGGGGGAAAACCGCGAGGACATCCTTGCAGGCCTGCACCGGGCGATCATCCTGCGGGCGATGTCGATCATCTCTCGTTCCGGGGGAATCGACGACGAATTCACCTTTACCGGTGGGGTTGCAAAGAATGAGGCTGCCGTGCGCGAGTTGAGGAAACTGGTGCAGGAAAACTATGGCGACGTGACCATCAACATTGACCCGGACTCGATCTACACCGGTGCGCTGGGCGGGGCCGAATTTGCCCGCCGGGCGGCCGAGGGGCGGGTGGAAGGAGTAGACGGATGACGCTTGCAGCGGGAATCGATGTCGGCACGGGAGCGGTCAAGGCGACCATATTCAATGTGGAGGACGGTCGGGAAGACTGGCTGGCGCGCTCGACCTTGCGCATCCGTCAGCGCGATCCGATGGAACTGGCCGAAGAGGCGTTCAACCAGACATTGGAAGATGCGGGCCTTGGCCGCGACGATCTGAACTATGTGGCGACAACCGGGGAAGGCGAAGCGATCCCGTTTCACACCGGTCACTTCTATTCCATGACGTCGCATGCGCGCGGGGCCATCTACCTGAATGCCGACTCCAGTGCGGTGCTGGACTGCGGGGCCCTGCACGGACGGGCGATCGTGACCGACGATCGCGGCAAGGTGCTGAGCTACAAGATGACCAGCCAGTGCGCGTCCGGCTCCGGCCAGTTCCTGGAGAACATTGCCCGTTATCTCGGCATCGCCCAGGACGAGATCGGCAATCTCTCGATCGAGGCCGACGATCCGGAAGCCGTGTCTAGTATCTGCGCGGTTCTGGCCGAGACCGACGTGATCAACATGGTGTCGCGCGGCATCTCGACGCCGAACATTCTGAAAGGCATTCATCTGTCGATGGCAAGCCGCCTGGCAAGGCTGCTGAAGTCGATCGGCGTCACCGACAATGTGGTGATGGTGACCGGCGGGCTGGCGATCGACAAAGGACTGGTTGCTGCGCTTGGCGAGGAGCTTGCCAAGATGAAAGGGGTTGAGGCCAAGGTCATTAGCCATCCGGACTCGATTTATGCCGGTGCCATCGGTGCAGCCCTGTGGGGCGCATTCCGGTTCGAAAAACTTGCGGCAACCGGACAGTTGCTCAAAGCCTCGTGACGACAAGCCAAGGAGATTTGACATGGCACTGATGATCATCGAACCCTGCACCGCCTGCGACGCCTGCGAACCGGTGTGCCCGAATGAGGCGATCAAGGCTGGTGAACCGCTTTACATCATCGATCCGATGAAATGCACTGAATGCGTGGGCGCCGAGGATGAGCCGCAATGCAAGCTGGTGTGCCCAGAAGCGTGTATTGTTCCGAACCCGGACTGGGAAGAGACCCCGGAGGAGTTGCAGGAAAAGTTCGAGATGCTAAACGGCTAAAGCACATCGCCTTTAATCCGCCTCGCTCAGGCGAGTCCGGCAACGTCGTGTTTTTGCCTGTCCTCACACCGGTGGCGGCTGGTGTGAGGACAGGCAAAGCGGTCAATTCTTGGCGTGCGGCCCCCGGATTGCGGTCTTAGATCGTTTCGAATGACGTGTGTTATTCTGCTGATTACAAGCCGGTCATCAACACGGGGCTTTCCATGGGTCGCGGAAGGTAAGGTTTGATACGTTCAAGTTGGCTTTCAGTTAACCAATAATGATGAGACATAGGCAGGTCCTCCTGCCCACTTGAAGCACATTCCTAGCTAGATTTGAATCCGTGAAATTGCGAACGACTGGTGTGCGGACTTTTCGACCGGATCGAGATGAGCGCTGGATGTCCGGAGTTGATGACGAAGCAGAAGCGTTTTGGGAGCCTCGGACTTCCGGGATGTGCCATGGCACTAAATCGCTGTCGCGATAGTAGCTGAGAGAGGGTCTTCGTTCTGCTCTCCACCGTTGCGCTTGATGCTGATTAACGTTTGGGCGCTCCGGCGTGAAGATTGAGGCGTTTGTCTCAATCAACACGAAGGAGTTTCCCA
>JAJFHD010000129.1 GCA_021775805.1 Alphaproteobacteria bacterium | reverse complement strand
TGCGCTGCACCCAGAACCCGACAATCGGCGAGGAGTGGCGGCGTGGTTGGCATCCTGAACGCATCGAGCGCAAATCCTCCGACGCCCGGGTCCTTGTGGTCGGCGCTGGACCTGCCGGTCTGGAAGCGTCGCTGGCGCTGGGGCGGCGTGGCTATTCCGTGGCCCTTGCCGAAGCGACCCGTGAACTGGGTGGGCGCGTGATCGCCGAGGCTTCGCTGCCCGGACTGTCCAAATGGATCAGGGTGCGTGACTACCGCCAGCACATGTTATCCAAGTTCTCCAATGTTGAGATCTATCGCGAAAGCCAACTCGGTGCAGATGACATTCAGGAGTTCGCCCCCGATCACGTGGTTCTGGCAGTAGGCAGCCACTGGCGACGCAATGGCATTGGCGCGTCGGCGGAAAGCGCATGTGTCGTCGCTGCCGACGAGAACATCCTCACCCCCGACGACATATTTGCCGGAACCATCCCCTCAGGCTCTATCGTAATCTACGATGACGATCAGTATTCCGTAGGCGGTGCGCTTGCGGAACGGTTTCTTCACGAAGGCCGTGACGTGACCCTGGTGACGCCGGGGCTCATGATCTCGGCCTGGACCGTGATGACCGACGAGCAGTTCTTCATCCAGAAACGACTCATGTCTATGGGAATAAGAACGGTTCTCGGCCACAAGATGACCGAGGCGGGCAGCGGCGTTCTATCGACGGCATGCATCTATACGGATGAAGCCCGCGACATTCCCTATGACAGCCTCGTGCTGGTCACCGGCAGAGGGTCGAACCGCACGGTGTGCAATGAGCTACAGGAAATGGTTGCTCAGAACGCGGACGCGCAGACCATGTCCGTGACGTCCATCGGAGACTGCCTGGTGCCCTCGTCAATTGCCGATGCCGTGTTCTCAGGGCACCGGTTTGCCAGAGAGTTTGACCAGCCCATCCAGAACAGCCCGGTCCGCCGGGAGCGGCCCCCACTGACCATCGGAGCGACATCATGAGCAAGGACACGGGAACAAGATCGCGCCGCCGCCGTCCCGCACGCGGCGACAGGGTTGTCGGCCAGATCGCCCAGCGGCCGTGGAAGCAGATACACTATCCGGGCCGCCCGGTTGAAATACTGAGCGCCGATCAGATCGAGAAGATCCACGATACAGCCCTCGTCATGCTCGAGGAGGTCGGCATGAAAGTGCTGGCTGACGAAGCACGCCGGCTTTTCCGGAGCGCCGGCTTTGACGTCGACGATGGCGAGGAGCATGTGCGCTTCGACAGGAACCTTGTCACAGAGCTGGTGGCCAAGGCACCGTCCTCGTTCAGCCTGCGTGCCCGCAACCCTGCGCGCAATGTCGATGTCGGTGACGGCGCTGCCATCTTTGCAAGCGTCGGCGGTCCGGCCTATTGCATGGATCTCGATGGCGGTCGCCGTAACGGCACCTACCGGGAAACCTGCGATTTCCTGAAACTGGTTCAGAGCCTTAACATCCTGCACCAGGAAGGCGGCGGCGGTTTCGAGGCGATCGATCTGCCGCCGGAAACCCGCCACCTCGATCTTTATCACGCTCAGATCACCTATCTCGACAAGAACTGGCAACCCTGGGGGATCGGCCATGGCCAGGCCCGGGATGCGCTTGAAATGGCAGCAATCATGCTGGGCACGACCGTGGAAGGTCTTGGCGAGACGCCGGTGTTCACCTGCGTCATCAACACCAATTCGCCGCTGCAACTCGACATTCCGATGGCGGAAGGGCTGATCACAATGTCGACCCACGGTCAGGCCGTGATTGTCACACCATTCACCTTGTCCGGCGCTATGTCGCCGGTCACGCTCGCCGGCGCTCTGGCCCAACAACATGCCGAAGCCATGGCCGCCATCGCGCTGACCCAGATCGTGCGGCCGGGCGCTCCCGTGCTGTATGGCGGCTTCACCTCGAATGTCGACATGCGCACCGGCGCCCCGGCCTTCGGTACGCCTGAATATGTCCAGGCAGCACAGGTCTCCGGCCAGCTTGCCCGCAAACTCGGACTGCCGTTCCGTTCAAGCAATGTCACGGCCGCCAACACCAACGACGCCCAGGCAGCCTATGAAAGCCAGATGGCCCTGTGGGGTGCAATGACCGGGCAGGTGAACCTGCTCATGCATGCGGCAGGCTGGCTTGGTGGCGGGCTTACGGCGTCCTTTGAGAAACTGATCATCGATGCCGAAATGCTGCAGATGATGGCAGCCTATTTCGAGCCCTTCGCCGTCAACGACGACACCCTGGCACTCGATGCCATCCGCGAGGTCGGGCCGGCCGGGCACTTTTTCGGGGCCGCCCACACCATGGAGCGTTACGAACAGGCGTTCTACACGCCGCTCCTGTCGAACTGGGACAATTTTGACACCTGGGTCGAACGCGGCCAGGTCAACGCTGAGACCCGTGCCAACCAGATCTGGAAACAGCTTCTGCAGGAATACGAACAGCCACCGCTCGACGAAGGCATAAACGATGCCTTGCTCGACTATGTCGCCCGGCGCAAGCGCGAGATGCTGGGACGCGATACAGGCTGAGCCTTGGGAGTGGCGAGCTACCTGTCGATCGGCCCGGTGTAGGGCTCGATCAGATCGTAACAGGCAGCGATTGCCTCCTTGCGGCTCATCAGCTTGTCGTCGAGGCACCATTCGAGCCACAAGCCGTCGATCAGGGCGATCAGCATCTGGGCCAGGCGCCTGGCATTGACCTCGCGGCCGCGTTCACCGGCAATCTGTGAAATGGCAGCTGCAAGGCCATCCCTGTAGGTGCGGTAACGCGCCCGGTGCACGGATTTCAGCCGCGGACTGGACGACAGTGCCTCCCACAATGCCAGCCAGGCCCGAAGCTGTGTCTTGCTGAATATGCCGGGCTTGAAGCTCATGGCAATCAGGGCGTTGAGGCGCTCGGCCGGCGGCACATCGTTTTGCCCGGACTCGTTCTCGGCAAGAAACGTCGTCATCGAATCGTACACCGCCTCGAGCAAGCCCTCTTTGTTGCCGAAATGGTGATTGATCAGCCCCCGGGATACCCCGGCTTCCTGGCAGATCCGGTCGATCGTGAACGCCGCCATGCCACCGTTGCCGAGGCAGCGCACAGCCGCATCGATGAGTTGGTCCCGGCGCTCCGGTGCAAGTTTGCGCCGGAATCGGGGGGTGTTCTTTGGGGCCGACTCTTTTGTCATCGTCATCCGGAGGCTCATGGCGGGCTGGGGCGTTGTCCCAACGGCATTGCATGGAATTTGACTTGGTGCAATATCTGGCCCTCAGAAGCAAACCACAGGCCGGTTTCAGGGAAAGGTTTCATCGTGACAGCATATCTCATTGTCGACACCAAAATCGAAAACGCTGACGAGTACGAAAAATACAAGGCGCTCGCCAAACCGCTGGTGGAAAAAGCCGGCGGCATCTACCGGGCCCGGGGCGGCGCGCTCGATGTCGTTGAAAACGAACTGTGGTCGCCGGTACGGCTCGTCATCGTCGAGTTTCCGGACATGGAGACCGCCCGGACGTTTGCCGACAGCGAGGACTATGCCCCGGTGAAGGCCATCCGCAATGCCAATGCCAAGTGCACAACGGTCATTGTCGACGGCACGTAATCCGGCCGGATGACCGGTTTGTACAGGGGTTAGCCCAGTTCCGTATTGCCGACGGTCTGCGCGATCTGCACCAGTGTTCGGATGAGCCTGGCATCGCGGCGTTCCTTGAGCACGGCGATATGGTAATTCGTGATGATCTCCACATCCGAGATTTCGACCGTCCTCAACCGCGGGTGCGGGACAAACTCGAAGTCCGCCACGGCACCGATGGCAATGCCCTGTTCGACCGCCTTCCAGACGGCTTCCCGGCTGCCGATTTCGACCACCGGGTTGATCGTGATGCCGGCTTTGTCCAACGCCTTTTCCAGCGCCAGGCGGGTGGTCGACCCTTTCTCGCGCAGAACGAAATCCTGTCCTTCAAGTTCTTCGAGCTTGATCGATCGGCGGCCGAACCAGGGATGGTCGGCATGGACGAATACGACCACACGATGCCGGGAGAAGGGCACCATCTCGAGCCTCGGATCGTCTTCGAAATGCGCGATCATGGCCACGTCGGCGGTGAACTCGAAAAGCCGTTCAAGGGTACGTTGGGAATTGCCGAGTTGAACCGACACCTGCACATTGGGGTGCTGGGTCTTCAACGCTACCAGCACGTCGGTAGCGTGAAACGGTCCGACCGCGGCCAGCCTCAGCTGGCCTGCCTTCTGATCGCCGTGGGCCTGCAGGAACTCCCGGGCCTCGGTCTCGAAGCGGACGATGCGTTTGGTGATTTCGTAAAGCTCTTCGCCGTCCGGCGTCAGCAGGACATTGCGTCCGCTGCGCACGAACAACTCGACGCCATACTGAGCCTCCAAGGCTCTGACCTGAGTGGTAATCGTCGGTTGGCTGATCAGCAACGCCTTTGAGGCGGCTGTGAAACCACCAAATTCGGCGGCGGCATGGAAGGAACGCAGTTGGGAATGATTCATACTTTCTACCTATGAAAATCATTTAAATTATATATTTGTCATATGTATCAGATTGCCCGTAGCCTGCGAAGGAACAATCCTTGGAGAGGCCGGTGTGGCAGTACAGTAATCCCGTCAATGTGCAATTCGGGGCAGGCAAGTTCGACACGCTTGGCTCCTTCATTGCAGGAAGGCGCTACGGGTTGGTCACCTATCCCGACTCAATTTTCAACGACTTCTCGGCCAGATTGACGGCGAACGCCGGCACCCCGGTCATCACCATAAACGACGTTCAGGCGAACCCGGACTACCGGTTGCTCGCGGAACAGACGGTGCGCGTTGCACAAGATCAGCCGCCCGAGGTGTGGGTCGCTCTGGGTGGTGGCTCGGTGATCGACTCCGTCAAGGTCTTCGCCGCCGCCAACGGCGATTTTTCCAACGTCAGGACGTTTCTGGAAGACGGTAACGGAGAAGACAGACTGTCCGCGACACCGATCATTGCGGTCCCCACAACGGCCGGCACCGGTTCGGAAGTCACTTGCTGGGCAACAGTCTGGGACGAATCCAACGGCAAGAAATACTCCCTTGCGCGGCCCAATCTTTATCCGGAGATCGCTTTGGTGGACCCTGAGTTGATGACCGCGATGCCCTTGGGGCTCACGGTCAGCACGGGGCTGGATGCGCTCTCCCACGCTCTCGAGAGCCTGTGGAACGTGAACGCAAATCCTGTATCGGCCAACCATGCTGTGTTCGCCGCCCGCGAAGTCATCGAGGTGTTGCCACTCCTTGCGGAAGATTTGGGAAATCTGGAACTGCGCAGCAGAATGGCCAGGGCATCGCTGTTTGCCGGGCTGGCATTTTCCAACACCAAGTCGGCCATCGCCCATTCCCTGTCCTACCCGATCACCTTGCGGCACAACGTTCAGCACGGCATTGCCTGCTCATTCTCCCTGCCGATCGTCATCGAGAGTGTGATCGGTATCGGCGGCCTGTGTGAGACATCCCTGGAACGCGTGTTCGATGGCGATGTCCGCGCCGGTGTACGGCAGGTTTCCGATCTCTTGACCGGCCTTGGGGTATCGACAAAGCCGGCTGACCACGGCGTCGCCGACGACGAATGGTCCGCCCTGGTCGACGGCGCTTTTGCCGGCGAGCGCGGCAGGAATTTCATCGGACAGAAGGAAAGTTTTCTCATGGCGGCCGAAGCTCTTGGGGCCGCCGCAGCACACTGAGCACCGCAGGAATAAGGGCACATTGAAACCGGCTTCATGGTTTAAAACGAAGCCAAAGGGAGGAGAAATCAGATGTACAGGAAACCGGCGCAAAAATCTCTCAGGCAAATGACAGGAGGCGCCTTGGCGGCTCTTGCACTGTTCGCATTGTCGACGACCCCGACGGTTGCCGCTGAGTGCGAGGACCCGAAGGAGCTGACGTTCGCCATCATTCCGACCGAGGAAACCGTGGCTGAACTGCAGCTCTACCAGCCGATCACCGACCGCATGAAAAAGGAGACGGGCAAGGACATCCAGTTCTTCATGCCCACGTCCTATGCATCGGTCGTGGAAGGCCTGCTCAGCAAGTTCATCGATGTGGCGGTGCTTGGTCCCTACAGCTATGTGATCGCCAACAGCAAGGATGACTCGATCGAGGTCTTCGCGACCTACGCCAAGCGTCCGGGACATCTGCAGGAAGAGGGCCCCGGCTACAAGGCTGCTCTCGTCACCAAGAAGGGGTCCAAGTTCACGACGATCGAATCCCTCAAGGGCACGACACTTGGTCTCGTCGATCCGGGCAGCACATCGGGCAATTTGTTCCCCCGTGTCGTGTTTTCGAAGAATGTGGGTGGCGATCTCGACAAGTACTTCAAGAAGGTCGTCTATACCGGCAGCCATGAACTCTCCACCGTCGCGGTCGCGAAGGGCAAGGTCGATGCAGCGTTTGTTGCAACCCACAGGTTCGACAACGTGGTCAACAAGGGCGACGTGAAGATGGAGGACTTCAATGTGTTGTGGTCGTCTCCACCGATCCCGCAGGACCCGTTTGTCTATCGCAGTACCCTGTGCCAGCCTCTCAAAGACGCCATCAAGTCGACATTTCTGGGACTTTCGAAAGACGTGCCTGGCGAGAAAAAATATCTCGACAACGTCAAGTCCAACAAATTTGTCGCTATGAGTTCATCCGATTACGATGTGATCAGGGACCTCAAGAAGGCCAAGGACGCGCGCAAGAAGAACTGAGCGTGCGCCCGAAAGCCAACGACCGACCGCATTAGACGCTGCCACGGGGCGGGCACGTGCCCACCCCGTGGCCTCTCCCTTAAAACCGTTTTCCAGGGCTGGTGAGAAAGCATGTCCATACTTTCCGTCAAGGATCTCAAGGTGCGCTACAGCGCGTCTGGCCCGGAAATTCTGAAAGGCATCAGTTTTGATGTCGAAGCCGACGATTTTTTTGCGATCATCGGCCCCAGCGGCGCAGGCAAGTCCACTCTCATTCGGTGCATAAACCGGTTGGTCGAACCCAACTCAGGCACCATTGAGCTTTACGGCGAGAATGTATTGTCGTTGCGCCCGAAAGCTTTGCGCCGGGTACGCCGGAACATCGGAATGATCTTTCAGGAATTCAACTTGGTGAACCGCATGTCGGTCATGGACAATGTATTGTCGGGCAGGCTGGGGCACGTGGGTAATTTCAGGGCCCTTTTTCGCCTGTTTTCGAAAGCCGACATCGCTCGCGCCCTGTCGGTTCTCGATCGCGTGGGCTTGACCGACCACGTCGATAAGCGGGCCGACGAACTTTCCGGTGGTCAGCGTCAGCGTGTCGGCATCGCACGCGCCCTGATGCAGGATCCAAAATTGCTGTTGCTCGACGAGCCGACGTCGAGCCTCGACCCGAAAATTTCCCGTGAAGTCATGGCACTGATCATGGAGATCGCCAAGGAATATGATGTACCTGTCCTGTGCAACATCCACGATGTCCGCCTCGCCATGGAATTCTGCAACAAGATGATCGGCCTGCAGGACGGGCTGAAGCGATTCGACGGACCGACATCGACAATGAACGAAGACAGCCTGAACGATATCTATGCAATGGAAGTGCTCTAGTGACCGACACGGTCATCATAGATCGACGCGTCGACGAGATCATCGCCAACCGGTCGCGTGGCAGAACGCGAAGAATCGTGATCTACATAGTGGTCGCGATCCTTGTTGCAATCAGCCTGAAGACGACTGTCGTCGACGACACGGACTGGGAACGCCTTGGGTCGTTTCAGGAGGTTCTGGCCTCGGTCGGCGAGTTCCTTGAAATTGACTGGGGACTGGTTCCCAATCTCTGGAAACCGGCGCTCGAGACCATCATGGTGGCGACCCTTGGAACTCTTCTGGGGGTCATAACCTGCATCCCGGCAGTGTGGTTCGGGGCCCTCAATATCTCCCCATTCCCGCCGATCACCTATCCGATCGCACGGTTGATGATGACGCTGAGCCGGTCGATCCACGAAATTGTCTGGGCTCTTTTCTTTGTGGCAGCCGTGGGTCTTGGCGCTCTTGCCGGCGTCCTGGCAATTGCGGTGCGCTCGGTTGGCTTCATCGCAAAGATGTCTGCCGAGGCGATCGAAGACCTCGACCCGAGACCGGTTGAAGCGATCAGGGCGGTTGGTGGCAACGAGTTCAAGGTGTTCGTCTATGCCATTCTGCCCCAGGTCCTGCCGGCCATGATCGGTGTCATTATCTTTGAGTGGGAGATCAACATCCGCCGGTCTTCGGTATTGGGTCTGGTGGGCGCCGGTGGTCTGGGCCTGGTGTTTTTCAGGCAACTCAATACGTTCAATCATGCCGGCGTCACGACCGTCATTCTTGCAACCCTGGTGCTGATCCTGTTCGGTGAACTGGTGTCCTACTTTACCCGCAAGGCGATCATCTGATGGCCAATGGGACTGCGACACAGACAGCGGCGACGGAAAACGGTACCGGCGTGCGCCAGTGGAGCAGGTTCAAGTTTCCCGGATCCCTTTACCGCTATGGCGGACTGCTTCTGGCGCTGGTATTTGTAGGGTTTTCGATTTCGTATCTGAACATTCCGCTGGACCGCTTCCTGGGCATGTTCGGGCGTATCGGCACACTAATCTCGGATCGCTATTACCCGCCCGACATCGATTACATCATGGACGCCGACTATCTGTCCTCCGTGGTCGACACGATACAGATGGCCTACCTCGGGGCGCTGTTCGGCATGATGCTTGCGATTCCTCTTGGCTGGTTCGGTGCCCGCAACATGACGCCAAGCCGGATGTTTGTGTACCCGGTAGCCCGCTTGCTCACAATGAGTGCCCGGGCAGTTCACGAAACCATCTGGGCCATTCTCTTCGTCACAATCCTGGGCTTTGGCATGATGGCCGGCATATTGGCCCTGACCATGTTCTGCATCGGCTTTGCCGGCAAACTGTTCGCCGAGGAAATCGAAGGCATCGACATGGGCCCGGTCGAAGCGATCCGCTCCACCGGTGCCAGCGAGCTCAGCGTCATGATCTACGCCGTCTTCCCCCAGGTCAGGGTCGCCTTCACCGGTATCGGCATCTACACCTGGGATGTCGCCTTTCGGGCGGCGACGGTCGTGGGGTTCTTCGGTGCCGGCGGCATGGGCTGGTATCTCAAGCGCAACGTGCTTCAGATCGAAACCCTGCGCGTGGCGGCAATCCTGTTGTCGATCATCGTCTTGGTGGCAGTTTCGGAAGTCGTATCGGCCTGGGCCCGGGCGCGGGTGGCAAAGGCCAAATGACGAACCACATCTGACTACTTTGAAACAAGATCCAGCCGTTCGTGCCATGCCGCAAGGCTTTCATCTGGATATTCGTCGAACGTCTTGTCGCCGTCACGGATGCAGGCCACGACCCAGGAGGGTTTGGACGCGAGCATGAGGTGCGTATGCTCGGGCGGCATCGGCAGTTCCGTGTCGATGGCAGAGGCATGAGGATGCACAAGGTCTGGCCAACGCGGATCCCACAGCCACAGGGCGGATCCGCACATCTTGCAGAATCTTCGTTCGGCCGAGCTCAAAGGCGCAGTTCGCGTTGCAGGATCGAAGATTGCTGCACGATAGACGCTGATGCTGTCCTCGCCTGTAATCTGCAGGGTGCTGGACCGGGCGCCCAGATTGATCACCGAACCGTTGCCACCAGCTGTCTTCCGACAGATCGAGCAATAGCAGACGTTGAACGGGTAAGGGTGATCGGATTCAACGCTGAACCGAACGCTTCCGCAATGACAGGATCCTTCGAGTTGCATAACGTTTCCTCTCCCGAAAAAGGCTTCTGGTGTGTGGCGAATGATAGAGCCAGCGCCGGTCATTGTCACAGCCGTTGCGTGGCTTTAATTGGAACAACCTCCGGAATACCCCTTCGTTTCAATTGTTACAAACGGGTTGAGCTTTGGAAAAATATTGTCACACCGGCATGCCCTTAGCCGTCACGTCGTACAATTATCACCATCAAATTTGACCTGTGAAATTTGCCTAACCCGTTGATGTTAATCGGATTTCAGCACTAATTCCCGATCCGGTAACAAGGGAACTGTTTGACAAACCGGCATTGTCATATAACGATTAGGCAAGGGGGCATATAACGATGCCGATCGGGGGCATTGAGAAAAACCTCAGATACCTTCCACGTGAAGGCCTATGACCGAGTACATCGACGGGGAGTCCAATATGATAAAACGTTTATTTCTAACCGGTGTTGCACTGTGCGCTTTCGCGACAGTGGCCAATGCCGCATGCCCGGCTGTTACAGTCGCGGATCCAAAAGGTGTCGCTGCCGGAGCTTACCCGCAGCAATACGAACTGAGTGAATTCGAAACACTCGCAAAGTGCAAGTTGACCTTCTCCGGCAACCCTGCCGCCGAAGCTATGAATGGCAAGATCATTGGCAATCCCAAGTTGCCGCCTCTTGCCGAGCGGCTTCCGGAAGAGCCGCTGGTTGTCGCGCCGTATGACAGTGTCGGCAAGTACGGCGGCACACTTGATGCGCTATCCAATGCGACCGAAGCCGGTACCTCCGACTTCCTGTCGACGCGTCACGTCAATTTGGTGCGTTATTCCGACGATCTTCAGACGGTCGTGCCGATGGTGGCCAAGTCTTGGAAATGGAACGACGACTTCACGCAACTCACTTTCACACTCCGCAAGGGCCACAAATGGTCCGACGGCGAACCGTTCACCGCTGAAGACGTGAAGTTCTGGTACGATAATCTGGCACTGGATTCGAAGGTCATCGAAAAGCCAAAAGACTATGTCTTGGTCGCTGGCAAACGAATGACGGTCGATGTGATCGATCCTCAGACGGTCCGGTTCAATCTGCCGGCACCGAAACCCGGCCTTATTGCACACTTTGCAACGTCATTCGCGCAGGGCTTCCAGCCCAAGCATTTCCTCGGCAGGTTCCACCCGGACATCAACCCGGATGCGGACAAGCTGGCGAAAGAAGCCGGATTTGAAAACGGCTTGGCCGTGATCAAGGCCTATTTCGGCAATTCAGACTGGACCGACACACCGTCGCCCCTGCTGAACAGCCCGGACAAGGTCGCAAAACTGCCGGCAGCCGTTGTGCCGACACTGGAAAGCCACCTGACGGTCTCGGATACGACTGAGGGACGCCATTACGTCTCGAATCCGTATTTCTTCATCGTCGATACGGCGGGCAACCAGCTGCCCTATATCAGTGAACAGGACGAGCTTTATGCCAACGACAATCAGGTCCGTATCCTGAAACTCGTCAATGGCGAAGCTGACTACAAGGCTCAGTCCCTGCAACTGGCCGATGCGCCGCTTCTGTTGGAAAACCAGGAGAAGAACAACTACACGGTTCACCTCAAGCCACAGATCGCTATTCATGCCTTCTCTTTCAACGTGACGTCGGCAGATCTTGAAAAGCGTAAAGTTTTTGGTGATCTGCGGTTCCGCAAGGCCATGTCGATTGCCATCAACCGTAAGGAACTTAACGAAGTTGCTTATTTCGGGCAGGGGACACCGCAGCAGTACATCGGGTTCTCGCCGGCACCGGCGTTCGTTGATCCCAAGTGGAAATCCTTCGCAACCGAGTTCGATGTAGAAGGGGCGAAACAGTTGCTTGACGAAGTCGGCATGGTCGACAAGGACGGCGACGGAATCCGTGAACTGCCCAATGGCGACAAACTGGTGCTGAATATGCAGTTCGCGACCCAGGGTATCGCCGGTCAGGTTGTTGAACTGGTAGGCCAGTACTGGACCAACGTCGGTGTCAAGACCACCGTCAAGGAAGTGACCCCTGATGAATACCGTTCGGCACAGTCCTCCAACCAGCTTGACGTTGGCATGTGGCATAAAGGCCAGCCAATGGCGATCATTCTAGGCAACAATGAGCTTTGGGTGCCGCCATTCAACAATTATTTCGACCACCGCGTCGGTATGCTGTGGGCGGAATACGTTGAATCGAATGGTTCCAAGGGCGTCAAGCCGCCGGCATACGTCGACCAGCTGATCGCCGACATCAACGCGTTTCAGTCGACGCCTGCAGGCACGCCTGAATCCGACAAGCTTGGCGCACGCCTGGTTGAGAACATGGTGAGCAATCTCCTGTTCATCGGCACGGTTCAGTCGTCCGGCGTGATCTACCACCGGAATGCTCTGAAGAACTTCGTCGAGTTCAAGACGGCGTCTTACGAGTATTACCGGACGTTCCCCTACCGCGCCTTCCAATGGTACCTGGACGAATAGGCACGTGGGAAGACGTTGACAAATATCTGGACCGGGCGATTATCTTCGCCCGGTCCATCTTTTGTAAAACCGCTCCGGATTCAATCTAGTCAGTTTGTCGAGGGGACAATTTATGGCAAGATTCCTTCAGTTCACATTCATGCGTGCGGTGATGGCCCTGGTCACATTGCTCACGGTCTCGCTGATCGTGTTCACGCTGATGGAACTGGTTCCGGGCAGTTGCGCGGAGCGGTATCTGGCCTTCAAGAACACCCAGGGCGCGCAGATCACGATCGACGATATCAAGGCGGAAGAAGTACGTCTGGGTCTCGACAAGCCGTTTATTATTCGCTGGGGAAGCTGGGTCGGGAGCGTGTTCTTCAAGGGCGAGTTCGGCGACAGCTGCATTCTGCGCCTGAATATCAATCAACTCCTGAGTGACAAATTCTGGATCAGCCTTTCGATCTGTATGGTCGCGCTGATTATTGCCTATCTGATCGCCATTCCCATCGGGATAATGTCGGCGACATCGAAGAGCCCGGTGGCAAACAACTCGGTACGTTTCCTCAGCTATCTGGGACTTGCGATTCCGAATTTCCTGTTGGCACTGATCATAATGTTGATTTCAACGGTGTTGTTCGGCGATTCGCTGACAGGACTGTTTTCGAAAGAATTCCGGGACGCCGCGTGGTCATGGGACCGGTTGATGGACTTCCTGTCGCGTGCATGGCTGCCGATATTTATTCTGGGATGGTCGGCGACCGCCTTTGCGCTCCAGACCGTGCGCGCGCTCATGCTCGATGAGATCGGAAAACTCTATGTGACGGCGGCCGCCGCCCGCGGCATTTCAGGCCGCAGGCTTCTCTGGCGCTATCCTGCCCGTCATGCGCTTGGTCCGGTTATCAACTCGCTCGGGTTTGACCTGAACCGGATTTTCAATGAACTTCCCGTGGTCGCCCTGATCCTGACGTTGACCGAGGCTGGCGCATTGCTGATTGAATCCCTGGCCAGATCCAACGATCAGCAACTTGCCGGCGCGATCATCTTCCTACTGACGGCCAGCATCGTTTTCCTGAATTTCGTAACCGATATCATGCTGGCACTGATGGACCCGCGCGTAAGACGGGGGCTCATGGGATAGACTATGGCGAGCACTACGGATACGGCACAAACCCAGACCGATCAGAAGCTCAAGGAGGCCTATTTTACGGCCTCGCAAGGGCAGTTGATCTGGGCGCGTTTCAAGAGCGACCGGACAGCCATGATCGCGGGTTGGGTTCTGATCGCTATGTTATTGATGGGGCTTTTTGCGCCATTTCTGTCACCTTACAACCCGACCATTGCTGGGCGGGACAAGGAATATGAAAACGGAGCGCCCCAGATTCCGAAATTCTGGGATGAAAACGGTTTTTCAGCCCGCCCTTTCCTTTACACTGTTGAGCGTGAGCGTTCGATCAAGACCAATTTCCGCTGGGTGACAACGGTCAACCGGGAAAAGCGCCGGTATGTCTATTTCTTCGTGCAGGACTGGAAATACAGCTTCATCAATATCGACTGGGACCTGCCGGGCGAGGCATTTGACGTCGATATCGAGACATTGACGTTTACGACACATCTCTTCGGCGCCGACACGGGCGGCGTCCATCTCTTCGGCACTGACGCGAGCGGCAAGGACATATATTCCCGGACGCTGCACGCGGTCTATACGTCTCTGGCGGTTGGGACTCTGGGCGTGCTGATTTCGTTTGTGCTTGCTCTGGTAATCGGTGGGGCGGCGGGTTACTTCGGCGGTTGGACCGACTCGATTCTGCAGATGATAACCGACGCTATCCGAACCGTGCCGGCGATCCCGTTGTTCATGGCGCTGGCAGCCTTCGTGCCGGACGAATGGAGTTCGGAGACAAGGTTCTTTTTCATATCGATTATTCTGGGCCTGATCGGCTGGCCGACCCTTGCCCGGCGCATCAGGACGCACCTGCTAACCGAACGCAGCCAGGAATATGTGCTCGCAGCCGAACTTTGCGGCGCCACGCCCAGCCACGTTATCCGCAAGCATCTGCTGCCCAGTTTCACCAGTTACATCATCGTCGATTTGATGATTTCCTTTCCCTATGCGGTGCGCTCGGAAACAGCGCTCAGTTTCATCGGTCTGGGACTGAAGGATCCGGTGAACTCGCTCGGTGCTCTCATGCAGAACGTTTCAAAAGCCGACGTCTTGTTGAACTACCAGTGGTATTTCATACCCGTGATTTTCTTCGTGGCGCTTGTACTCGCTTTCGTTTTTGTCGGGGACGGCCTGCGTGATGCGGCAGATCCATATTCGGGTACCAAGAAATGACGCTGCTGAACGTGGAAGACCTTACATTGCAGTTCGACACCGACGAGGGCCGGATTACGGCAGTCGACGGCGTTTCGTTTGATCTCAGGGCTGGCGAGATTATGGGGCTGGTGGGTGAGTCCGGTTCAGGCAAGTCGGTGACGGCAAAGGCATTGATGCAGCTTAACCCCTCAAACTCCGTCTACGGTGATGGCAGCCGGATTACTCTGACAATCGACGACGGACAGATTGATGTTCTGTCGCTAAAAACCGCACGAGACATGCAAGTTGTGCGCGGTGGCGCTGTCTCGATGATCTTTCAGGAACCGATGGCCAGCTTCGCACCGGCGATTACGATCGGCGACCAGATGGTCGAACAGCTTATGCTGCACAAGAAGATCAATGCACGCGAGGCGGCAAGAATTTCAGTGGAGATGCTTGATCGTGTCGGTATTTCCGACGCCGCCAAGCGTTTCAATCAATATGCGTTCGAGCTGTCCGGCGGCATGCGCCAACGCGCCATGATCGCCATGGCGCTGTCCACTAATCCCAAGCTGTTGATTGCGGACGAGCCAACCACCGCTCTCGATGTCACTATTCAGGCCCAGGTCATCGATCTGATGAAGGATCTGGTGTCTGAGTTTGGCATGGGCATCATCTTCATCACCCACGACCTGGGTGTCGTTGCCCAGACTGCCGATAAGATTGCCGTCATGTATCTGGGCCGGCTGGTCGAGCAAGGCCCGGTGCGTGATGTGATCCGCAATCCTATTCACCCTTATACTCGCGGGCTTTTGAATGCGATCCCAAAAATCGATGATCTCGATGCGCCACTGACACCGGTGCCGGGAGACATTCCAAGCCCGCTTGAACGCCCGAGTGGGTGCGTCTTCCATACCCGGTGTTCCGTGGCCGAGCCTCAGTGCAGCGGGTCCGTGCCGCATATGACTGTGCAGGAAAACACCCACAATTTCGCCTGTTTTGTCGAGGCTGACCAGCGGGGCGCGCAATGAGCGACCAGCCTATCATTTCCGCCAATGGCCTCTCGGTTCACTTCGCCCTGCGCGGCGGTATGTTCACACCCAAACAGGTGCTGAAGGCGGTCGACAACGTCAATCTGGAAATACCCAAGGGGTCATTTTTTGGCCTCGTCGGCGAAAGCGGGTCGGGCAAAACGACACTTGGCCGCGCCTTTCTGAAGGCAGTGCCGATCTCATTGGGCGACGTCACCTATACCGACGACAAAGTCCAGTTCGATCTGGCCAATCTGGGCAAAGTCGAACTCAAGGATTATCGCAAGCGCGCGCAACTGATATTTCAAGATCCCTACGCGGCTCTGAGCCCGAGAATGACCGTCCGCGACATCATTGCTGAACCGCTCGAGGTCATGGGCATCACCAAGACACGCGAAGAAACCGACGAGCGTGTGCGAGAGATCGCCGCCAAATGCCGGCTTAATCTCGAACACTTGCGCCGTTTCCCTCATGCCTTTTCCGGCGGGCAGCGTCAGCGCATCTCTATTGCCCGGGCGTTGGTTTCGAACCCGCAGTTTGTCGTCGCTGACGAAAGTGTGGCGGCTCTGGACGTGTCGATTCAGGCCGACATCCTCAATCTTCTCAAGGCGCTGCAGGATGAGCTGGGACTGACGTATCTGTTCATCAGCCATGACCTGTCGGTCGTGGCCCACATTTGCGATCATGTGGCGGTCATGTATCTGGGCCGCCTCGTTGAAACCGCGCCCACCCGCGAGCTGTTCTCAGCGCCGCGCCATCCCTACACAAAGGCGTTGTTGTCGGCGATTCCCTCGCTTGAGCCCGATCACAAAGGCAACGCGCAAAAGCTGGAAGGCGAGATCCCGTCGCCGACGAATCCGCCGCCCGGCTGCAAGTTTCACACCCGCTGTCCGTTCGCCATTGATATCTGCCGGACACAAGAACCGGCCCTGGAACATTCTTCCAACGAGCACGATGTTGCCTGTCATCGCTGGAAGGAACTGATGGACGAGCCGGTTCCGGCCTAGAGCGTTGATGCTCTCCGATTTTCAGACTTTTGAGAGATACGGCGTCGCACCATCGATTCAAGAAAGCAGAAGGGGCGGAGGACCATGAACGGCGTGGGGCTGGCCGGACAAGCATTGGTTTTCCTCAGCCGGATCGGTTGGCGAAGCTTGTACCGACTTTGGCTGGTTCTGGGCATCACCGTTGGTGTTCTGTGTGCAGAGTGGTTTGTTCTCTCGCGGCTTCACACTCTTTTCCCGCAGGTTCTCGAAAGTTCCTTCGCACCCTTTCTTGCCGCCAGCATTGCCAACGGCTTCATCTTTTTGCGCGTTGTTCTGATAGGGGCGGGGGTGGCGTCGCTGGGAGTCCTGGCCGGTTGTCTGGGCGGGCCGCCTAATCGGCGTTACTGGCGGTCATGGACCGCGATTGCGGCCGCTTTCAGCCTGGCGTTGTTTGCCCTCGATGCCACGCAAATCCAGTTGCAGTTTCGAGGTGTTGAACCGCTCGATCCGGCCACAGGGATAGCCCTGTCGCTTGGAACCTACTACGGACAGATTTTTCTTCTCGGTTTCGCCGCATGCCTCTTCGCAGCCTGCCCGCAACATTTGAACGTGGAACCTGGAAGCCGGATTGGCCTGTGGGGCTTTTCAAGGAACAACCGGGTGGCGATCTTCGTCGGCGGCTTTATCGTTTATCTGCTCATAGACAAGGTCTTGTTGCCGACTTTGCTCTATCTGCCTTTCGTTGCGCCTTTCTGGACCATGACGAGCGAGCTCTCGGAACTACGCCACTACGCAGTTCGCATTGTCACAATCATTGCCCAAAGTCTGTCGGTGCTGATATATGCTGCCTTTGTTCTGTCGGCCTTTGAATGGTGCAGAAATCCTGGACGCGATCAAGACAGCGCCAGCCCCGCGCCCTGATGCCAACGGAATGCACGCTTCAGGACCTCCTTAATGAACACCGACGCTGCGTCCCCGGATGATGAACAGGATGGTGCCTACGCCTGGCGGCGGATGGCGATCTCGCTGGTATTGAGTACAATCGGTGGTGTCGGCCTGTGGTCGGGCGTCGTTATCCTGCCGGCGATCGAGGCGGATTTCGGGATCGATCGATCCGATGCCTCCTTGCCCTACACCGCCACGCTGATCGGCACAGCGGTCGGCGGTGTCCTGATGGGCCGATTGGCAGACCGGTTCGGCATCGCCGTGCCGCTTGTCGTGAGCACTGTCATGCTTGGTCTGGGGTATTTCGCCGCGGCAAATGCCGGGGCGTTCTGGCAGTTCATTCTGGTCCAGGCCGTGATGATCGGCATGTTCGGCAGTTCCACCACGTTCGGACCGCTGGTGGCCGATATTTCCTTGTGGTTTGTCAAACACCGGGGCATCGCCGTGGCGGTCGTGGCGAGCGGCAATTATTTGGCCGGGACCCTCTGGTCACCGGTCCTGCAATATCTTGTTGAAACCGCCGGCTGGCGCAACGCCTACATGACGGTTGGCGGCATCTGTCTGGTGACCATGCTGCCGTTGGCTCTGATGATCCGCCGCCGCGCCAATCTGGAGGAACGCGAAAGGCGCGGAACAGTACCCCTGCGAACCATTCCGTTCGGGATGTCGACCGGCGGCTTGCAGACCCTGCTGATCATTGCCGGGCTTGCCTGCTGCGTGGCCATGGCCATGCCCCAGGTTCACATTGTCGCCTATTGCAGTGATCTGGGTTACGGCGTCGCCCGCGGCGCTGAGATGCTGTCGCTGATGCTGGGTCTAGGCATCGTCAGCCGGCTGGCCTCAGGCCTGATCGCGGACAAGATTGGCGGCGTCGGAACGCTGATTTTGGGGTCGACGCTGCAATGTCTGGCCTTGTTGTTCTATATTCCGTTCGACGGGTTGGCGTCGCTCTATGTGGTCTCCGCCCTGTTTGGTCTGTCGCAAGGCGGCATCGTCCCCAGTTATGCCATGATCATTCGCGACTACTTTCCCGCCCGCGAGGCCGGGACTCGGATCAGCCTGGTCATGATGGCCACCGTCGCAGGCATGGCGATTGGCGGCTGGATGTCGGGGGAAATCTACGATCTCACAGGCTCTTATCTCGCAGCTTTCCTGAACGGTATCGCCTGGAATCTCCTAAATATGGCGATTGCCTTCGGGTTGCTGATGGGGCGGCGGCGGGCGAGTCCTGTCCCGGCCTGATGTACTCTAGAAAGCCTGTCTCGGTTCGTGTACGGCCACACCCGTCATCACCAGGGCGACGCCGGCAAGATCCATGTGGCTTGGAACCTGGTCAAGAACGACAGCGGCGATGGCCGTTGCGATGGCCGGAAGCATGGCGAGCATGAGCGCAAAACTGGCGCGCGGCAGTTTTGCCATGGCAAGCTGATCGCAGACATAGGGGATGACGGAAGAACACACGCCGACGCCAATCCCGGCAAGGATCAGCGACGGCGACCCGAAGGCCTGGACCGCCTGCATTATGCCGACCGGCATCAGGATCACGAACGCGATTGCCATCGCGGCACCCAGTCGTTCAATGCCGTTGCCGGCGCCGTCCTCAGCGGCTTTGTGCCCGAGGATGATATAGCCCACGAACAGGGCGCTGTTTAGAACTGCCCAAGACAGGCCAATGACGTCGGTCGACCAGCGGACATCGATAAGAAAACAAACGCCGGAAATCGCAAGGACAAGTGCTAGAAAATTTCTTGCAGACCGCACACCAAAAAGGGCTACCGCGAGGGTGCCAACGAACTCCATCGCCGCCACCAGACTCATGGGCAATCGCTCCAGCGCGAGGTAGAAGGAGGTGTTCATCACTGCCAGACAGATACCGAGCCCCACAAGAAGAACCCGGGTCCTGTTGTCTGCCCTCATCCAGGTGCGCCAGGGTTTTGTGATCGGCATGAAAACCAGAGCCGCGGATGCGATCCGGAACCAAGCCACGCCCAGGACCCCGACGGCTGGAAACAGGAGCACGGCGAACGACGGCCCCAGATAGTGAAACAGTGCGCTCGCGGTAAACCAGGCTTGCGGCGGGGTAGCCTCTGCGACGCTGGCAATCGTGGTTCTGCGGGCTTTCATGGTATTCTCCTTCGGTGGAGATTATGAAAGGGTGTTCTTGAGTTTTGTATGGGAATTCGATAGCGTAGATTTGAAATTTATCGATGAAGCGAAAGAAAATTTGATGAATCGCCTAAGATACGAAAATGGCGCAATGGATCAGACCGACGTACGGCTGCTTCAACGCCTCTTTGAAGATGCTCGAACGAGCCTTGCAGATCTCGCCCGCGACGTGGGGCTGTCGCCACCGAGTGTGTCAGAGCGAATCCGGCGTCTGGAAGACGCCGGGGTCATCGAGGGATACGCGGCCCGGATAAATCCCCAGGCGCTGGGTTACGCCCTGGCGGCGTGGCTGCGCATCCGTCCGTTGCCGGGAAAGCTGGATACGGTTGTGAAAATCATCAGGAACAGACCGGAAATCGTCGAGTGTGACCGGGTAACGGGGGAGGACTGTTTTATGGCAAAGGCGCATGTCAGGTCCGTCGGGGAGCTTGAAACCCTGATCGACGCCATCATCCCGTTTGCAATGACAAACACCTCCGTCATTCAGTCTTCTCCGGTCGCCGGCCGGGTGCCGCCCCTTTCCAGGCAAGGACGGCTAGAGGGCGAGTCCCCTTGAACGGTCATGCACCAGATTTCTCTGCCCGAATTTGTAACCTTGCCATGCTGCACAGCATCAAATTGATTGAGGTGGTTGACTAAATCTACCAGCGCCCAATTTCAGCGGGTTGTGGAGCAGTATGAGAAACCCTACGCCAAAGTCCGTGGTCGCAATTGACAGATGTGGCGGGCAGTACTTCGCTTGGTAAAAGTGAACCATTGTGTTGTGCTATTGGTGGAATGTCCGTTCCAGCCATGGCAAAGTCGCCTTGGGAATGGCTGCGCGGGGTAGTCGACTACAATTCGGTGCGCTTGACGGAGTTTTTGGCAAGTGCACGAGATCACGGGCGATTGATTGCCGGATTGTGCAATTTTTCTCTTATACGTGGGGTCAGAAATGGCGTACACGCAACACGGTTGCACCGAGCGTGGCCACGACCAGGTGCCACCACGTTCGATATGTGTGTTTTCGAGGGAATGCAGGCTTTGATATTGACTGAGGTCTTCCAGATGAACGGCAACGGCTGGAAGAGGTGCAAAATGTCTGGATTGTTTCCGCGATGAGCCTGAGGCCGGTTCTCTTGCCAGCGGAGATAAGGGTGCGTGAATTCGACGCCAAGCTCCTGCTCGCTTGTTGCCTGGCCGAACGCGGCGTTCCTTGTTTCATCGGGCAGCGCACAGAAATCGATCTCATGGCCGGAAAGTTCCCGCAGTCAATCTATGTGGCAAAGGGATTGACGCCTCAAACACGGCGCCATTTTGTTTCCGCCAGAAACTTCGGTCACGAAATCATCGCCTGGGATGAGGAGGCCATCTGTTACCTGACACGTGAAATCTATATCGCGCGCCGATGGGGTACCAGAACCCTGCCATTGGTGTCGCAGTTGATTGCGTGGGGGGAGGACAATGCCGAGTTGTGGCAGGAAGCCCTGCAAGGGGCCAATATTCCGATTCACATCCTGGGCAACCCGCGGGCAGACCTCCTGCGTCCGGAAATGCAAGGCATGATTGACCCGGATGCTGAAGATCTGCGTCGGAAGTATGGCCGCTACATTCTCCTCAACAGCAATTTTGGGTCCGCCAACAACATGTTTCCACACCGGACCCGGTTCAAGGATGATGTCGATCCAAAGGATCTTCATCCCAATGACCGGATCGGTTTCAATGTGGCCCAGGCAGAATACAAGCGCGTAATGTTCCAGCGCATGTTGCAGGTTCCCGCCTTCCTGGCCTCGGCTTTCCCCGACACCCAGATCATTGTGCGTCCTCATCCAGCGGAAAATCATGCGCCATGGCAGGAAGTTGCCAAAGATCACGCAAACATCGCCGTAATCCACGAAGGCAGCGTCTTGCCCTGGATACGGGCGTCGGCCTGTGTGGTTCATTCTTCTTGTACGACCGCCCTCGAGGCCTATCTGCAGGACGTCCCGGCGATTGCCCTGCGGTTCCCAGGCGGGCACGAATGCGACAGCGACTTGCCAAACCTGATCAGTTACTCGGCATCCGAGAAAGAGGACATGCCGGTGCTGATTGGTCCCGCGCTTGCCGGCGGTCTGCCGCCCAACGGCAATGGTGGCAAATCCAAAGTGTTGCTGAACCATTTCATAGCGTCGCTCGACGGTCCGCTGGCCTGCGACAGGATAGCCGACTTTCTGGCCGAACTCTCGGTGATTCCACCGCAGCCTGCTCCAGGACTGCCCGTTCGTATGCTCCAGAACGCTCGGGTCTTGTCGCGTAAGATAATCAGATACTTCAATGCCCGGCGCGGAGATCATCCCGCCAATCCCGAATTTCGCGAACATCAGTTCCCGGAGTTGACCGCGGAGGAGGCGAATCATCTGGTGCAAATTTATGCAAATCTGCACAATCGTTTCGAAAATGTGAGAGTCCGGCGGGTTGCCAGACGGGTATTTGAGGTCCGTAGCGCGCCATCTGAGTGATAACTGTAACATTTATGACAACCCCAGCGTCAGAAATGCGTCAGTTAGACAATAACTGATTGTTAAGCGACATCCCGACCGGTAATCTGGCGACGAATTGTGGGCAAGTTGCGTTGCCCGCTGCGGGGTGAGTTTGAATGACGCACAGAAGTCAAAATGGACGGTCTGCATCAATTGCCATTGCGGCGACAATGATGCTTGCCGTTCTTGCGTGTGCGGTGCCTTCCCGATCCCACGCCAACGAGCAGCAGCTGCAGAGCTTGTTTGTCCGGGTTCTGATCACTCCCAACGATATTGCATTGAACCTTCAGTACGCGCGGCTTGCGGAGGAAATGGGCCTTGTTCGCAAGGCGCTTGCTGCTTATGAGCGCATTCTGATCCAGCATCCCGACAATGACGATGCGAAGGATGGATTCTATCGGGTGAGGCGCAGCCTGGAGCCGTCCTTTACCGACATCACTTTTGATTTGGGTGGCCGCTACGAGACCAACGCCCGGCAGCTTTCCAGCCGTGAAAGCCGTCCCGACGACTTCACCGCCAGGGCTAAAATCTCGATCCTCGACGAACGCAAGGCCGGCGGCACGCGCTGGCGCACCGAAGGTTCGTTCCTGGGCGATCTGCATCTCGATATTCATGACTTGGATTACGGTCGCGCCGAGGTCCTGACCGGACCCGTGTTCTCCGTCGGCAAAACTTTGCGCGTGCACACCGCCGTGGGCGGATCCTACGCAGTCCTGGACAAGGAAGAATTGCTGGCCGAAGCGGCCATCAAGATCGGTATTGAGGGCATCCTCGAAGGTGCGCTCGACAAGCTCGAGATCCGGGCCGGTTATCAGGATCTGGGAAATAAATTTTCTGACGCAGATGCAATTGTCGTCGACGTTGTCGGTCGCATGACCCGGTCAAACCTTCTGATGGACAATGACGTGCTTGCGGCCTACCCCAGATTCAAGTTCAGCAAACCCTCGAATAGCTCTGGTTCGGCGACGACGCCGGACCGCCTGTTCCCTGGCGACTATTACCAGGCTGGAGCGACGCTGGCCTATTACATGCCCCTGATCAGCGACATCGTGTTCGGCGTGACTGCCAACGGTTACTACCGCGATTATGACCAGGAGATCAGAAACGGGACGAAAGACCGGGAAGATATATTCCTGTCGCCGGGCGCACAGGTTATCTTCAAGGATCTGTTCGGTCTCAAAAGCAGTCTGCGGTTCGAATACCGTTACGAGAAGAACCTTTCAAACGACGACTTCGAGGACTTCGACAACCACGTTGTCTCAATCCGTGCGATAAGGAAGTTCTGATGAATGTTCGTATCGTCATCGTTTCGTTGATTGCACTGTCACTGGCAACTTTGGGCATCGCCCAGTCCGCTGTTCGCATCGGTACAACCGCTGCCGTTTCCAACCAGGTCACCGGGGCGGTCGGCGGGGCGGCCAAACCGCTCCAGGTAGGCGACGGTGTCTTCCAGAACCAGGTTATCAAGACCGGCGCTGACGCGACCACGCAACTCCTGTTCAACGATGAGACGGCGCTGACCGTGGGGCCGGGTTCTGAGCTGACACTGGACCGCTTCGTCTACAATCCCGCCCAACGCGCCGGCGATATCGTCTTCAGCACCACCAAGGGTGCTTTTCGTTTTGTCACCGGCAATGCCAAATCGGCTTCCTACAAGATCAAGACACCTGTCGCCCTGATCGGGGTCCGGGGCACAATTTTCGACTGGTTCATCGACCAGCTTGGCAATCTGGTGCTGATCCTGGTGGAAGGCGAGGTCGAAGTCTGTCCGACACCGTCAACGTGTGTGACGGTTAACACGCCGGGCGACTTCATTATCGTCAAGGCAGACGGTACGATACTTGGACCGGAGTCGTGGACCGGTGATCTTTGGAATGTCGCATTCGGTGTCCCGTTCCCTCTGTTCGGTCGCAACACGATCAACAATTTCTCCGACCTGCCTGTCACACTGGACCCATCCGACGTCAACGACGCGCTCGACAACAACAACCTTGAGCCCCCGTTTGTTTTCGAACCGCCACCGATTATCCTCAAAGGCTCCGATTAGGTTGAAATTCACAAATTAGGCATTACGTTTCCGTGATGTACGCTGAGATGGTGCGAATTTGATCCGGACCATGCTTTTGCGCGTGAAGGAGACGGGTCAGATGTTTTACAAAGCCTCGATTGTCGGGTTGTCCATCGCTGTATTAGCCATGGCCGGTGCCGCCCAATCCGCGTCGCGCATCGGTGTGACGGCGGCCACGACCAATCAGGTCACCGGCGCCGTGGGTGGCGCGGCCAAACGGCTGCGTACCGGCGACGGCATATTCCAGAACCAGGTTATCCGGACAAAAAAGTCGAGCACGGCGCAACTCTTGTTTGCCGACGAAACATCGTTGACGGTTGGCCCTGTCTCCCGGGTCAAGTTGGATAAGTTCGTTTACAATCCGAACAAGAAAGTCGGAAACATCGTTTTCAGTGCGACCAAGGGGGCCTTCCGTTTTGTCACCGGAAACGCAAAGTCGAGGTCCTACAAGATCAGAACGCCATTCGCCTCGATCGGTGTGCGTGGAACCATATTTGATGGCTTTCTGACCAAAAAGGCGCTCATCGTGATTTTGGTTGAAGGTGGCGTCGATGTCATAACCCGAGCTGGCAAAACCGTCCGCCTGAACCGGGCAGGCGACTATGTCATCGTTCGGGCCGACGGATCGTTCCTCGGTCCGGCCGCCTGGAGTGGCGCGTTGTGGAATATAGCGGTCGGCGTCCCCTATCCACTGTTTGGACGCAACACGATCAACAATTTTTCCGATCTGCCGGTCGATCCGCAGGATCTCGACAACGGTGTCGGCGTTGGCGGTGCCCCCGACCCTGGCGGGCCATCCAGCCCGGGCGGCGTTATCATAAAATCCATTCCGTAAGGCTGTTACTCTTCAGCGACGGGAATGGCTGAGTCGCATTGAAGAAAAACGAGAGGTGCCCCATGCTGCGCCCCACATTTTTGACTGTCTTCGCAGTTGTGGTTCTGGCGTCGGCCGGTATCGGCCAATCTGCATTGAAGATTGGCGTCACCGCCGCGGTTTCCAACAAGGTGACCGGCTCGTCGGGAGGAGGCAGCCGACCGCTCCGGGCTGGAGACGGGGTTTTCCAGAATCAGGTAATCAGGACCGGCGTATCGAGTTCGGCGCAACTCCTGTTCAAGGACGAGACCGCCCTGACAGTAGGCCCGGGTTCCCGCGTGAAGCTTGACCGGTTCATCTACAATCCAAACAAACGGACCGGCGACATTGTCATCAACACGACAAAAGGCGCATTCCGGTTTGTAACCGGCAATGCCAAATCCGCGTCCTACAAGATCAGGACGCCGGTCGCCCTGATCGGCGTTCGCGGCACGATTTTCGACTGGCTCATTACGGCCGCAGGAGATCTGGTTTTGGTCCTGGTCGAAGGGGAAGTCGAAGTGTGCCCGACCCCGGCAACCTGCGTAACCGTCAAGACGCCGGGTCAGGTTCTCCTCGTCAAGGCGGACGGCACCGTCGAAGGCCCGGTTCAGGCCGGCGGTCAGTTGTGGTGGGAAGTGCGCGGTCTGCCGTTCCCGTTATACGGCCGCAAACAGGTCAACAACTTCTCCGAATTTCCGGTCACTCTTGACCCGTCGGATCTTAACGATGCATTGGACAATGGCGGATTTGAAGCGCCACCCGCGGCTCCATCACCAATTATTGTTGATTAGAAGTCGGAACTGATACCCACGCTCGAAGGTGTAATTGTCAACGGCAATCAATGAGTTGTTGGCGGTGGCGGTTGCATGTTCTAACCTGCCGCGATGAAGAAGAGCGTTCCCTACATTCTCGGCATGCTGTCGATTCTGTTCTGTGCAGTCGTCCTGCGCGCCGCCGATCCGGCGCCGGTCGCGCAATTGCGGGCGCTCGTCTTCGACATGTTCCAGCGCACCGACCCCAGGATCTACAATCCTGACACACCTGTGCGGATCGCCGACATTGACGAGGATTCGATTGCCAAGATTGGCCAGTGGCCCTGGTCGCGGACGGTCATTGCCCAGCTTGTCGAGCAATTAACCGCGATGGGCGCGGTGGTGGTTGCCTTCGACGTGGTCTTTTCCGAGCCCGACCGCACGTCGCCGGAAAACGCCTTGAAGTATCTGCCGGCAACGGCTGAAGCCCAGAAGTTGATCGACGTCGCCAAGACTTTGCCGTCATACGACAAGATTCTCGCCGAGTCGGTTGCCAACGCGCCGGTGGTCATCGGCCTCGTTCTGAACAATCAGAAGCAATCGGGAATGCCTGCCGATAAGGCGGCCTTTGCTCATGCTGGTGACGATCCGCGTGAATTTGTACCGGCGTTCGAAGGCAGTGTGCGAAACCTGGCGGCGTTCGAGAAGGCGGCGATCGGCATGGGTTCGCTGAACTGGACGCCCGATATCGACCAGACCATCCGCAGGGTGCCGCTACTCTTCCGAGTCGGCGACAAACTGTTTCCCTCCCTGTCGGTGGACGCCCTTCGCGTCGCCCAGCAGGCCAGCACCTACATCGTCAAGTCGTCAAACGCCAGCGGCGAACAGGCCTATGGCGAGAAGACGGGCCTGGTCTCCCTTAAGATCGGCAGCGTGGTTGTGCCGACCGACGGCGAAGGGCAGATCTGGCTCAAGTTCACCAAGCATGAACCCAGGCGCTTTCTGCCGGTTTGGAAAATCCTGACGAATTCGATCGACCCGACTGAAGTTGCCGGGCGGATCATCGTAGTTGGCACCAGTGCGGCTGGCTTGTTTGACCTGCGGACGACACCGCTCGATACATCGGTGCCAGGTGTGGAGATTCATGCCCAGGCGCTCGAGCAGATCATGTCCGGTGAATTTTTGATCAGGCCCGATTATGCTCTGGCACTGGAACTCACCTACATGGTTCTGGTCGGTATTCTTCTGGCGTTGCTCATTTTATGGGTTGGCGCCGAATGGAGTGCCGCTCTGGGAATGGCCGCCATCGGGTCGATCATGTTCGCATCCTGGTATCTGTTCACCAATCATCGACTGCTGCTTGACCCGCTTTATCCCTCCCTGGTCGCAGCAACCATCTACACTTTCGGCACGCTTTCGGTCTATCTGCGCTCGGAGTCCGAACGCCGCCAGGTCAGAAGCGCCTTCAGCCGCTACATGTCGCCCGATCTCGTGGCGAGGCTTGCCGACAATCCAGGGCAGCTCGTCCTCGGCGGCGAGAACCGTGAAATGACAATAATGTTCTGCGATATCAGGGAGTTCACCAAACTGTCTGAGGGACTTGAGCCGACCGAGCTGACCGGTCTCGTCAATCGTTTCCTGACGCCGATGACAGACATCATCCTGCGCGAACAGGGAACGATCGACAAATATATGGGCGACTGCATCATGGCGTTCTGGAACGCACCGCTGGACGATCCCGATCATGCCCGGAATGCCTGCAGAGCGGCCATCCACATGATGGCGGCACTAAAGGACCTCAACGCAACGTTCAGACGTGAAGCCGACGAAAGTGGCCGGGAGCACATTCCCATCAGGGTGGGCATCGGTGTCAGTACCGGGGAGTGTTGCGTCGGCAACATGGGGTCGGAGCAGCGCTTTGACTATTCCGTCATCGGCGACAACGTGAACGTTGCCTCCCGGCTCGAAGGCCAGAGCCTGGCGTATGGCGTTACGGTGGTTGTCAACGAGTCCACCAAAGGAACGATGACGGATTTTGCGTTCGTTGAACTGGACCTGGTCAACGTCAAGGGCAAGGAACAGGCCGTCCGGGTCTTTACGATCGTCGGAGTTGCAGAAAAGGCCGCCAGCTCCGAATTTCAGAAATTCACCCGGCATCATGAGGCTATGCTGGCTGCCTATCGTGAACGGCGCTGGGACGATGCCCAGAACGAACTGGTGACTTGCCGAGCATACGGAGAAGACGTCCTGACCGGACTTTATGAAATCTACGAAGAGCGGATCATCATCTACAAACAGACACCGCCTCCGGAAGATTGGGATGGCGCCTATGTGGCGCTGACGAAATAGTGACTTCGGATCGCCAGGCATCATCCGATCACACTGAACCGTTCCACGACGACGGCCCTGGTGTCCGGGCAGCGGCGACGCTGACTATTTCTCCGTCAGCGACAGAATATGGCCGGCAACATCTCGGGCATCCACGGTCGCCTCCCGTACCAGCCAGTCAAAATGATCGGTCAGGGAGCGCACGCGCTGCCCTTCCCGGAACGCCAGATAAAACTGCCCGACGTAGATAACCGCCAAATTGGGACCGAAAACCGTGATCGGCGCACTGAAGATCCGGTGGGCGTCGAACAGAAACAGGCGCAGTCTGGGAAACATCTCGCGGCAGAAGTCGGCAATGAGTTCCAGCTGCTCGTATCGGATGTCCTGGTCGAGCCCTTCATAGTAGGCCGTGCCCTCTGCGCAGGCTCTCAACTCATGGAGCGGCAGAGCAATCTCATAGTCCGAAACCCCGGATTTCAGCCACGACCGTTGTTCCTGCATAGCAACGATTGCCTGGGCGGAAGCCCGATCGCGCGACGAGGAATACTCCCAGTCCAGCATTTTCTCCGATTTCAGAATGTCCGGCAGGGTTGCGGGGACGTGGCGAACTTTGTATCCAGCCGCCTCCCGGTGCCATTCCATAAGCTGTGAGTCAGCCGAACTGCGTTCCGCAGGACTGAGAGCCATGGCGGCGGCAATGATGTCGCCGGGGCGTTCGGGTCTGTTCGTCAGGCCCAACAGCCAATCCGTGCTGACGCCTAACACTGAGGCCACGTCGGCAGCCAACTGGGCGTTCGGCAGGCGCGGGGTCTCGTCCCTGAGCAGCAGGCCAATCGTCGAGCGATCGACCCTTGTCTCCCGGGCAAGTCTGCTTCGCGAGAATTTCTGCCGTTCCATAGCTGCGGCGAGCCGTTGTCTGAATACCCTGGCTCTATCTCGTTTATCCATAAAAATCACCGTTGTTGAATAAAATCTGCAAAAGGGAGTTAATGCAGCACAAATGCATAATGTTCAATCATCAATTTCCTGGATAGGAAATACGGGCGCTGAGATCACCAATGATGAGGACACAATGGATTCCACCACCAGATTGATCATCAAATCCGTCACCTGGCAGACTACGGGCCTCTTGGTGATGATGCTCATAGGATATCTTTTCACGAATTCGATCTCCGCAAGCGGCGGGATCGCGATCGCATCCGCGGTGGTCGGATTCATAAGTTACTTCATGCACGAAATGGCTTGGTCAAAGGTCCGCTGGGGCAGGCGTTGGACGCCGACCCAAACCTCCCTTTGATCTGTTGGATTTCAGAAAACCGGGTTGTTGCCGGAAGCTTGAGAATCTTCCGGAGGTGCGCGGCGCCTAAACGAGCGTTATCGCTCAGACCACGACTGATTGACCCTCCAGAGGAGCCATGCAACTCAACGAGGATCCACGCTCGCTGATCAGGTCTCTCGCAAAATCGACCTTTCGCCCGATCGCATCGTCGTTCTGACTGGGATCGTGATGAACCAGATAAAGAGATTTGACCTGTGCGCCGAGGGCCAGCTCTACAACTTGGCTGACGCAGGAATGCCCCCAGCCGACTTTGCCCGGATACTCTTCGTCCAGATAGGTCGCGTCCGTTATCAGCACATCGGCGCCGTCCACAAACGCGGTCAATCGATTTTCATACTCCTCGGAGTAGAATTCCGAGTCGGCGAAAAACAGCTCGTTGTCGGTGACGTAACAGATCGAGCGGCCACCGTAGTTGACACGATACCCGAGGCAGTTGCCGGGGTGAGACAGCAGCATCGTCTGCACTTCAATTCGATCCACTTCATAGGTGCCCTCGTGCAGGTCGAGGAAATGGACATGCGCGCCGAATTCGCGAATGGTGATCGGAAAATAGATCCCGCCCATTTGCGCCTTCACCTGATCACTGATTGATGTACCGCCTTGTGCGACTCCAATGATCTGGAATTCGTTTCCCGGAACGTATAGCGGCGCAAAGAACGGGATGGTGCTGATGTGATCCCAGTGCGGATGCGAGATAAACAATCTCCCCGTGATGCGCTTTCGTCCCTGGGCAAGGAGATCATCGCCCAGGTACTTCAGACCTGAGCCGGCGTCGAATATGAAAAACTGGCCCTGGGGAAAGCTCATTGTCACGCACATGGTATTGCCGCCGTATTTGTTGGTATCTCTACCCGGCCTGGGCAAGGTACCGCGCGCGCCCCAAAAGCGCACAGTCACATCATCAGAGGTCACGGCGTTGATCTGGTCGATGAAGGTCTCGTGTTCAATGGGTTTTTGGATGTACCCGTCCGCGCCGGCTTCCTGAGCCTGAACCCGGTCGTAATCAAATGATTTGCTCGAACAGATGATGATCTTGAGTTCCGAGGGGCTAAGGACTTTGCGAATCTGCCGGCAAAGCTCCAATCCATCCATTCCGGGCATCATGATATCGAGCAGGACACAATCAGGCTTTTGGGAGAGGATTTCGGACAAAGCTTCAGTGCTCGACGTGAAGATCGTCGCCTCGTGTCCCGCGTTCTCCAACAGCGTCTTTGCAACGACGGCTATCGATGCGTAATCGTCAACAATAAAAACCCGCTTCGGATTCTCCACATTTTATCCTGTTCAACTTATGTGTCGATTCTCGTCATTGCATTGACGTTAGATCAAATGTCGCAACGCATCAATCGTGTCGGAGCCCCGTTGCCGGCGGGGCAACGGGAGCGCTGCAATCGACGTCAGATCCGTCTGAGCCCGAATCTGCCTTCAAAATGGACCAAAGGCCGGCCATGCACTAACATTCATGTCGGGACCACCCGGTGGGGGCCGATCATCTCCCAGTCGCAAACCGCAGTGAAATTTTGCTGGGTTCCAATTGAATGCTTGGGAGCGGGATGTTCATGCGTCTTACGGTCAAATACCCTTTGGTGATCGTCATGACGGCGTTGGCCGCTTCCGTTGTGACCGGGGTTGTCGCGTATCAGATATCAAAGACGCAATTGCGCGGGGCGGCCGAACGCCACTCCATAGAAATTCTGGAAAGCCGAAAATCCGCACTTCGCCGATATTTCAAATCTGTCCAACAGGATTTGTCGCTGTTGTCGTCCGACAGGTCCGTACGGGACGCATTGAGTCAGTTCACTGACGCCTGGACCCGATTGGAAGGCGTGCCGCAGGAAACGTTGCAGAAGCTGTACATCCAAGAAAATCCCCATCCCGCGGGCGAAAAGCAGGCCCTGGACCAGGCTGGAGACGGCTCACAATACAGTGTCGCCCATGGGCGCCAACACCCCTGGTTCCGCCAGGTCCTGGAAGAGCGTGGTTACCACGACCTCTTCCTTTTCGATAGGACCGGCAATCTGGTGTATACGGTGGTCAAGGAGATCGATTTTGCAACCAACATGACGACGGGACGTTGGCGAAGCACCGACCTCGGTGTTGCGTTCCGTATTACGGCCTCCAATCGATATCCCGGCTTTCTGGCCTTCTTCGATTTCAAGCCCTATGAGCCAAGTCACGGCGCACCGGCCAGCTTCCTGTCGACTCCTGTATTTGACAGTTCTGAAAAGTTCCTAGGCGTACTTGCGGTTCAGATACCGATCCGGCGGATAAACGGCATCATGCAGGTTTCCGCCGGAATGGGCAGATCCGAGCGCGCATACCTGGTTGGCCAGGATCTGCTCGTCCGCAATGACCCGCGTCTCGCAACGACGTCGGAAATCCTCAGGACCAAAAAGCCCCTGGAAATCGTGAACCGCGCTCTGGAGGGCATGTCGGGAACACAGGTCGTTACCGACCCCAACGGAACCGAGGTACTTGTTACCTACACATCGGTGGCCTTTGCGGGTCAGGCGTGGGCGCTTCTGGCAGAGATCGATCTTGCGGAAATATTTGCACCGGTGGATGAACTCCGTCACTACCTGATTATCTCGGGCCTCGTAATCGCGGTTACTGTTACCATTTTCGGCATATGGCTCGCGGCCGGCCTGTCGCGCCCGATCGTCGCCATGACAAGTGTCATGCATCGGTTGGCACAGCGCAAACTGGACGTGGAGATCCCTGTGCTGCGCGGCAATGATGAACTGGTTGAAATGGCCCGGACGCTCGAGGTTTTCAGAGACAATGCCATCGGGCGCAAACGTGCCGAAGATGAAGTGACAAGAAACCGGGAGATTCTCCACGCATTGGCCGACAACTTGCCCGAGTTCATTAGCCTCAAAGACTCAGACCTGCGGTTTCTTTTTGTAAACCGGCGCTTCGAGGAATGGGTGAAGGTGCGTCGGGAGGATGTTATCGGCAAGACCGGCCATGATATCTACGATCCTGAACAGGCGGCCGAATTCGAAGATTTGGACAGGAAGACCATCGCCGCCAAGTCTGCTTCCCAGCGCGAGGTTGACCTCTTTTACCCCGACGGAGAGACCCGGACTGTGGTGAGCACCCGGTTCCCGGTCATTGGTTCCGATGGAAACGACATCGGCCTCGGTACAATCAATCATGACATCAGCAAGCGCAAGGAAGCTGAAAAACGCCTGGCCGAGAAAGAAGAGCAATTGCGCATGACTCTTGAAAACATGCCGGGCTCCATAACCGTGGTTGACAAGGATCTGAATCTCGTTGTCGTCAATAGTATGTATAAGGAGTTCTTTGGCGATCCTGACGGGCTGGCTGTTGCCGGAACGCCGATCCGATCGATATTCGAGTCGGAGTTCGATCGGGGACTGTTGTTGGGAGAAGGGACACGAGAGGAAATAGTCGCCGAGCGAATCGCTTCCTATTTCGCCGGCACCGAATCGAGCTTTGAAGACCGGTCGATCGACGGCCGAAACTTGAAAATTATCCGTAAACCCTTGGCCAACGGATACACGATTACCGTTATCGTCGACGTCACCGAGTTGAAAAATGCAGAAACGGCCCTGCGTACCGCGAACGCCGAACTACAGGAATTGGATGAGCTGAAGAACAAGTTCCTTGGCATGGCCGCGCACGATTTACGCAACCCGTTGAGTGCCATCCGCGGAATGAGTCAGTTGATTATTGAACTCGACCTCGATCAGGAAAAGGAAAGGGAACTCATTTCGTCCATCAATTCGGTCAGCGACCAAATGCTGGGCCTCCTCAACGATCTGCTGGACGTTTCAGCCATCGAGAGCGGAAAATTCGATCTTGCATGGAGCGAAGGAAATCTCGGGGAATTGCTGAAGCAGCGGATTGCATTGATCGTGTTTAGCGCTGAAGCCAAGGGCATAGACATCAAAACCGATATTGCCGACGTCCCCCGACAGCATTTTGACCATGACCGCGTTGGCCAGGTGATCGACAACCTGCTCACAAATGCCATCAAGTTTTCCCCTCCTGATACCGTCATCAGCACCTCGGTTTGGTGTCAGAACGCAGCGGTCAGCATAGCGGTTCAGGACCACGGACAAGGCATATCTCCGGACGAAATCGACAGAGTGTTCCACGCATTTGAAAAGCTTAGTGCGAAGCCGACAGCCGGCGAAAAGAGTACCGGGTTGGGCCTTGCCATTGTTAAGAAGATTGTCGAAGCCCATAACGGCACGATTGACGTTGAAAGCGTGTTGGGAGAAGGGACCACGTTCACCTTTTCTCTGCCCATCGAACGGGCGGGTTGAAAGCAGCGGCCAATAACCGGTTGAATCGCGCCGGATTTGCACAGATGCCCTCTGGAGTGGGTTTTGCCGCCGCGGCGAGTGCGTTCTACCGGCGACTACGGTTCTTGCGGTTTTTGCGCCACGTCCAGGGCGGTGTCATGGATCCGGTCCAAACCCCGCGCCTTGCTCGCCGAGCTTCCCGCTCGGCGCCGACATAGGCATAAGTGATGCTGCGCAGCGCCAGGGCGTATCCGGAGCGGACCATCTTGTCGTTGACGTTCAACTGATTGGCCGTGCAGCGCCCCACATGTCGGCGGTAGCGATCCATATCGATGATCGTGCACGCCACCTCTATGTTGGCCAGGAGAGCCCGCAATTCCGCCGCGGCCGCCCTGCCGCACGTCCAGCGCCGGCCGTCTGTGCGGGTGCACGTCTGGCGCCATTCCGGGGCATCGATGCCGTAAAGCCGGACGGTTTTCCCGTCGAGATGAAAACTGTCGCCGTCGATGACTCTCGCACCGCCCTTGACCTGTTCCTGGGGCAGATACCGGATGACGATCACGAGAAGACCCGCCAGGCCGATCGTTGCCAGCCAATCGAGGATATTTCTTGTCGTCATGACGGTGCGGAATGCCTGGACTGTGATTGTACTGGGGACTGTGCCTTACACCAAAGGAAGGAGTTATTGACTCATTTCATGGGTTAAACCTGTTCATCCGGGCAGGCGCGGTGCGCAGTTGGTTCATACTGCAATTTCGCCGGCAAGATAGGCTTGTGCTTGTGGCGATTTCGGGTCTGAAAGGAACGCCAGAGTGTCCGCCCGTTCGACGATCTTTCCGTTGCTCAGAAACACGACCTCGTCGGCCAGGCGTCTGAGTTGCCCCAGGTTGTGACTCGTCATCATGACCTTGATGCCCGAGGCATGAATGTCTCCGATCAGTCTCTCCACATCGAGCGTGCTGGCGGGATCCAGGCTGGCTGTCGGTTCATCGAGAAACAGAATTTCCGGTTCAAGCGTCCACGCCCGCGCCAGGGCAAGCTTTTGCTGCTCACCGCCCGACAGGACCGCCGCCGGCCGCTCCGCCAGATGTTCGATCCCCGTTCGCTGCAGGGCTTCCAGCACCCGGTTGCGGCGGATTGACCTGGCCACGCCGCGAAGCTTGAGCGGATACTCCACGTTGGCGAACACCGACCGGCGCAGAACCACCGGGCGTTGAAACACCATGGCCTGATGAAGTGCTGCGTCCGCCCGCCGGGGTCCCTGCCAGACAACCTGTCCGCCCGTGGGCGCGAGCAGACCATGGCACAGACGAAGCAACAGGCTCTTGCCTGCACCATTGGGCCCGACGATCATTGTCAGCGGGCCGTCCACAACCGTCAGGTTTACCGCATCGATCAGCCGCAGTCCGTCGGCGTCAAAACTCAACTCTCGAAGTTCCAGCGGAAGGATATCGGTCACAACCGCCGTTCCCTGTCATTGATCGACACCGCAAAGACAGCACCGTTGACCAGAAGCGACAGGGTTATGAGCACAAGGCCGAGGCCGATCGCAAGATCGAGATTGCCCTTGCTGGTCTCCAGAGCGATGGCCGTGGTCAGAACCCGGGTGGCGTGTTCGATGTTGCCGCCAACGATCATGACGGCACCTACTTCTGCGACGGCCCGTCCAAATCCGGCAAGCACCGCGGTAATGAGCTGAAAGCGGCCATCCCAGACGAGGGTGAGGGCGGTCTGGCGCCGCGAGGCACAAAAGGAAATCAGTTGCTCGCGATGCAGGCGCCACAGGTCGCCGATGATCTGCCGCGTCACGGCGGCGATGATGGGCGTAATGAGAATTGTCTGGGCGATGATCATGGCGGTTGGCGTAAACAACAGGCCGAAGACGCCCAGGGGCCCGGATCGGGATAGCAGCAGGTAGACCACGAGGCCGACCACCACTGGCGGCAGGCCCATCAGGGCATTGAGCAGCACTACTGCGGCGGTGCGGCCGGGAAACCTGACGATCGCCAGCAGCGCCCCGGCCGGCAGGCCGATGAGAGCTGCGCAGGCAACCGCCGTGAGGCTGACCCGCAGAGACAGCCAGACAATCTCCAGCAGATCCGGATTAAGTGAAAGGATCAGCGAAAACGCTGACAGGATTCCCTCGGAAAGATCGTTCATGGGCGCAACATGAGCCGGCGCACAGCTTTGCCCTGCCTGGCCGGCGGGCACAGGGAAGAGCAACATTCACGAGGCATTGGTGTCCCACCGCGCGGCTGCAGCTTCGTCATCAAGCCGTGAATCGACCCACTCGTCTCTGTCCTGACCGGACTCGAGCTTCCAGAAAGGTGCCTTGGTTTTGAGCCAGTCCATGAGGAACATGCAGGCATCGAACGCTGCCTTGCGGTGAGCCGACGCGGTGATGACAAGAACGATATCGTCGCCCGGTTCGAGACGGCCGTAGCGATGCACAACCAGCAGTGCCTCAAGCGGCCAGCGCTCCCGGGCCTGTTCGGCAATGTCTTCAAGCGCCTTCTCGGTCATGCCCGGATAGTGCTCGAGTGTCATGGTGTCGATGGTGCTGTCGCCGGACAACTCCCGCACCGTGCCGACGAAGGCGGCGGTCGCTCCGATGGCGAGGTTGCCCTGGCGAACAAGCCGCATCTCTTCTGCGATGTCGAAAGGAGATTCTTGCACCCGGATCATGACTTTGCTCACGCGCCCACTCATACCCTAAAAATACCGCCGCACAATAAAGGCGATCGAACAAGGACGCCATACTCCAAAACACGTTCTAGCCGCGGGGCGGACGAAACAGATAGATGATGACCCACACCGGCACAATCACGATCGAGCCCAGAATCAGATGAGGCACGGCCCACGTGACGCCTCTTTGGAGAAGCGACAGAACCCGCTCCGGGGTTATGCCCAGGTCAACCAGCACCTGCTCGGCTGTGATATCCACTGTTGACAACAAAACGCCTACGACCAGCGATGCCAGCATTATCTTGGTTGCCGTGGCGGATAGTCTGTATAACATCACTCTGTTGCCCGTGCGTTCATCCCCAGCCCAGGATGAATCATTCGCCAACACAGCTTAGCCGAAACTACACCAAATTCCCAACCCCTGGCAGCGATGGCGGGCGAGCCCGGATCAGAACAGCTTTTTCAGGACGCCGCCGAGCGGATCTTTAGACTTCTCGCCATCCTTGGGTTTAAGGACATCCTTGATGATGTCTTCCGGATTACCGTCCTTGATGACATCTTTGACGCCTTTCTCGATACCCTTGACGCCGCCTTTGCCCAACCCTTCAAGCGCCTTGAACGCAGCTTCCGGATTCTCGAGAATGCCCTTTATGTCCGGATAGATTTTCGGGTTGGACCAGGGGCCCTCGATCACCACCGGAATTTTCAGGCCGGCGAGGTCGACGCCGCCACCCTGGCCCTCAAGCGATGCGACGAGCTTCGGGTTCACGCGATAGTTGATCGACTGTTGCGGCATGTTGATCGACCCGCCGCCGGTGATCCGGACGAGCGGTCCGATCAGGCTGAGGTCGGTGCTCGAGGCAATGCCGTTCTTGATCGAGAAACTCGACGAGAACGAACTGAAATCGGTCTTTTGGGCGCCGCCGTCCGACCACCCGGTCAGCGCGCTTGTACCCAATGTTCTGATCATCTGGGCGATGTTTATCCCCCTTATGGCGCCGTCCGCAAATACGAGCTTGGCCTTGCCGCCCAATGTCGAGACCATCTGGCGCTGGCTGACACCGCTGGCGGCGATGTCGAAAGACAGTTGTCCCGTGCCTTCCAGCCACTTCATATCCGCAGCGTCTTGAAGCAGAGGGAAACCGTCAATCCCGGCTATGGCGAAATTGGCGTTCAGCGCGGGTGTCTCGGCCGCGCCGTTCAGACTGAGTTTGCCCTTGCCATTGCCGCCGTAGAGGGCCAGTTGGGAGAGATTGGCAGAGAGTTTCCCACCCTGGAGACTGATCGCCAGGGCACTCTTGCCGATTTTGATTTTATTGTAGAGGATTTGCGACGCAGCAAGGTTGAGATCCGCGTTCACGGCATTTAGTCCGCTGAAGTCGATCTTGGCGTCGTTCCAGCCCCCTGATCCGGTTTGACCGCCGCTGGAACTCGCACCTGAACCGGCCGCGCCGCCACCGCTGAGGTACTTGTTCACGTTGATGCTGTCGACGCCCAGGTTGGCCTTAATGTTTGGCCGGTCGCCGCCGAGCGCCACCACTGCACTGCCTTTTGCGTTCATGTCGTCGAGGCCGATTTCAGCATCCGAGAGTGTCATCGTGTCGTTTGCATACTTCACGCTTGAACGCACGGAGAACGGCCCGAGGCCATTGCCGGGCGCCAACGGGTTACCCGCCCACTTCGCCAGGTCTCTGATCGACGGCGAACTGGCAGCCAAGGTGCCGGCTACGCCCTTATCCTTGTCGGCGGACACCGTACCGTCGAACGAACTTGTAATGTGCTTTGACGAGAGCTTTGTCACAAGCGACGTGCTGCCGCCGTCCATCAAGGCCTTGGGTTGGCCCAGATTGATTTCCAGTTCGACGTTCTCGCCGTTCCAGACAGCAGCCCCCTTGGCCTCCAGGGGACTCGAAATGTCCCTGAGCCCCAATGCCACATTGATCTTGTTGAGCGTAAAGGCACCGTTTGAAGTCTCATCTGCGTAGAGTACAGTTCCATCCACGATTTCAATCTGGCCAAGGCGGAGGTTCTCAAGCCCGACCGGTGATCCCGCGTCGGTCGAAGAGCCGGATGTGCTCTCCTGTCCGGCAGTCTCCCCGTTTCCGAAGTCCCAGTTGGCGCTGCCGTCCTTGGCAACTTTGAGATCGATCACGGGTTTTACCAGCACGAATTTCTTGACGTCCACATCGCCACTGAAAAGCGGCATCAGGGCAAGGTTGACCTGGATCTCGTCGGCCGCCAACAACGATCCGGTCGCCAGACCGCCGGGGTTGGAAATCGCCACGTCCCTGGCTTCCAGTGCTATGCTCGGGAACAGCGAGAATTTCGGATCGCTGCCGATCTTGAGCTCGCGGCCCGTACTTTCCTTAACGGATTGAATGACTTGCGCCGTGATCGTGTCGGTGGGCACCAGGAACGGAATGGCGGCTACGGCCACGACCAGTAGGATCACAAGGCCAAAAACGATATAGAGAAGTCGCATCATGGGGATAGGGTGCACCGTTTTTATTGGACATCGTGGCTAAACCACTTGGACGAGTATAACCCGTTTGGAACAATCTGCGCTACCGTATAGCATTAACGGTCATTGGCATGGGTTTGAACGAATTGAGCTTGGGCGATTTGTGTCATGGACGTAATGTGCCCGTCACAGAGAATACAACCGTGGAGTGACACATATGAGTGTGCCGTTATGGCAGCCGGATGACACCAGGATTGCCGCCACAGTTCTTGACCGTTTCCGGAATTTCGTGAATCGGACCTGTAACGAGAATATTGCAGGCTTTGACGGCCTGTACCGGTTTTCGGTCGATCAGCCGGAGGCGTTCTGGGGCGGCGTCTGGGCTTTCTGCGGCGTCCGCGCCCAAAGCCGTGGTGAACCCGTCATCGAAGACGGCGACAAGATGCCCGGCGCCCGGTATTTCCCGGAAGCCAGGCTCAATTATGCCGAGAACCTGCTCGTCAAGAACGATGGCACGCCGGCGCTCGTGTTTCGCGGCGAAGACCGGGTTTCCAGGTCCGTCACATGGACCGAACTGTCGGATCTTGTCTCACAGGCGCAACAGGCTCTGAATCAGGACGGGCTCTCGAGCGGCGACCGGATTGCCGCGATCATGCCGAACATGCCGGAAACGGCAATCGCGATGCTGGGAGCGGCCTCGCTTGGTGCAATCTGGTCGTCATGCTCACCGGACTTTGGAGAACGCGGCATCCTCGACCGCTTCGGCCAGATCGACCCGACCGTGCTTGTCGTCTCCGACGGCTACTATTACAACGGCAAGACCATCGACATTGCCGACAAGATCAAGGCCGTGGTGGCACAATTGCCGTCTTTGAAACGGGTGGTTGTCGTGTCCTACATCGGCACGGCGGAGACCGTGGCAGACGGGTTGTCCCAGGCGGTGACCTGGGATGGCTATCTGGCACCGCATGCCGCCGATGAAATCACATTCGAACAATTGCCGTTCGACCATCCGCTTTATATTCTGTTTTCCAGCGGCACCACCGGGGCGCCGAAATGCATTGTCCATTCGGCCGGCGCCATTCTGATCAAGCACCTGGTGGAACAACAGCTCCACTGCGATCTCAAGGACGGCGACCGCTTGTTCTATTTCTCCACCTGCGGCTGGATGATGTGGAACTGGCTGATGACTGGCCTCGCCAGCGGGGCAACGCTTCTGCTTTACGACGGTTCGCCGTTTTACCCCTCTGGCAACGTCCTGTTCGACTATGCCGACGCCGAGAAGGCGACAATTTTCGGGACGTCAGCCAAGTTCATCGACGCGCTCAAGAAGTCCGGGCTCCGTCCGAAAGATACCCACAGTCTTGCATCCGTCGACACCGTGATGTCGACGGGCTCGCCCCTGGCTGCCGAAAGCTTTGACTTCGTCCACGATGCCATCAAGCAGGATGTCCTCCTGGCCTCGGTGTCCGGCGGCACCGATATTGCCGGTTGCTTTGTCGGCGGTGTTCCCACCACACCGGTTTGGCGTGGTGAGATCCAGGGCCCGATTCTTGGCATGGCGGTCGATGTCTGGGACGACGACGGCAAGCCCATGGCGTCCGGCAAGGGCGAACTGGTCTGCACCCGGCCGTTTCCCTCTATGCCGGTGGGGTTTTGGAACGACGCCGATGGCAGCAAGTATCACGGCGCCTACTTTTCCCGGTTTGACGGTGTCTGGTGCCATGGCGACTTTGCCGAAATCACCGAACATGGCGGCTACATAATTCATGGCCGCTCGGACGCGACCCTGAATCCGGGCGGGGTCCGGATCGGTACGGCGGAGATCTACGCCCAGGTCGAGCAGATGCCCGAAGTTATCGAAGCCCTGGCGATCGGTCAGGATTGGGACAATGACGCCAGGGTCGTGCTGTTCGTCGTGCTGGCGCAGGGTGTGTCGCTGGACGACGATCTCACCGCCGCGATCAAGCAGCGCATTCGCACGGGCGCTTCTCCACGTCATGTGCCGGCAAAGGTGGTTGCCGTCGACGACATTCCACGCACCAAGTCGGGCAAGATCACCGAGCTTGCGGTCCGCGATATCGTGCATGGCCGTGAAGTCAAGAACAAGGAGGCTCTGGCAAATCCGCAAGCCCTCGATCTCTACCGGAACATTCCGGAGCTTCAGAGCTGACAGGATACGGCAGCCGGTCGAGTCAGGGGCTGTTTGGAGGGACCACTGCACGTTCCGGCAGGCGCGGCGAACGGCGCTTGGGTTCTCTCAGCGTCCGGTTGAGCAGGATCACGGGAACGATCCCGACAGCGACAATGGTCAAGGCCGACAAGGCGCTTTCTTCGAGCAGGTCGAGTGACGCGTAGGTATAGACGTGGGTTGCCAACGTGTCGAAGTTGAACGGCCGCAGGATCAGGGTAGCCGGCAGTTCCTTCATGCAGTCGACAAAAACCAGCAGACCGGCCGTCGCAAGTGCCGGCCGGATCAGGGGCAGGTGGACTTCGCGCAGGGCACCGGCGGCGGAGCGCCCGAGCGTGCGGGCGGCAGCCTCGAGATTGGGGGTTACGCGTCCCAGTCCGGACTCGATGGAGCCGTAGGAAATCGCCAGGAACCTGACAACATAGGCAAATACGATTGAAAAAATGGTGCCGGTCAGCAGCAGGCCCGTGGAAAACCCCAGGAGGTCGCGGGCAAAACCGTCGACGACGTTGTCCAGGCGGGCAAGCGGTACCAGGATGCCGATCCCGAGCACAGCACCGGGAACCGCATAACCGACACTGGCAAACCGGATTGCGATCTGGACAAAACTCGACCGTGACAGCCGGTGGGCATAGGCCAGCGTCAGCCCGATGGCGATCGCGGCGGTCGCGGCGACCACCGACAGGATCAGGCTGTTGCGGGCATAGCGGAAATAGTCGGGGCTCGCCGCTTCTGCGAAATTGCCGATCGCAAAGTCGATCAGCACCACGCCCGGGATCACGAACCCGAATATCACCGGCAGGACGCATATGGTCGTCGCGGCCCATCCTCGAATGCCCTTGAGGCGGAACGGCCGGAGGTTGCGCTCACGCCGGGAGGTGTGGTGGAAACGCTGTCGGCTTCGAGCCAGCCGTTCCAGCCAGATCAGGGCAAACACGAAGATCAGGACGATACTGGCAATTTGTGCCGCGCCGCCCAGGTTGCCGCGGCCGAGCCAGGTGGTGTAGATGCCCACCGTCAGTGTGTTGACGCCGAAAAATTCAACCGCACCGATATCGTTGAGGCATTCCATCATGGCCAGGGTAACGCCTACGGCGATAGCCGGACGGGCCATCGGCAAGGCCACGAAGAAGAAAGTGCCCCACGGGCTGCGACCGAGTGTGCGGCTGACCTCAAGCAGGCAGACGGACTGTTTCATGAAACTGGAACGTGCCGTCAGATAGACATACGGGTAGAGCACGAAGGACATGACAAAAACCGCCCCGCCAAGCGACCTGACTTCCGGAAACCAGTAGTCTCGGACATTGCGCCAGCCGAACAGTTCGCGCAGCAGGGTCTGCACAGTGCCGGAATACTCGAACACATCCACATAGGTGTAGGCGATGATATAGGTCGGCGTGGCCAGTGGCACCAGCAGCATCCACTGCAGAACCTTGCGGCCGGGAAACCGGCAAACGGCGACCAGCCATGCTGTCGTCGTTCCGGTGACGAAGGTAACCAGCCCGACGCCGGTCATCAGCAGCACGGTGGTCAGCACGTAGCCCGGCAGGACCGTCGAAATCAGGTGCGGCCACATGTTCTGCGTCGGGCTGATCGCCAGAACACCGACGGTTATGACCGGTGCCGCCACCAGGGCGCTGAAGAACAGGGCAACGATCCCCCAACGCCTGTCACCATCGCTCTTCGGCGCAAAACTCTGCGTCGAGGCGAGGTCGTCGTGGGAAGGCTGTCCAAGGGTCATGAAGTCTGATCGGTCACTGCGTTCCAGGATTCCGGGAGGCCACTCTTCTGCCGGCATTTTAGGCAGGCGCCGAACCGGAAATGCAAATCATTCTCAACAATGTCCCGATGTTATAGGGCGGCCGGCAACCTGCGGTCAACAAGGCGTCAGGCCGCCCGGGGATGACCGATTGACGCCCGTCAGGTGAGTTGGAGTTTAGCCGAACTCAGGCGCTGGCGTGTTGCGCGCTCCCGTGTCTGCAAAGCAGCACTGACGTGCTGCATTGCGCACGGGAAACGACCGTCCCGTTTCCCGGACAAGCGCCAGCTTGATCCGGGGTCGTTTCGAACGCCGGCGCCTGCAATTGGTACGCTCCCGTGTCTGCAAAGCGGCACTGGCGTGCTGCATTGCGCACGGGAATCGACCGTCCCGTTTCCCGGACAAGCGCCAGCTTGATCCGGGGTCGTTTCGAATGCCGGCGCTTGTGTGTGGTCAGGTCCGGTGTCTGCGTCAAATCCGGAATGTTACAGGTGCGATTGCAGGTAATTCTGTTCGCCGACTTTTTCCATCAGCGTCAGCTGGGTTTCCAGCCAGTCGATATGTTCTTCCTCGTCGCCGATCAGGGTTTCGAAAAGTTCCCTCGACACCGTATCGTTTACTGTGTGGCAGTACTGGGCGGCTTCGCTGTAAAGCGCGTGCGCCTTGCGTTCGCCGGCCAGATCGCTTTCGTGCATCTCGCGAACCGTTTCCCCGATGTTCAGGGGATCGAGATCCTGAAGATTTGGCAGGCCTTCGAGAAACAGCACGCGCTGAATCAGTTTGTCGGCGTGGTGCATTTCCTCGACCGACTCGTCGTGGAGTTTTTTCGAGAGTTTCTCGAAACCCCAGTCCTGCAGGATCCGTGAGTGCAGGAAATACTGGTTGATCGACGTCAGTTCCAGTTTGAGCGCCTGATTGAGATACTCGATGACTTTGGCATCGCCCTTCATGGTAAACCTCGATGATTTTAGTTTAGAATAATTCTAATAATAGAGGGGTGCAGGTCCAAGTCAATGAGCGTCACTGACCAGTTCTGCATTTTCCGCTTCGGCAAGAATTTCCTTGACTCGTTCCAGGCAGCGCCCGCACTGAGGCTGACAACCTAGCAGGGTATAACACTGCTGCACCGATCCTCGCGCCTGCTTTGCGACGGCTCGGATCTGGCGATCATTCAACACATTGCACGAACAGATTATCATGGTGTCAACCGGACAAGACTCATGGCATCATTTATCGGCACAGATCTTGGTCTGTCAATTCCAGTCGCCGTTTTGGATGTCGTCAGGCCGTCGCGGCAATGGCAAAAGCCGGTCAGTCCGCAAGCACCCGCGTGGTCGGGAACGTGATCTGGACCAGGGTGCCCTCGTCTGGCGTGCTTTCGATCAGGAACTCCGCCTTGTTGGCTTCGGTCAGCGCCTTGGTCAGCGGCAGTCCCAGGCCGGTGCCGATCTGCTCGACACGACCGGGCCGCTGGATCTGCCGGAACGGTTCGAGGGCGTGCTGCAGTTCGTCCGGGTCCATGCCGATGCCGGTGTCCTTGACCCTGATCTGGACGCGGCCGGCATCGTCCATGAGGGCCGACACGATCACCTGCCCGCCGGGATCGGTGAACTTGATCGCATTGGACAGCAGGTTGAGGATGATCTGGCGCATGCTGCGCTGGTCGGCGACCACGGGCGGCAGGTCCGGCGCCACCGAGGAGCGGATAATGATCCGCTCGCGGTTGGCCTGGGGCTGCATGATGCCGTTGCTCTGGGAAATGATGTCCGACAGGTTGACGCTGGTGAAGCTCAACTCGAGCTTGCCGGCCTCGACCTTCGACAGGTCGAGCAGATCGTTGATCAGGCTCAGCAGATGTTCGCCACTGCTGTGAATATCGTTGACGTACCCCTTGTAGCGGTCGTTCGCCAGGGGTCCGAACTTTTCCGTCGTCATGACTTCGGAGAACCCGATGATCGCATTCAGAGGCGTGCGCAGCTCGTGGCTGATCTTGGCTAGGAACTCCGATTTCTGCGTGCTCGACCGCTCAGCCGTCTCCTTGGCCTTCTTGAGGTCGGCCTCGGCCTTCTTCCACTGCGTGATGTCGCGCACCACGGCGCAGAACGACACGCCGCTGGCGCCGGTATCGTCATCCGATTTCATCCGTCCCAAGGTCAGGAACAAAGGAATTTCGCCGCCGTTTTTCTCGACAGCGACGACTTCGCGGCCGTCATTGAAGATGCTCGCCAGGCCACTGTCAGCGAGACTCACTACATAGTCGCGCACCGCCTGGGCCGTGTCGTCGGACATCAGGGTCGCAAATTCGCGGCCTGCGACTTCAACCTCGTCATAACCGAAAATAGCCTGCGCACTGGTGTTGACCGTGACGATATGGCCCGACGCGTCGAGGGTAACGATGCCGTCCGTGGCGGTGTTCAGGATGGCTTCCAGTTCGGCCTCCCGCGGCCCTGACACCGATGGCGCCGGCTGTCTGGAAAGCGCGATCTGAAGAGCCGGTTCGCCATCCCATTCGATCACCGCAAGGTCGGCTTGCAGAACCTGTTTGCGATCCCCGTCGCCGGCTGTGCCCAGTGCCAGCGGCGACAGTTCGACGACGGTTTCATAGTCCCCGGCCGATGACATCATGATTGTGTCGAGCATGCCGCCGTCACCCCGTTCGTTCAAAAGCGACGTGATGTCCTCAATACGCTCGAGCGCCGTTTCTTCGGGTTTTCCCAGATGGACGACCGCCTGGGGGTTGGCGTAGAGGAGCGCCTTGTCCCGTACCACGACAATGCCTGAGGGAAAGGCGTCGAGAAAACCGACGATGGCATCGTGCGCGGATACCGTATCCGGGATTGCGTCCTGCAGGCTTTCGGTCGGCAAGTCGGCGGCCGGCGTGCCGGGGGTGTCGCCGCCGGCCGCAGGTTCTTCTGCAGAGGCTTGTTCGTCGCGCCGGCGCTCCTGGGAAATCGCTTCGCCGATGGCCTTGAAGGTACGCCTGTCCTCTTCCGTCAGTCCGCCGCTGTTCTCGCCGGTGGCTGCCGGGACCGGCTCCGCGGCCATGCTGGTCGCCAATGGCTCTGCAACTGGCACGTCGTGCGCGGTCGATGCGTGAACCCGCGATTCGGCGACCGCGGCCTGCTTCACCGTGCCGACCCCCCGATAACCTGAAAATGCCGACAGGCCCGTAACAGCCGGGGTTGCGCTGAGCATGATCGAGACTTTCCGGCCCTCGTGTGTCCATTCCGTCACCTTGCGCCAGGCCTTGCGGGCGTTGCACGCCGCCTGGATCTGGCCAGACCCATCCAGTGCAAACCGCGCGGCAACTTCCGGCCAGGCCCGCCCGATAACGGACTTCCTGTCGATGCCGCTGGCCTCTTCGAAGCCCTCGGACAGGCCGGACCAGACGAGATCCCGGTCGAGTTCCCAGGTGAAGTCGGCAGCCGCGGCAACAAAATCCGCCAACCGCTGATTGGTTTCCATGAGGCTGAGTTCATGCTGCCGCCGTTCCGTGACGTCATCGAACACGATCGCGATTGTTCCCGCGTCGCCGCCGTGGTCGCCGGCCAGATGGCGCGCCGTGATCCTGTGGGTGCGCAGGCCCAGGCCGGTCCGGATGCTTCGAATTTCGCTGACCAGTCCGGCATCGGTCGCCCGGGCAACAAGATCGCCGGCCTCCTCAGCACTGCCGACGAGACTGGCCAGATCCGGTTCCGGCATGCCGTCGACGCCCGTTGCGACGATCTCTCTTGCCAGTTCATTGCTGGCCACGACCGTCCCACGGGCGTTGAACACAATCACCGGCAGGGGCAGGAGGTCGATCGCGGCGTCGGATCCGCCGGCATCGCCGGCGATACGCTGGTCCGGGCTCTCCACCGTCATCAGAACCCCGTTGCGCCCGTCCGGCAGGCCAAAGAGCTGGCACCGGCAGCGCAGCATGTCGCGGCGACCGCTCGAGGGGAAACTGAAGTCTTCCTCGATCGACGTGTTGTCCTTGAGTGACTTGGCCAGTTGTACCGCCCGGTCGACACCGGGTTCGGCAGGATCGAAGCGCCGGTCGAGAACGTCAAACAGGCTCTCGCCGCGCCAGAAACCGATGCCGGTATGATTGGCCCAGATGATGCGCCTGCGATCGGTGTCCCAAAGCCACGCCGGGCGCGCGTCCGTCGCAAGAGCATCGAGCAAAGACGTGTTGTACAAACTCACGGGCTACTGTTCCCTGTTCCGATGCCGGGGTCTCCCGGCCGGATGTGTTGTGTGGCCTCGTAAGAAATCCTAATTGTCGCAGCAAAATTGCAGCAGCAAACCCCCGCCAGGATCAGCCGTTCCTTAATACTTTGTTTACACTACCGCAAACCGACCTGCGCCGTCTACTTGCGTGACACATAATCCTCTGTATTTGCAGGCTTTGTGGCAGAAGGGTTACGGCGGGTTGCCGCTTCCGGATAACCGAAACGTGGTTAACGTTTGTTGCGGTTCTTGGCGGCTGTCCCGGAAGCGTTGGTTTTGCCGGGTTTTTGTCCCGATTGAGCCGATCTTTCGCCACCATGCTGGGCGCTTGCCCGGTTCGCTGCGTCGATCAGTTCTTCGGCGATGTCGCAGGCTTCTTCAGGTGTGAAGTCCATCGGCAGGTCAATCCCGTCGCCGGCGACATAGATTCGCACCATGCCGAGATCGGTTGGACCGATCTGCAGTTCCGCAGACAGGTCGGTCTGGCTGTTGATGCCCATTTGGCTGGTTCTCCGCTCCGGTTAGATACGTTTCCTATGGCAAATGAATGCTGGCCTGGCAAGCCGCAGCCACAAAAACACATCAATTTTGATGCAGCGCAAAATTTATGTTGCAATGCACAATAATACACCCTATATCAGGGTCACGAGATTGATTTTCCCCGTGCCGCGTTGACAGTGGACCCTGATCCGGAACAAGGCACACCCGAACCACAAGGAACCATTATCATGACCAAAGCACAAGCCAAGACCAAGACCGAAGCCTTCGAAATGCCTGTAGACGTGCGTGAGTTTGCAGAAAAGAGCGTTGACCAGGCGCAGGTCGTGTACGGCCAGTTCCGTGACGCCACCCAGGAAACCGTAGACCTCCTGGACGTGACCGCAACAGCCGTCAAGGACGGCGCTGCAACGCTGCAGCTCAAGGCCATCGACATGGCCCAGGCCAACATGATTGCCGGCTTCGATTTTGCCCGCAAGTTCGCAACTGCAAAAGATTTCAAGGAAGTCGTCGACCTGCAGGCAACCTTCGTCCGCGAACAGTTTGCTTCGCTGACCGAGCAGACCACCGAACTCGGCGGCCTGGCTGCCAAGACGGTCGAAACCGCATCAAAGCCGATCAAGGACGGCATGACCAAGTCCTTCGACCAGGCCAAGACCGCGTTCAAGGTCTGAACCCAACGATATAGTTTCCCGCGTCTTTGGGAAGACAGAAGAGGCTGCCGCGTGCAGCCTCTTTTTTTGTGCCGTACTGCGTCGGCGGCGCATTGCCGGCCAGGATGCGGCAATACGGTTGCCGGCACGTCAAATGACGGCTTGAAATGCCCGTCCGATAAGCGTACGTTGCGCGCCAAATCGCGCCCCGTTCGCGCCATGTGCCGCCTTAGCTCAGTAGGTTAGAGCGCTAGATTGTGGATCTAGAGGTCCCCCGTTCGAACCGGGGAGGCGGTACCATTTAAATCAAAAGCTCAACAGATTTGACGTTGCGGCGTGTTTTTCGCGGGCAACCAAATAGCAACCGTCAGAACCGACTTCAGCGGGTTTATCCGGTATTACGTGCTCGGCGGTCGTTGGTGCAGTGAAACAACAAACCTGTCACCTGGCTCCCAATGGTATGCGCCGCGAATGCGTGGGCCGTCGTCGACCACATCCCAAGCGAAACCGGAAGCCAGTTCCTCGACAAACAGGGTTGCTAGACCGATGGAAACATCTGCACCGACACACCTGTGGGCGTCGAGACCGAAGGGCGCCCAGTCGTCGACCTGGTAGTCCCGCTTCACGAACCTCGTGGGATCGAAGCGAAAGGGATCTGGAAACCGTTCCGGATTCTTGTGGTTGTCCCATAGACACATTCGAAACATCGTACCTTCCTGGTAAAGATGACCATCATGCACGATGTCGCGGAAGGCCCGCCGGGCCACGCCTTCGCCCTGATCGAGCCTCAAGGTTTCCAGCACAACAGCGCGCGACAGCGGGTTCGCCGCGTCCGCGCCATCGTGTCCTGCGGGACATTTTCCGGCTCTGTTGCGAAGAGCGTCGATAGTCTCGGGACTGCCGCTCAGATATTTCGCGACCCAGTGCAACAGGCCGTAGAGATCATAGCGACCCATCTCGACCATGTAGATGAGGTTGCCAATCACTGTCTCGTCGGGGGGGGCCTGTTCGCAGATGTCGGAAAGGCAGCTCCTCCCCCTGCCATCGGCGGTTTGGGGTTGTGACTCGGCAAGCGCGCAGACATGGCCGCGGATTTGCTCGAACAATTCAACTTCGCGGCCACCGGTCCGCCACACGAGGTCGTCCTTGCCGAGCTCGTCATGCAGCGACCAGAGTTCATGAAACCTTGGGTCCGACGCGGACACCCCATAAATCAATTGGAGCAGGGCATGCGACGAAATCATGTTGAGATGCCTCAGGAAACTTGCGCGCGACGGTCCTTCATGTTGGCAGACCTGGCAATATGCGCTCAGCGATTGGCATATCAGGGTTCTCAGCGCTTGATCGTGCGCAGCGATCAGATCACTGCTCAAGGGTGTGCCCAGTATCCTGCGATAGGTTTTGTGTTCTTCACCCGTCATGTTGCGGAGGAAACCGCCAGGAAACAGTTTCTTCAAGGACATTGAAATGCCTCGGAGTTTGTCCTGATGGGTATTCAGGAAGCGGCGGCCTTCCGCATTTCCCTGAATACACACAAGAATGTGCCGGCCCCAGGATGTCTTGAAAACCGGGCCGTGTATTTTGAACCGGTCCAGATAAAACATCGGGTCGCTGTACATGCTGTTTTCTGACGGATCCAACTTCCCCGGCGGAAGTTTGACACCGGGCGTCAACAGCGCGCGCAGCCGCGCCTTGGCAAAACGGAGGTGTGCACGAAAATTTTGCTGCAGAGTCATCGGAAATCCGGATTTGTGACGGCTGAGTATGGCACTGGAGCGGTTTCTAAACCAGACGGAACCACGGTTCTGCAAAGAGAGTCGGGGAACTGCAGGGCATTGCCGAACGCAAATCGGGTAACAATTCTATGGCGCCATGCACGGATAGTCTGTATTCTCATCGCCGCCTGCGCGCAGTACGACTGGAGGAATTTAATCGATGGCATCGGCCCCACCACCTATCTGCTATTTGTCCGGCACAAGGATTCGTACACCCGGTGGCGACTGCCGCATCGACGACCTAGTGATCGGCGATCGCGTTCTGACTGCAAAAGGCGAAACCCATTCGATCAAGTGGATCGGCCGGCGACGCTACACGCGGACCGCAGCGGCATGGCCGAAAACGTTCCGGCCGGTCCTTATCCGCAAGGACGCGCTGGGAGAGGACAGGCCTGCAGCCGATCTTTACGTCTCCCGCAAACATTGTCTTCTGCTCGACGGCGTGTTGGTGCCGGCCAAATATCTGGTCAATGGCGACACCATTGTGCTTGCCGGTTGCGAAGACCGACTTTCGCTCGAGTATCTGCACATCGAACTCGGCCATCATGACGCCATTCTGGCCGAAGACGTTGCCGCAGAAACCTTTTGCAGCAACGGCCACAACACTGAAGTGTTCGATAATTTCGCCGAACGCGCACGGCTCTATCCGGGAGACACAGGGCAACGAACACGACCCTTTGCAAACATCGTAAACCGGCCGACCCGAAAACGGCGCATGATGGATGCCGGCAGGAAGATAGCTTCTGCATTCGGTTCGTGATTTTCCCTGATGGCTCGCAGCAACAGAGCGAAATCTCACACAAGCAGATGATACGGGTTGAGCGGGCCGAAGGCGTCAGATCGTGCGTTTCGGGCGATATGGAGCGTGTGTCTGACTTACACCGTTCGTTCCGCTCCAACTACGAACGCTTCGTTGACCTCAAATCTGAAGGCACGTCCAGGCCGTTCTGGCGCGTCCACCGGTCGGACATTCTCTAGGACCGCAATCGAGAGGCCATGGAATACCTGTATCCGTTCGACCTCCGCGCCGGCCAATGCAATCAGTCGATCCGCTTCCGGTGGCTATTGGCAACGGGACTTCGGTGGAAATTTATCGATGTCCTATGACCCGGAAAATTACAATCCTGTCGAAGACATGGAAGCTCCAATTGAAAGGACGAATACGTAGCTGCGGTAGTGCTTTACTATGGCAAATCGCTACGCAGATGAGACCCCCGTCAGTGCGGCACAAAGGCCTGCGGGGAACACTATCCAGCCTATGCGCTCCCACAGCTTGTAGTGTCAAATTGACACGGTGATGATGTCCGCTCTATTCGGACGCTGTCAGTTCCCGAGAAAAGCTAAACCCGCCGCGTACTTCAGCGCGCAATTCTTGGTCTTTCTGCAAGGTGGGGGCACGCTTGACGAACATTGTAAAACTATCAGCCACAATCGAGAATTCGCCGACATGACAGTCAATCCTGAATCTGATTGCCGGATTGAGACCCTCCGACGACGGGTCGGTTCTCTTGCAATACAGTTCTGAGATTCCCATAGGTTCGAGCGGCGTCAAAGGAACATCGAACTGTATGTTAGAGACACTTTCAAAAACCTTAGTTGCTGGAGAAATCCAGAACTGAAAAAACTTCTCATCATTCTTTGGGCTTACCCACCTGAAAATGTAGTCTATGTCCAATGCAAGTGACCACTCATGTGGACTGAACGCTATTCCGTGTATGCTTACATCATGCCAACCCATGATGTCGAAATCCTCGTCTGTCCAAATTTCCTTCTCTAGTTTGTAGCCAGTCATTTGTTTTATATGCTGCTTTGGTTTCCGGACACGCCTCATCCAATAACAGTTTACGGCCCGTCGCTATACTCTCAATCCAGACATGAGGCGTCATCGTCGGGTTCCATGTCCTCGTCACCAACGCTGTCCGTCTCTGTCTCGTCTTCGTGCCGCAGTTCACGCCCACCAAGCCAGCAGCCTCTACAAGTTGAGTTCGTACCCTCAATTCAGCCCCTCCCATATTACCAACCATGGCCGAGGCCGGCCATCGCTGCTGCCGGCCCGAAAAATTCACAACGTTCCTTATGCGGTCCATACTTCCAGCCGGGCTCGGGCGATTGGGACAGCGTTTGCTGAAAAACGCCGTCCGTTGTTCGGAGGAATGATTTCATGTGGCAAAAAATCGCCCCGGTCTGCAGGTGGCGGAACTCTGCACCATTGACGCGGTGCCAGGGAGCCGGTCTCGAGGTCGGCGCGGAGGTTTTTCGTTCACCGGCCCCAGGGATTTTACGGTCGACGGCCGCATGACATGCCGCCGCGCGCGGCTCGCGCTTCATTACCGGCAGGGATACCAGGATATTCACACGCGCAAATGCACGGGAAAGAACTACATATTTGGCGCCTTGAAGAATGGGGTTCGTTATCTGGTCTATTTTGACGCCCTGACGGGACGGATCGTGCGGACCTGCCGCGTCATATAGGCTGCGAAGTATCAACCATACTGTCCCTGACCGGCGCCTGTCGCAACGGTCCGTGGTTCGCCTCCACGCCGTAGATCGGCGCAAGTCCTTGACGCTTGCCGCAACACCGCGATGACCGCTAAAATCGTCGGCGACATTCTGCGTTGTAACGCTTGCCTGAATCAGGAGCCGCAATGGCTGAGGCGGTCGAGAACACTTACCGGGCCTTCCTGTCCTACAGTCACAAGGACGCCGATGCCGCGGCCTGGCTTCACAGGAAGCTGGAAGGCTGGCGGATTGACGGCGATCTGGTGGGCAAGCAGATGGCCATTGGTCCGGTGCCGAAGACCCTGCGGCCGATCTTCCGTGACCGTGACGATTTTGCCGGCGGCCATTCTCTGGCCGATGCGACCATCTCCGCGCTCGAAGCCTCTCAATTCCTGATCGTTCTGTGCTCGCCCGATGCCGCCAGGAGCGTCTATGTCAACGAGGAAGTGCGGCAGTTCAAGGCGCTGGGCCGGTCCGACCGTGTGATACCGGTTATCGTCGCAGGCGAGCCCGGCAGCGCCGAGCAGGAGTGCTTTCCGCCAGCGGTCAGGTTCTTGGTCGATGACGCCGGTGCCGTAACACAGGACCTCGCCGAACCGGTTGCGCCGGATTTCCGCGATGTCGGCGACGGCCGCGAACGGGCCGCCGCAAAGGTTGTCGCCGGTCTGCTGGGGGTCCGCTACGACGACATCGTGCAGCGCGCCAGACGTGCAGATCGCAAACGCCGGCTGCAACTGGGCGCTGCCGGTGTCTCTTTTGCCGTGATCGCCGCTGCCGGCGGCTACTACTACTGGCAGTCCGCCCACCTGGTGGCGCGCGACGAACTCAACCAGCAGGAAATCACCAAGCTGAAATCCCTGGTTCAGAGCCTGATCACGACCAGCGCCAGTGCATCGGAGGCTGGAGGCGACGGCTTCGCCGGCGCGATCGCCGAAGGCGTCGAGCAGGCCCTGATCTCAGCCCAGGTCAAGGCCAATGCCGGCGACGCCCGCATGGCCCTGGCGCTGGAATTGCTCAAGCAAAACAATGTCGAGCAGGCCGAAGCGCTCTACCGGGACGTGGCCAACGAAAAGGCACTGCGGATCGGTGCTGTCGAAGCGGACATAAAGAAGGAAAGAGCTGACGCCGCAGCGGCCTTCCGCAATCTCGGCGCAATCGCCAAGCTGAGCGACCCGCAGCGGGCGCGCGAAGCCTACTCCAGGGCTCTGGAGTTCGAACCAGATGACAAGCAGACCCTGATAACCCATGCCGATATGTACTGGCGCGCCGGCGACTACAAGCCGGCCATAAAGTCCTACTTTCACCTCCTGGCTATTCTGGAGGGACCCCGGGACGACCACCATTTTCATGAATCCCATAAAAGGCTGGGAGACATTGCGTGGCGGGAGGGTTCGATGACCCGCGCCCGTGGTCACCATGAGGCCGCCATTCAACTGGCGCAAAAGCGTGTCGCACAGGAGCCTGAAAATTCTCACTGGCAAGGCAGGTTGGCCGCATCGCACATGCACATCGGCGACATATCGCGCGTATCCGGCGATATGGACGGTGCTTTGGACTCCTACCGCTCGTTCCGCTCAATCTACAGACGCCTCACGGACCTCAAACCTGACGACACGTCCAGGCAGTTCTGGCTCGGTCTCGGTCACGAGCGGGTTGGCTATGTACTTCTGAAACAGGGAAATACCGAGGAAGCCTTTCAGGCTTTCAAGGCAAGACACGCGATCATCTCCCGGCTGGCCGCATCCAAACCTGAAAACACACGCTGGCAACGCGACCTGTTTGTATCGACCACGAAGCTCGGCGATGCTCTGAATGCGCAGGGGAATCTTGCGGCAGCCCTGGGCCGTTATCTCGAAGGCCGGGCCCTGGCGGAGCGTCTTGTGAAAATCGATCCCGACAGCAAGACCCATCAACGCGACCTCTCCAAGGTAAACGCATTGATCGGCGACGTTCAGTTCTTGCGCGGCCACCGGACGGATGCTCTGGCTTCCTATCGCGACGCCTTGGTGTCCGCCCGAAACATTGCCGCGACAAATCCCAGAAACGTCGTCTGGCAAGAGGACCTGTCCGAGCTTCATGACAAGATCGGCGATGTGCACATGGCTGATGGAAGATACACAGAAGCCTATCGGTCCTACCGCGACAGCTACAACATTCGAAAATTTCTCGTCACCGTAGAGCCCGAAAACATGGCCTGGAAGAGGGATCTGGCAAAGCGGCACGTCAAGCTGGCCGATGTGCACGTGCGCCAGGACAACCGGGAAGCGGCCATCGCGGAGTTGAAGAGTGCCAAAGGCGTCATGCTGAAGCTGGTTCAATCGGCTCCTGACAAGCCGGGATGGCAGGAAGCATTGGCAGGCATTGAACAACGCATCGACCAACTGCTGCAGCAACCGTGAAGGCAGGTTTCTACAAGTCGGTTCCCTTGCTAGCAAAGCCCTAGGACTGTGGTCGAGAAGCCATGGAGTACCTGTCTCCATTCGCACTCTTCGCAATCAATTGGACGTTGGTTGTTTGGGCGATCATGTCTCCAATCCGATCTCGATCCATCAGGATCGCCGCGGTCGAAAGCCCGTCCGCGATTGCTGCAGAAGGGTGGATAACGCTTACCCGTTGCCATCGGGAGCGAGCCGGCAAACCGCTTCCTGGATCGATGATGTGGCTCGTGGTGCCATCGAACGTGGTCCCGACAGCAGATGACGTTGCAATCGCCTGATCGGCGAGGGCGACAAACTCCTCGGCAGGCTCGTCGCCCCGTTTTGCTATTCCGATCTGCCACGGCTCATTTCGCTGATCATGTCCAACGGCTGCAATTTCACCCAGTTTCACCACGGCGCTCGACAACCCCTCAGACTTCAGGAGCCGTGTAATGCGGTCTGTGATGAAACCTTGCGCAATGCCGTTCAGCGTCAGGGCGATGTTGGCCTTCTCAAACTTCACGAAACCCGCGTTCGAACGCACATGCTGCCAGCCGACCAGTCCCGCGGCCTCGCGCATCAACGCCCTCGGCGGCTGTCCTTTGTGTTCCGCGTAGACGCGCCAAAGCGGCTGGATCGTGGGATCAAACATCCCGCCGCTTGCCGCATGGATCGAGTCGGCGATTGAGAGCAGTGAAAGCAGTTCAGGCGGCGGCATTTCCAGAATGCCGGTTGCATTCAGGGCCGATAGCGAGCTTTGCGGACGGTAAACGCTGAATATGTTTTCCAGCCGTTCGATCTCAGCACCAGCCATTGCAATCAGTCGATCGGCTTCCGGTCTTGGCAATCCGGTGACGACCAGTTTGGCGTCAGCCCCCAGGGCTACCCCACGCCATGTGGCGGTTTCGGCGGGTACAGGGGCTATCGCTGCGCCGATTCCACTGGCCGCCACGCCAGCGGTAATGGATATGAACCGCCTGCGCGAAAGCGTCATTTCACGCTCCCGGTCTGCTGGTGTTTAACCTCGACCGGACCAATCACGTAGTCGTCCGGAATATCTGGAAATGTTACGACCCTACCGCCGTTAAGTGCCGCAAACTCAGAGGCAGCGTCCCTTGTTCCAAAAGGTATTGTTTCCGGCGCACCCATCCCGCCGTTCTTTTCGCTTTCAATCACAAAATGTGCTTTGTCGATACTGATCCAGGCGTCGTCCCCTGGAGCTTCCCAGCTCGTGGCGCGCGCCATGTCGTGGACATAGATCGCTGTCACTTCGTGTGTCTCTTCGGGTAGCCTGGTGAACGCCACAGCATCGCGAACCTGTGAGAACCAGATCGGAAAATCGATATTCTTCAAGTGTATCTGCGCCTTGGGCCCGGTGTGCTCGAGAATGTTCATATTGCAGTAATGGCCTACGGCCTCCTCCGTCATGGCGATTGGTCCGGGAATGTCAATCGCCGGATTCTCCTTGTTGAATCCGCCGAACATCACAGCAGCGCCGAGACCGCCCGACAGGAGCAAGACTATCAGTTTCATGGCTGAATCCTTTTCAGAATGCGCGTTGAAACAACAAATGCCAAAACCATCCAGACAAGTGGACTGATCATTGCGAATTGTGGGGCAATCGGCATTTCCCGCCCGCTCGCCGCCAGCCCGGTTGTCAGGCCCGACGCTTCAATCGCCGCCATGTTGAAGACGCGGAATGCATCGGCGGGGTTGGCCAGCAGAAAATACGGAAACAGCACCTTGGCAAAGAAACCGTCCGTGCTGGCTAGAAGACCGCCAAGCAGGGCGAGATCGTAGAGCACGACGGCAAACAACCAGATCGTAACGGCCAATGCAGCGGCAGTACCTGTTTGCCGGACACTGGCGCTGGCGACGTATCCTATCGCAATGAACGTCCCGCCCAGGGCAGTGCTGGTTACGATCAGGCGGGCCAAATCGGCCAGTCCTGCAAATCCCGCGTTCTGTCCCAGGGCAAAGGCAAGTCCGCCGGCGATGCCATATCCGGCAAACACCGCCAGAGCCAGAACGGCAAAGTGACCGAGGAATTTCCCCAGCAGGATTTCGGCGCCTGAAACCTGAGTGGCCAGGGTCAGCTGAAGGGTTCCGCGATCGATTTCCCCGGCAATCGCATCGAACGACAATAGCAATGCAATGAGCGGGATCAGATAAACCGAGAGTGTTGAAAGGCTCGCGACAACCACCGTGAGGCTGTCGGTCCTGGTGGCGCCGGTTGGTGCGCTGCCGAGCAATACCAGAAGGAGGGCGAAAACCAGCAGAATCAGCGACGCAAGCACGACCCAACGATTGCGCGTGCCGATGCGGATTTCATTGTGCGCGATTGCAAGGATTGAATTCATGAGTCTCTCCCCGGTTTTTCTTGTGCGGAGAAATGGCGATAAATTTCATCCAGGCTCGGCGGTGAAAGTTCAACGTCCTTGATGGCGTTACCAAGATCGGCGATGGCCGCAAGATTTTCCATTTTTGCCGGCGGCGCGCATTTGAATTCAACCATCGCGCCATTCAGCCTCTGCCCGCCAAAATGCCGGTGGACATGGTCCACATTGTCCGGCGTCGAACGGACGCGAATGCGAATGGGGAGATTGGCGGACTTCTGCAGTTCAGACAGTGGGGCATTTGCCACCAGCTTGCCGTGCCGGAGAATGGCGATACGGTCCGTCCTGGCTTCCAGTTCACTCAGGCCGTGTGATGAGAGCAGCACAGCGGATCCCTTGTTCGAAATCTCGGAAACGATGTCATAAAAGCGCTGTCGGGATAGCGGATCGAGACCCGAAGTAGGCTCATCGAGAAGCAGAAGTCTGGGGTTGCCGACCAAGGCCTGCGCAAGGCCAAGCCTCTGGCGCATGCCCTTGGAGTATGTACCGCATCTTCTGTCGGCAGCCTCGGCCAGTTCCACGCGCTCCAACGCTGTTCTGACATCTCCCACTGGAGCTTTCTTGAGTTTTGCATAGTAGGAGACAATCTCCTTGCCGGTCAGCACCTTGGGAAAGGCAACGTTTTCCGGCAGGTATGAAATGGCCTTACGAGCCTCCCGGCTGCCCGGCCGGTTTCCGAGGACTTCGAGAGTTCCGCTATCGGCGGGCAGGAACCCAAGCGCAATTCGAAACAGCGTTGTCTTGCCCGCACCGTTGTGGCCGAGCAGGGCAACGCGTTCCCCCGGTTCAACGTCAAGCGAGACATCCTTCAACGCCGCGACGGAACCGAAACTCCTGGAAACCTTCTTGGTATGTAGTGTCAGTTCCGTCACGACCGCCCCCCTGAGTTTGTCCCGTCAATGGCCGCGGGCTCAAAGCCCGGCGTCATGCGTGGCTTCGTGTCGACAACCCCGCCCGGCAGCAGCGAAGGAAACTCTCTCTGTGCCCAACGGATAAGCTGCACGGCAGGACTGCCCAACAGAAGCTTTGCCGACGGCTGCGTCCACAACATCTGATCCATCGCATCGTTTGGCCGGAAAGCCTGATCGGCGGTCCCGTCGCCATTGACGTCGTATGCGCTGTGATCGCTCCAGTAGTTGCCGGCCCATACATGGTCCTTGGAACCCACATATTTGACTTGCGTGCGGTTGCCGATGAACGAGTTTCCGACGATTTCGTTTCGCTCCGAACCGGCTGTAAAATGAATCCCGATCGGGCACCCTTCAAAATGGTTGTTGCGCATCGTGTTCTTGTTGGCGTTGTACATGAAGAGGCATTTCTTGCCGCCGTTGCGGACGATATTGCCTTCAACGAGCGCGCTATTGGCGTAGTTCAGCATGATGCCGTGGTCGCGGTCGCCAATTGAGGTGTTGTTTCGGATTCTCACGCGGCTGGTAAACATGATCGCATAGCCGAGATGATTGCCAATCGACACATTGCCGGAAACTTCGCTGTCATCGGCATACATGTAGTGAATGGCAAAACGGAGATTTTCGAAACGGTTGTTCCTGAAGATGTTCTTCTTGCTGGAATTGACGAAAATCCCATCACGTCCGTAGAGCACCGAGTTGTTACGGACCTGCGCGCCGGGGGCATTCCAGACGTAAACACCATTGCCGCGCCGGTTCATCCTGCGGTCCCGGCGGCCGATGATCGTGTTGCCTTCGACAAGGGCATTCCGGGCACCGTGAACATCGACGCCATAGAGATTGCCTTCGATCCGGTTATCGCGAACAACCGCATTTGTGGCGTTTTCCGTAAGCTGAACACCACTGTCGATGGTTTGATGCTCGGAACCTGACCCGGTCAGCCGCAACCCGGAAATGGTGACGTCCGGCGCGTCGACCAACAGGACCGAGCCAGTGCCCGTTCCTTCGACGTGCACATTGCCATTGCCCTGGATTGCGAGCGGCTTGCTGATCGTCAGACCACCTGTGTAGGCGCCAGCCGACAGCAGAAGCTGGTCCCCGGGACTTGCGGTATGGATGGCCCGCGCGAGCGCACCCTTGCCGGGCTGCACGGCAACATCGGCAGCAAGCGCCGATGTTGTCGACAGAGCCGACAGAAGCACACTCATGATCGCACGGGCCATCATTTTCAGCCCCTACGCGCTGCGTGGTTCTACGAACATGCGTCCACGCATTTCCATGTGGAGCGCATGGCAGAACCACTGGCAATAGAACCAGTGAACACCAGGCCGGTCAGCCGTGAAGGTCACAGACGCGGTTGCCTGCGGTGCGACTTCCATCGCAACGCCATGGTTGGAGAGACAGAAGCCGTGAGTGACGTCATCCACGTCATCGAGATTGGTCACGTAAACCGTTACTTCGTTGCCCTGTTTGACCGTGAATTTTTCGAGGCCGAATTGAGGGGCAACGGATGTCATGTAGACGCGCACCTTGTTGCCGTCGCGGATTACCACGTCATCGCCTTCAAGATCCACGCCATCCGCCTTGGCCTGGGCAACAGCGTCAGCAAAAACCGGATCATCACGTTCCCAGATATTGACCGGCTTCACAATGTCCGAACGCACAATGATGCTGTCATGAGGCTCGGCAAAGGTCGGGCCGTCATGAACGACTTTCATCTCGTCGCTGGAGATGTCTATCAACTGCTCATTCTCAGGCTTCAGGGGCCCGACATTGATGAACCGGTCCTTGGAGAACTTGTTCATCGAGATGAGCCATTCGCCATCAGCTTCGGCAGTCTCTCCCATGGAGGTCGAGTTGTGTCCCGGCTGGTAGTGAACATCGACCTTCGAGATAATCGGATCGACACTCTCGCCGGCAAACGCCTTGATGGCTTTTTCCATGTTCCACTTCACGATCTGGCTGTCGAGGAACAACGTCGTGAAACAGTTGCCTTTACCGTCAAACGCCGTATGAAGCGGCCCAAGACCAAGTTCGGGTTCACCGACAATGCAGGAGCGGGGGTCTGCATTGCTCTCAAACAGCGCGTCGACTTTCTCCACATCAATGATCGAAACCGTCGGCGACAGCTTGCCGTTGATGACGATGTGCTTTTTGTCCGGCGCGGCATTGACGCCGTGCGGGCTGTTGGGGATCGGAATGTAACGGGTGTATTTCTTGTTGGATCCCTTGAGGCCGTCAATTACCGGCACACCGTTCAGCATTTGCACGTCGCCGTTCTTCACCCCTTCTTCGATGGCTTTGAGATTGAACACGACCACATGGTCAAGTTCACTCTTGGTCATGTCGGCAAGGTTCATGCCCATTTCGGAGTTGTAACTTGTCGAAAACGCATACTTGCCCTGATAGTCGCAATCGGTGTTGTCGAGATTGCCCGATACCTTGACCTGCCAGGCAACCTTCATTTCATCACCGTCGATGGCCGTGAAGATGTTCACATACTTCGACGGATCGTCGAGAATCTGGCCGTCATTGACCAAAGGCGCCTCATGCTCCCCGTTGGCGAAGACATAGCCAGTGCGCGGAAACTTCTGCGGCCGCATGCCGTGTATGTCTTGCGCATTGGGGATCTCGATAATCTTGTCGCATTTCATCACATCGCAGCGAATCCGGGCGACACGGGTATTCGCCTTGTCGTTTGCGAAGATGTAGCGACCGTCATAGGTGCCGTCCGTGAAAGACATATGCGGGTGATGAAGATCACCATTATCATATGTCTTCTTTCCCCTTGCGGCCAGAAACGCCTTGGTATCGTCCGTCAGTCCGTCCGTGAGGATCTTCAGGCTTTCGTTGGTCTGGCCCCAGCCCGTCGCCGAGCAACGGTTGAACACCGGAATCCGCATCAGTTCGCGCATGGAGGGAAATCCGAGAATTCTGACTTCGCCGGTCTGGCCCGATGACCAGAAACCGTAATAGGGATCAAGTTCCCCTGGTGCCAGATTTGCCTTCGATGACCCGGCAGCTCTTGCTTTGGGAACACCGCCCTCGAACAGGCCGTTGACCGCACCGGTGCCGATGGCGACCGCTCCCACAGCGCCTGCACCCAGAACGCCTCGTCTCGAGAATCCCTTCCTCTTGGTTTCTTCAGCTGACATTGCACTTTCTCCTTTCTAATTGATTTATTTAGGTTTTCAGTCTGCGAGAGTCGACAGCTTCACAGCTACTTCTGCGCCTGCTTTCTCTCCGGTAATTCTGTTCTTGCCCCGAAACTTCGCCCTCTTTTCCGCGCTGATTACGCAGACCGGACACTTCGTGCTGCTCTGGTAGAGAACCTGGCAATGCAGGCATTGGTGACACTCGTGGGGATTGATGTTGCCTTCCGGGTGGATCGCCTGAACCATGCACTCCCGCGCGCAACGCGTGCACGGGTCGCCGCATTCCTTGTAGCGCTTGAGCCAGTCAAACAGCCTCAGACGGCCGGGGATCGCGAGGGCGGCACCTAATGGACACAGATAGCGGCAATAGAAGCGCTCGACGAAAAGCCCCACACCGAGCAATGCCACGGCAAACAGGACATAAGGCCACGAGCGATCGAATTTCAGAATGATGGCAGTCTTGAATGGCTCGATTTCGGCGTAGCGTTCCGCAAGTTCCAGCGAATAAAGCGACAGGCCGAACAGCCCGAGAAAGACCATGTACTTGATTGGCCATAGCCGCTCGTGAAGTCCCCATGGCACCCTGAATTGCGGCACCTTGAAGAAGCGGGCAATCTTGTTGGTCAGTTCCTGCAGCGCGCCAAAAGGACAAAGCCAACCGCAGAACACACCGCGCCCCCAGTAGAGCAGAGAGGCCGCGACGGAGAACCAGAGAACAAAAATCAGCGGATCCATCAGAAACGCTGACCATGAGAAACCGGCCATCGCGGCTGAAAAGAATGCGAGGATATTCACGACCGAGAGCTGGGCGTTGCCATACCAGCCAAGCACGAAGAGCGTAAAAGTCAGGAAGCCGATGCGGAACCAGTAGGTCAGACGCTCATATCTCGTGAACTGCATCTGAAAAAAGAATACGCCGGTCAGGATGACGATTGCAGCAGCGAGCAAACCAACTTCAACCTGCTTCTGCACCCAGATGCGCTTCCACAGATGGCTGAGTTCATCGGGATCGGACGACGCGATTTCGCCGGCAACCTGCGGCGTCTCGGGGGTCGCGCCTGGATCGGGTGCCGCGGTCGTTACGAACCGGTCCGGCAGCCGATAACCGAGATCGAAGGTGATGAAGGACTTGTCGATCGCGCCGACAGAACGTTGAACCAGCAATTGAAGCCGAAACGGAGAGGTTGGGACAAATTCCGTTTTCGCGGGAATCTTGAAGATATCCAGTTCAGTGAAGGTCGGCGCATCTTTCGGCGCCAGGCGGCCCAGCCGGCGGTGCTGCTTGTCGAAGAAGCGGGCCGCAGCATCTCCCTGTATGAGTTGAATGCGGTCAAAAATTCCGCCCCTGACGTAACCAGACCCCTTGAAAGAGTATTTTCCCCGGCCGAGTACAAGTATGGCCTCTTCGTCCTTGCCCAGCCATTCCAACAGGTTGTTGTACTCATCATCGCCGAGTAGCGTCCGCCCGATCTCCGGGACACTCACGAGGCCGACGTGCATTTCTATGAAAGTGTTTTCCGGATTGCCTTTTTCCGGGCGCTTGATCGCGCGCTGATCACCGGAGTCAATGAAAGCCTGATTGACCTGGCCGATATCGAGGCGCAGGGTGCGAACGGAACCGTCGCCGGTCAGGGTTTTCCAGTTTGATATGGGTACATCATCCCCAACCGGCCGCAGCAGCTCCTTCCGGGGACCGCTCGTCTGAAGTTCTGCTTTCAAACCGCCAAGGCCCAGCTGCCGGGCAACCTTCAATCCGGCGCGAACGATGGAGTCATCAATGACCATGATTGTGACCGTAGCGCCCGAGACGATATCCAGATCGTGAGCTGAACCACCGGACTCCGCTTCCTTGATGAGATCAAGGCCAGCATATTTCTCTGTGACAGCTTGAATTTTGGAGTCCGGAATCCCGATCAGGACGATAGGCTCCGAGTGTTTTACCAGCTTGACGCCTGTTACTTTGGCGTTTTCATCGACGCCCACCACAACATGTATCGGTTTTCCCGAATATCCAGTTGTCGTCACAAAGTCTGATGTGAGAAACACGTGGCCGATTGTCTCGCCGCCCTTAAGGGCTGGAACAACCGCAATGTCGCCACGAATGGTACCGAACCTGTCTGCGCCGGGCACCAGTTCAGAGACATCCACCTTGTCCAGAAATTTCCCGACAAGCGGTTCGCAGTAGCCAAAGCGAGAAAAGGCAAGCAGGACAACCAGCGCAAGCAGCAACGATGTGGATGATTTGTGCATTTGTTGATTTTCCCGCAATGGAAAGGACAGTTCTGTGTCCATCACGGGGAACGTCGCAGGATCTCAAAGATTGTCTTTGTGCTATGTCAAAGACTGGCAAGTTAGATGACGACCGCCAGCTCGGGTACCCGGCGCGCGATTGCCGGTGAACCGGTGCACAAAAAAGCGAATTCCATCCTCACGGCGCTCGTCTACAATTGCCACAATCAACACTTGACGCCCGTTGTCTCATCCACGATGGTCGCCGCTGTTTTTCGACCTGGAGACTAATTGACGTGTGCCCTGCAAAAGTGACCGGCGGCAAACCGCGTGGCTGGATAATTCCGATTGGTGGCGGAGAGAAAAAAGTCAGTTCATCGACGATCTTGAGCCGGTTCGCAGAGCTGTCTGGCGGCGACGATGCGCGCATCGTGATCATCCCGACGGCCTCCCAGCTGGACGACGCCGGGCATCGATATGAAACCGTGTTCGGTGAGATGGGTGTCCGCCGCATCGACATCGTCGATCTGGACACCCGCGAAAGCTGTGAAGACTCCGGTCAGTTGGCGCTTCTGGGCCGTGCGACCGGCATCTTTTTCACCGGCGGCAACCAGCTGCGTCTGTCGACCACCCTGGGCGGCACGTCGGCGGCTCAGACAATCCGCCGCGGCAATGCAGTCGGTGTGCATGTGGCCGGTACCTCCGCTGGAGCAGCCTTCATCTGCGAGCACATGATCGCGGTCGGCAAGAGTGGCCCGACGCCCAAGCGCGGCATGGCGACCCTGTCGCCGGGTCTTGGCCTGACCAATCGCATCATTGTCGACCAGCACTTTCGCGAGCGCGACCGCATCGGCCGGTTGCTGACCGCACTTGCCTACAATCCGTTTGCCACTGGTGTCGGCGTCGACGAGGACACCGCCGCGTTCATCGGCCCCGATGACGTCATCGAGGTATTCGGCAGCGGCGGACTAACGATCGTCGACCCCTCAGATCTTGTTCATTCCACCATGGCGGAGACCCATCAGGGAAAACCGGTTAGCCTGATCGGTATTAAACTGCATATACTGATCGCGGGCGATACCTACGACCTGGCGACCAATACCGCGCTTCCGGCGGCCGCGCAGGATTGAGGGCCGAGTACAAAAAAACACACGAGGGGAAGTGTCATGAAAATTCTGGAAACATCCGTGTTTCGCGGACCCAATATCTATGCCCTGTTTCCGGTGATCAGGCACAAGCTCGACATCGGTGTTCTTGAGGAATGGCCGACCGGCCGGCTCGGCCCGGAGTTCGTCGACCCCCTGCTTGAAGCGCTGCCCGGTCTTCACGACCATGGCTGCTCTTACAGTGTGCCGGGCGGATTCGTCCGGCGGTTGCGCGAGGACGAGGGCACCTGGATGGGCCATGTCTGGGAGCATGTGGCGATAGAGCTCCAGAACGTGGCCGGTGCCGATGTCACCTTCGGCAAGACCCGCGGTGCCGGCGAGACCGGTGTCTACAACATGATCTACGAATACGAAGAAGAACAGGTCGGACTCAAGGCCGGTAAGCTTGCGATCCAGCTCCTGCGCCATCTTCTGCCCGACAACCTTGTGGATGAGGACGAACGGGTCGAGGGCTTTGACTTCGACGCCGAACGCGACGCCTTTATCCGGGCAGCCCAGCGCCGGGCGCTCGGCCCCAGTACAGCATCGTTGGTCAAGGCCGGCCGGGAGCGCGACGTTCCCTGGCTGCGGCTCAACGAATACAGCCTGATCCAATTGGGCCATGGCCGTTACCAGAAACGCATCCAGGCGACGATCACCAGCGAAACCAACTACATTGCCGTGGAACTGGCGTCCGATAAGGAAGAAACCAACAGGATCCTGGCCGACCTTGGACTGCCGGTGCCCAAGCAACAGGTCGTCTATGACAGCGACAACGCCGTGCGTGCTGCGAAGAGAATCGGCTACCCGGTGGTGATCAAACCGATGAATGCCAATCACGGGCGCGGCATTTCCGTTGGCCTTGAAGACGATGAGACCGTCGCTGCCGCCTTTGATTTCGCCCTGGAAAACAACCGCAACAGTCGCGGCGTCATCGTCGAGTCCTTCATTCAGGGACTCGATCATCGCATGCTCGTGGTCAATGGCGCCCTGGTCGCGGTCTCAAAACGCGTGCCGGGGCATGTGGTCGGCGACGGCAAGCAAACCGTCGAACAGCTGATCGACGAGGTCAATTCCGATCCCAGACGCGGCGTCGGGCACGAAAAGGTTCTCACGCGCATCGAACTCGACAACAAGGCAATCGAGCACCTCGAGGAATTGAACTACACCAAGGACACGGTGCCGCCTGAAGGCGAAATTGTCTTCCTGCGCTCGACCGCCAATCTGTCGACCGGCGGTACGGCGATCGATGTCACCGACATCGTACACCCCGACAACCGGGAGATGGCGGTCCGTGCCGTCAAGGCGATCGGGCTGGACATTGGCGGCGTCGATTTTCTGTCATCCGACATCTCGCGCTCCTACAAGGACACCGGCGCTGCCATCTGTGAAATCAATGCGGCACCCGGTTTCCGCATGCACGTGGCCCCCAGCGAAGGCAAGCCGCGCGATGTCGCCGGTGCCGTCATGGACATGCTGTTCCCGGCCAACGCGCCGAGCCGGATACCGATCATCTCGATCACCGGCACCAACGGCAAAACCACGACCGCGCGAATGGTTGCCCACATCTACAAGCTCTGCGGCAGCACCGTCGGGCTGGCGACCACGGACGGCGTTTACATCAATGGCAACCTGACCGTCAAAGGCGATCTCACAGGCCCGATGGCCGCCCAGATGATATTGCGTGATCCGACCGTCGATGCCGCCGTGCTGGAAACCGCCCGCGGCGGTCTGCTGCGCCGGGGTCTGGGATATGAACGCTGCGATACCGGCGCTGTCCTCAACATTGCCGCCGACCATCTGGGGCTGCGCGGCATCGACACGCTGGAAGACATGGCCCGGGTGAAACAGATCGTCGTCGAAGTCGCCAAGGACACAGCCGTTCTCAATGCAGACGACGACCTCTGTCTGAAAATGGCCGAGCACACAAAGGCCGAAAACCTGTGCTACGTCACCATGAATGCCGGCCATCCGCTGGTCCGTGAACATGTGCGGGCCGGCGGCCGCGCCATTGTCCTCGAGCAGGGCATGAACGGTCACATGATCACGATCTATGACAACAGCTCGCACATCCCGCTGATGTGGACCCACCTGATCCCGGCAACTCTCGATGGCAAGGCCATGCACAACGTGCAGAACGCCCTGTTTGCCGCAGCGATCTGTTTCAGCATGGGCGTGAGCCTGGAAGACATCCGGCACGGTCTGCGTACGTTTGCCACGTCATACTTCCAGGCACCGGGCCGCATGAACGTCTTCGACGAGCATCCTTTCAAGGTGATCCTCGACTACGGCCACAACCCCGCGGCAATCGAAGCCATGACGCGCCTCGTCCAACAGCTGGAACCGGCGGGCAAGCGCATCTGTGTGTTTACTTTGCCTGGCGACCGGCGAGACGAGGACATGGAGACGGCAGCTGGAATCGTTGCCGGCAGTTTCGACCACTATATCTGCCGCCGCGACGACAATCTGCGTGGCCGCGGCACCGACGAGGTGCCCAAGATCCTTCAAACGGCTTTGATCGAAAAGGGCGTGCCAGAGTCTGCGATCTCGGTCATACCCGAAGAGGTTGAAGCGGTTGATGCGGCGCTCAAGATGGCAGACGCAGGCGATCTTGTGCTCATCTTCGGCGATGAGATTTCGCGCACCTGGAAGCAGATCATCTATTTCAACCGGCCGCAGGAAGCTCAGGCTCAGTCGCAAACCGAGACCGACGATTCCATGCCTGAGATCACCGGTATCCAGGCTGCGGCAATCGAGGAGGGTATGGTCGACCTGCTTGCCGAGGCAACCCCCGTGCACGATGCCCCGCAGGTGCCCGAGTCGGTCCTGCTCGACGGCATACGCATGGTCCGCGACGACCGTGGCGTCAGGCTCGCCAGCGAACCGGAAGAGGCCGATTGAGGACGCGTCATGGAACTGACCGACGTCCGCCGGCTGACCGGCGTCAATTTTCTGTCCGATCGCTCAGGCGCCGCTGCCGAAGCGGCCGTGCCCGATGAATGCAAGGGCGTGGCGATTGCCCTGTGGCGGCGGCACATGCGCGCGCTTCTGGATGCGGTGGGGTGGGGCCATGAGCATATCAGGGTCCGGGCCTACACCGGCGGCGCCAGCCTGATGGTGAGCGCCCCGGTCGATGCCCTCTACACAGCCACTGAGATGATCGAATTCACCTGGGACGTGACATGCGAAGAATTGGCTTCCGGCAAGTCCGCCGACATTGAAGCCGCCGCAGAGGGATTCAACGCCAAAGTTGCAGATGAAAGCGATCCCCTGTTGATCGCGCTTGCGACTGCAGCAAGCGAACGCGGGGTTACGTTTCTGGGCCATGACGACCATGTTTCCGTGGGGCTGGGCACGGGCTGCACGGCCTGGCCCGACGGCGATCTGCCAGAGGCGGGAGAAGTCGACTGGGCCCCGGTCCACGACGTACCGGTCGCCATGGTGACCGGTACCAACGGCAAGTCGACCACGGTTCGCCTGACAGCCGCAATCGGAACCGCCGCCGGCCGAACCGTCGGGCTTTCGTCCAGCGACTGGGTCCGCGTCGGTAACGAAATTGTCGATGAAGGCGATTATTCCGGCCCTGCGGGCGCCCGGCTTGCGGTGCGTGATCCGAGGGTCGATCTCGCCGTCATTGAAACCGCGCGCGGTGGCCTGCTCCGGCGCGGACTGCCCGTGCCCCAGGCCGATGCCTGCCTGATCACCAACATCGCCGCCGATCACCTCGGCAGTTACGGCATCATGGATGTGGCGGCCTTGGGCGATGCAAAGTTCCTGCTCGCCCACGCGGTCAAACCCGGCGGGCGGCTGGTGCTGAATGGTGACGATCCCGAACTGGTGGCCAGGAGTGCCGGGTTCGCCGGCGATATCACCTGGTACGGCCTCGACCTCGATCGGCAAGCTTTCGCTGCGTGGGCCGAGGCAGGCGGTCACGCAGCCTTCATAGTTGATGACATGATGATCCTGGCGCACGGCTCCGAGCGCTTTCCGGTCATTGCCGTGGCGGATTTCGCCCCTGGGCTGGGCGGCGCCGCGAAGTTCAACATTTCCAACGCGCTCGGCGCCATCGCCCTGGCGTCCGCCCTGGAGTTGCCGGTAGCCGCTATGACCGAGGCCCTCTCGAGCTTCAGGGGAACACCTGAGGAGAATCCCGGACGTGGCAACTTCCTTCAGATTGGCGGCGTCAGCATGCTGGTGGACTTTGCCCATAACCCGCATGGCGTGTCCGCGCTGGCCGATGCGGTGAAGGACATCCCGGCCAACCGCCGGCTGTTCCTGCTCGGCCAGGCTGGCGATCGCAGCGATGGCGAAACCCGGGAGTTGACCCGCGCCGTCTGGAGCGCGCAGCCCGACATGATCATCGCCAAGGAACTGGAGACCAAATTGCGGGGACGGAATCCGGGCGACGTTCCAGCCGTCATCGTCAACGAACTCCGGTCTCTCGGAGCGCCGGCCGATGCCGTCAGAATCGCGGATACCGAGATGGACTCAGTGCGCATGGCACTGGAATGGTCGAAGCCCGGCGACTTCCTGGTTCTGCTGCTCCACGGCGACCGGGCCCCGGCCATGGCGCTGCTCGATAAACTCAAGAGCAGCGGATGGCAGGCCGGCGATCCGTTGCCGGATAGAGGTGAGTTCTCGTAAAAGCCCAGTTCCTGCCGGTCGGTTGACAACGCAGGACTTGAAGCCCCGGATCCCAATCTCAGCAGAATACATGACTTGACAGGAAGCTGTAAATCGATATATCTCGATATATGGATTTAGACAAGACGATTTCCGCTCTCAACAACCCGGTTCGACGCAGGATTCTCGACTGGCTCAAGGACAGATCGAACTTTCCGCCGGCATTGCCGGAGCACGCTGACCTGGAAGGGGTGTGTGTTGCCTACATCCAGGAAAAGGCCGGTCTGTCACAATCGACGATCTCGAGCTACATGGGCCTCCTGAAGGAGGCCGGATTGGTGATCTCCGAGCGTCATGGGCAGTTCACGTTCTACCGCCGCGACGAAGACGCCATGCGGGCGTTTTTGAGCGCGGTAAAGAAAGAGCTTCTGGAGCCCTAAGGCAGGGCGGGCCACGCGAGCGGATATCGGGGACTGAGCACAATCCAAAGAACCGAAAAATCGGAATATCTCGATAGGAGAAACTAAAATGACCAAACAACCCATGGAGACTGAACGTTCAAATCCCCGCCATGTCCTTGATCGCCCACTGGAGCTTCCATGCGGCGCGGTTCTGAAAAATCGAATCGCGAAGTCTGCCATGTCGGACTCGCTTGGAGATGGCGCGGGCAATCCCACCGAGGCGCAGGGCCGGCTCTATCAACGATGGGCCGAAGGCGGGGCCGCCGTGTCTATGATCGGTGAAGTGCAAGGTGACCCGCGCTTTCCGGAGAAACCGGGAAATCTGGTGCTCGGAGCGCATAGCGACACGCAGGCGATACAGTCGCTGGTCAATCGAGCTGCGATCAACGGGGCTCACCTGTGGCCTCAACTCGGTCATGCCGGCGCTCTTTCGCACCTGCCGGTGAGCCGTCCAAAGGGGCCTTCTGTGCTCGATATCCAGGGTCTTCAATGTGCAGCCATGTCTATTGAAGAAATCCAGGAACTTCCTGGCATGTACGCCAGAACCGCAGGATTCGCAAAAAATGCAGGTTTTACCGGCGTTCATGTTCATGCCGGACACGGCTTCCTGCTCAGTCAGTTCTTATCCCCGTTATTTAACCACAGGGACGATGCATACGGCGGCTCGATCGAAGCACGATGTGACATTGTCCTCGAAATCGTTGGCGAAGTGCGGCGGGCTGTTGGTCCATCGTTTCCCATTGGAATCAGGATCAATGCAACCGACAAACTGGAAGGCGGATTGACTGAGGATGATGCATTGGAAGTGGTGCGTCTGCTCGGCCAAACCTCGATCGATCTGATTGACATCAGCGGTGGGACCTACTTCCCCGGTGCGAAGGCAAGCTCCGAAGGGGTGGCGAATGACGGGCCATACTTCTTGGATTTCGCGCGCCGCGCAAAACAGGTAACCGAAGTGCCGCTCATGGTGACGGGAGGGTTCGATAAGCGCAAGCAGGCCGTGGATGCCGTGGCGAGTGGCACTGTCGATATGGTAGGTCTGGCGCGTGCCATGGTTCTGAATCCCCGGCTTGCAGAAGTCTGGTTGACAGAGGCGGGCGGTGATCCCGATTTTCCGGTGTTCGAACGTCCGCCAAAAGGCGGCGTGACGGCATGGTACACCATGCGGCTGACCGCTTTGGGTGAGGACAGGGAGGACGCGTTCGCGATGGACCCGCAAGCTGCTCTGAAAATCTATGAAGAACGCGATGAGCAGCGTTGCATCAAATGGCGGGAGAAGTTCTCCACCACGCCGAACTAATACACTTGACTGTTTGCTGCTCTGCTCCGGTTAAGCAGTCGGCTCAGGTTCGAACACCCGGACCACGGGCGTCATGGTGCTCGATACGGCGGCGCGTTTCATGCCGTGCGAGTTGAACGGCATGGCGATGCGGCCCCGCCGGTCAATCGCAATCACGCCGCCGTCACCGTCGCACCGCTTGACGTCGTCAAGGGCGGCCCATGCTGCGGCATCGATGTCCAGTTCGCCGTAGCGCATCCGTGCTGCAATGTCATGGGCGGTACAGGTGCGCATGAAGGCCTCTCCCAGGCCGGTACAAGATACCGCCACCAGGTCATCGGCCCAGGTGCCGGCACCGATGAGAGGCGTGTCGCCGATCCGGCCGGGCCGCTTGTTGAATGTGCCGCCGGTGGAAGTTGCCGCGGCAAGCCCGCCGTCAAGGCTCAGGGCGACCGCGCCAACGGTTCCGTGCCCCGATTGCGCTTCGCCGGACCCATGGCCCGTATGCTCGGTGTAATACGCGGACGGATCGTCAACCGGATCGGCGCCGTTCGCCAGGGCAAACACGCGCGCGCCTTCGCCTGCGAGCATCACATGTCTGCCGTCTTCCATCACGCTCAGGGCGGCCTTGACCGGATGGACGATATTGCTGACGGCGGCCACCGCACCCGCTCGGCGGTTCTTGCCGTCCATGATGCTGGCATCGAGTTCGACGAGGCCGTTCGTGTTCGGCGCCGACCCCTTGCCGGCCACATAGAGCCCTGAAGCTTCCAGGTTTGCGACCATGGCGGTCACCGTTTCAAGAGCGCTGGCTCCAGTCTCCAGCATCTTTGCGCCCGACGCGATCAGGTCCGCCATGTGGACCTTCTGTTCGGCATAGTCGGTGCCGGGACGCGCGCCGGCGCCGCCATGGATGACAAGGGCAAAAGTCATGGGTCTGCAAATTCCGCAATTCGAGTGACATCAGGCAAATAGAGTCTGAGCGCGCTGATAGCTCAATATGTTCACTTTGACCAGCGGCCTTCGAACAAATCCCTGTCATGTTGGAACGCTTTTTGGATAAAGCCTGTGAACGCGCGTACGCGCTCAACATGGCGCACATCGGGATGGGCCAGAACCCACAGTCCCAAGCCGCTTTGCGACACAGGTTGGTTGTAGACCCGTCGAAGCGCACAGTTCTTGTCGGCCCAGTAGCACGGCAGTACGGATGCGCCGAGGCCTTGCTGAACCAGTGCGTTCAAGACCAGAAGGCTGTCGATCCGATGGCAGACTTTGGCGTCGGGATAATTGTCCGTGATCATGCGTTTGTTGTAATCGTCGCTGGCCCAACCGACCCAGTTGAACTGGGCCGGGTCCGGTTCGTCGGGCAGGGCGTCGACGAAATCAGGAGACGCATAAACCGCCAAGGCAAAATCGAACAGGCGGCGGCCAACCAGAGTTTCAGGGGGGCTCGCAGACACGCGGACAGCAACATCAGCCTCGCGCCTCATGATATCCAGCGGTTGGAATGGTGTCAGCAGGCTGAGTTCGATCTCTGTGTGTTCGGCGCAGAAGCTGGCCACGTGAGGCGCCAGATAGCGGTCGACCATCATGTCCACACAGGTCACACGCAAGCGCCCGCTGAGACGCGTGTCGCGCCCGGCAACCTTCGCGTCAACGCGGATAAACTCGTCTTCCACATTGCCGGCGATTGCGGAAAGTTCCTGACCAGCGGCCGTCAAAGTGTGACCCTTGGCACGGCGTTCGATAAGCCGCGTGCCAAGATTTTCCTCCATCGCGGCAAGCCGTCGAGAGACCGTCGATTGGTTCACACCTAGCGCTTGTGCCGCGGTCGATAACGATGTCGCGCGGGCAACGGCGAGAAAAATGCGCAAATCATCCCAATTCATGGTGATGCATTATTGCATAGCTTAAACGCAAAAACACTGATTACCATGCACACTCGCGCCCTCTAGGATGTCTGATACAGACCGAATGCGCCGGTGGAAAATTGGAGGACAGGCATGAGTGCCTACATGATCGCTCAGATCGAAGTGAACGATTCCGACGAATACAGCAAGTATCTCAGCGGGTTTATGCCAATTTTCGAGCGCTATGGCGGTGAACTCCTGGCGACCTCGAAATGTAAGACCGAAGTGTTGGAAGGGCAGTGGGCATATCCATCGACTGTAATCATGAAGTTTCCCAGTCGAGAACATGCCCGTTCCTGGCACGTTGATCCTGAGTACAAGAAACTTGTCGAACACAGGCTCCGTTCCGCACAGGCCAACCTCGTCCTGGTGGACGGCATGCCATGACACCTGGCGAAACCCGGATCCCTATGTAAGCGATTCAGTGATTCGTTACGGAACGCAGACCTGAGATTGGTGGAGCATTCTTTCGTGTGATTCTGCGGGCGATTCAGGAGCATGATCCAGGTTGATTTCGGAATTTTCCACGTGCATGAATCACATGTGTTTTCAGTGCTTTGCCTGCGGCGGTCGAGAGGTGAACCCGTCCGCGCCAGAGCAGGAATCGAAACCCAGAATCGGTGTTAAACCTTTGTTAACCTTCTCCCAGTCTTAATTCGCGGGCTGCTGGTGGGAGAAAGTTTGGTGTTTTGTGTCGAGTGCCGTGCGTCCCCGCAGTACGTTCCGTTTTTTGGGCCGATCCTTTCTAGCGCTGGTGTTTACCCCAGAGCCGCCGTTCGCTGAATGGCTGGCGGAGCTGGATGCCTGGCTTGGCCGCTCCAATGGATTTTTTGCCGACAAACCGGTGGTTCTGGATCTTTCCCGGGTCACCCTGACCCAGCTCGATTACATCGGCATGATGACCGAGCTCGAGATCCGAAAGATCCGCATCATTTCCGTCGAAGGCGTCGATCCCGACTGGCGCGATCCCAGCCACGCGCCGCTGGGTGGTGCGGGCCGTTCGGGCAACGTGATCGAATTTCCCGATCCCCCCGCCAGCGACAGCATTGCCAAACAGGCAGGGCTCGACGACATTGTGTCCGACCATGGCCCTGCCGTGTCGCCTCAGCAGCCGGACCTCGGCACGGGCACACCACCATCGACCCCCAGCAGGGCGATCAGAGAAACGCTGCCGCCGGACCCGCAAACAGAGTCGGCGCAAGCCGAACACGGATCCGCTAGCGAGGCGGTCCAGTCCTCGCCGCCGCATTCTGCACCGCCCGCTCGGGCCGTTTGTGCGACGCCCTCTGAACGGCTGGCGGAGCTCGCGCCGACCCCGGAGGCCTGCTCGCTCCTGCTCGAGACCCCGGTGCGCTCCGGTCAGTCTGTCGTGTTCCCCTTTGGTGACGTCACCGTCGTGGGATCGGTGGCATCCGGTGCCGAAGTTGTCGCCGGCGGCTCGATCCACATTTACGGCGCACTGCGCGGGCGCGCCATTGCCGGATCCCGGGGCGATCGTCATGCCCGGATATTCTGTGCCAGGCTCGAAGCCGAGCTTCTGGCGATCAACGGACTCTACAAAACCGCCGACGATATGGAACCCGACCTGCGCAGCAAGCCGGTCCAGGCCTGGCTCGACGGTGAAGTGATGAAATTGAAATCCCAAGAGTGAACGAGACTGATCGAAACCGATCAAGATTGTATTGAGGAAGGACAAGACACAAATGGCCAAGGTACTCGTAGTGACATCAGGCAAGGGGGGCGTAGGCAAGACGACGACCACCGCCGCACTCGGCGCATCGCTCGCGCAATCGGGTGAAAGCGTCGTCGTGGTTGATTTTGACGTCGGCCTGCGCAACCTGGATCTGGTGATGGGAGCGGAACGCCGGGTGGTCTACGATTTGATCAATGTGGTACAGGGCGATGCCAAGCTTGCCCAGGCGTTGATCAAGGACAAGCGGCTCGACAAACTGTCATTGCTGCCGGCATCTCAAACTCGCGACAAGGATGCGTTGACGGAAGAAGGCGTTGAAAAGGTGATGGGCGAACTGCGTGAGCAATTCGACTGGGTCATCTGCGACAGCCCCGCCGGCATCGAGAGGGGTGCCATGCTCGCCATGCGCCATGCCGACATGGCTGTGATCGTGACAAACCCGGAGGTCTCCTCGGTTCGTGATTCCGACCGCATCATCGGCTTGCTCGACTCCAAGACCGTGCGTGCGGAAAACGGTCAGGAGGTCGAAAAACACCTGCTGATTGCCCGCTATCATATGGAACGGGCGGCACGCTCGGACATGCTCAGTATCGACGACGTGCTGGATATCCTGTCGTTGAACCTGATCGGCGTCGTGCCGGAGAGCCAGGAAGTGCTTCGAGCCTCTAACGTCGGTGCACCCGTAACCCTGGCCAACGCGATGTGCGCGCCGGCACGGGCCTACCACGATGCTGCCCGACGGCTGAAGGGTGAGGACGTGCCGATGTCGGTCCCTACGGACCGCAGGAACTTCTTCGGCAGGATCTTCAGCGGGAGGGCCGCATGAATTTCTTCGGCTTGTTCAAGCCGGCTGCTCCGGTGGCCGGCACGGCGCCGGTCGCCCGCGAGCGGCTCCAGATACTGCTTTCCCATGAACGGGCTCTGGCCGGCCATGACGACCTGATCACGCTGTTGCGCGATGAGGTTATCAAGGCAATTGCAAAACACGTCAGCATCGAACCTGACCGGGTGGAGATGAAGATGAACTGCGGTGACTCCGTATCCACCCTGGTGATCGATATTGAAATTCCCCGCGAGACCCAGATGAAACTCGCAAAGAGTGCGTGAGGCTGCTCGCTGTTCCAGTGGGTTTCAAATCTCCACCACCATCCTCGAGGTGCTCGCAACCGCGCTGCTCAGCTGTTCTTCGTCCTCGCCGTTGTCACTGACCGCCACAAGAAGGGCCGGCTTGGCCTCGAGAAGGCCGGCCAGATGGGGCGGCCAGGCCGGACGGAGGGTGCCCTCTTTCTTTTCAAATCGGACAGGCGTGGACATGATTGCGTCGATGTGATCGGCAAGCGACTTTGCACTCATCGGTTTGCACAGCACCAGTGAAACGCCGGCACGGGCGGCTTTCAAGATCGCGGACAGGGTCGTGAGGGCGGTATATACAATTATCGGAACCTCGGGCGTATCGCTTGTTTCCGGATCGCGAAGTGTTACCACAAACCGGTCGAACTCCTCGTCCAGCGGCGTGCAGCCGGCCAGGACAAGGTTGAACTGGCCTGATGCAAAGTCTGTTAAGGCATCTTGGAGGCTGCCTGCCTTACGGAAATACTGAACGCCGCACGATGTCAGCATGAACGCTGCAAGCGAACTCATGACCGGGTCAGAATCGACAATAAGTATGCGCAGCGCACCAAATTCGGTGTGCGTTGACACAATTCCTGCTTTCTGCCCCTGGTCAGTCCGGCGCGACCGGCGCCAAACTGACCGGTTCACTGTCCGGTCAGTTCATGCGATCTGTCACGCCGAAGATACTGTCGATGGTGTATAATCCGATCTCTTAAAGGGAGTGTTAATGCCGAAAGCGGGCAAGACACCCCGGGCAGAGGCAAGCCGAAGCGGCTGAACGTGTCGCTTGAGATAGTCGGCTGTCTGTCTGTACGTTTTGCCGCAACGTCGCGCAGAAACACCAAGACAGAATAATTACCACCCTAAGTTGTATCGAGTTTTGTTATTACAAATAGCAGAGGCGCAGAAATGATCTGAATATATAATTTCAGAAATCAGAACTTTGTAATAATTTTAACGGACATATTTACATTTTACTCAAAATAATGTTTTAAACGTGGCTGAGTTGTATGGTACTTTCAATCGAATCGGTTGAAAGTTTGACGGTTACCTGAATTTCGCTTGTAATTGTGATCACGTTTTTGAACATGACGAGGCATCGCGTAACAAAGCTCGAACCTCATTCCGTGGAGTTGCCGACATCAAGATAGGGTAGTGGCAGTCTCTCCAGCCCCGCTGCGTTATCGTCCGGTCTCCGTCGGAAGCTGCGGTCCCCCGACCATCAGGTCGGGGGACCGCAGTTCTCTGTCAATCCATCTCCATTCAATTTTCGAGGCATGGTCGTGAAGCGGTAGAGGCGCGTTTACCAGTGGACGACTGTGCACTATATCACCGCTTGTTTTGCAATCCGCTCTCCCCTAAAACCTCACTCATAATTCAAACGGAGAAACCAACCGCCATGCCGTCTGCTCCCGAGGGACACTGGCTTGTATCGCCGCGTCCGGATGCGCCTTGCACGATCATCGCCGAAATCGCGCAGGCGCACGACGGCAGCCTCGGGATGGCACATGCCTATATCGACACCGCCGTTGCCGCGGGCGCCGACGCCATCAAGTTTCAGACTCATATTGCCGATGCGGAAAGCACGGCGTCGGAACCCTGGCGCACGAAGTTCAGTCCGCAGGACGACACACGTATCGATTACTGGAAACGCATGGAGTTTACGCCGGAGCAGTGGGCCGGTCTGAAAGCCCATGCCGACACTGCGGGAATTCAGTTTCTCAGTTCCCCGTTTTCGATTGAGGCCGTGGCCCTGCTCGAAAAAGTCGGTGTTGCCGGTTGGAAGGTGGCATCCGGAGAAATCACCAACTTTCCGATGCTCGACGTCATGGCGCGAACCGGACAGCCGGTCATGCTGTCCACCGGCATGAGCCCCTGGGAGGAGATCGACGCTGCCGTCGACCGCATTCGAAAACACGATGTGCCCTTGTCGATCCTTCAGTGTGCCACCCAGTACCCCAGTCCTCCCGAACTCGTCGGTCTGAACCTGCTGGGCGAATTCCGGGACCGTTATGGCACCGGCGTCGGCCTGTCGGATCACTCCGGCACGATTTATCCGGGTCTGGCGGCCGCCACCCTTGGCATCCAGGTGCTCGAGGTGCATGTCACCATGAGCCGCGAAATGTTCGGTCCCGATGTGGTGGCGTCGGTCACCTCGCAGGAGCTGAAGTCGCTTGTGGACGGCGTCCGGTTTGTGGAGACCATGCGGGCCCATCCGGTCGACAAGGGGCAGGTCGGTGCGCACATAGCGCCGCTGCGTGAAATATTCCTCAAGAGCGTTGTTCCCACCAAGGACCTCGATGCCGGAGTCGTTCTGACGGGCAATCACCTGACCACAAAGAAGCCGGGAACCGGAATTCCCGCCAATGAACTGGACCATGTCATCGGGCGGCGCCTGTGCCGTTCCGTCAAACGAGATGTGCCGCTGACACACGAAGATCTGGAATCCTGAGAAATGAAAAAGAAGGTCTGCGTCGTCATAACCGCGCGCCCGAGCTATGCACGAATCCGCACGGCTCTTGAATCGATCCGCGATCATGACGACCTGGAGTTGCAGCTTGTGGTAGCCGCATCGGCACTCCTCGAACGCTACGGCAATGCTGTCGACGTCATCGAACAGGAAGGCTTCAAGATCGACCGCCAGGTCTACATGATCCTCGAAGGCGAGAATCTGGTCACGTCGGCCAAGTCGACCGGTCTGGGTTTGGCTGAGCTTGCAACGGTGTTCGACAATCTGAAGCCCGATGTTGTTGTAACGGTAGCAGACCGTTTCGAGACCATGGCGACCGCCGTGGCAGCGGCCTACATGAACATTCCGCTGGTCCACGTCCAGGGCGGCGAGGTCACCGGGTCGATCGATGAGAAGGTCCGTCACGCCGTGACAAAACTGGCCGATCTTCATCTGGTCTCCAGTGGTCCTGCCGCGCAAAGAGTGGTTCGCATGGGCGAGCGCGAGGACCGGGTCGTCGTCACCGGCTGCCCGTCCATCGACCTTGCCAAGCTGGCATGCGCTGCCGAACCCAGAGACGTCAACGCGATCCTCGACGCCTACGGCGGCGTCGGTGCCGACCTTGATCTGTCGGGCGGCTATCTCGTTGTCATGCAGCACCCGGTGACGACGGAGCACGATCTGGCCCGTGAGCATATCGAGGAAACCCTGCATGCCATTCGCAATGTCGGGGCACCGACCCTCTGGTTCTGGCCCAATGTCGATGCCGGTTCCGACGGCACCTCGAAAGGCATACGCAGCTTCCGCGAGAACCATGCGTTGTCCAACGTGCACTTCTACAGAAATCTCAAACCGCTCGATTTCCTGTCGGTTCTGCTCAACAGCCGGTGCATCATCGGCAACTCCAGCGTCGCCATCCGCGAATGCGCCTATATGGGCGTCTCGGCAGTCAACATCGGAAGCCGCCAGTCGGGCCGCGACCGGGGACGCAATGTCCAGGATGTCGATCACGACCGTGGGCAGATCGAGGCGGCGATTGACGAGCAGTGGAATAACGGCGAGCGCAGCCAGGATCTGATCTATGGCGACGGCTCGGCCGGCCGACAGATCGCGGATGCCATCGCCGGCACCGAGATCGGCATCGAAAAACGCCTGACATATTGAAGGTATTGCGCCAATAGCCAAGGACAGGTCGGTAATGGTACGAGGCAAACCGGTAACCTGCATCATCCCCGTCAGGGGCGGCTCCAGGGGCATTCCCGGCAAGAACATGCGTACTCTGGGCGGGATGACGCTGTTGGAACGCGCCATCCGGTTCGCCGGGGCCGCGCCCGCCATTGACCGCACGGTGGTGACAACCGACGACCCGGAAATGTTTGCACTTGCCGAGACTTTTGGCGTGGCCGCACCGTCGTTGCGTCCGGCATCGCTGGCGACCGGTACCGCAACCACGATCGATGTGGTCGAACATCTGATTTCCCAGGCCGGCATAGAACCGGGTTACCTTCTGCTGCTGCAGGTGACCACGCCATTGCGGACCCGAGCCGACCTGGGCGATTTGCTGTCTCAGTTTGAAAACGCCCCCGAGTACGCGGCCGCTGCAAGCGTCTGCGTTCACGAAGGCGCCCATCCCGAAAAACTCCAGCGGATCGAAGACAAGCGGCTGGTCTCCTATCTGGGCCGGGAAGCCGGCCGTGCCCGGCAGCTCATGCCCACATTGTACGAGCTCAACGGTGCCTTCTACCTCATCGACCGCGACATTCTTGTCGCTGAAAAGTCCTTTCTGCCGGACGGCACAATGGCATTTGTCATGCCGCCTGAACGAAGCGCCAATCTCGACACCATGACCGACTGGAACGTGCTCAATGCCATGATCGCTTGCGGCCACTGGCCGCTTGAAGAGCCCGAGGGGTAAAACTGGAGTGACATGGGGCTCCGATTAACGCCATTTGTGTCACGATCGCCTCGAAACCGGCAATGTCTCTTATTGATGAAGACCGACGTATTTCGGTTGGTGTCGTAGCCAGTGGAAATGTCCCAATTCGGTCCATATTGGCCAGTTGTTGGGACGACCACTACGCGGACAAAGCTGCCGTTGGATATGTTAAGTCTGAGATCTGCTTTTTGAACGGTGCAGATTTCAGCGTTATTGTTCTGGCTTGCCAGAAACCAAAAGCCGAACGGCAAGTCCAAGAAAGAAAACTCCTGCTATTCCGTCCATCCATTTTCCGAAGCTCGTTCTGGCCAGCCAACCTGAGGCCTTGCCAGCGGCAAGGCCGATGGAAATGAGGAACGTGATGCCTATTACGTTATGGATGCATCCCAGAAGGAAGATTTGAAGCCCTACATTGCCAAGTTCCACGTTTATGAACTGTGGCAAAAGCGCCAAGTAAAACACCATGACTTTGGGGTTCAGAATATTCGTGATCAGACCGCGTCGAAATACATTCCAAGCGGAAACCTCGACAACAGCTTGATTTGGATCAAGATTGTTTGAGTAGTTCCACCATGATTTCAGCGCCTGAACGCCAAGAAAAGCAAGGTAAGCCACCCCGGCATGTCTTAGGATTTCAAAGGCTGATGGGGAGGCGGCGACAATTGCAGAGACGCCCAAAGCCGCAGCGATGGCGTGAACAACAGAGCCACCACCTATCCCCAGAGCGGACGCGATAGCTCCTTTTACTTGATGCCGCATACCGTTTGCGACGACGAAGATCACGTCCGGGCCGGGCGCAACCGCAAGCGCGGTTGCAAGCAGAATGTAGGCGGTCGTCAGTGTGGGATCGAGTATCATTGGTACACTCTAGCATCAGTGCCAAATATGGAAAGTCGACTTTGGCTGCGGAGCAGAAACTTTGTAAGAAGGGCTCGAAGAGGGCTTTGGCTGCAACTCAAACAAAAGGCCGTTTGTGGCGCGTGTCCCCCTGGCCGCGTGCCTCTTCCAAAAGCGAAGAGGCGGCGACTGCTGGGCAAGGTCCTGGCAAGCTACGCTGGACTGCGCTCATGTGCGCACGGCCTAAGACGCTCTAAACCTCAGCCTGTATGGAAAACAGGTTTTCGCCGACGGCGCTCGCCCTAACGTTCGAGAAACGGCCCAGGAGCTTACCATAGGCCTTCAGCCTCTGGTTGACGTCGTCGACGGAAACACCCGGGAACCTGTGTTTCGAATAGGCAACGCTGTTTTTGTGCGCCTGCCTTTGGGCGTTCATTTTCTTCTCGCCGGCACGGATGACCGATGCAATGTGGGCCGGAATCCTGGTCGTTACCGGCGGGCATGGGCTCAAAGCGTGGCTGGCCACAAGACCGGCCAGAATATCGGCAGTCCGTTCCGCTGCGAGAGGGCCGTCCAGGGCTTCGAAATAGCGCTCTGCCACACCTGACTGCTGCTCGGTTGTCGCTATGGTGCCATTGTCGACGATCACGTTCCTGACCTCCCGGATCAGGGTCTCAACGTTTTCGGCCCGATGGCTCAGCTTGTTGGGTAGTTCCAGTTCCACATTGTCCTTCCAGATCGGCCGGAAGCATATGGAGGGCTGGCCGAGCATGAAGCTTTCGATGGCGGTCGTGCAGCCGTTGTGGATCTTGACCCTGGAGGCAAGCAGCCAGCCGTAGACATTGCCTTCGTGAAGGACATGGACGTTGTTTCGCCCCTGCGCGGCCCGGCGCCACGAATCGTGATTCTCCGCCGGATGCGGCCGAACGATTATGGGGGTGTCGGGAATTGAATCCGCCAGCTTCGGCAGCATGTCGTAGAAGGCTTGCAGCATGTCGTAGCGAAACTGAAATACCTGGGCCATGAAACCGTCCGGAGGCACATTGCCGCTTGTCTTGACGCCCTTTTCATCCGCGCGCGAGAGGTTGGGGAAGTAGTGGTTCACGGACCCGAAATTCGAGTTGATCATGACAAAATCGCCGAACCGCTGTCGATAGCGTTGGACGTCCTCGTCGAAGTAACCGCGCAGTTCCGGCCTGAGAAAATCGATTCTGGGATTGCCCGTCACGTGGACCGGCTGGCCGCGGAAGCCAGGGGCGGTTTCGATCAGTTGCCGGTTGTCGTCGCCCCAGGCGATGAAATCGTCGATCAGCGTCATCACGCTGTCCGACACCCGGTGCTGATGATAGGACGAGGGCGTGTAGTAGACCACGGCTTCCTCATCGAGTGCGGTAATCCGGTGACCGAGCCGTTTCATGATCCGGATGATGCGTTTTGACGGCCGCCGCACATCCTTGCCGTGATAAAGCCCGACCGGCAGCTGGCCAATCTTCAGGTGCATCTCGATCCGGGATCCGACAATCGCCCGCACCCCCCGTTCCGCCAGAAAGCAGCCAAGCAGCAGTTTGCCGTCAAGTTCGCGGGTCTGGGTTTCAACCGGCAGAAGTACAGTTTCTGATTTGCGTGGCATGCTGGAGTGTTCAACGAAGCCCGAGTTGGTCAACAGTCGGATCGCGGCCCCGCCTCAAATGCAGCACAGGGCGGAGAGATCACCGCGTATTGACCAGTTTATCATCCAATAGGCAAGCTAAAACTGAGCCTTGCATGATCGACGGCAACGGAGACCTAAATATGCGAATTTTGAGGTCGGACGATGGCCGCTCGGGAAAATGAAAATTCCGGGTGTGTCGTTTAACTGATTGTTCTTGTGTAGTTTTCTTCTTCCCCTTTATTGTTTTCCTAAGACCAAGTACATTCCCTTGGTTCGTGGATGATATTGGCAACAATGTTGTCCGAGGGAGAAAAACAGGAGAATATTATGAATCGCACGATTTTGACCGCTGTTGGTGCCGCCGTTGGCGCTGTCATGCTGGTCGCGCCTTCTCAGGCTCAGCAGAAGTTTGTCAGCATTGGTACCGGTGGGGTCACCGGGGTCTACTATCCCACTGGCGGCGCCATTTGCCGGCTTGTGAACAAGAACCGCAAGGAACACGGCATTCGGTGCTCCGCTGAGTCGACAGGCGGCTCTATCTACAACATCAATACCATCCGTTCCGGTGAGCTCGAATTTGGCGTTGCCCAGTCCGACTGGCAGTACCATGCTTATCACGGTACTTCCAAATTCAAGGATGCCGGGAAATTCGAAAAGCTCCGGGCCGTGTTTTCCGTTCATCCTGAGCCCGTCACGGTTATTGCCCATGATGATTCTGGCGTGAAAACCCTGGCGGACGTGAAGGGCAAGCGTCTCAACATCGGTAATCCCGGATCCGGTACCCGGGGCACCTGGGAGGTTCTTGAAGCAGCCCTTGGCTGGACCCGTGGCGACCTGAAACTTGCTTCTGAAATGAAGTCGGCTGAAACCGGTCAGGCAATCTGTGACGGCAAGATCGATGCCTATTTCTGGCTTGTTGGACACCCGTCAGCACTGACGCAGGAATCGCTGGCAACGTGTGCGTCCCATCTGGTCCACGTGACCGGTCCTGAAATCGACAAACTCGTGGCTGACAAATCCTACTACCGCAAGGCAACGATTCCGGCCGGCATGTACAACAACAAGGAAGACATCAACACGTTTGGAGTTGGCGCCACGTTTGTTACCTCCGCGGATGTTCCCGATGAGGTCGTCTATGTCGTCGTCAAGGCGGTGTTCGAGAATTTCGACGCCTTCAGGAAACTGCACCCGGCCTTCGCGCATCTCAGCGAAAAAGAGATGATTTCCGATGGCCTGTCGGCGCCGCTGCATCCCGGCGCGTTGAAGTACTACAAGGAAAAGGGTTGGAAATAACCAAGCCCGGCGGCGGGAAGATCCAGATCTTCCCGCCGGTTCCAGTTTTGTTTTCCGAGCACGCCCATTATTTTAGGGTGAGTATTATAAACTAATAGGCTTTGCGCGCGAGAAAGCCCGTATTGGGGGCGTCCCATGGCTCATACCGAAACCGGCGCGAGCGCCGCCGAGGAACTTGCCGCCGCCGTTGATTCCGGGGGCCGCGCGCCGGTCGGTTGGCAGCGCAAGCTGATCCCCACGATCGCCTTCATCTGGTCGATCTTTCAGCTCTATATCGCCTC